>NZ_JAFAGT010000036.1 GCF_019237615.1 Roseateles sp. | reverse complement strand
TGTGCTGGCTGCGGCCGTCCTGGCATTGCACGACGATGCCGGTCGGGATGTGCGTGAGGCGCACGGCCGAGTCGGTCTTGTTGATGTGCTGGCCGCCGGCGCCGGAGGCGCGGAAGGTGTCGGTGCGTACGTCGGCCGGATTGATGTCGATCTCGATCGAGTCGTCGATCTCCGGGTAGACGAAGAGCGAGGCGAAGGAGGTGTGGCGGCCACCACTGCTGTCGAAGGGACTCTTGCGCACGAGGCGGTGCACGCCTGTCTCCGTGCGCAGCAGGCCGAAAGCGTATTCACCCTCCACCTTGATCGTGGCGCTCTTGATGCCCGCCACGTCGCCGGCCGACTCGTCTTCCAGCGTCGTCTTGAAGCCCTTGCGCTCGCAGTACTTGAGGTACTGGCGCAGCAGCATGCCCGCCCAGTCGTTGGCTTCGGTGCCGCCGGCGCCGGCCTGAATGTCGATGAAGCAGTTGCTCGGGTCGGCCGGGTTGTTGAACATGCGGCGGAACTCGAGCTCCTCGATCTTCGCGCGCAGCTTGCCGGCGTCTTCCTCGATGGCCAGCATGCCGGCCTCGTCGCCTTCCTCGCGGCTCATCTCGAAGAGCTCGGCGTTGTCGGCCAGCGAGCCGGTCAGCATCGTGATCGTGTCGACCACGGCTTCCAGCGTGCGCTTTTCCTTGCCCAGCTCCTGGGCGCGCTTGGGGTCGTTCCAGACGTTGGGGTTCTCGAGCGACGCGTTGACTTCGTTCAGGCGCAGGGCCTTGCGGTCGAAGTCAAAGATACCCCCTTAGCGCGTCGGTGCGCGCTGAGAGGTCGGCGAGGCTGTTGCCGATTTGGTTGATGTGTTCGATGTCCATGACAGTCGTTCTTATGGGCAAAACGGGGATTTTCTCATGGGACAGAATGCCGTCATGACGGATCCTGTACCTGCCGACTACTGGCGCCGCACCCGCCGGCTCACCGCCTGGCTGCTGGTGGCCTGGGCCATCGTCGCCTTCGCGCCGGTGTTCTTCGCCCGCGAGCTGAGCGTGGAGGTGTTCGGCTGGCCGCTGGCCTTCTGGCTGGCCTCGCAAGGCGCGCTGCTGGGCTTCTGCGCCATCGTCGTCGTCTACGCCTGGCGCATGAACCGGCTGGAGCGCGAATTCGGCGAGCCGCGCCCCTGAACGGTCGCTGCGCCGGGCCTCATGCGCCGGCCAGGAAGGGCTCCAGAAGGGCCGCCAGCGCCTCGGGCTGGTCGTGGTGCAGCATGTGGCCGGCATCCCGCAGCACGGCGCGCTCCAGCGCCGGCACCAGCGCCAGCCGGGCCTCGAAGTCCGCGCGCGGGTAGCGCGTGCCCCAGAAGCGCGTCAGCTGGTCGTCGCTGCCCTCGACCCACAGCGTGGGCGCGGCGATGCGCTGCCAGCAGGCCAGCACCTCGGCCTTGCGGTAGAGCATGGGGTTGGCCAGCTTGTGGGCCGGGTCGGCGTTGAGCTCGAAGCCCGCGGCTGTCTCGCGGGCCCAGTGCCCGGCCAGCCAGGCGGCCTTGGCAGCCGGCAGGCGGGGGTTGTTCTTCGCCAGCCGCTGCGCCACGTCTGCCAGCGTCGCATAGGGGCGCAGCGAGGGCGGGTCCTTCAGCTCGTCCAGCCACCTGGCCAGGCGCTCGGGCGCCGCCGCGGACGCGGTGTCGGGCATGCCGAAGCCCTCGAGGTTGACGAGGCGGCGCACCCGCTGCGGGCGCACGCCGGCATAGCTCATCGCGACGTTGCCGCCCATGCTGTGGCCCAGCAGGTCCACCGGCGCTCCGGGGCTGACGGCGTCCAGCAGCGCATCCAGGTCGCCAAGGTAGTCTGGGAACCAGTAGCAGTCGGCGCCCGTCGTCGCGCTGAGGCCGAAGCCGCGCCAGTCCAGCGCAATGACCTCGCGCTCGTCCCCGAGCGCGTCGACGACGAACTGGAATGAGGCGCCGACGTCCATCCAGCCATGCACCATGACCAGCGGCGGGCGACCGGGCAAGGGCTGACCCCAGCGCAGGATGTGGTGGCGCAGGCCGCGCAGGACCAGGAACTCGCTTCGATGCGCGCGGCGCGGGGTGTAGACATCGGGCATATCCGCACTTTAGGGCACTGCAGTGCGCCGACAATGGCCTCCATGCCCTCACGCCCCATCCTGCGCGCCGCCGAGCCGGGCGATCTGCCCGCCATCGTCCAGCTCATCGCCGAGCTCGCCGAGTTCGAGCACCTGACCCATCTGCTGGAGGTCACGCCCGACAAGCTGGCCCCGCATCTCTTCGGCGACCACCCGGTCGCGGAGTGCATGCTCGGCGAGATCGACGGCGAGGTTGTCGCCTTCGCGCTGTACTACACCAACTTCTCGACCTTCCTGGCCAAGCCGGGGCTGTACCTGGAAGACCTGTACGTGCGCCCCGCCCACCGTCGCAGCGGCCTGGGCCGCTCCCTGCTCGTGCACCTGGCCCAGCTGGCCTGCGAGCGCGGCTACGGCCGCTTCGAGTGGACGGTGCTGAACTGGAACGAGGACGCCATCCGCTTCTACGAGAAGCTCGGGGCCACCGTCATGCCGGAGTGGCGCATCTGCCGGCTGGCGGGCGATGCGCTGGAACGCTACAGCGATGGCGACCGGCCCAGCATGTGGTCGCCCTCGTCCTGGCTGGGTCTCTGAGGCCTTGAGCCCGGCGGCCCGGCTTCGGCTCCGGGCAATCCATGAGGCCGGCCGCCGGCGCGCTGGCTAGCATTCGCCCCCTTGTCCCAATCGGGGTGGCCCATGGCGGAAGACCTTTACCAGCAGCTGCACGCCGCCTTCCGCTGGCAGGTGCCCGAGGACTTCAACATCGCCGAGGCCTGCTGCGGCCGCTGGGCGCGCGACACTCCCAAGGCCACGGCCGTCCACTTCGACAGCGAGAGCGGCTGCCGCGCGCAGTACAGCTACGGCCAGCTGCAGCGCGCCGCCAACCGCCTGTCCAACGCGTTGCTGGCCCAGGGCGTGCGCCGCGGCCACCGCGTGGCCATCGTGTTGCCGCAGCGCTTCGAGACGGCCGTTGCCCACATCGCCATCCAGCAGATCGGCGCGGTCGCGATGCCGCTGTCCATGCTGTTCGGCGCCGAGGCGCTGGAGTACCGCTTGCAGGACAGCGGCGCCGTGCTGGCCATCGCCGCCTGCGAGGTCCTGCCGGCATTGCGCGAGGTCAAGGCGCGCTGCGCGGCGCTGCGGCGAATCCTCGTCGTCGGCGAATGTCCGGTGGACTGCGACGAGCTGCCGTGGCTGCAGGCCCTGCAGGCCGAGGAGGCCCGCTTCAAGCCGGTGGCGACCCGGGCCGACGATCCGGCCATCCTGATCTACACCAGCGGCACCACGGGCAACCCCAAGGGCGCGCTGATCCCGCAGCGGGCGCTGGTGGGCAACCTGAGCGGCTTCGTCGCCAGCCAGAACTGGTTCGGCTTCGACCCCTTCAACCCCAGCCATCCCAGTGACGCCGTCTTCTGGAGCCCGGCCGACTGGGCCTGGACCGGCGGGCTGATGGACGCGCTGCTGCCCAGCCTCTACTTCGGCCGGCCCATCGTTGCCTGGCAGGGCCGCTTCTCGGCGGCCAAGGCCTTCGAGCTGATGGCGGCCTACGGCGTCACGCACAGCTTCCTGTTTCCCACCGCGCTCAAGGCCATGATGAAGGCCGAGCCCAGGCCGCAGCGCCACAAGCTGAAGCTGCGCGCGCTGATGAGCGCTGGCGAGGCGGTGGGCGACGCCGTCTTCGCCTGGTGCCGCGATGCGCTGGGCGTGCCGGTCAACGAGATGTTCGGCCAGACCGAGATGAACTACGTCGTCGGCAACTGCCAGGCGCTGTGGCCGGCCAAGCCGGGCAGCATGGGTCGGGCCTACCCGGGCCATCGCGTCGCCGTCATCGATGACGACGGCCGCGAGTGCGCGCCGGGCGAGGTGGGTGAGGTGGCCGTGCATGCGCGCGACCGCCATGGCGAGCCCGACCCGGTGTTCTTCCTGGGCTACTGGAACAACGAGGCCGCGACCCGCGCCAAGTTCACCGGTGACCCGGCGGACAGCTGGTGCCGCACCGGCGACCTCGCGCGCAGCGACGCCGACGGCACGCTCTGGTACGAGGGGCGGGCCGACGATGTCTTCAAGAGCGCCGGCTACCGCATCGGCCCGGGCGAGATCGAGAACTGCCTGCTCAAGCATGCGGCCGTGGCCAACGCAGCCGTGGTGCCCAAGCCCGACGCCGAACGCGGCGCCATCGTGAAGGCCTATGTCGTGCTGGCCGAGGGGCATGCGGGCGACGCCGCGCTGGTGGAGGCGCTGCAGGCCCATGTGAGGGCGCGGCTGGCGCCCTACGAGTACCCCAAGGAGATCGAGTTCATCGACGCGCTGCCGATGACGACGACCGGCAAGCTGCAGCGCCGCCTGCTGCGACTGCGCGAGCAGCAGCGCGCGGCAGCAACCTAGACCCGTGCTCGCTCCGCGAGCTCCCAGCTGCACAGGCCCTTGGTCGTCACGACCGCGCCCAGGCGCTCGTAGAAGCGGATCGCGCCGGTGTTGTGCGCGTTGACCCCCCAGCGCAGGCGGCAGGCGCCGGTCTGGGCCGCGAACGCGCGCAGCCAGTGCAGCATGGCCGCGCCGACGCCCTGGCGCCTGAAGTCCGCGCGTACGTAGACGTCGTCGACGTTCAGCGACATGCCGCCGTGCCAGATTGCATAGGCCCGGGTGTAGGACACATAGCCCACCAGCCGGCCCTCCGCTTCGGCCAGCACGGCGGCGAAGCGTGGCTGCGGGCCGAAGCCGTCGCGGCAGAAGCGCTCCAGGTCGGTCCGCAGCGCCGCCAGGCTGTTCTCGTGGGCGGCCAGCTCGCGCACCATCTCGAACAGGGCCGCAGCGTCGCGCCGCGTGGCATGGCGGCAGCTCAGCATGGCCGGCCCCGCTCGCAGACCGGGCCCGACAGGCTGCGCAGGAACGCCGCCAGGTCGGCCGCCTCGGCGTCGTTGAGCGCGATGGGGCGGCGCTCGGCGTGGGGATGGCCGACGCGGGCGAGTTCGCTGTGGCCCAGCGCTGCGTCCGGCGCGGCGACGTAATGGGCGATGACCTGCTCCAGCGTGGCGAACTGGCCGGCGTGCATATAGGGCGCGCGCCCGGCGACGTTGCGCAGGCCGGGCGTCTTGAAGGCAGACTGCATGTGCGGGTCGGCGTCGGCGATGAAGCGCAGCTCCTGGCAGCCCTCGGGCGACGCGTCGCTGAAGCGGCCCAGGCAGTTGAACGGATCGGCCTGCACGCGGGCGACCGCCGGCGCGCGCCCGGGATCGGGCCGCCGCGGGTCGCGCGGCGGCACGCCGGTGTTGTGGAAATGCTGGTCGCTGAACAGCGGGCCGGCGTGGCAGCTCACGCATTGCGCCTTGCCGATGAAGAGCCGCAGGCCGCGCACCTCGGCCGGCGACAGCTGGGCCTCGTCCTCCGCGCGGCCGCCGGTGACGGCGGCGACGTAGCGGTCGAAGCGGCTTTCGCCGGGCGTCAGCGTGCGCTCGTAGGCAGCGATGGCCTTGCCGAGGTTGGCGAAGGCGCGGTCGACTGCCTCCCGCTGGGCCTCGGGCAGCCGTGCCCATGCGGCCTGCTCGGCCGCCGTGCCCAGCGGGCTGGCCGCGGCGGGCAGGCCGGCCAGCGGCGGCAGCGGGCCGAACAGTGCCTCGTAGTCGGGGCGGTAGGCCTGCGCCAGCAGGCGCACCAACTGCACGCGGTTGGCGCCATGCTCGGCGGCATCCTCCAGCGGCCCCAGCGCCTGGGACCACAGGCTGTCCTTGCGGCCGTCCCAGAAGAACCAGCTGGCATGCGCGGCGGCCGGTACCGGCATGGTGCGGCGGCTACCGGTGGCCAGGCCCTCGCCGACTGGGCGGCCGTCCTGGAAGCCCTGTTCCGGCGCATGGCAGCTGGCGCAGGACACCCGGCCGTTGGCCGACAGCCTGGCGTCGAAGAACAGGCGTCGGCCCAGGGCCACCGCCTCGGGGCGGTCGGCCACGACATTGGAGGGGTCGGCCGGCGCCGCGGCCAGGCGCCCGATGTGCAGGGCACTCAGCGTCGCCCGCTCGGCGGATGTCCAGGGCCTGGCGGTGGTCGCGAACGCGAACGCGGTGAGCAGTGGCAGCGCGAGCGCAGCCGCTCGCATGAGGTGCTTCATGGCCCGGTCCTCAGCGGCGCAGGCGGCCATCGTCCAGCACGACGTTGAAGACGGCGGTGTCCGTGCGGTCGCCGGCCTGCAGCCCCAGGCGCATGTCCCACCAGCCGGACATGCTGAACTTCACGCCCTCCAGCATGTAGACGCCGGGGCTGACTTCGCGCGTCACGCGAGGCTGGGTCGGGAAGCCGTGGCCATGCTGGGGCATGCCGCCGCTGAAGAGGATGCGGGCCTGCGATACCGGCTCGCCATCCCGCGTGCTCAGGCGCAGCCGCCAGGTCTGGATCTGGCCCAGCACGGGGCCCGAAGCGGGCGGCTCCAGCGTGACGACGAACTGGCCCTGCGTGCTGGGGTGCTGCAGCGAAAGGTCGAGGTCGCTGGGCGGGCTGCCGCAGGCGGTCAGGTAGGCGGTGCTGACGAGGGCGGCCGCGGTGGCGAGGAAGGTGGATCTGCGCATGGTGGAACTCCTGGTTGGATAAAAGCGGGCGCGAGCGCGCCCCGGGGCGCCGTCACGGCGCCCTGTCGGTGGGTGAAGCTCGTTGGATTAGCGGGTGCCGGGGCGGTGGTGCGCGGCCGCGATCAGCTGCCGCAGCTCGGGCGGCACCGGCATGGGCCTGAAGCCGCTGACGTTGCTCATGCCGGTGTTGCCCCAGGGCACCCAGAGCCAGGTCTTGAGCGCCGCGCCGGCCAGCCGCCAGGCCTGGCCCAGCAGCTCGCGCACCGAGCGCTGTCGCAGCGCCCAGCCGAGCATCGCGGCGTGCACGCGGACATGCTCGATGGTGGAGGCCTGGCCTAGGATGTGGGCCCGCTCCAGATGGCGAGCGGCGAGGTCGGCGTTGCCGCGCTGCTCATGCCAGCCGGCGGCGGCCAGTTCCGCGCTCACGCTGGGGCGGATGCGGCGGGCGAAGTCGGTTGCGAAGTTCATGGCGTCTGGTCGGGGGAGGCAGCGGGTATGGCTGGGATTTTTCGCGGGGCGGTCGGTTTGCGCTTGAACGAAACGGCTGACATGGAACGGCCCAGTTCCGCCTGGGCAAGCGACGGCAGCGGCCGGGCCTACCTCTGGCAGGGCGTCGGCCTGTGGATCGGTCGCAGTGAAGGCCGCACCCAGTGGCACGACCACCACGCACACCAGCTGGCGCTGGCGCCCGTGGGCGAGCTGCGCTTTCGCACCGAGGCCGACGGCCGCTGGACCTCGTTTGCCGGCGCGCTGGTGCCCACCCATTGCAAGCACCAGTTCGAGGCGGACGCGCTGCGCGTGGCGCACCTGTTCGTCGAGCCCGAGAGCCGTGCCGGCCGGGCGCTGACCGAGCGCTTCGGCACCGCGGCGCTGGTGGCGCTGCCGCCGGACGAGGCGCGCGACGCCGCGCGGGCGCTGTTCACCGCCTTCGAAGCCGATGCCGACTCAACGGCGATGCAGCAGGCCATGACGGCGGCCATTCATGCGCTGTGCGGCGCGGGCGTCGAGCCGGACGAGGCGCTGGACGCGCGGCTGGTGCGCGCGCTGGACTACATCCGCCGCCACATCGGCCGGCCGCTGCCGCTGGGCGAGGTGGCGGCCTCGGTGGCGCTTTCGGAGAGCCGCTTCCGCCACCTCTTCGTCGACGGCACGGGCTGCTCCTTCCGCGCTTATCTTCTGTGGCTGCGCATCAACCTGGCCGTCGAGGCCGTCATGGCCGGCGCGTCATGGACGGCAGCCGCCCACCAGGCCGGGTTCGCCGACTCCGCCCACCTGAGCCGTACGCACAAGCGCATGTTCGGCATCGAGCCGTCGTCGATGCGGCCCACGGCGCGCGAGGCTCATTGGCACTTGTAGGGCTGGCCCGTCATCTTGGTCGCGCGCGGCGCGACGTTCTCGTTGAAGCGGTCGATGGTGGCGATGCGGGACTCTTCGGTTTCCACGCAGGTATCGCCGCGGCGCCGGCGGATGCGGTTGTCGCTGGTGCGCTCTTCCACCCAATCGCCGGTGAGGGCTGCGGCGTTCGCGATCTGCCCCTCCAGCGTACGGCGCACAGTGTTGCTGCGAGGGTCGTTCAGGGCCGCGCTGCGAACGCCGGCTGAGGCCGCGTAGCCGGGTGGCAGCGTCAGGCGCAGCGTGGTCCGGGGCGGCTCGGCGGCGCTGCCGTCGGCCGCGGCCGCCGGCGCGGGACTGGCGGCCGCGGGCGAAGGGGAATCGCTGCTGAAGGCCGGCGGTGCCGGCAGGGACAGCTCGGGTGCCGGCAGCCGCGGCGTGGTAGCGGCGGGCGGCGCGGGTGGGGGCGGCCGCTGCTGCAGAGGCACGAGGCGCACGGTCGTCAGCCGCAGCTCGCCGGGATGCTCCAGCGGGGGCGGGCGATGCAGCCAGAGCAGCGCGAGCAGCCCCAGGTGCAGGGCCGCGACGCCGGTGCGCGCAATCCAGCGGTGGTCCACGACGCTCAGAACTTCACGCTGAGCCTGCTACCTGGCGGGGGCAGCAGGCGAGCCGCGTCGGGCCAGTTCTCCTGACCGGTCAACAGCGTGCAGGGCCGGCCCTTCTCGCCCTTCCTGGCTTCGGGGTCGCGCTCGCCGGCGGCCGGCGCCAGCGGCAGGCCGAGCAGCTGCCCATCTTCGCGCCACTCCAGCTCCCAGCTGGGCGTGGCGCTGCAGATGCGCACGGCCTCGATGCGCGGGAACAGCCAGCGCAGGTACCAGGGCAGCAGCTCCTCGCGCAGCGTGCGGGCCACGCGCACGATCTGGCGCACCCTGGCCATGGTCAGTTGCTCGGGCGGCGTCGTCAGTTCGATGGTGCCGCGCACGGCAAGCTTGCCCTTGGCGACATTGGTGGCGATGTCGGCGGTCTTGGCCTCGGCCTCGGGCAGGATGGGCAGCTCGAGGCCGCCCCCGGCATCGATCTTGATGGGGTAGTCCGCTTCGTCGCTGCGCACGGTCATCCGCACCTCGTCCAGCGCCGTCTTGAACTTCGCGGCGTCTATCTTGAAGTCCAGGCGGAACAGGCCCTCGCCATGCTGGCGCAGTTGGGCGAGCAGACTGTTGACGCGGGCATAGGGCAGCACGCTGTCGTCGCGCTTGAGTTCGGTCTGGACGGGCGGCAGCACAGCGGTCGGCTGGGCGGCGGCCGACAGCGGCAGCAGCAGGGCGATGAGCAGGGCGGGCTTGATGGTCATGGGGCGTGGGTTCTCCGGTCACTTCTTGCATTTGCCGCTGACTTCGGCGGCGATCCAGAACGGCAGGCTGAGCAGGCCGCCGCCGCTGCCGGGGAACTCCCCCTTCAGGCAGTTGCCGTAGGCCGTGCGCGCGACCTCGCGGCCGAAACGCTCTTGCGCGTTCTCGCGGGCGGGGGCCTGGCTGGCCGAAGCGGCCCGCTCGGCAAGCAGCGGCGCGCGCGCCGCCTGGCGTATCGCCTGCCGCGTGGCCTCGCTGTTCACCAGCAGTGCAGCGGACGGTGGCGCGGGCACCGCTTCGGCGATGTCCGTCGGGGGGGCTGGCTGCGTGCTCGGCGGTGCCTCCAGGGCCGGCGGCTCGGGGCGCGCGGGCGTGGGGACGAGCCGGCGCGCGGGCGCAGCCGGGCGCTGCGCTCCCGGCCTGGCCTCAGGCTTGGGCTTGACGGCACGGGGCAGCGGCAGCAGCTTGACTGCCAGCCCCGGCCATGTCGGCTCGGGCGGCGCGGACCGGTGCGGCGCCAGACCCGCCACCAGGCCCACATGGGCGGCGGCGATCAGCAGCCACAGCGCAAGGCGGCGTTCAAAGCCCATGCCCCTCGCCCTCCGGTTCCGGTCCGGGCTCCCAGGCAAGCAGGTCGCCGGGCTGGCATTGCAGGGCCTCGCAGATGCGCGAGAGGGTGTCGAAGCGCACGCCGCGCACCTTGCCGCTCTTGAGCAGCGACAGGTTGGCCTCGGTGATGCCCACGCGCTCGGCGAGCTCGCGCGAGCGCATCTTGCGGCGTGCGAGCATGACGTCGAGGGTGACGGTGATGGGCATCGGTGCCTCTAGACGAACTCGGCGTTCTCGTCGGCCACGCGCGCGGCTTCGAAGAGCACCTGGGCCAGCGCCAGCAGCAGCAGGCCGAACAGCAGCGCCAGGTAGTGGTCCGACGACAGGCCGAACCACAACTGGCGCTCGCCCTTGGGGTTGCCCCAGGTCAGGGCGAGGATGCCCAGCGTGTGGCCCAGCGGCTGGGCGGCGGCCAGCGCGCACAGGCCCAGGCCCAGGCGGCGCAGATGCCGGGCGGGGCGGCGCGCCAGCAGTTCACCCTGGGCGAAGCAGCCGAACAGCGACCACATCTGCCACAGCGCGAACAGGCTGACCGAGGCGGGCAGCAGCGAGGCCGCCAGGCCCCACAGTCGCGAACCGAGGTCCAGCTGCAGCCGATGCAGGTTCCAGGTGCGGGCGGCGACCTCGGCCACCCAGTCGGGCTGGGCCCAGAAGATGAAGGGCAGGCTGCCGATGAGCACGACACCGAAGAGGCAGAGCAGTCGCACGATCCAGGCCAGGCGGCGAATGCGCCGCAGGCCATCGGCGGAGAACGGGTCGGGCATGGAGTCTGTCGTAAAACAAGAAAAACTTACTGTAAAACAATAATTGCCAGCCGTGGGAGAGTGAGACGACCCGTCCCCGAGAATCAGGGGATGGCGTGTCACGAAGCAAAAGCTACACGGAACCCGCAGGGGCGAAATGAAGCTGCTGCATGCTGCGCCTGTCCAACGGGTGAGAGTGCCGTCCCGGTAAGCGTCGGAGCGCCGGGTAGCAGGC
>NZ_JAFAGT010000013.1 GCF_019237615.1 Roseateles sp. | reverse complement strand
GCCCTGAGCTGCTGTTCGTCCACCGCCGCCAGGTCCTCGAACAGACCGGCCGACGCATCACCTTGGTGCCTGGCATCACTCATGCCTCAGCACATGCCAGTTTCGTGCCAGCAAAGGGCGGTGGAGAAAAACTCTCAGGCTCTCAGTTCACGCCGCGCGTCATGGCCTATCCAGCGCGCCGACTTCTCCTCGCGCAGGCACAGCCGCTCTGCCACAGTGAGTGCCGGCTCACGCAGGCCGGCGCTGCGCTTGCCAATCTGGCGCAACGCCCAGTTGACGGCCTTGCTGACGAAGTTGCGGTCGTCGCCCGCGGCGGCCTCGATGAGTGGCAGGCGGGCCAGGAAATCGACGTCCGGTCGCGTCTTCTGGTGCACCGCGGCGACGGCCAGCAGCGCGAAGCCGGCGCGCTTTTCGAACTCGGGGCCGCGGGCCGCCCAGCGCGGGATGGCTTCCCAGGCCAGCGGGCTCTTCACGAAGGCATTGGTGCAGGCCTGGTCGCAGACGTCCCAGGCCTGCATGCCGGCGACCCAGTGGTCCATCTGCCCGGCCGTCAGCCGCACCGGCTCGGCAACCATGCCGGCCAGGATCTGCGCGTCGGGGATGCCGCTGTCCCACAGCGCCAGCGCCAGCTCATGGTCGCGCCCGAGTTCGCGGGCCAGGGTGCGCAGCGTCGGCACGGCCAGGCCCAGGCGGCCGTCGCCTGCCTGGCCGAAGCGGGCCAGGGCGTCGAGCTGGTCGGGGCGGGCCTGCGATCGCAGCGCCTGGAGCACCTCATGCAGACGCCGGCTGAGCTTATTCGGCATGCGCGGATTCTGCGGTGGCGCGGGCGACGCAGAATCGGGGCTTCGCCACGAGCGCCCGTTCACCTTCACACGATGAAGCCCTCTCCCCTGTTCGCCGCCGTCGCGGCCGCCCTGCTGCTGTCCATCGCCCCCGTGGCGCATGCCAGCCCCGGCCCCGGTGTGAGCTGGCAGGCCGCCGCCGCCGATGCCGACATCGACCGCCATTTCGCCCAGGCCCGGGCCGAGAAGAAGCCCCTGCTGCTGTACTGGGGCGCCAAGTGGTGCCCGCCCTGCAACCAGCTCAAGGCCACGCTGTTCAACCGCGCGGACTTCATCGAGCAGAGCAAGGCCTTCGTCGCGGTGGGCATCGATGGCGACGCGCCCGGCGCGCAGAAGCTGGGCGCCCGCTTCAAGGTGCGTGGCTACCCGACGCTGATCCTCTTCAGCCCGAACGGCAGCGAGATCACCCGCCTGCCCGGCGAGGCGGACGCGGTCCAGGTCATGAAGGTGCTGCAGCTGGGCCTGTCCAGCGGCCGGCCGGTGAAGGCCGTGCTGGCCGACGCCAGGGCCGGCAGGAAGCTCTCCGCCAACGAGTGGCGGCTGCTGGGCTTCTACGGCTGGGAAACCGACGAGCAGCAACTGCTGCCCGCAGCCGAGCGCGCCGCGACGCTGGCCCGGCTGGCCAAGGCCAGCGAAGGCGCCGATACCGAGACGGCGACGCGGCTGTGGCTGAAGTCCGTAGGCGCACTGGCCGACGGCAAGACTGCCGATGCCGCCCAGTTGCCGCGCCTGCGTGCCGTGCTGGCCGACGCCGCGCAGTCCCACGCCCAGATGGACGTGCTGACCAACGAGGCGCCCGAGCTCGTCAAGGCCTTCGCGCCCCAGCCAGGCGCGGCGCGCAATGCGCTGGTCGCCGAATTCGACGCCGCGCTGAAGCGCCTCAACGAGGATGCCACGTTGTCGCGCGCCGACCGCCTGAACGCGCTGCAGGGCCGCATCGACCTGGCCCGCCTGGACTCGGCCAAGGACGACCCGCAGCCCCGAGGCCTACCCGCCGCGCTGCTGGCCGAGGCCCGCGAGCAGGCCGGCCGCGCCAACCGCGAGATCACCGACGGCTACGAGCGCCAGGCCGTCGTCACCGAGGCCGCCCATCTGCTGGGTCGCGCCGGGCTGTGGAAGGACAGCGACGAGCTGTTGAAGTCGGCCCTGGCGCGCAGCCACTCGCCCTACTACCTGATGAGCCAGCTGGGCGGCAACGCGAGGAAGCAGGGCAAGACCGAGGATGCGCTGCGCTGGTACGAGGAGGCCTTCGACAAGAGCGAGGGCCCGGCCACGCGGCTGCAATGGGGCTCCAACTACTTCGGCGCGCTGGTGGAGCTGGCACCGCAGGACACGGCCCGCATCGAGAAGGCCGCGTCGCAGCTGTTCGCCGAGGCCGCCAAGGACCCCGGCGCCTTCTACGAGCGCAGCGAGCGCTCGCTGAAGAAGGTGACGGGCCTGCTGGCGACCTGGGGCAGGACGCCCGCGCAGGCCGCTGCCGTCGGCCGGCTCAAGGCACAGCTCGACGGCGTCTGCGGCAGGCTGGACGCGGCGGACGCCAAGGCCCGCTCGGCCTGCCGCGCCCTGCTTACTTGATCAGGCCCTCGGCCTGCATCGCCGCCTGCACGGCGGGGCGCTGGCGCATGCGTTCCATGAAGGCGCCCAGGTTGGCGAGGCCGGCGATGTCCACGCCGACGAACTGGCTCCAGTTGGTCACCGTGAACAGGTAGGCATCGGCCACGCAGAAGGCCTCGCCGGTCAGATAGGGCTTGCCGGCGAGCTGGCCGTCCACCCAGGTGAAGCGCTCCACCAGCTTGGCACGCAGCAGTGCCTTGGCCTCCTCCGGCATGGCCGGGTTGAACAGCGGCGAGAAGCCCTTGTGCAGCTCGCTGGTGATGAAGTTCAGCCATTCCTGCACGCGGTAGCGGGCCAGCGTGCCGGCCGGCGGCATCAGGCCGCGCTCGGGCACCTGGTCGGCGATGTACTGCACGATGACCGGCCCCTCGGTGAGCCGCTCGCCGCTGTCGAGCTCGAGCAGCGGCACATAGCCCTTGGGGTTGATCGAGTAGTAGTCGGTGCCGTCCGCGAGCTTGTGGGTCTTGGTGCTGGCCAGCACGGCCTCGAAGGGAAGGCCTGCCTCCTTCAGCACGATGTGCGGCGACAGCGAACAGGCGACGGGGCTGTAGTAGAGCTTCAAGGGCAACTCCAGGATGGGTTCGAATGACGGGGCCGCGAGGCTAAGCGACGGTGCCAAATCCCTGCACGGGACAGGTCTTCGCTGCCCCCGAACGGATCCCGCTGCCATTCATGTCGCCTGCCCCGCCATTCATCCTGCGGGCCGCGGCCGCGCCCAGGGCCGGACGCCATACTGCGGGCCATCTCAACCACCCGGACCCGGCATGCGCGAACCCTGGCAGCGCCTCCTCCTTCTTCCGGCCCTGCTGCTGGGCCTAGGCAACGCCGCACAGGCCTCGCCGCTCAAGCCCTGCCGCGTCGACGGCATCCCCAACGAGCTGCAATGCGGCAGCCTGCAGCGCCCGCTGGACCCGGACCGCCCGGACGGCGCCCAGGTCGACATCCACTACCTCGTCGTGCCGGCGATAGCGCGCAACAAGCAGCCCGACGCCGTGCTGATGCTGGCCGGCGGCCCCGGCCAGAGCGCGATCAAGATCGCGCCGCGCATGCTGTCGCGGCTGTCGCGGCTGAACAACCGGCGCGACC
Organism: Roseateles sp.; assembly: GCF_019237615.1. Lineage (GTDB taxonomy): Bacteria > Pseudomonadota > Gammaproteobacteria > Burkholderiales > Burkholderiaceae_C > Pelomonas. Next base: position 61,585 of record NZ_JAFAGT010000013.1, on the reverse strand, counting down.
TGGTCTTCATCGACCAGCGCGGCACCGGCAAGTCCGCGCCGCTGGACTGCCCCGACGACGAGCAGCTGCCCCTCACCGAACAGTTCGACACCGCCGCCCAGCTGCGCCGCCTGGATGCCTGCCGCGCGGCGCTGGAGAAGCTCCCCTACGGCGACCTGCGCTTCTTCACGACCACCCTCGCCATGCAGGACATGGAGGCCGTGCGCAAGGCCCTGGGCGTGCCGCAGTGGAATCTCGTCGGCGGCAGCTACGGCACGCGCGCCGCGCTGGAGTACCTGCGCCAGTTCCCGGCCCAGGTGCGGCGCAGCATCATCGACGGCGTGGCGCCACCGGACATGGTGCTGCCGGCCAGCTTCTCCACCGACACCCAGGCCGCGCTGGACCAGCTCATCGCCGCCAACGCCAAGACCAGGCCCCAGCTGCGTGCCGACTGGCAGAAGCTGCTGGCCTCGCTGCCGCGCGAGGTGAGCGTGGCCCAGCCGCTGACGGGCGTGTCCGAGCGCTTCACGGTGACCCGCGAACTGCTGCTGCGCGCCGTGCGCGCGCCCCTCTACCAGCCGGCCCTCGCCGCCGCGCTGCCCGCCGCCATCCACGCGGCCGCGGCGGACGGCAACTTCGCCGGCCTGTTCGGGCTGAGCACGGCCTTCGGCAGCAACCCGGCCGTGCGGCTCGCGACGGGCATGCATTTCTCCGTCGTCTGCGCAGAGGACATGCCCCGTCTCGCCGATGCCAAGGACGCGCCGGGCGCCGACTTCCAGGCCCTGGACGCAGAGATGTACCGCAGCGTCTGCAAGACCTGGCCGCGCGGCACCGTGCCGGCGGACTTCTACAAGATCCCGCCCGCGCCCAGCCCCGTCCTCGTCATGAGCGGCGGCGCCGACCCGGTCACGCCGCCACGCCATGGCGAGCATGTCGCCCGGGCGCTGGGCGCCGGCCATCCGGAGCGCGTGCAGCATCTGGTCGTGCCCGAGGCGGGCCACGGCGTCATGGCCGTGGCCTGCGTGCGCGACCTGATGTTCCGCTTCATCGACGCCAAGACCGACGCCACTGCCCTGCCCCAGGACGGCGCCTGCGCAACCCGCATCCCGCGCCCCCCGGCCTTCCAGCCCGTCCAGGGAGGGACGGCCAAATGATCGACATCCAGGACGTTCACAAGCAGTTCACGGCCCAGACGGGCGGCGGCCTGTTCAAGCGCGGCACCAAGCGCGTTGTCCATGCGGTGCAGGGCGTGAGCCTGCGCGCCGAGAACGGCCGCATCACCGGCCTGCTGGGCGCCAACGGCGCCGGCAAGACCACCACGCTGCGCATGCTGGGCGGGCTGTTCCCGCCGGACGCCGGCCATATCGCGGTCGACGGTCTGGTCGTGACGGACGCCCCGCTGAAGGCGCTGGCCCGCATGGGCATCCTGGGCGACGCACACGGCCTGTACCCGCGCCTGTCCGCCCGCGAAAACATCGTCTACTACGGCCGGCTGCAGGGCATGACGCCCGACGCCGCCAACGCGCGCGCCGAGGAGCTGGCCCGGCTGCTGGAGATGCGGGCCATCCTGGACCGCCGCGCCGACGGATTCAGCCAGGGCGAGCGCATGAAGACGGCGCTGGCCCGCGCGCTGGTGCACGACCCAGCCAACATCGTGCTGGACGAGCCCACCAACGGCCTGGACGTGCTGGCCACCCGCGCACTGCGCGAGGCGCTGCGCTGGCTGCGCAGCCCGGCAGGTGGCGGCAAGTGCATCGTCTTTTCCACTCACATCATGCAGGAGGTGGAGCAGCTCTGCGACGAGGTCGTCGTCGTGTCCCACGGCCGCAGCGTGGCGCATGGCAGCGTGCCAGGCCTGCTGGAACAGGCCGGCGAATCCCGCTTCGAGGACGCCTTCGTGAAACTCGCATTCCCTGAGGAGGTGGCCGCATGAAACAGGCTCTGATCGTTTTCGCGAAGGAGCTCTCCGACGCCCTGCGCGACCGCCGTACGCTGCTGCGCCTGCTGGTCCCCGCGCTGCTGATGGGGCCGCTGCTGCTGACGGCGCTGTCGGGCCTGATCGCGTCGATGGAGGAGCGCGCCGACCGGCGCGAGCTGATGGCCGCGGGCATGGAGCATGCGCCGACCCTGGCGAACTTCATCGAGCGCCAGACCTACACGGTCAAGCCCGCCCCCGCCGACTATGAGGCCCGCCTGCGCGCGACGAGGCTGCTGGAGCCGGTGCTGGTCGTACCCAAGGACTTCGAGGCCAAGCTGCTGACCGGCGAGGCGCCCACGGTGGAGATCGTCAGCGACAGCGCCAACCAGCGCGCGGCCGCCGGCACCGGGTCCATCGTCCGGCTGCTGAACGGCTTCAACCGCGAGCGCTCGACGTTGAACCTGGCCATGCGCGGCGTGTCCACGCAGCTGCTGGAGCCCGTGGACATCGAGGAGCGCGACCTCGCCAGCGTGCAGGCCCGCGCCTCGCGGCTGAGCAACATCATCCCGATGTTCATCATCATGGCCGTGCTCTACGGCGCGCTGACCGCGGCGCTGGACAGCACCGCCGGCGAACGCGAGCGCGGCTCGCTGGAACCGCTGCTGATGAACCCCGCACCGCACGGCGCCATCGTGGCCGGCAAATGGGGCGCCGTCGCGCTGCTGGGCATGGCCGTGGCGCTGCTGTCCTCGCTGAGCTTCGTGCCCGCGCAATGGCTGCTGAGGAGCGACAGCCTGCAGGCCATGTTCCAGTTCGGGCCCGGCGAGGTGCTGGCCTTCTGGCTGTTGCAGATCCCGCTGGCAGCCGGCCTGTCGGCCCTATTGATGGCGCTGGCCATACGCTCCAAGACCTTCAAGGAGGCGCAGGCCGGCAGCACGCTGGTCGTCACCGCCGTCAGCCTGATGCCCATGGTCAGCCTGCTCAATCCGGGCGGCGACGCCCCCTGGTATCTGTGGGTGCCCGGCCTGGCGCAGAACACGCTGATGCTGGCCGTGCTCAAGGGCGAGGCGCTGCACTGGAGCCAGGTGTTGCCGGGCATCGTGGTCGGCTTCGCGCTGGCGGCCGTGGCCCTGGCCTATGTGGCGCGTTCGATGCGCGCGGCGGTGGCACGATGAGGGCCCCGTTCCTGGCCGCTGCCCTGGCCCTCGCCGGCTGCGCGAGCTTCGAGGCCGCTACGCCGCCGGACTACAGCGGCCCCACCGTCAACGTGGCCGATCAGGCCCGGCAGGTCAGCGGCCAGTTGCTGCACGTCTTCGAGATGACGCAGGTGGACGGGCGCCGCCTGTCCAGCACCAGCCGGGCCACGGTGAGTGCCAACCAGGGCCGCGGCCTCGCCGTGTCGCCCGTGGTGCTGACGAACGAGTTGCCGCTGCGGCCGGCCCGCGTGCAGCTACAGGCCCTGACGCAGTACGCCGCACCCATCCTCGCCATGACCCACCCGACCTGCCGCGTGCAGGGCGAGGTGGCCTTCACACCCGAGGCGGGCAAGGCCTATCGCGTGGCCGGCCGCATCGCCCCCGAGGCCTGCGAGGCGTGGATCGAGGACCTGGCGACGCAGCGGCCGGTGACCGACAAGGTCACCGGCAAGGGCACGAAGTCCTAGAGGCACAGGCGCCGCGCGGCCGCGGCCAGCAGCGCCCGCGAATACCAGCGGTGAAAGCCGAGCAGCGCGTGGAAGACACCGCCGAAGCGTGGCTCGCCATCGGCCGCATGCCGACGCGGCACGACAGCGGAGCCGAACCACAGCGTCGTGCCGCCGCCGGCACCGGACTCGACCCGGAACCAGGAGCGCGTGGCGCCGCTGTCCTCGTGCATCAGCAACTCGTCGCCCTCGCGGGCCTCGACGGTCCAGACCGCCAGCCGCCGGCCCTCGCCGCACGCCACGGCCCGCGCCATCGCATCACTTGAGGGCCTGCCGAACAGCCCGAGCAGCGCGCGCTCCAGCTTGAAGAGCCGCGTCGTATAGAAGGCCTCGACGAACTCGGCCAGCGTCACGGCCCGCGGGAACGCCAGCGTGTAGGCATCGGCAAAGGCGCCGCGCTCATGGGCGAGGCGCGCGAGCAGGCTGGCCGGCGGCAGTGGCGTGTTCTGTGGCGTCATGGCCAGGCCAAGCGTAAACGCCCATCGCGACGATTGAGGCAAGCGATTGGCGCACGGCAATGAGAATTATCAGCATTTGGCTATTCCCGCTTCTCCGTCGATAGATCCATCACGGCCAAGACCGTCAGCTTCGGCATCCTTCACCTCGGCACTTCGTTCAGCGTGACCTATGCGCTGACGGGCAGCCTCGGCGTCGCCGGTGCGGTCACCTTCATCGAGCCGCTGGCCAACACGGTGCTGCACCATTTCTTCGACAAGTACTAGAACGACCCGCGTGCCGAGGCCTGGCGGGCGCGTCTGGGCCGCTGGCGCTCAGCCCGGCCTCAGCCGGGCTGAGACGGCGCCGTTTCGCGCTCCATCCAGCCCAGCCAACGCAGCGCCTGCTCGCGGTTGTCGCCACACATGATGTCACTGGGGCGCAGCGAACCGCAGACGGCCGGACGCTCGGGCTGGCCGAAGATGCGGCAGCGGTCCTCGTCGTCCAGTTGCGCGCAGCGCACGCCCGCCGGCTTGCCGTTCGGGTGGCCGGGGATGGGCGAGCTGATCGACGGAGCGATGCAGCAGGCGGCGCAACGGGGACGACATTCCATCGTCGAATTGTCTGTTGTGAACGACTGTAGTCTTGTCCGCTAAGTCATTGATTCACAATCAAAGACCGACCTGTACACGCGGTTCACGAACCGACTGATCGAGATTGGTGGCTACAACGAGATCAAGGCCATCCATACTCAATGGGATGCACGGCGCGCCGCTCTCCTGGCAGCCTTTGCGCCATCCGGTGCACCGGCTGCTGCCACGCCTGTTTCGGCACTGCCGCCGATCCCGCTGCCGGCGTTGATGATGCCGGTGCCGGTCGTCGCACCGAAAGGCTCGCCATGGGCAGCCCAAAAATTGCCCGTGGCGATGGCAACCCGTACATCGCCTTTCGCGACGACCGTTGCCGCATGTGGGCCTTGGTGTCGCGCGACGTCAGGTGGGTGTTGGTAGCGCTGGCTCTAGCGCTGGGGGTGCCTGCAGCCAAATGGCAAGCCCTGTGGCGCCTCATTGGCGGTGGTTGAGCAGCATGAGAGGCTGGCTTTCGAACCCCAGAAAGCGGAAAGCCTCCTTGCGGAGGCCTTCACACTCTTTACACTGGTGCTCCCTTGCGGGTTGGCTTGCCAGCGCGTCAGGGAGGACTGTACTCCAATTATTCTTCTAAGACAACCTTCGGATGCTGCCTCCCGCAATCATCTTCGAGCAAATCGTATCCAAACCCCGTCTGGATAGCTACAGAGGCTACTGGAAGGTAGGCCCTGAGGCTGCCGTGGGGCTCTATATGTGGAATGGCGAGGTGTGCGGCGAGGTAGGCAAGTTGCTGTCCTACTTTGAGGTGGTCCTGCGGAACAACATCCACCGCGAGCTGAGCCTCCATACAACCGCCGGCGTCTCGAGCAGCACGCATTGGTGGGACCATCTCGCTGGACAGCTCAAGAGCGGCACACTGTCCAAGATTGCCGACGTGCGAGCGGATGCGCATCCCGCTTGGCCCACTCCGGACGAAATTGTGTCTCGGCTGTCCTTCGGCTTCTGGCCCAACGTGCTCACCTGGATCGCGAAGCAGCGCCCGACGTTGATGCCCAAAATCTTGCCAGCCCATCCATTGAGCCTGCCCGGCGCAGCACCGAACTGGAGTAACCCTGCAGCGCGACGCGATGCACTCACTGAGTTCTTCGAAATCAAGGACCTCCGCAATCGTATTGCGCACCACGAGCCCTTGTGGAAGTTTGCTCCGGTCATGGACACATCTACATCGCCTGCCACTGTCGTCGCCCCGGCCTCGACCGACGAAGCTTCCTCTCTTGTCCGCTTCGGACGGCTGCTTCAGCGCTACGACCAAGCGGTAGGCGCGCTGTCGCCAGACCTGTTCGCGCACATCCGCATTTCAACCTGGCGCGCTCGGCTCGAGTACCTGCTGTCCAGCAGAGGGCTGGAGCGATACAAGGCCGGGGGGCACATCGCAGAAGCTTCTTTCATGAGCACGCTGGCCCTTCGCCAGCAGTTCGCCAGCATCGTCCAGCGGAACAAGCCCGTGAGGGTTTTCGACCACGGCGGCGAAGGCATCTTCATCCCGTCTTGAAGGCGGTCTCGCAAAGACGAGCAGCGCCAATACAGTGGCGCTGCCGCCGCACGAGGGCGCACGGGTGGCCGGGCAGTTGGGGCACGTCATGTCAGATTCGTCTGCCGGGAAGTTCCCACCCCGGATGTCGCTCAGGATGCCGCCCATCTTGACCTGGCGGTTACTCAGCTCCTTGGGCGACAGCACTAGCGGCTTTGCTTCGGCGTCCGCGAGGTACACCAACTCAACCACCGCATCTGGAAAGGCTGCGCGAGCCGCCAGCACAAAGGCCGCTGCACCGACATCCTTGCTTTCACCGCTGGTTGCGTGGCCGGTCTTGACCCGGCGCAGCGTTCGAACACCGTTGCGCACCAGGCCTCGTCAGCCCTGACCTCGACTTCGTGGTTGTCTCTGCGGATTTGCAGGTCGGTTTGTTTGTCACCGCGATTTCGGTGCGGATTGAAGGAACGGCCTGATTCGCAACGACTTTCTGCCCTGGAACACTGAGGCGACCGCCAGTTCGGTTTGCTCAAGTGGCCGAAGGCGAGGTCATCGTGAGGTGGCTTCAAGGCCCTCGGCGGTGGCAGATTTCCCCGTAAGCACAGGCACTTGTCGGCACCAGCCGGTCAGAGTTATTTGTCAAAACAGGTCAGTCACGACTATTTGTTCCGGACCGGGACTCTTTTCGTCCGAATCATGTCCCTGCTGCGCCCCGGCGGACCGGGTGACTTATCCACAGCCGCTTCGTAAAATTCGGGGTTTGCCCGAGCGCCACGCGCGGGTTGTTCGTTCTTTCCAGGACCGAGATGCTCTACCCCAAGGAATTCGACGTCATCGTCGTCGGTGGCGGCCATGCCGGCACCGAGGCGGCGCTCGCCGCCGCGCGCATGGGCGCCCAGACGCTGCTGCTGACCCACAACATCGAGACGCTGGGCCAGATGAGCTGCAACCCCAGCATCGGCGGCATCGGCAAGGGCCACCTGGTGAAGGAGGTGGACGCGCTGGGCGGCGCGATGGCGCTGGCCACCGACGAGGGCGGCATCCAGTTCCGCATCCTGAACGGCAGCAAGGGCCCGGCCGTGCGCGCAACCCGTGCTCAGGCCGACCGCATCCTCTACAAGGCCGCCATCCGCCGTCGGCTGGAGAACCAGCCCAACCTGACGCTGTTCCAGCAGGCGGTGGACGACCTGATGGTCGAGGGCGACCGCGTCGTCGGCGCCGTCACACAGGCCGGCATCCGTTTCCGCGCCCGCACCGTGGTCCTGACGGCCGGCACCTTCCTGGACGGCCGGGTGCATGTGGGCCTGGAGAACTACAGCGCCGGCCGCGCGGGAGATCCGCCCGCCGTTTCGTTGTCTGCTCGGCTCAAGGAGCTGAAGCTGCCGCAGGGCCGGCTCAAGACCGGCACGCCGCCGCGTCTGGACGGCCGCACGATCGACTTCTCCAAGTGCGAGGCCCAGCCCGGCGACCTGGACCCGGTGCCGGTGTTCAGCTTCCTCGGCAATGCCGCGATGCACCCGCAGCAGATGCCCTGCTGGATCACCCACACCAACGCGCGTACGCACGAGATCATCCGCAGCGGCTTCGACCGCAGCCCGATGTTCACCGGCGTCATTGAAGGCGTGGGGCCGCGCTATTGCCCCAGCATCGAGGACAAGGTCAACCGCTTCGCCGACAAGGACTCGCACCAGATCTTCCTGGAGCCCGAGGGCCTGACGACGCATGAGTTCTATCCCAACGGCATCTCCACCTCCCTGCCCTTCGACATCCAGCTGGCCGCCGTGCGCAGCATCCCGGGCCTGGAGAACGCGGACATCCTGCGACCCGGCTACGCCATCGAGTACGACTACTTCGATCCGCGCGGGCTGAAGGCCTCGTTCGAGACCAAGCTTATCCAGGGCCTGTTCTTCGCCGGCCAGATCAACGGCACGACCGGTTATGAGGAGGCGGCGGCGCAAGGCCTGTTTGCCGGCCTGAACGCGGCGCTGCAGGTGCGCGGCGACGGTCCCTGGACGCCGGCGCGCGACCAGGCCTACCTGGGCGTGCTGGTGGACGACCTCATCACCAAGGGCGTGACCGAGCCCTACCGCATGTTCACCAGCCGCGCCGAGTTCCGGCTGCAGCTGCGCGAAGACAACGCCGACACGCGCCTGACCGAGGCCGGCCGTCAGTTGGGCCTGGTGGACGACGAGCGCTGGGCCGCCTTCAACCGCAAGCGTGACGCCGTTTCACGTGAAACCGAGAAGCTGAAGAGCACCTGGGTGCACCCCGGCATCCTGCCCGCGGCGGATGCAGAACGGCTGGTCGGCAAGGCACTGGAGCGCGAGTACAGCCTGGCCGACCTGCTGCGCCGTCCCGGCGTGGGCTTCGACACGGTGGCCGAAGTGGCTGCGATTGCGCGGCCCGAAGCCGGTGTTTCACGTGAAACCCTGGCCACCGAGCTGGGCCGCGAGCTGGCCAACCTCGTCGCCGAGCAGGTGGAGATCAGCACCAAGTACGCCGGCTACATCAACAAGCAGGTCGATGACGTCGCCCGTGCCGCCCACTTCGAGCACCTGAAGCTGCCCGAGGACCTGGACTACGGCCTGGTCCACGCCCTCTCCTTCGAGGCCCGCCAGAAGCTCAACGCCCACCGACCCGAGACGCTGGGTCAGGCCTCGCGCATCTCCGGCATCACGCCGGCCGCAATCTCGCTGCTGCTGGTGCACCTGAAGAAGGGTAAGTTCAAGGGCTTCACCGAGGCGGAAGCAGCATGAGGGAGCAACTCGAAGCAGCCGCCACCCAGCTCGGTCTCGAACTCAGCGCCACCCAGGTCGACCAGCTGCTGGCCTACCTGACCCTGCTGCAGAAGTGGAACAAGGTCTACAACCTGACCGCGGTCCGGGACCCGGCGCAGATGCTGAGCCACCATCTTGTGGACAGCCTGTCCGTCATCGCACCATTGCAGCGCCACGGCGCGCCGGCACGGCTGATGGACGTCGGCGCCGGCGGCGGTCTGCCGGGCGTCGTCATCGCGATCTGCTGCCCCGGCACCGACGTCAGCTGCGTGGACGCCGTTGCCAAGAAGGCCACCTTCATCCAGCAGGTGGCTGCCGAGCTGAAGCTGCCCAATCTGCATGGCGTGCACAGCCGCGTCGAGGCATTGAAGGTCGAGCCCTTTGGCGTCATCACGTCACGGGCTTTTGCGTCGCTGGTGGACTTCACGAACCTGACCCGCCAACACCTCGCCGAGGGCGCCGTCTGGATGGCCATGAAAGGCCAGCATCCGGCCGACGAGGTCGCCGCCCTGCCCGGCGACGTGGACGTGTTTCACGTGGAACAGCTGGCCGTGCCGGGGCTGGACGCGCAGCGCTGCCTGGTTTGGATGCGGCGGCGATGACCCCGACGCGCGTCGCTTAAACTGGCCGCCCCTCCCCTCGTCGCTCCCTATGTTTGGCATCGCTGACTACGGCGCGTTCGTCGCCGCCATCGTGCTCTTCCTCGCGATCCCGGGCCCCGGCAACCTGGCGCTGATCACCTCAACCAGCAAGGGCGGCATCGCGGCCGGCCTGGCCGCCACACTGGGCATCATCGCGGGCGACCAGGTGCTGCTGTGGCTGGCCGTGGCAGGCGTGTCCGCGCTGCTGTCGGCCTACCCGGCGGCCTTCAACGCGGTGCAATGGGCCGGCGCCGCCTACCTCGCGTGGCTGGGCTGGCGCATGCTGGCTGCCAAACCGGGGCAAGGGCCGGTGCTGGACATCAAGCCCCGCCACTACTTCCGGCAGGCCGCGCTCATCACGCTGCTGAACCCCAAGGCCATCGTGTTCTACATGGCCTTCTTCCCGCTGTTCGTCGACCCCGTCCGTCACCAGGGCGTGGCCACCTTCGCCGCCATGGCCGTCACCATCGCCGCGCTGACCTTCCTCTATGGCCTGGTGGCCGTGCTGCTGACCCACCAGCTCGCCGAGCGACTGCGGTCCAGGCCCTGGATCACCACCCTGCTCAACAAGATCGCGGGCATCTGCCTGCTCGGCTTCGGCATACGGCTGGCGCTGTCCAGGTAGACCCCATGGCATCCAAGATTTTCTGCACCGCCAACCAGAAGGGTGGCGTTGGCAAGACCACCACCACCGTCAACCTCGCCGCCGGCCTCGCGCAGATCGGCCAACGCGTCCTTGTCGTCGACCTGGACCCGCAGGGCAACGCGACCATGGGCTCGGGCATAGACAAGCGCAAGCTTGAGATGACGGTCTACGACGTGCTGCTGGAGTCCGCCTCCGTCGCCGAGGCCAGGACCCGCGCCGAGAAGGCCGGCTATGACGTGCTGGGCGCCAACCGCGAGCTGGCCGGTGCCGAGGTCGAGTTGGTGGAGCTGGAGCGCCGCGAGGCGCGCCTGAAGGCGGCGCTGGCCCAGGCCGACGACGACTACGACTTCGTCCTCATCGACTGCCCGCCCTCGCTATCGATGCTGACTCTGAACGGCCTGTGCAGCGCCCATGGCGTCATCGTGCCCATGCAGTGCGAGTACTTCGCGCTGGAGGGCCTGACCGACCTGGTCAACACCATCAAGCAGATCCACGCCAACCTGAACCGCGACCTGGAGATCATCGGTCTGCTGCGCGTCATGTTCGACCCGCGCATCACGCTGCAGCAGCAGGTCAGCGACCAGCTCAAGTCCCACTTCGGCAACAAGGTCTTCGACACGGTCATCCCGCGCAACGTGCGGCTGGCCGAGGCGCCCAGCTACGGGCTGCCAGGCGTCGTCTTCGACCCCAGCTCCAAGGGCGCGCTGGCCTTCGTCGACTTCGCCAAGGAAATGGTGCAGCGGATAGGGACCATGCGCTGAGCACCATGGCGCCGCCCGCCGTCACGCTTCGCCCCATGACGCCTGCGGACGCCGACGCCGTCGCGGCCCTCCACGCTGCCAGCTGGCGCAGTGCCTATCGTGGCGTTTTCACGGACCACTACCTCGACCACGAGGCCGACGCCGAACGCCGCCAGGCCTGGCGCGCGCGTCTGCAGGCCGGCGCCACCAGCCCCGACTGGGGCCTGATCGCCGCGGACGCCGCCGGCCACCTGCTGGGCTTCGCCTACGTCATGCCCGACCGCGACCCGGCCTGGGGCGACTACATCGACAACCTTCACGTTGCCCCCGAACTCAGGGGCGGCGGCATAGGCCGGCGGCTGATGCGTGGCGTGGCCGCACAGCTGCAGCGCGACGGCTCCACCCGCCCGCTCTACCTATGGGTGCTGGATGTCAACACTGCCGCCCGCGGCTTCTACGAAGGCCTGGGCGCCGAGGTCACCGACCGGCAGCTGAGCGAACCGCTCGCCGGTCAGCAGCACCCGGTGTGGCGCTGCGTGTGGCGTCGGCCCACTGCCCTGCTCGGCGATGCCTGAAGTCGGGCTCCAGGCCCTCGCACTGCGCGCTGAGCGGGCCGGCCTCGACGCCAGCGCTCCGCCCCAGCAGGCCGACATCGACGGCTGGCTGATCCGCCTTTCACCCGGCAAGGCCAAGCGCTCGCGCTGCATCAACGCGCTGCGCCAGGGCCAGCTGCCGCTGGACGAGCTGCTGGCCCGCTGCCAGCAGGCCTATGACGCCGCCGGCCTGCCGCTGGCCCTGCGCGTGACGCCCTGGAGCCAGCCGGCCGAGTTGGACGCCCTGCTCGCCGCCAAGGGCTGGGGCGCCTTCGACGCGGCCGATGTGATGGTGCTGGAGCACCTGTCGCCCACCGCCACGCCGGTCGCTCTCAGGGCCCAGTCCGCGGCCGACTACGCGGCCACCGTGGGCGCCCTGCGCGGCTCGTCCGCCACGGCCATCGCAGCCCACGCGGAGCGCATCGCTAACGCACCGGTCACCTACCAGGGCTTTGCGCTGCACGATGCGGCGGGGCGGTTGCTGGCCTGCGGCCAGATGGTCGTGGATGGCGATCTCGTGGGCCTCTACGACATCGCCTCGGCCCAAACGCGGCGGGGCCATGGCGAACGCCTGTGCCGCGCGCTGCTGGCCCTGGCGCATGCGCAGGGTGCGCGCCAGGCCTATCTGCAAGTGGGCAGCGACAACGCGGCCGCGCAGCGGCTGTACGCCCGCCTGGGCTTTGTTTTCGCCTACCGCTACCACTACCGCAGCCCCGAGCAGGCGCTGATCTGACCCGGCACGCGCCTGCGCACCTTGACGAAACCTCCACCTCGCTGGACGCGATGGCCGGCCTCTCTCGGTCAGGCCACGCGATCAGGAAAGCGAGGCCGCGTCAGACCAGGCCCAGGGTCTCTTCCAGGCCCAGGTGCACGTTCATGCTCTGCACGGCCGCGCCGCTGGCGCCCTTGCCGAGGTTGTCCAGGCGCGCGATGACCAGCACCTGCGTGTCGGACGCGAACACGAACAGGTCCACGCGGTTGGTGTCGTTGCAGGCCTGCACGTCGAAGAAGCCGGTCTCCAGCGTCGCCGCATCGCGCAGCGGCTTCACGCTGATGAAGCGCTCGCCCTCGTAATGCGCGGCCAGCGCGGCCTGCACCTGCTCCGGCGTCGTGCCGGCCTTGAACTGGCTGAAATGCAGCGGCACGCTCACCGCCAGGCCCTTGTAGAAGCTGCTGACCACCGGCATGAACACCGGCGGGCTCGCCAGGCCCGTGTGGGCCATCATCTCCGGCAGGTGCTTGTGCTTCAGGCCCAGGCCGTAGGGCCGCGGCGCGGTCAGGTGGGCGGGCAGCGGCTGCTGCTCGTACTCGGCGATCATGCTCTTGCCGCCGCCCGAGTAGCCGGTGATGGAGGTGGCACTGACGGCCGCGTCCCTGGGCAGCAGGCCGGCGTCCACCAGCGGCCGCACGGCGAGGATGAAGGCGCTGGCGTGGCAGCCGGGGTTGGCGATGCGCTTGGCCTGGCGGATGGCGTCGCGCTGGCCCGGGGCCAGCTCCGGCAGGCCGAAGGCCCAGCCCGGCGCCGTGCGGTGGGCCGTGCTGGCGTCGATGAGGCAGGTGTTGGCGTTGTTGACCATGAAGGCCGCCTCGCGCGAGGCCGCGTCGGGCAGGCACAGGAAGGCCACATCAGCGGCGTTCAGCAGGCGCGAGCGCTCGGCCGGGTCCTTGCGCTTGTCGGCGTCTATCCTGAGCACCTCGATGTCGCTGCGGGCCGCGAGGTATTCGTGAATCCGCAAGCCGGTGGTGCCCTCCTGGCCATCCACAAACACCTTGAACGTCATTGCCGCTGCTCCAAGCACTGAGAATCGAACCGTCAAGGATAAGGGCAAACCATGAATCCATCGCGCATCCTGCTTCTCCCCGGCTGGCAGAACTCCGGCCCCGAGCACTGGCAGAGCCGCTGGGAGCGGCTGCACGGCGACCAGCGCGTCGAGCAGCATGACTGGGATTGGCCGCGGCGCGGCGACTGGATGGCGCGGCTGGACGAGGTGCTGCTGCAGGACGACGCGCCGGCTCTGCTCGTCGCGCATTCGCTGGGCTGCCAGCTGGTCGCGAGCTGGGCCGAGCATTCGCAGCACACGGCGCGCGTGAGGGGCGCGCTGCTCGTCGCGCCGCCGGACACCGAGCGCGAGGACATGCCGCCCCAGCTGCACAACTGGCGTCCCATCCGCCGCTCGGCGCTACCCTTCCCCAGCATCACCGTCATCAGCAGCGACGACCCCTACGGCGCCGCCGAGCGCGCCACGCAGATGGCGGCAGACTGGGGCAGCAGCGTCGTCATCGCCGGGCCGCGGGGACACCTGAATGCCGAGTCCGGCCTGGGCGACTGGCCGGAGGGCCGGGATCTGCTGATGAACCTCTGAAGGACAATCCGCCGCCATGGCAACGAAGAAACCCAAAGGCCTAGGCCTCGGCCTGGAAGCCCTGCTCGGCCCGAAGGTCAGCGACACCCCCGCGCCCGAGCGCGACGGCACGCCCGGCACGCTGGCGCTTTCGCAGCTGCAGGCCGGCAAGTACCAGCCGCGCACGCGCATGGACGAGGGCTCGCTGTACGAGCTGGCCGAGAGCATCAAGGCCCAGGGCATCATGCAGCCCATCCTCGTGCGGCCCCTTTCGGCGGACGCGGTGCCCAACGGTGCCGCCGCCTACGAGATCATTGCCGGCGAGCGGCGCTTCCGCGCGGCCAAGCTTGCGGGACTGCGCGAGGTGCCGGTGCTGGTAAAGGCCGTGCCCGACGAATCGGCCGCCGCCATGGCGCTGATCGAGAACATCCAGCGCGAGGACCTGAACCCGCTCGAAGAGGCCCAGGGCCTCAAGCGCCTGACCGACGAGTTCGGCCTGACGCATGAAGAGGCGGCCCAGGCCGTGGGCCGCTCGCGCAGCGCGGCAAGCAACCTGCTGCGGCTCCTGAACCTCAGCGCGCCGGTGCAGAACATGCTGATGGCCGGCGACATCGACATGGGCCATGCCCGCGCGCTGCTGCCGCTGGACGGCGCCGTGCAGATCACCACGGCCAGCGAGATTGCGGCCAAGAAGCTCAGCGTGCGCGAGGCCGAGAAGCTGGTCGCCAAGACCCAGGGCGCCGCGCGCCAGGCGCCGCTGCTGCGCGTGAAGGGCGACAAGAGTCGCGACGTACTGCGCCTGGAGGAGGAGCTGGCCGACGCCCTCGGCGCCACCGTCGAGGTGCGCGTGAAGAAGCGTAGCAAGCGCGGCGGCCAAAGCGGCGAGCTGGCCATCCATTTCGATTCGCTGGATGCGCTGTCTGGCATCCTCGACAAGCTGCGCGGCAGCTGAAGCGCGCGCCGCCGTGCAATGCGGCGGCGTCCGACATCGCGGCGAAGGCGCGAGTCCAACACTGGGGCCGCGGCAACGATGCCCCGCACGCCGGACCGGTCGACGAGGCTTTGGGGCGCACCCTGCCATCGCAACAGTTCTTCACCGGCGCGGTGTCTGCGGACCACCACAAGGCCTCCATGTTCGTGTGGTTTGCCCGCTGAGTGACAGGTCTTGCCTGACCGGTGGGCGTATGCTGGACCGGCACCCTGTCAACGGAAAGCCGGGCCGATGTGTTGGTGGGTTGGCGACGGCTTATTCTTGTGATGACACGCTGCCGGCGGCGCATGCCGCGGGTCAGCCAAGTGGAGAGTTCTGATGACGCCTTGCAGTTGAGGCGCGATCAGAACCCCCCAGCCCCTCGGGCACGGATCGTGCGCGCGGCCCTGTGGAGTTCAAACCGCAGGAGGTCGGCATGGACGTCATCAGCCATTTCGCAGCGCGCTTCGAGCGCAACAAGGTCGAGGAGCTCTCGCTGGAGGACTACCTCGCGGAGTGCAAGAGGAATCCGCTGGCCTATGCCACGGCCGCCGAGCGCATACTGCAGGCCATCGGCGAGCCGCAGATGCTCGACACGCGCAACGACCCGCGGCTCTCGCGGCTGTTCGCCAACAAGACCATCAAGATCTACCCGGCCTTCGCCGAGTTCTACGGGCTCGAAGAAGCCATCGAGCAGGTCGTCTCCTATTTCCGCCACGCCGCGCAAGGCCTGGAGGAAAAGAAGCAGATCCTCTACCTGCTCGGCCCCGTCGGCGGCGGAAAGAGCTCCATCGCCGAACGGCTCAAGCAACTGATGGAGCATGTGCCCTTCTATGCGCTGGCCGGCTCGCCGGTGAACGAGTCGCCGCTGGGCCTTTTCGACCCCATCGAGGACGGCCCGCTGCTGGAGCGAGACTACGGCATCCCGCGCCGCTACCTGAACCGCATCCTCAGCCCCTGGGCCGTGAAGCGGCTGGACGAGTTCGGCGGCGACATCCGCAAGTTCAAGGTCATCAAGCGCTACCCCAGCGTGCTCAAGCAGATCGGCGTCTCCAAGACCGAGCCCGGCGATGAGAACAACCAGGACATCTCCAGCCTGGTCGGCAAGGTCGACATCCGCAAGCTGGAAACCTATGCACAGGACGACCCCGACGCCTACAGCTACAGCGGCGGCCTGTGCCTGTCCAACCAGGGCCTCCTGGAATTCGTCGAGATGTTCAAGGCACCCATCAAGGTGCTGCACCCGCTGCTGACCGCCACACAGGAGGGCAACTACAAGGGCACGGAGGGCTTTGGCGCTATCCCCTTCGACGGCATCGTGCTGGCGCACAGCAACGAGAGCGAGTGGAAGACCTTCCGCAACAACAAGAACAACGAGGCCTTCCTCGACCGGGTCTACATCGTCAAGGTGCCCTACTGCCTGCGTGTCAGCGAGGAGGTCAAGATCTACGAGAAGCTGATCCGCGGCTCCTCTCTGGCCGACGCCAAGTGCGCCCCCGGCACGCTGAAGATGATGAGCCAATTCGCTGTGCTGACAAGGCTGAAGGAGCCAGAGAACTCGTCGCTGTTCAGCAAGATGCAGATCTACGACGGCGAGAACCTGAAGGACACCGATCCGCGCGCCAAGAGCTACCAGGAGTACCGGGACTACGCTGGCGTCGACGAGGGCATGAGCGGCATCAGCACGCGCTTCGCCTACAAGATCCTGTCCAAGGTCTTCAACTTCGACAGCTCCGAGGTGGCCGCCAACCCGGTGCATCTGATGTATGTGCTGGAGCAGCAGATCGAGCGCGAGCAGTTCCCCAAGGAGCAGGAGGAGAAGTTCATCGGCTTCATCAAGGAGCAGCTGTCGCCGCGCTACGCCGAGTTCATCGGCAAGGAGATCCAGACCGCCTACCTGGAGAGCTACAGCGAGTACGGCCAGAACATCTTCGACCGCTACGTGACCTATGCCGACTACTGGATTCAGGACCAGGAGTACCGCGACACCGACACCGGCGAGGTCTTCGACCGCAGCGCGCTGAACGCCGAGCTGGAGAAGATCGAGAAGCCGGCCGGCATCTCCAATCCCAAGGACTTCCGCAACGAGATCGTCAACTTCGTGCTGCGCGCGCGCGCCAACAACGCGGGCAAGAACCCGCTGTGGACCAGCTACGAGAAGCTGCGCACCGTCATCGAGAAGAAGATGTTCTCCAACACCGAGGAGCTGCTGCCCGTCATCAGCTTCAACGCCAAGGCCAGCATCGAGGATGCCAAGAAGCACGAGAACTTCGTGCAGCGCATGGTGGACAAGGGCTACACGGCCAAGCAGGTGCGGCTGCTGTGCGAGTGGTATCTGAGGGTTCGCAAGTCCAGCTGAGAAAGCAGGTCGCGCGATGTCGCTTCAACAGATCATCGACCGGCGCCTTTCGGGCAAGAACAAGTCCATAGGCAACCGCGAGCGCTTCCTGCGCCGCAACAAGGAGCAGATCCGCGAGGCGGTCAAGCGTGCGGTGGACGGCCGCGGTATCCGCGACATCGAGCGCGGCGAGGATGTGCACATCCCGAAGAAGGACCTCAGCGAGCCCGTCTTCGGCCATGGCGACGGCGGCATCCGCGAGGTCGTGCGGCCGGGCAACCAGGAGTATGTAAAGGGCGACCGCATCGCCAAGCCCAAGGGCGGGCAGAGCGGCGGCGGCGGCGGTGGCGAGGCCAGCGACTCCGGCGAGGGCGAGGACGACTTCGTCTTTCACCTCAGCAAGGAAGAGTTCATGCAGGTCTTCTTCGAAGACCTGGCCCTGCCAAACCTCGCTCGCACGACGCTGGCCGACACCCCCGAATGGCGCAGCCAGCGCGCCGGCTTCGTCTCCGATGGCACGCCCACCAACCTGCACGTCGTGCGCTCCATGCGCGGCGCCCTGGGCCGGCGCATCGCCCTGGGCATGGACAAGAGGCGCGAGCTGCACGAGCTGGAGGCGCGCGAGCAGGAGCTGCTGAAGGAGGACCGTCCCGAGACGCCGCGCCTGCTGCTGGAGACCCGCGAGCGCATCCAGCACCTGCGCGAGCGCATCGAGGCCATCCCCTTCCTCGACCCCATAGACCTGCGCTTCCGCTCTCGCGTGCGCATCCCTGTGCCGACGACGCGCGCCGTCATGTTCTGCCTGATGGACGTGTCCGGCTCCATGGACGAAGGCCGCAAGGACCTGGCCAAGCGCTTCTTCATCCTGCTCTACCTCTTCCTGACGCGGCACTACGAGAAGATCGACGTCGTCTTCATCCGCCACCACACCCAGGCCCAGGAGGTGGACGAGCAGGAGTTCTTCCACGCCACCGAGACCGGCGGCACTGTCGTGTCCAGTGCCCTGGTGCTGATGGAGCAGATCATCCGCGAGCGCTACTCGCCGGCCGAGTGGAACATCTACGGCGCGCAGGCCAGCGACGGCGACAACTGGCACCACGACAGCGGCCGCTGCCGCGAGTTGCTGGCCGACAAGCTGCTGCCGCTGTGCCGCTACTTCGCCTACGTGCAGGTCGCCGAGCCAGAACAGAACCTCTGGGACGAATACCAGAAGCTCGCCGAGGAGGTGCCCTACTTCGCGATGCGCAAGGCCGTCGAGGCGTCAGAGATCTACCCGGTCTTCCGCGAGCTGTTCAAGAAGGAAGGAGCGACCGCATGAGCAGCAAGGAGGACCGCCGTCGCCCCGGCCTGCCGGCAGTGCCGCCGGCCGGCACGCCCGAACGCCGCCAACGCCAGCCGCTGCAGCATATGAAGCCGCTGCTGCTGCGCCCCGACAGGCCCCTGCCTTCGCCCAACGACTGGACCTTCCAGCTCATCGAGGAGTACCACGCCGTCATCAAGCAGACGGCTGAGCGCTTCGGCCTCGACACCTACGCAAACCAGCTGGAAGTCATCACCGCCGAGCAGATGATGGATGCCTACGCCTCGGTGGGCATGCCGGTGAACTACCGCCACTGGAGCTACGGCAAGGAGTTCATCGCGACCGAGCGCAACTACCGGCGCGGCCAGATGGGCCTGGCCTACGAGATCGTCATCAACTCCGATCCCTGCATTGCCTACCTGATGGAGGAGAACACGCTGGCCATGCAGGCCCTGGTCATCGCCCATGCCTGCTACGGCCACAACAGCTTCTTCAAGGGCAACTACTTGTTCCGCATGTGGACGGACGCGTCCAGCATCATCGACTACCTCGTCTACGCGAAACACTATGTCGCCGACTGCGAGGAGCGCTACGGCCTGGACGCCGTCGAGACGCTGCTGGATTCCTGCCACGCGCTGATGAACCACGGCGTGGACCGCTACCGGCGCCCGGCCAAGCTGTCGCTCGCCGAGGAGCGCGCGCGTGTGAAGGACCGCGAGCAGCATGCGCAGTCGCAGGTCAATGACCTCTGGCGCACGCTGCCCAAGAAGCCCGATCGCCCCGACGAGGCCGCCGAGAGTCGCCGCTTCCCCGACGAGCCGCAGGAGAACATCCTCTACTTCATCGAGAAGAACGCGCCGCTGCTGGATCCCTGGCAGCGCGAGATCGTGCGCATCGTGCGCAAGATCGCGCAGTACTTCTACCCGCAGCGCCAGACCCAGGTCATGAACGAGGGCTGGGCCACGTTCTGGCACCACCGGCTGCTGAACCAGATGTACGACGACGGCTACCTGAGCGACGGCATGATGATCGAGTGGCTCAAGTCCCACACCAACGTCGTCTACCAGCACCCGGGCGCCAACCTCAATCCCTATGCACTGGGCTTCGCGATGTACACCGACATCCGGCGTATCTGCGAGCACCCCACCGACGAGGACCGTGACTGGTTCCCCGACATCGCTGGCAGCGACTGGCTGCCCACGCTGGACCACGCGATGCGCAACTTCAAGGACGAGAGCTTCATCGGGCAATACCTGTCACCGAAGCTCATGCGCGACTTCCGCCTCTTCGCCATCCTCGACGACGAGACCAAGAGCGACTACGAGATCTCAGCCATCCACGACGAAAGTGGCTACCGCCACCTGCGCCAGGCCTTGTCGCGCCAGTACGACCTCTCAACGCGCGAGCCCAACATCCAGGTCTGGAACGTCAACCTGCGCGGCGACCGCTCGCTGACGCTGCGCCATGTGCAGCACCAGAACCGCCCGCTGCACGACAGCGCGCAGGAGGTGCTCAAGCATGTCGGGCGGCTGTGGGGCTTTGCGGTCAACCTGGAAAGCGTCAACAGCCGCGGCGACATCACGCGGCGCTGGAACGTCCCGGCCCAGCAGTCGTGAGCCGGGCCCGGCGCGCGGCACTAGGCCGGCCGCGGCTCAGCGGACGAAATGGTTCCACGCATAGAGCAGGATGAGCGCGCCGACGACGGACAGGATGAGGCCCGCAGGATGGACCATGGCGCCGTCCGCCGGCTTGCTGAAGAGGCGCGCGATCAGGCCGCCGACAAACGACCCCGCAACGCCCAGCACACCGGTCATCAGGATGCCCAGATGCTCGGAGCCCGGCATGATGAATCGGGCAATCGCGCCAATGACGATGCCGACGATGAACATCCACAGGTAGTGCAGCATGAGAACCTCTCGTCCGTAGGAGTTGTGGGCCTGACGATCTTAGGCAGCCTGGGCGGGCCGGCACCAAGGCCAACCCGTAAAGTCAGGCTCCCGACAAGGTTCGCGCGATCTACGGCCTCCTGGCACCGGAAAGCGCCGCCACCGGCAAGGGGCCCATCAGCCGCTCCACCAGCGCCGGCCGGCCCGGTGGCGTCAGGCGCAATTCCCGCGATTGCTCGACGCGCCGCAACCAGCCCTGCGCCAGCATCGCCTCCAGCCAGGCCACCGCCAGCGGCCCGGCGAAATGGTCGCGGCGTTCGGACCAGTCCACGCAGTCATAGAGCATCCGCCCCGTCGCCGCGAAGCCGGCCGGCATCAGCTCGGCCAAGGCTTCGTGGCCGGCTGCGCTGAGCTCGTAGCGCCCATCCGCCGCCGCCCTCACCCAGCCCTTGGCCAGCAGCGCCTCGCGCCAGAGCACGCCGAGTTCGCCGGCCAGGTGGCCGTAGCAGCTGCGCGCATGCCGCAGGCCGCGCATCTCGGGCTTCTGCCAGCGACGCAGGTCGGCCGCAGGGGCTGTGTCGCGCCCGTCCGCCAACCGCAGCAGCGCCTCCAGCGCATGCGCCACGTCGCCGTCGGCCAGGCCGAAGTAGCGATGCCGCCCCTGCGGCCGCACGCGTGCCAGCCCTTCTTCCACCAGTAGCTTCAAATGGGCCGACATGGTTGCCGCACCAACGCCCGCATGCGTGGCCAGCTCGCCGGCCGTGTGCAGGCGGCCATCCAGCAGCCTGACGAGAACCCGGGCCCGCGTCGGGTCGGCCATCGCCGCCGCGACGCGGGCCAGGCGCGGCTCTGCATTCATTGCGGCACCTGCTCCCGGTCGTGCAGACCGTAGTCGCGCACGACATGGGCCACACGCAGCCGGTAGTTCGCAAACAGCCCGCTGCGGCCGGCAGCCTGGGCCTCGCGGTGGCGTTCCATCTCGCGCCAGCCGCGCACGGCGTCCTCGTCGCGCCAGAAGGACAGCGACAGCAGCTTGTCCGGGTCGTGCAGGCTCTGGAAGCGCTCAACCGAGATGAAGCCATCCCTCTGCTCCAGCAGCGGCTTCAGCGCCGCGGCGTGGTCGAGATAGGCCTGGCGGCCATCGCCCGTGGGCTGGACTTCGAAGATGACGGCGATCATGGCTGCACATCCTCACAGAAAGTCCGCTCCTCGCGCAGGATGAAGCGTCGCTCCCTGGCGAACTCGAAATTCACTCGCGCCTCGGCATCGGCCTTCAGCCGCACGCGGTAGGCCTCGTAGTCTGCCAGCGAGTCGAAGCCGACCAGGCCCCAGGCTTCGTGGTTCGTGCCTTCCCAGGGCAGCCAGTAGCCCAGCAGCCGGCCGCCCAGGCGCGGAATGATGCGGACCCAGGCCTGGGCGTAGTCGCGGAACGCCTCGCGCTGGAAGGGGTCCAGCTCGTAGCGGATGAAGCAGGTGATGGCAGGCATGGCAGCTCCAGGGATGGTCGAGGCGCCACTGTGCGCCGCCGCAGGCCGCGGACGCTTAGGTGCGCGGCGAAGCGTCGCGGCTCACAGGGGCGCGACCGGGATGCACAGCTCGCAGTCAAACACGCCGGTCTGGACGTCGAAGCGCGCCTGCGGCCCGTAATGCTCGAAGCAGGGCCGTGCATCCAGCTGCAGGCCGCTGGACGGCAGCCAGCGGCCCATCATGGCCGACCAGGCCGCGCCAATGTCGGCGGCCGTGCCCTCGAAATCCAGCGCCGCATAGCGGCCGCCAGGCAGTTCGGTGACGAGGGCCCCGCCGTTGGGCAGCCAGCCCGCCGGAACGGCCACGCCGCAGTCGTAGCGGCATTGCTCGGGCGGCACCAGGCTGGGGTCGTCATGGGAGATGCCAAAGCGCGCGACGGCGCCCAGGCTCTGCGTCAGCAGCCAGGGGTTGAAGGTCTCGGCCCAGAAGCGACCCAGGGCCGGGCCATAGGCGCCCTGGTAGCGCAGATAGGCCATGCGCACGGGAAGGCGGTCGATCAGGCGGACGTTCACGGGATCTCCTTCGTCGGAATGGGGGGAGAAGCCATGCTCGCCCGTACGCCAGGCGCCGGCCTGATCCAGATTGCGGTCGGCCTGATCGAGCTTGCGCCACTGCGTCGGCGAGCAGCCGAAGCGCAGCTTGAAGGCCCGCGAGAAGGCCTCGGCCGAGCCGTAGCCCACGCCGAGGGCAATGCTCAGCACCGTCGAATCGGGCTGGCCGCGCAGGCGTTGCGCGCCGCGCTCCAGACGGCGGCGCGCCAGGTAGTCACCCAGTGTCTCTCCCATCCACGCGAGGAAGAGCCGGTGGAAGTGATAGGGCGAGAAATGGGCGATGGCGGCGATGGCCTCCAGCTCCAGCGGCGCGTCCAGATGCCGGTCGATGTGGGCCTGCACGCGGTGCATGCGCGCCTCGTACTGGCGGCGGCTGGCGCCCGACATCGGATCAGGCCCAGGCCTTGACCAGCAGCCGCATCGCGTCGGCCAAAACGGCGCCGAGCTCGTCCGTCGACGCCCCGGAATCCGACTGCAGCGCCACGACGACCCAGGGCGGCCGCCCGTCCGGCGGGAACACCAGCGCCACGTCGTTGACCGCGCCTCGCCCGCCGGTGCCGGTCTTGTCGATGACGCGCCAACCGGTGTCCGGCACACCGGCGCGCAGCCGCCCGAGGCCCGTCCGCGAGGCCTGCAGGTCGGCCCACAGCCGCGCCTGGCCGGAGCGCGCGAGGCCGGGGCCGAGCAGCAGATGCCGCAATGTCGTCGCAAACGCGCGGGGCGTGCTGGTGTCGCGCGGGTCGCCGGGCGCGTTCTCGTTGAGCTCGGTTTCCCAGCGGTCCAGGCGCGTGACCGCGTCACCCTGACGGCGCAGCCACGCCGTCAGGCCGGCCGGGTCGCCGCAGCAGTGGCGCAGCAGCACGTTGGCGCTGGGGTTGTCGCTCTCGACGATGATGCCCTGCACCAGTTCGGCAAGCGTCGCGTGGCCGCGCGGCAGCAGGCGGTCGAAGGCCGGCGCATGCGGCACGCGCTCGCGCTCCTGCAGCGCAATCTCGTCGCTCCAGCCCCAGCGCCCGCCCTCCACCCCCTGGGCCACGCACGCAGCCAGCAGGATCTTGAAGGTCGACGCCATGGCGAAACGCTCGTCGGCGCGATGGACCAGCGTGCGGCCACCGCCGGTGTCGAGGGCGAACAGGCCCAGCCTGCCCCGCACACGGCGCTCCAGCGCGGCGAAGTCGGGGGTGGGGACGGCGAATGAAGCCTGCGGCGCGAGGGCCAGGCCAGCCAGAAGGGTGCGGCGTTGCATGCGCCGCATTCTGGTTCAGGCGCGCGGCCGCAGCCGCATCGTCAGGCCTACCGGTCCCATCGCCAGCTGCAGCAGTTCGCGCGGCGCCCGGCCGTCGGGCGTATCGACCGCGGCGATGTCGAAATGGCGCAGCAGCAGCGCGCAGGCCAGCTTGATCTCCATCAGCGCCAGGTAGCGCCCCGGGCAGATGCGCGGCCCGGCACCGAAGGGCATGGACAGGCGCTTGGCCGCGCCCACCTGCCTGGCGTCGAGCAGCCAGCGCTCGGGCTCGAAGGCGGCGGCGTTGGGCAGGTGGCGCTCGCTGGTGGCGTCGCGCCGCATGACGGCCATGACGACGACGCCGGCGGGCACCCACACGTCGCCGACGCGCGTGTCGTGCACGGCCTGCATGGTGTTGATCGGCGCGACGGGGCGCAGCCGCATGGTCTCGTGAGCGCAGGCCTCCACGTAGTCCAGGTCGCCCAGCTGCTCCAGGCTGGGCAGGGCCGCGTCACCGCAGACGCCGTCCACCTCGGCCCGCGCCCGCGCCAGTGCCTCGGGGTGCTGCCACAGCAGCCAGATCATCCAGGCCAGCGTGTTGGCCGTCGTGTCTTCGCCAGCCAGCAGCAGGGTCAGCACATTGCCGGCCACCTGCTCGTCGTCGATGCCGCTGCCGGGCTCGTCCGCGGCCACCAGCATGGCCTCCAGCAGATTGCCGGGCTCCACGCGCAGCGCCGGATCGGCTGCCATGCGCGCCCGGGCCTGGGCGATGAAGCCCTGCACGGCGGCGTTCACCTCGGCCACGCTGCGCGCCAGCGCGCGGTCCTCGGCCGATGGCCACCAGCGCCAGATCGGCAGCGGCGCGAAGATGCGCTTGAAGAGCATCGGGAAGATGCGGTTCAGGTGCCGCTGGATGATGTCCTCGTCGGACTGCAGCGTGTTGACGTCCTCGCCGAAGGCCAGGCCGGCGACGGCATCCACCGTGAAGCGCATCAGGTCGGCCTGCAGCGCGATGGGCTGGCCGGCGCACGCGGCACCATGCCAGCGATCGACGAGGCGCCCGGCCACGCGCAACAGGAAGGGGTAGTAACGCTTCACGTGCACCGGGTCGAAACCGGCCATGACCATGCGGCGCTGGCGCTTCCAGACCTCGCCGTTGGCGCCGAACAGGCCGGCGTCCAAGCCCATCTCGCGGCCGATGTCTTCCAGCCTCTGCGTGCGCCTGAAGCCGTCGGGCCGGTCGCGCAGCGCGGTGCTGATCAGGTCATGGTCACCGACGACCACCAGGCGCCGCCGACCCAGCCTGAGCTTGAAGATGGGCCCGAACTCCTCGCACCAGGCCTCCACCTGCTGGTGTACCCGCGTCGAGTCGATCTGCAGCAGGTTGCCGAACACCGGCACGCCGCGCGGGCCGGGCAGGTCGTCGAACTGGCGCAGCGCGCCGGCGGGTGGGGCGGCGGTGGTGCTCATCGAACCAGTTTAGAAGCCGGTTCAACAAGCCGCACCGTTCGGCTTGGGGATGGGGCGCGCCTGCGCCCCCGGCGGCCCGTGGCCGCGGCTATTCGCGCAGCTTCAACCGCGTGCCGGCGAAGACGTCGCCCGGGTCGTCAGGGCTGCGCCTGCAGCCGAAGTACAGCCGCGTGCCGCCGGTGGACAGCGACGCCCGCGTCTCCGAGCCCGGCGTGTTGATCGCCGGGTTGTCAAGCCGGCGCGGCGCCGCCATGTCGAGACGCTGGCGCCGCAGCAGCTGGGCTGGCTGGCCGGGCTGCGTGACCCGCTGGTCGACCGGGCGCTGGCGCTGCTGCACGGCCAGCCCGCCCGCGCGTGGACGGTGGAGTCGCTGGCGCGCGAAGCCGGCAGCTCGCGCTCGGTGCTGGCGGAGCGCTTCACGCACTACCTGGGCCTGGCGCCAATGCGCTACCTGGCGCGCTGGCGCATGGCCGTGGCGGCCGACGTGGGCTACGAGTCGGAGACGGCCTTCAAGCGCGAGTACGGGCTGGCGCCGCAGCGGAAGACCTTGCCGGGGTTGAGGATGCCCAGCGGGTCCAGCGCCTGCTTGACGGCCCGCATGGCGGCCACCGCCTCCGCGCCCGTCTCGTCGAGCAGGAAACGCTGCTTGTGCAGGCCTATGCCGTGCTCGCCGGTGCAGGTGCCCTCCAGCGCGATCGCACGCGCCACCATCTGCGCGCTCAGCCGCTCGGCCGTCGCCAATTCCTCGGGCCGGGCCGGGTCCAGAAGATAGGCCATGTGGAAGTTGCCGTCGCCCACATGGCCCACGATGAAGTAGGGCAAGCCGGCGGCCTCGACCTCGGCGACGCTGGCCTGGATGTTCTCGGCCAGCCGCGAGATGGGCACACAGGTGTCCGTCGTCACCGCGCGGCAGCCGGGGCGCATCTGAAGGCCCGACAGGTAGGCGTGATGCCGAGCCGTCCACAGCCGCGTACGGGCCTCGGGCGTCGTGGCCCATTCGAAGGCATCGCCGCCATGGTCGGCCGCGACCTCCTGCACCGTGGCCGCCTGCTCGGCCACACCGGCCGCGCTGCCATGGAACTCCATCAGCAGCATGGGGGCCTCCTTCAGCCCCAGCCCGTCGTGCGCGTTGACGGCCTTGATCGCATTGACATCCAGCAGCTCGCAGCGGGCGATGGGCACGCCGATCTGTATGACCTGCATGGCCGTACGCACCGCCGCATCGATGCCGGGAAAGAAGCAGACCGCGGCCGACACGGCCTCGGGCAGCGGATGCACCTTGACGGTCAGCTCGGTGATGACGCCCAGCGTGCCCTCACTGCCGACGATGAGGCTCTTCAGGTCATAGCCCGCGCTGCTCTTCTTCGCGCGCGAACCGCAGCGCAGCACCTCGCCCGCGGCCGACACGAAGCGCAGGCCCAGCACGTTCTCGCGCATCGTGCCGTAGCGCACCGCATTCGTGCCACTGGCACGCGTCGCGGCCATGCCGCCCAGGCTTGCATCGGCGCCGGGGTCGATGGGGAAGAACAGGCCCTCATGCTTGAGCGCCTCGTTCAGCGCCTTGCGCGTCACGCCCGGCTGCACCGTGACCGTCAAGTCCTCGGCGTCCACACGCAGGATGCAATCCATGCGCGACAGGTCCAGGCTGATGCCGCCCTGCACGGCCAGCAGATGGCCCTCCAGCGACGAGCCGGCGCCATAGGGGATGACCGGCACGCGGTGGGCCGCGCACAGCGCGACGACGCGTGCGACCTCGGCCTCGCTCGCGGCGAAGACGACGGCCTGCGGCGGCGGCACGTCGAAGACGGATTCGTCGCGGCCATGCTGCTCGCGCACGGCCAGCGCCGTCGAACAGCGCGCGCCGAACTCGGCCTGCAGCGCCGCCAGCAGGGCCGGCGGCAGTGGCGCGGGGCCGGCATCAACGGGGGTGGGCGCGTTCATCGGCGACTCTCCTGATCCACATCAGCCAATTGTGTTGCAGCGCGTCGCCGACAGTGCCAGCATGGGCAGGTCCACACCGGGGGCGACCACCATGAACCTGACCTGGCTGCTGCTGATCCTGGCCATCGCGCTGATCGTGCTCGGGGCCCTGCGCTTCGACGTGCTGGTGGCGCGCTGGCGAGAGCTGACGGACCGTCCGCCTGGCATGGGCGAGGCGCCGCCGCCCGGCCCCACCGCCGAGCGCCCGCCCGGCAACCCCGGCCTGCACCCACATGCCGCGCCGCCGCAAAAGCCCGACTTCCACCGCAGCGGCCGCCGGCATTGACGGCGTGACGAGAATGGCGGTTTTGCATCCGCCAGGACCACCATGGGCAACCGACTCTCCCAGATCGCCACCCGCACCGGCGACGACGGCACCACCGGCCTCAGCGACGGCAGCCGTGTCCCCAAGGACCACCTGCGCGTACAGGCCATGGGCGATGTCGACGAACTGAACTCCAACCTCGGCCTGCTGCTGGCCGAGCCGCTGCCCGACGACGTGCGCGAACTGCTCGTCACCATCCAGCACGAGCTCTTCAACCTCGGCGGCGAGCTCTCCTGGCCCGGCGGTGCGCTGCTGAAGGCCGCCGCCGTCCTGCGCCTGGACGAGGCACTGGCGCATTACAACGAACACCTGCCGCGGCTCAAGGAATTCATCCTGCCGGCCGGCACGCGCAGCGCGGCCATCGCCCATGTCTGCCGCACCATCGCCCGCCGCGCCGAACGCGCCGTCATCACGCTGGCCGCAAGCGAAGCGATCAACGCCGCGCCGCGCCAGTACCTGAACCGCCTGTCCGACCTGCTCTTCGTGCTGGCCCGCGTGCTCAACCGCGCCAATCTCGACGGCCTGGGCGGTGACGATGTCTACTGGCAGAGCGAGCGCATGAAGCGGCTGGACGCGGCCGAGAACTGAACCGAGGAGCCCTCTTGAAAATCACCGGCCAATGCCATTGCGGCAACATCCGTTTCACGGCAACGGCGGACCCGACCAAGGTCATGGTCTGCCATTGCAGCGACTGCCAGGTCCTCTCCGGCGCCCCCTTCCGGGCCGTGCTGCCCGTTCCGGTCGAGCAGGTCGAGATGCAGGGAACGCCCAAGCAGTACGTGAAGGTGGCAGCCAGCGGCAACCGCCGAGCCCAGGCCTTCTGCGGCGACTGCGGAACGCAGCTGTTCGCTTCGGAGGCCGACATGCCCAGGACGCTGAACATCCGCCTGGGCTGCGTGAACGAGCGCGCCCAGCTCAAGCCCGGGGTCCAGGTCTGGCGCGACTCCGCCATGCCCTGGCTGCACGAGCTGGACGGCACGCCGGCCCATACGCGGGGCCGGGACAGCCCCCGGGTCTAGCCCTTGCGCCAGACGCGCCACGCCAGCCAGGCCCAGCGCAGGCCGCGCCAGAGGCGCCCCCGGTATCTTTTTCCGGCGCCGGCAAACAGGGTCGCCGCGCCGCCGGCCACGGCGAGCAAGAGGGGGTTGGACAGCAGATTGCGCCAGGCCAGCAGCCGCAGCGCCCAGCCGTCGGCGCGACCGCCGAGATCGTCCACCGCCAGCGCGGCCTGGCCACGCAGCACTTCGGACGCGAGCAGCAGGTCAGCCTTGCGTTCGGCCCGCCGGGCCGGGTCGGCAGGAATGCGGGGAATCACCGCCTCACCCTTCGCATGACGTGCTGTCCCGCCCGGCGGGGATGCACCGGCCCGAGGCGGCCCGATGTGGCGCTCATGGCCCCGGCCGGCGCCGCAACGCGTCGGCGTCCGCTCGCAGTTCGCCGATGCTGGACTGGAACAGGCTGGCCGGCTGGGCGATCAAGGCCTTGACCTTGAGCACCGCGAAGATGGCCGCGGCGATCAGCACGAGGGTGCCACCGCCCAGAGCCAGCATGCGATGGCTGTCCCACAGGGCCACGATGACGAGCAGCAGCAGCAGCAGCAGGCCGAAACCCGCCAGCAGCGCGGCCAGCACGGCCCACAGCAGCAGGGCGGCGATGCGCTCCTTTTCCTCCTGGGCCTCGATAGCGAACAGCTCGAGCCGGATGCGGCCCAGCGTCAGCAGCGAGGCCCCGAGCCGCCGCAGCGGCTCGGAGACGGGTTCCTTGTCGTCGCTCAAGCGAGGCTCAACGGCGGCCAATCAGCACGCCCAGCGCCAGACCCACCGCTGCCGCGACACCGATGGCCTGCCAGGGCTTGGCATGCACATAGTCGTCGGTAGCGGTGGCGGCATCCTTGGCGCGCTGGACGGCTTCGTGCTGTGCATCCAGCAACTTCTCCTTGGCACCGGAGAGCCGGTCCTGGATGCGGGCGCGCAAGGCCTTGACCTCGCCGTCCGCCTTGTTCGTGGTGGCCGTCATCAGCGCATCGATGTCTTCCATCACGGCACGGAAATCGGCGGCCAATTTTTCCTTCGCCTGGGTTGCGTCACTCATCGCGGGCTCCTCGGTCGGGGGGATCAAACAGGGGCCAAGCCTAGCGCGATTGAACGCCACCGGCATGACGCTTCGCAAACGAAGGCCGTTTTTCCTACAAGGCTGCAACGGCTTGCCGCAACCGCTGCGCATGAGCCTCGCGCAAGGCCTCTGGCGCCACCACCTCCACCTGGCCGGCGTGGCGCAGCAGGTCCATCAGCAGCTCCGTATCGTCCACATAGGGCAGGCGCAGCCGCCAGCGGCCGTCCGGCAGGAACTCGCTCTGCTGGGCCGGATGCCATTCCTCGCGCGACACCCAGGCCGCCGCCGCGGCGCTGAACAGCAGCTCGGCCTCGCGCGGCGTGCCGCCGGCGAAGATGCCGTAGCCCTGATCCAGCTCGGCCTCCAGTTCAGCCAGCGGCACGGCCCTGGCCTCGGTGTCCAGCAACGTCGCGCCCTCGATGCCGTCCAGCGCGAAACGGCGGTAGGCGTCGCTGGCATGACACCAGGCGTCAAGGTACCAGGCATGGCGGTGATGCACCAGGCGCTGCGGCGATACCTCCCGCTCGCTGCACGCGCCGTCGCGCTTCTTGCGGTAGCGGATGGCGAGCCGGCGGCGTTTGACGACGGCGCTGCCCACGGTCTCGAAGCTGTCGCTGGCCATGCGCCGCCGCGCCGTGCCGATGAGCTTCACGCGGCGCCGCAACTCGTCGGCCTCGGCCGCGTCCACACCCAGCATGCCGGTGATCTTGTCGAACATGGGCTGCAGATGGCGGCCCACGACGCCCTGCTCGTCCAGCCCGGCCAGCATCTGCTGCATGGTCAGCAGCGCATGCAGCTCAGCCTCGTTGAACCAGACGCCCGGCAACTCATGCTTGCCGCCGCGCCACTGCTGGCCGAAGCGGTAGCCGTTGTCGGCAGCGTCGTACTCGATGGGCGCGTCCAGCCGCTCGCGCAGATAGGCCAGGTCGCGCTTGAGCGTCGCGGGCGACACCTCCAGCGCCGCCATCAGATCGGCGAAGGACACGCAGCCGCGCGAGCGGATCAGGTGCTCGATCTTGTAGAAGCGCTCGGTACGGTCCATGAGGTCCGGCTCCTGAAAATATTCACAGTGGTTTCCCGGTGGATCATCTCATGAGCCAGCTGGCTCACAGACTGCTTTCCAAGGCCCGCGACCTGTCGGCGAGCCTCAGTCCAAGGAGCCCTCATGCAAGCCGCCCTCAACACCACCCAAGTCGCCCGCCCCGCCCTGGTCCAGTTCGACCTGGGACTGAACGACACCCCTGCCGCCTCGCGTGAGGCCAGCGCCCACGAGCGCATCGGCCTGGCCCTGGGCCGTGACTATGCGCTGCACGGCCTCACACCGCCCATCGCGCACCTCTACCCGCAATCGCCGCTGCAGCGCGGCTGGCTGGCCGCCCGCGGCCGCCCGGTGCGCACGCCGGTCAGCCCGCAGGTCGAGTTGTGGCTGGCCCTGCGCACCCATGCCTGGACGCGCGGCCGCAGCTTCGAGGACATCCAGCTCACGCCCCACCACCTGGCCCAGCTCGACACCCCGCATTGCCCCATCACCCGCGAGCCGCTGGCCGAGGATAACCGCAGCATCGACCGCGTCCGCGACGACGCCGGCTATGCGGCCGGCAACCTGGCCGTCATGAGCCGCCGCGCCAACCGGGCCAAGGGCAGCCACGGCCACCAGGCCCTGGCCGACATGGCCGCCTGTTGCGCGGCCGGCACCGTCACGCGCATCGCGGGCCTGACCGAGGCCGACTGGGAACGCCTGTCGGTGCTGAGCAGCTTCGTCACGCCGCTGAACCATGCCGACGCCGCGCGTATCCCGCTGCGCGTGCTACCGCCCAACCGGCTGCGCCTGTTCAACCCCATCCAGGCCCTGCAGGCCTTCGTGACCCGCCAGCTCGCCACGCCGGGCTGGAGCGCCCGCCTGAGCCGACTGGAAGCGCTGCTGCCGACAGATCAGCTCCGCACCGACTTCAACCGCTTCCTGCTCGCCCTCGCCCCGCGCGTGCTGGCCGCGGCGGAGCTGCGGGAGCCGCACCAGATCCGTTGGGCGCTGGAGGACGCCTGGGCCCAGTTGCTGGTGAACAAGCGCTGGACGCGTTTCGCGCTGCAGCTGACGCCCGAGCAGGCCGAGGCACTGGTCGAACGTGCAGCGGCCAAGAGGCTCAGTCCGGTGCATGTGCAGCGCCATGACGATGCCACCGATGGCTGGGCGCTGGCCACCGGCGGCTACGCGACCTGAGGGCGATCCCTCAGAAATGGCAAAAGCGCCCCATGGGGCGCTTTTGCCCTTGTGCGCGGCCTTCAGACCAGCGAGCGATGCAGGCGGATCTCCTCGACGCGGGCGCCTCCCACTTCCGTCGTGCGGGCGCTGCCCAGCTCGCGCTTGAAGCCGGCCAGCTCGAAGAAGCGCAGCGCGCGCTCGTTGCGCAGATAGCACCACAGCGTGGCCTTGGTGCAACCCTCTTCCTGCAGGCCGTCACGCGTGGCATCCCACAGCGCCAGGCCCACGCCCTTGTCCCAATGTTCGGGGCTGGCGAACAGCGCCCAGACCTCGCCGGTGGTGGCCGGCGTGCCCTTGTCGCGGGAACGGTCGAAGCCGGCGAAGCCCATGATCTTGTTGTCCAGGTGGGCGACGATGACCTGCGGCTCGCACAGGTCGATGGCCTCGCGCCAGAAGGCCTGGCGCTTCTGCACCGACATCGCATCCAGCGCGGCCGCGGGCAGCAGGGCCTTGTAGGCATCCTGGCTGGCGGCGACATGGATCTCGGCGATGGCCTTGGCATCGCGCAGGGTGGCGGGGCGAACCTGGATCACGGACATGGAACTCTTGAGCAATGGCACGGGGACGAAAGGGCGAGATTGTCCTAGCCCATCGCCTCCGACGAGGCCCTTGACAGAAATTTTTCCTGCACCCCAGTGACGCGGCCCTGTGCCTTCAGATGGTCGACCAAGCCACGCCGCAGCCCGCGCAAGGGCATGCGCTGCAGCTGTGCCAGCAGGGCATGGTCCACGGGCGCGTCGCCCAGGTCGAGCGCGAAGCGCCGACCCACCTCCGCCTGAACTTTCAGTAACAACTCCGCCGTCACGCGGGCATCGGCCAGCGCGCGGTGGGCGCGGCCCGTGAAGCGCAGGTCGTGGAACTGCGTCATCGCGCCCAGCCCATGACTCTTGGCCTCGGGCCAGAGGCGGCGCGACAGCAGCACCGTGCAGGCGAACTCATGCGCGGGGTCCGGCGCGATGCCGGCGCGCGCCATCTCGGCCTGCCAGAAGCCCCGGTCGAAAGACGCGTTGTGCGCGACGAGCGGGCAGCCCTGTGTGAAGCGGGCCAGCTCGCGCATGACGCTGGTCGACTCCGGCGCGTCCGCCAGCATCTCGTTCGTGATGCCAGTCAAGGCCTGGATGTAGGGCGGCACCCAGCTGCCGCTGTTCATCAGGCTGGCCCAGGAATCGATGACGACGCCGTCGCGCACCAGCACGGCCGCGATCTCGGTTGCACGCCCGCCGCTGGTGGGTCCCAGGCCGGTGGTCTCGAAGTCGACAACAGCGATGGTTTCCATCGTCTTCAAGACCTGGGCGGGTGCTTGATGGCGTTCATCGCCAGCTTGCGCTCGACGGCGGCTTCCAGGTCCACGCCGGCATGGTCGGCGATCTGCACCAGGTAGAGCAGCACGTCGGACAGCTCCTCGCCGAGGTGGCGACGCTGTTCGTCGTCGAGGGCCCGCGACTGCTCGGGCGTCAGCCACTGAAAGATCTCCAGCAGCTCGGCGGCTTCCACCGTCATGGCCATCGCGAGGTTCTTGGGGGTCTGGTAGGGCTGCCAGTCGCGGTCGGTGGCGAACTGGCGCAGGCGATGCTGCAGCGCGGAAATATCCATGTTGGAAGTGTCCAACGTATTCCAAACGGTATTCAAGATTTCAAAGTGGTGGTCGTAGTAGAGGTCGCTCCGCGCTGTGGACAAGCTAGGAAAGTCCTTGCGTGGCAAGCATTTGGCTGCGGCACAAGGCTGTGCGCCGCAACCGGGACGACGCGGTGCGCAATTGGGAACAACTTTGCGCAAGGCCTGGGGCCTGTGGATATCTATGAAGTTGTCCCAGCGCCATCCACAGACTTGCCAAGGCCCCGGACTCCGCCTCAACCGGGGGTCAGCACAGACCTTCCCCAAGCCTTCAGTCTTGTTTCTTTACGTGAATCGATGGGATAAACAAACGAGCGCCGGGAGAAGCCACAGCTAGAGTTGCCCTCCCGGAATTTCATGCGGCCGTGTCGCGCTGTCGCCCAGGAGACAACGATGAAACCCTTCCTCACCCGGATTGCCGTCGCATCGGCGGCGCTGTTGGGCAGCCTGCTCGTGGCGGGTTGCGGCGGTGGTGCCTCAGCCGACACGACGCCGGCGATCAAGATCTCGTCCGTCAAGGTGTTCGGTGACTCGCTGCAGGACAGCGGCACCTTCGGCTACAAGTTCACCGTCCAAAGCCCCGACAACCTGATCTACGCGGAGCGCATCGCGGCCAACTACGGCCAGACGCTGTGCAACTTCTTCGTCTTCACCGGCACGACCTTCGCGGCCAACACGGCCAAGACGGGCTGCACCAACTTCGCCATCGGCGGTGGCCGCATCACCTACACCGGTGCCGGCGGCGCGGCCAACCCGCTGAACGTCGGCACCCAGATGGCCACCTATGCGTCGGCCGCCGGCTACACGGCCAGCGACCTGGTCATCATCGACGGCGGCGGCAATGACGCGGCCGACCTCGTCGGCGCCTACCTGGCCATTCCCAAGGACGGCGCCCAGTCCTATTCGGCCCTGCTCGGCACGCTGCTGACGCCCGCGCAGATCGGCGCTGCGCTGCAGGGCGGCGCGGCGACGGTGGCCCAGATCGGCGGCACCTACATGACGGCCCTGGCCGACAAGTTCGCCGCCCAGATCAAGGCCAGCGTGCTCGACAAGGGCGCCACCCACGTCATCGTCATGAACGTGCCCGACGTGACCATCACGCCGCGCTTCCAGATGGTGCTGGACTCCATTGCCCAGGCCAGCGGCGGTGGCAGCGCCGGCGCGACGGCCCGCGCGCAGTCACAGGCCTTGTTCCAGGGCTGGATGACGGCCTTCAATACCGAGCTGGCCGCCAAGTTCGCCGGCAACGACAGCGTCATCGTCGTCGACTTCTACAAGGGCATCCAGGACGAGGTGGCCTCGCCGGCCCAGTTCGGCCTCAGCAACGTGAAGACGCCCGCCTGCCCGATCACGGGCCTGGGCAGCGACGGCCTGCCCGTCTACGACTTCCCCTCGTGCACGGCCGCCGCCCTGTCCGCCGCGCCGCCCGCCGGCGTCAGCGGCGGCGCCAATTGGTGGAAGAGCTATGCCTTCTCCGACAGCTTCCACCCCACGCCCTACGGCCACCAGCTGACCCAGCAGCTGATCGCAAAGTCCCTGGCCACCAAGGGTTGGCTCTAAGCCTCGGCCCCACCCATTCGGAGACAACCCATGAAAACCAAGCTTCTCCCCGGTGCGGTTGCTGCAGTGGCCGCCCTCGTCGCCAGCTGCGGCGCGTTGGCGCAGTCGGCCGGCAGCATCGTCGTCTATGGCGGCGCCGTGCAGATCAACCCCAAGGTCGACAGCGGTGACCTGACCGCGCCCAGCCTGCCCGGCACCAAGGTTGACGTGAAGAAGGCCAGCCAGGTCGCCGGCGGCATCACCTATTACTGGACCGACAACATCAGCATCGACCTGCCCCTGTCGCTGCCGTTCAAGCACGACGTCGTCGGTGCTGGCGCCATCGACGGCGTGGGCAAGCTCGGCACTGTCAAAGCGCTGCCGATCACGCTGCTGGCCCAGTACCGCTTCGGCGAAGCCAACAGCATGTTCCGCCCCTTCGTCGGTGCGGGCCTCACCTATGGCTACTTCTTCAAGCCGCGCGCCACGGCCGCGCTGTCGGGCATCACCGGCGGCACGCCCAGCAACCCGACGACGCTGTCCATGAAGAGCCGCATGGGCACGACGCTGGAACTGGGCGGCGCCGTCAACGTCACCAGGGACTGGTCCGCCAGCCTGTCGGTCACCAAGACCTTCATCAAGACGACGGGCAGCCTGTCCACTGGCCAGACCATAGAGACGACGCTGGATCCGGTGTCCATCAAGTTCGGCATCGGCTACCGGTTCTGACGCGGGGCCGCACCAACGAAAAAGGGAGCATGGCTCCCTTTTTCGTGCGCGGCCGCCGGCGTCAGGCGATGCCCACCACCTTGTGCATCTGCACCGACAGCCGCCACTGCGGATGCGCCATGCAGTAGTCCACCGCTGCCTGGGTGTGCTCGCGCCTGAGCACCGAATCCATCGGCTGCAGGAAGAAGTTCTGGAAGTCCAGGTGCGCAAACCGCTCCGGCCGGGCCAGTGGCTGCGGGTAGACCAGCTTCAACTCATGGCCGGAGGTCAGCACAAGCGGCGCATCGGCCTTGGGGCTGACGCAGATCCAGTCCAGCCCCGGCGGCGCGGGCTGGGTGCCGTTGGTCTCGACGGCGACCTCGAAGCCGCGTGCGTGCAAGGCGTCGATCAGCGGGGTATCCAGTTGCAGCAGGGGTTCGCCGCCGGTGCAGACGACATAGGGCCGGCCCCCGCCGGGCCAGGCCTTGGCGATGGTGTCCGCCAGCGCCTCGGCCGTTGCGAACTTGCCGCCGCCCACGCCATCGGTGCCGACGAAGTCCGTGTCGCAGAAGGTGCAGACCGCCGTTGCGCGGTCCTGCTCGCGGCCGGTCCAGAGATTGCAGCCGGCGAAGCGGCAGAACACTGCCGCGCGGCCCGCCTGGGCGCCCTCGCCCTGCAGCGTGTAGAACAGCTCTTTGACGGAATAAGTCATACCGGGATCAGTTCTTCCGAGTTGGCCCGGCTGACGATGGCGCCCGAGCCGCGCGTCTCGTAGAGGTCCACGCGGTCGATCTGCGGCAGCACGCTGCCGCCCTCGTGCAGCACCCAGGCGGCCAGGCTGGCCGCGTCGCCGTCCGGCAAGTTGGCGATCTCGAACAGCGGGTGGTGGTCCAGCCGCTTGAAGATGGGGTTGAACAAGGCCTTCACGTCGCCGAAATCCACCGTCCAGCCCATGACCTGGTCCAGCGGCGCGGCCAGGTGCAGCCGCAGCGTGAAGGTGTGGCCGTGGATGCCGGCCAGCGGATGGCCGGCTGGCGCGTGCTGCATGCGGACGGCGCTGTCCAGCGTCATCTCCTTCCAGATGCGGTAGCTCTGGCCGTTGAAGTTGGCGCCGCTGGAACCGGTCTCGTAGACGGTCACCCAGCTCAGCTCCGGCAGTGCCGGCTTGAGCCTGTGCCACAGCCAGGCCGAGATGTTCTCGCTGGTCGGGTTGGCAAGGCCGTCGATGTCGTTCAGGCAGCGGTAGTTCAGCTCGAAGTGCAGCGGTGCCCAGACTTCGTCGAGGTGGTCGTAGTCAATGGCCAGGTCGCGCTCGCCGAGGTCGGCGTTGGCATGCAGGATGACCTCGAAGCCATGCCCGTGCATGCGGCCGCATTGGTGACCGGCGGGCACGTGGGGCAACTGGTGGGCGGCCTGGAAGCGGTAGCGCCGCCAGACATGGGCATGGCCGGCGCCGTCCAGGTCCACGCCGCTGTGCGTGGTGCTCTGCACGCCCACCTGAACGATGCCGGGCACGTCCAGCCGCGAACGAACCCAGCGCGCCAGGTTCTCGTCCGTGGGCTCGGCCAGGTGATTGTTCAGCAGCTCATGGTCCAGCGGCGCGACGGTGTCGGCCATGCGCGCGCGCAGCGCCTCCACTTCGCCGCCGGGGAAGGCCGCCCAACCGGCCGGCAGCGCCGTGCGCACGGTGGCGAAATAGCTGTGGCCGTGCAGGCCATGGCTGCGGTGCGTGGCGGGCAAGGCGGGAATGCGGCAGGCCGACTCGAAGCCGGCCGAGGCACAGTGCAACACGGAAACTGACATGCCCCGATTGTCGCGCGCCCCTCTCCCGGCCTGCTTGACTTGAAGTTGGCTTCAGCTTTTAGGCTTCGCTCCATGAATCTTTCCGATCCCGTTACCCCTGCCACCGCCGCCGACAGGCTCTTCGCCCCCGGCCGCCGCGCCGCCTGCCTGGGCGCCGTGGCGCTGATCTCCATGCTGGCCTTCGAGTCCATCGCCGTCGCCACGGCGATGCCGGCCGTGGCGGAGGCCTTGCACGGCCTGCGCTACTACGCGCTGGCCTTCGGCGCCACGCTGGCGACCTCGGTGCTGGGCATGACGGCCGCCGGCCAGCTCTGCGACAAGCGCGGGCCCTACCGCGCGGCGCTGGCCGGGCTGGTGGCCTTCCTCGCCGGCCTGCTGCTGGCCGGCTTCGCGTCATCCATGCCCATGCTGGTGATCGGCCGCGCGCTGCAAGGCCTGGGCAGCGGCGTGCTGGGCGTGACGCTGTACGTCGGCGTCGGCCGGGTTGTGCCGCCGCAACTGCATCCCAAGCTGTTCGCGATGTTCGCGGGCGCCTGGGTCGTGCCCGGCCTCGTCGGCCCGGCGCTGGCGTCCTTCCTCGTGCAGTTCCTCGGCTGGCGCTCGGTCTTCCTGGCCGTGGCTGCCGCCGTGCCGGTGGCCGCGGCCATGATGCTGCCGGCCCTCAGGCACGTGGGCACCGGCAGCGGCGCAGCGCTGCACTGGGGAGCGATGCGCTGGGCGCTGCTGGCCAGCGGCGGCGCGCTGATGCTGCATGCGGCCAGCCAGCAGAGCGGCAGTGGCGCGGCCCTGCTGTTCGTGGCGGGTCTCGCGGCCGCCGGCATCGCCGCCCGGCTGCTGTTGCCCGCGGGCACGCTGAGCGCGGCGCGCGGCCTGCCCACGGTCATCCTGCTGCGCGGCCTCATCGCGGCGACGTTTGCCAGCGCCGAGGCCTTCCTCCCGCTGCTGCTGACCCAGCATTTCGGCTGGAGCCTCACGCAGGCCGGCATGGCGCTCAGCGCCGGCGCCGTGACCTGGAGCATGGGCAGCGCGCTGCAGGCGCGCACGCAGCGGCCCGAGTCGAGGCGTCTGCTGCTGCCGGGCGGCTTCGCGCTGACGGCGCTGGGCCTGGTCATCGTCATCGCGCCGCTGCTGTTCGCGCTGCCTTCGGGCCTGGTGTTTGCCGGCTGGAGTACGGTAGGCCTTGGCATAGGCCTGTCCTTCCCCATGCTGTCGGTGCTGCTGCTGCAGCTCTCGCCGCCCGACAGCCAGGGCCGCAACACCTCGTCGCTGCAGCTCAGCGACGCATTGACCAGCAGCGCCGCACTGGCGCTGGCGGGCCTGCTGTTCGACCCGGCCACGCGCCAGGTCCTGCCCGTGCTGCTGATGGCGCTGACGCTGGTGAGCGCGGCCGCGCTGATCAGCCCCCGGGCCCAGGCCGCCGCGGGCTGACGACGCGCTCAGCCCTCCCCCGTGATCTGCGGGACGGGCGTCGCCGGCGCGAGCCGGTCGGCGGCGGCCAGGCCGGGCGAGATCCAGCTGAAGAGGCGCTCAGTGCGCGCCCAGCAGTGGCGCCACGATGGCGACGCCGCTCAGCAGCACGGAGATCAGCGCGAAGCGGCGCACCAGGGCCGCGTTCTCGCCCAGGCTGCCCGGCCTGAGGCGTGCCTGCACGACCATGCCGACCAGGAAGGCCGGCAGCGTGGCGAGCGCTGCGCCGTGCCACAGGCACTCGAACCAATGCGGGTAGCGCGGGTACAGCAGGCCTGCGACGGCTCCCGCGGCCTGGCCGGCGCAGACGACCAGGGTCAGCGCGCGGATGGACTGCAGTTCGGCCCAGCCCGGCTCTGCGCCGTGGGGCGACTCGTTCACGCGCTGGCCGGCGGGCGCGGGTCACCGACGCGGCGCCCGCGCCGGCCGGCGGCCATGCGCAGATGCACCAGGGATTCCACGCGCTTGAGCAGCTCGCGGTCGTTCCAGGGCTTCTTGAAGATGCCGTAGACGCCCTCGATCTGGCCCACGCGGCCATGCAGCTCGTCGTGGCCGGTGATGGCGATGACGGGCAGGTCCTCGGTCGCGAGGCTGCCCTGCACGTCGGCGATCAGTTCGAACCCGTCCTTGTTGGGCATCTCCAGGTCCGTGATCAGCACGGCGATCTCCGGCTTGTCTTCCAACTGGTTCAGGGCCTCGTTGCCGTCATTGACCTGCACGACGACGAAGCCTGCGCCCTCCAGCAGCCGCCTGAGCTTGGTGCGCACGACGGCCGAGTCGTCGGCCACCAGCACCGTGGGCGGGCCTTCGGGCACGACGGGCTCAGGGGCCGGCGGCTGCATGGGCGTCGGTGCCGTGACGAAAGGGCTGGCCATGGACGGACCGGCATTGGGCGACACGGGCAGCGGCGGCAGCACGACCGGCGCCGTCGCCCGCGGCATGCCGCCGGGCGGGCGCGGCGGCTGCGTGTACTCGCGCGGCGCCCGGTAGTCGTCACGCTTGAAGGCGGCGATGAGCACGATGATGGCCAGCGGTATCGCGATCAGCACCGGCATCAGATAGGCGCCCAGCAACTCCTGCAACTCGTGAAACATCTCCATCCCCGGGGTGTGACAGCAGGCAGCCTAACACCCGCCACATGGCCGCACCACCGAGGAAAGCCGCCATATCCGCACGATTCGCCGGCTTCGTTGCGCGTGCATCAGAAGGTCAGCACGAAGCAGGCGCCGCCACCGGGCCGCTTGGCGTGGCGCACCGTGCCGCCCAGGCCGTGCACCAGCTGGCGCACGACGGCCAGGCCCACGCCGCTGCCGCCCGCGCGCGTCGTGAAGAAGGGCGTGAAGATGCGCCCCTCCAGCCCCGGCGCGATGCCTGGGCCGTTGTCGGCCACCGTGAGCCGCAGCCGCGCGCCGCGGCTCAGCGTGGCCTCGATGAGCAGCCGTGGCGCCGGCCGCTCGGCGCTGGCCTGCAGCGCGTTCTGCGCCAGGTTGATCAGCACCTGCTCCAGCTGCGCGGCGTCCGTGCGCAGGGCCAGGCTGGCGGGCTCGACGGCGATGTCCACGCGGCCGCTCGCGGCCTCCCAGGCCGGTGCGACGAGGCGCTGCACGGCCTGCAGCAGTGGCAGCAGCGGCGTGTCGGCCAGCGTTGGCGCCGGTGGCTGGCTGACGCTGCGATAGCGCTCGACGAAGCCCTGCAGATGCGCCGCCCGCCGCGCCAGCGCCGCCAGGGCCGCTTGCAGCTCCTCGTGCTCGCCGGCCTCCAGCAGCGCCGGCGCGCTGGCGGCCAGCGACGCGATGGGCGTCAGCGAATTCATGATCTCGTGGGTCAGCACCTGAACCAGCTGGCGCCAGGCGGCCAGGGCCTCGGTCTCCAGCTCGGACTCGATGGGCGCCAGTGCCGCCAGCCGCCAGGCCTGCCCCTGCACGGTCAGCGCCGACACGGCCAGCACGGCGCGCTCCTGGCCATGCTCCGTGGGCAGCGTGACGACACGCCTGCCCGGCTCGGCGTCCAGCAGCGCCAGCAGCGACGCGGGTTCGACGGCGCGGCCGGGCGCGACGAGGCGGCGCGCGGCGGCATTCAATGCCAGCGGTTGCGTGCCGGACGTCAGGCGCCAAAGCGCCAGCGGTGCATGCTCGAGCGCGGCGTCCAGGTCGGGCCGCGGGGCCGGTGGCGGCTCGGGCGGTGGCGCGGGCGGGTGGGCGAGGCGGCCCAGCGCGGCCCAGCCCAGTGCGGCGGCGACCAGGCCCGCCAGCGCGCACGCCACCGCCCCGCGCGGCGAGTCCAGCGTCGCGACGACGCCGGCCGAACCGGCCGCCAGCACCAGGGCCGCGAGGGCCGCGCGCGCCTTGTCAGAGACCATGCTTGTCCAGCCGCCGGTACAGCGCCGCGCGACTGACGCCCAGCAGCTTGGCCGCCTGGCTGATGTTGCCGTCGGCCTGCGCGAGCGCCGCCTGCACGGCTTCGCGCTCGCGCTGGGCGAGGTCCAGCCCTGGCTCGACCAATGCCGGCGCGACGACGTCCGTCAGGCCGAAGTCCGAGAAGCTGAACACCGGCCCGCGCGCCAGCAGCGTCGCGCGCTCGCAGGCCTGGCGCAGCTCGCGCACATTGCCCGGCCACCGATAGGCGCACAGTCGCAGCAAGGCTTCGGTTTCAATGTCGCGCGCCGGCCTGCCTTGCGCAAAGTGGGCGAGGTAGTGGCGCAGCAGCAGCGTCACGTCGCCGGCGCCGCGCTCGCGCAGCGCCGGCACGCGCAGCACCACGGTGTTGAGGCGGTACAGCAGGTCGGGCCGGAAGCGTCGGGTGTCGAACAGCTCGGCCTCGGGCACGTTGGTGGCGGCCAGCACGCGCACGTCCACGCCAACCGGCTTGTCGCTGCCCAGCGGCGTCACCTCGCGCCGCTCCAGCGCGGCCAGCAGCTTGGCCTGGCTGGCCAGCGGCAGGTTGGCGATCTCGTCGAGGAACAGCGTGCCGCCCGCCGCCGCGACGAAGCGCCCGGGCCGCGATTCGCGCGCGTCCGTGAAGCTGCCGCGGCGGTGGCCGAACAGCTCGCTCTCCACCAGCGCCTCGGGCAGCGCGCCCATGTCCACGGCCAGCAGCGGGCCCTCGGCGCGCCGGGATGCGCGGTGCAGCGCGCGTGCCACCAGCTCCTTGCCGACGCCGTTCTCGCCGAGGATGAGCACGCTGGCGTCGCTGACCGCCACCTGGGCAATCTGCGCGTGCAGCGACTGCATCGAAGCCGAGGTACCCAGCAGCTCGCCCGCCGCCGTTGAAGCTTGAGGGGGTGCGCGCCGTGCCAGCGCCGCCTGCACGCAGGCCACCAGGCGTTCGTTGGTCCAGGGCTTGGTGATGAAGTCCACCGCGCCGGCCTTGAGCGCCTGCACGGCCAGCTCGACTTCCGCGTAGGCCGTCATGACGATCACGGCCGGTGCCGTCAACTTGCCTTGGCGCGCGACGACCTCGCGCAAGAGTGCCAGGCCC
Source organism: Roseateles sp. (assembly GCF_019237615.1). Lineage (GTDB taxonomy): Bacteria > Pseudomonadota > Gammaproteobacteria > Burkholderiales > Burkholderiaceae_C > Pelomonas. The sequence continues at coordinate 19,142 of NZ_JAFAGT010000013.1, read as the reverse complement.
GCCTCGCCGTCGCTGGCGCCGGGCGTGAAGTTCATGTCCAGCAGCAGCACGTCCGGCTGGATCTCGTCCAGGGCCGCCGTCAGTTCGGCGGGCGAGTGCCGCATGGCCACGGGCGCGAGCCTGCGCAGCGCCAGCCGCGCTGCCAGTGCCACGTCGGGGTCGTCGTCAAGGATCAGGATGGTCATGGGCGGGCGCGACTCTAAGCGGGCCGCCCGCGACGCGGCAAGGCGGTGTCCGGAACCGGACAGTCCAGGTGTCCGCAAGCGGACAGTGCTGGGGCGGTGCCGTCGTGTTCTCCCTGGGCAGGACCGCTGGCCCGGCTCTTGCAGAAGCCGGCCCATGACCCTGCTCCCCACCTCCACCACCTGGCGCAGCGCCTGGCAGCAGCTGCGCGCCGAACCCGGGCCGGCCGCTCTTGTCGTCGCCGGTCTCGCGCTGGGCCTCGCGCTCACGCTGCTGACGGCCAGCTTCGTGCAGGACCTGCTGTGGCCCGACGCCGACCTGCCCGAGCTCGAGCGACTCGTCACCTTCGAGTGGCGGGTTCGCGGCCCCGGTGGCAGGACGACCGACTGGTTCGACAGCGTGCCCGCCGTGCCGCTCGCGGCCGCGCTGCGCGCCAACGGCGCGCCGGTCGAGGCGATGAGCCGGGTGCTCTACACCTCGCTGCCGGCACGCGCCGCCGATGCGCAGGGCGTGCAGCGCAGCACCCGCCTCGTCATCGCGCTGGCTGACGCCGACGTGCAGGCCTTGTTCGGCCTGAGCCCGCTGGCCGGTGACCTGGCCGCCGCGCTGTCGTCGCCCGAAGCCGTCGCACTGACCGCCGGCACCGCGCAGAAGCTGTTCGGCAGCACGCAGGTGGTGGGCCGCACCTTCACCATCGCACTGCCGCCCGACCCCGAGGGCCGCGCGCCGGCCATGCAGTTCTCGCTGACCGTGAAGGCCGTACTGCCCACGCCCAACCTGAACTCCACGCTGGTCTTCGACGCCGTCGCCGGCTTCCACGCGCCGGCCGCCAAGGCCTATCTGGCGCGTTCCGACAGCTGGTACATGGGCAACGGCCGGCTGTTCGCCCGCCTGCAGCCTGGCGCGGCGGCCGAGCCGCTGAGCGGCCTGGCGCAGCGGCTGCTGGACCAGCAGCCGCTGCCGCCGGGCTTCCCGGCCGACTTCCTGAAGGGCGGCGGCAAGCCCGCCTACTTCCGCGTGCTGCCCGTGTCCGATGCGGGCCTGCACGGCGCTGGCAGCGCTAGGCGCCGCCTGCAGCTGGGCAGCCTCGCGGCTGCGGCCGCCGGCGTGCTGGCGCTGGCCGTCATCAACTTCGTCAACCTGTGGAGCGTGCGCACGCTCAAGCGCCAGCGCGAGATCGGCCTGCGCAAGTCGCTGGGCGCGGGGGCGCGGCAGCTGGCGCTGCAGTTCTTCTGCGAGGCGCTCGCCGTCGCGAGCCTGGCCGGAGCCTTCGGCCTGCTGCTGGCCTGGTGGGCCACGCCCATGGCCCAGGTGCTGATGCAGCGAGAGTTTCATGCGCCCGTGCTCAGTGGTGGCATGGTGGCACTGACCGGCCTGCTGAGCATCGCCATCGCCGCGCTCAGCGCGCTGCCGTTGAGCGCCATCGCGCTGCGCGTGCGGCCGGCCGAGTCGCTGGCCGGGCGCAGCCACAGCGAGGGCGCGGCCAGCCGCTGGCTGCGCCGGCTGATGACGACGCTGCAGTTCGGCGCCGCGGCGCTGTTCGCGTCGCTCGCGCTGACAGTGCTGTGGCAGGCCGAGCACGCGGGCGTCATGCCGCGGGGCTTCGAAGTGCAGGAGCGTGTCGGTGCCGACCTGCCCTGGGAGGTGCAACCCGCGCAGCTGGCGGCCTTGCTGGCGCAGGTGCGCCGCTGGCCAGAGGTCATCACGGCCGCGGCAGCCGACGACGTGCCGGGGCGCGACTTCTCCAGCTGGTACGCGGAGTTCAGCGCCCCCGGAGGAACGCCGGTCAACCTGCGCACCGGCGTGGACTTCACGCCCGGCTATCTGCAGGTCTATGGCATGCGCGTCGTCGCCGGCCGGCTGTCGGACGACCATGTGGCCGAGGTGGCGCAAGGCGCCATCGTGCTGGACCGCAGCGCCGTGCGCGCGCTGGGCTTCGCCAGCCCCGAGGCCGCCATCGGCCGGACGCTGGGCGTGACGCCCAACTTCCGCGATGGCAAGCCGGCCACGGTGGTGGCCGTCATCGACGACATCCGGCTTGAAGGTCCGCGAAGCCCGCCGCAGCCGCATGCCATCACGCCGGTGGCCGAGCGTCATGCGGGCGCCATCGGCGTGCACAGCCGCGACCCGCAGGCCACGCGGCGCAAGCTGGCGGCACTGGTCAACGAGCGCTTTCCCGACGCCCATGCCGAGGCGCTGCCGGTGCGCGAACTGCTGCTGCAGAACGTGGCCGACGACACGCGGCTGGGCCGCCTGGTGGGCATCGCCGGCCTGCTGGCGCTGGGCCTGGCGGCCGTGGGCATCTACGCGCTGGCGGCCTACACGCTGCGTCGGCGCGAGCGCGAGATCGTGTTGCGCAAGCTGCACGGCGCGGGGGCAGGCGCCGTGGCGGGCCTGCTGCTGCGCGAGTTCGCCGGCGTGCTGGCAGTGGCCTGCGCGGTGGCGCTGCCGGTGGCGGCCTGGTTGTCGCAGCGCTACCTCGCGGACTTCGTCGAGCGCGCGCCCGTGGGGCCGTTCTCGCTATGGGTGCTGCTGGCGGCAGTGCTGCTGTTGGTCGCCGTGACGGCGCTGGCCGTGGCCCGCCACCTGCATGCTGCACTGGCGCTGCGGCCGCTGCAGGCCTTGCGAGGATGAGTGCGGCGCTGACGTCGGGCGCCGGGATGGACCGCCGCGTCATGGCGCCGTCGCGACGCCGGCTCGTCATGCTTTCGCTGGCTGCGGCGCTGGCCCTGGCGGGGCTGGTGGCGCGCTGGTGGCCGCGCGGCGTGCCGGTGGCGCGGGCCGACGTGGAGATCGCCACTGTCAAGACCGGTGCCTTCCGCGACGTGGTCGTGGGCCGCGCGACGGCGCAGCCGCTGCAGTCAGTGATGCTCGATGCGACCGAGGACGGTCGCGTCGAGCAGGTGCTGGTGAAGGACGGCGCCCGCGTCGAGGCCGGGCAGCTGCTGGTCGTGCTGGCCAGCAGCCAGCGCGCGCAGGAGCTGATGGCGCGGTCCAGCGAAGCGGCCCAGCAGCTCGCCAACCTCGCCACCTTCCGCGCCGGCCTGGCGCAGGCCCAGGCCGCGCAGCGCCGCGAGCTGACGCAGGCGGAGTTCGAGTTGGAGCGCGTTCGCCGCCTGCACGAGCGCAACCGTGAGCTGGCCGCCCAGGGATTCCTGTCGCCCTCGGCGCTGGAGGATTCGGCCGACAAGCTGTCCTTGGCGCAGCGCCTGCTCGCGCAACTGCGCGCAGACGGCCGCGAGGAGCTGCGCACGCGCGAGCAGTCGGTGCAGGCCATGCAGCGCGCCGTCACCGACCTGGACCGGCGCCTCGCCGCCATGCGCGCCGCCAGCGAAGGCCTGGCCGTGCGCGCGCCGGTGGCGGGCCGCGTAACGGGCCTGGCGCTGCAGGTCGGCGAGAGCGTGCGCAGCGGCACCCGCATCGCGCGGCTGGACAGCCTGGGCCGCTTCAAGATGGAGCTGCGGCTGGACGAGTTCCACGTCGCTCGCGTGCGCGAAGGCCTGTCCGCCGAGCTGGTGCACGAGGGCCGCAGCCATGCGCTGCACGTCGCCCGCATCGACCCGCAGGTCAAGGACGGCCGCTTCTCCGCGGAGCTGGGCTTCGACGCCGAGCCGCCGCCGCTGCAGGCGGGCCAGGGCCTGGACGTGCGCCTGACGCTGGGCCAGGCCAGCCAGGTGCTGCTGCTGCCCGACGGCGGCTTCTACGCCGACACCGGAGGCGCCTGGGCCTTCGTGCTCGATGCCGACGGCCGCCATGCCCGGCACCGCCCGCTGCAGTTGGGCCGCCGCGCCGATGGCGTCGTCGAAGTGCTGGGCGGCGTGCAGGCCGGCGAGCAGGTCGTCGTCTCCCCTTACCGCGCCTTCGCCGGCGCTTCCACCCTCCAGCTGGATTGAGCCATGTTCAAACTCCACCACCTCACCAAGACCTTCCGCACCAACGACGTCGAGACCACGGCGCTGGACCGCATCGATCTCGACATCGAGGCAGGCGAATACCTCGCCATCACCGGGCCCTCGGGCTGCGGCAAGTCCACGCTGCTGGGCATCCTGGGCCTGCTGGACGCGCCATCGAGCGGCGAGTACTGGTTCGACGGCCAGAACGTCGCAGGCTGGAACGAGCGCAGGCTCAACACGCTGCGTCGCGGCCGCATCGGCTTCGTGTTCCAGAGCTTCAACCTCATCGACGACCTGACGGTGGCCGACAACATCGCGCTGGCGCTGGAGTACGGCGATCTGCCGGCCCGGGCGCGTCGCGAGCGCGTGGCGGAGGTGATGGAGCGGCTGGGCATCGCCCACCGCGCCGGCCATCGGCCCAGCCAGCTCAGCGGCGGCCAGCAGCAGCGCGTGGCCATCGCCCGTGCCATCGCCGCGCGGCCGGCCCTGCTGCTGGCGGACGAGCCTACCGGCAACCTCGACAGCGCCCATGGCGCCGAGGTCATGCGCATCCTGCGCGAGCTCAACGCCGAGGGCACGACGCTGGTCATGGTCACGCACTCGCTGGAGCACGCGGCGCAGGCCTCGCGCACGCTGAGGCTGCTGGACGGGCGGGTGGTGGTGGACGCGGTGAGCGCGATGGCCTGAGGCCTGCCGGCCTTGGCATAGTCGGGCGCATGCTCGCCTCCCAATTCGTCTTCCACCTCGAACTGCAGCGCGACAAGGTCGAGACCTTCGACCGCTATCCCTTCAACCTGCCGGCAGTGCACACGCTTGACCGGCTGACGCTGCACCCCAAGGTGACTTTCTTCGTCGGCGAGAACGGCTCAGGCAAGTCCACGCTGCTGGAAGCGCTGGCCGTGTCGCTGGGTTTCAACGCCGAAGGCGGCAGCCGGAACTTCAACTTCGGTACCCGGGCCTCGCATTCGGTGCTGCACGACTATCTACGCGTCGCCAAGGGCGTGAAGCGGCCGCGGGATGGCTGGTTCCTGCGCGCCGAGAGCTTCTTCAACGTCGCCACCGAGATCGAGCGGCTGGACGAGGGGCCGGGTGGTGATCCCATCATCGCGGCCTACGGCGGCCGGTCCCTGCATGAGCAGTCGCACGGCGAGTCCTTCCTCAAGCTGCTCAACGAGCGCTTCGGTGGCCGCAGCCTCTTCATCCTCGACGAGCCGGAGGTGGCGCTGTCGCCGCGGCGCCAGCTGGACGCGCTGGAGCGTCTGCATGCCCTGGTGCGCCAGGACTCGCAGTTCGTCATCGCGACGCATTCGCCCATCCTGATGGCCTACCCTGACGCCTGGGTCTACCGGTTCGACGCCGATGGCATCCATCGCGTGGGCTGCGAGGACACCGAGCATTTCCGTGTCATGCGCGACTTCATGGCGGATCCGCAACACCGGCTGCGTGACTTGTTGGCCGACTGAGGCGGCGCGGCGCCCGCCGCTACGCCTCCGTCAAGCGACGCCTTTAGGATGCCGGCCCATGTACCCCCTCGTCTCTGGCCTGCTGGGCCTGCTGATGCTGCTTGGCGCGGCCCTGGCCCGCGCCGACGCCGGGGCGGGCCCGCTGGAGGTGCAGTTCCGCAGCGTGGCCGTGCCGCAGAACACGGTGCCGGCCATCGCCCAGGATCGCGCCGGCTTCATCTGGATCGCGACCAGCAGGGGCCTGACGCGCTACGACGGCTACCGGCTGCGGCCCATCGAGCTGGCTGGCGACACGACGGGCAAGCGCAGCCTGGGCTGGGTGCGGGCGATGGCGCCGGCTGCCGACGGCCGCATGTGGATAGGCACGGAGTTCCAGGGCCTGATGGCCTACGACCCCGAGCAGGACCGCGTCGAGCCCCAGGGCAGCGCCCAGGCCGGCGGCGGGCCGCAGGCGCCCATCCGTGCGCTGGCGACGGCACGCGACGGCGCCGTCTGGGTCGGAACGGTGGGCCGCGGCCTCTACCTCTACGACCCGGCGACGCGCCGCTACCAGGCGCATGAGCTGCGCTGGCGCGGCGAGACCGAGACGCGCGTGCTGGCGCTGCGTGTGAGCGGCGATGGTGCCGTCTGGGCCGGCCACTGGCGCGGCCTGGCCCGCTTCGCCGACGGTGCCTGGGAGAACCTCGCCCTGCCGGGCCTGCCCGACGGCATGCCTGTGCAGGCCCTCGTGGAGGACCGTATCGGCCGCGTCTGGCTGGGCACGCAGGATGGCCACCTGGGCGTCGTTGAACAGGGTCGGGTGCGCTGGGTGCAGGCGCTGGACGTGCCCATCAACGCGCTGGGCGAGGCGGCCGACGGAAGGCTGTGGGTGGGAAGCAAGGCGGGCTTGTTCTGGGTCAACCCGGCCAGCGGCGCCGTCGAGGCCTGGCTGCGCCAGGACCCGCGCCGCGTCATGGGCCTGGCCGGCAACGACATCAGCGGCCTGCTGCGCGACCGCAGCGGCGCCATGTGGGTCAGCGGCTACGGCCTGGGCGTGCAGCGCCACCTGACCCACCCGGCCCTGGCCGTGCGCGGCCCCGACACCGAGCCCGCCAGCCCCATGGCCGAGGCCGACGTGCGCGCCGTGCTGGCGCTGAGGAACGGCGAGGTGCTGGCGTCCACGCAGACCGGCCGCATCGTGCGCCTGGACGGCCGCCCGGGCCGCGAGCTGGCCACGCTGGGTGAATGGCCCCGCGAGCGGCGCAGCGTCGTCGAGACGCTGGCCGAGGCTGCCGATGGCAGCCTGTGGATGGTGGCGGCCGGCCGGCTGGAGCATCGCAGCGCCGCCGGCCGCCTGCTGCGCGACTGGCCGCTGGACGGCGGCCGTGCGCAGCAGCTGCTGCTGCGGCCGGACGGCAGCGTCTGGCTGGGCATGCAGGAGGGGCTCTACCGCCTGGCCAGAGCCGCGGCGGCGCCGGAGCGCGTGCATCCGCTGGACGGCCTGCTGCATGGTGGCGTCTACGCGCTGCGCGTGGCGCCGGACGGTCGCCTATGGGTGGGCGGGCAGCAGGGCCTGTTCCGCGAGCGCGCGGCCGGTGCGGGCGGGCTGGAGGTCGTGCCCCAGGCGCCGACCGAGGCGCTGGCCAGCCCCATCGTCATGGCCCTGCTGTGGGGGCGTGACGGCCGGCTGTGGGTCGACACGCCCGTCAGCGGCCTGCACCGCCTGAAGGACTGGGATGCCGAGGGCCGTGCCCGCTTCGAGCGCATCAGCGAGCGCCATGGCATGGAGGGCGTGTTCGGCGGCAACCTGCACGAGGATGGCGAGGGTCGCATCTGGAGCCAGCTCTACGTCTACGACCCCGCAGCCGATCGGCTGGACAGCTTCGGCAGCGCCGAGGGCGCCAACTTCGGCAGCTTCTGGTTCTTCGCAAGCGCGGAGCTGCCGGGCGGCGGCCTGCTGTTCGGCGGCAGCCGCGGCCTGCTGCGCGTGCTGCCCGACGCCTGGCATGCGCAGCCGTCCAGCCCGCCGCTGGTCATCAGCGGCCTGCGCGTGAATGGCCAGCCTCACGAGCAGCCCCATACGTTGCGCGAGGGCCTGACGCTGCCGCCGGGCAAGCGCAGCCTGTCGGTCGAGTTCGCGGCGCTGGACTACGCCGACCCTGCGCGGCTGCGCTACGAGTACCGGCTGGAGGGCCTGGACGGCGACTGGACACGCGTCGATGCGGCGGGCCGCAACCCCAGCTTCGGGCCGCTCAAGCCCGGCCATTACCTTTTGCAGGTGCGCGCCACGGCCCACCCCAGCCTGTGGGGCACGGAACAGCTGCAGCTGCCCATCACGCTGGAGCCGGCCTGGTGGGAGACCACGACGGCGCGCGTGGCCGGCGCGCTGCTGACGCTGGGAGCCTTGTGGGCCTGGATGCGCTGGCGCACGCGCTCGCTGCGCAGGCGCGAGATCGAACTGCAGGCCCTGGTGGATGAGCGCACGGCCGAGCTGCGCGAGCTCAGCCTGACCGACGCGCTGACCGGCCTGCGCAACCGCCGCTACCTGGAGCTGCGCCTGGACGACGACCTGCGCCTGTGCCTGCGCCGCTTCGAGACGCCGGACGATGCCGGCCCGGGGCCCGACGCCGACCTGCTGCTGATGCTGCTGGACCTGGACCACTTCAAGCGCATCAACGACGTGCACGGCCACGCGGCTGGAGATGCGGTGCTGGTGCAGCTGGCCCAGCGGCTGCGCCAGGTCTTCCGCGAGACGGATTCGCTGGTGCGCTGGGGCGGCGAGGAGGTGCTGGCCCTGGCCCGCGAGACCGACCGCAGCGACGCTGCCGAACTGGCCGCGCGCGTCTGCGCCGCGGTGCGCGACCTGCCCTTCGAGATCGCGCCCGGCGAGACGGTGCACGTGACCGTGTCCATCGGCTTCTGCGCCTTCCCGCTGGACCCGCGCCACCCGCGGCTGTGGGACTGGCGCGCCTGCCTGGCGCTGGCCGACTCCGCGCTGTACGCGGCCAAGGCCCAGGGCCGCGACGGCTATGTGGGCGCCATCCGCGCCAACGGCCTGTCGCCACGCGAGGCGCCGGACGGTCTGGCGGCCTGGCGCGCCGAGAAGCGGCTGCAGACTGCCAGCAGCGCCCTCCTCAATCCGGCCTGAGCGGGAGCCCCTCGTCCAAGGCGCGCGTTGGATGGTCTTGCAGACCGCGCCGCCCCGCGGCAGGCACATGCCGCTCGCCGGACGCCATGTGTCCGGCCTTGGCCCCTCGAGCGGCCCGGCGCTGGCCCCGGCAGGGCGGGTCAATCGACGAAGAGCGTCCTCAAGGCTGACGGCAGTTCGGCCCGCCAGGCGGCCTCGTTGTGACCGGCCTCGGCGGCGATGTGCAGGCTCAGCTGCGGCGCTGGCAGCTGGCGCGCGAACTGGCCATGCATGCGGCGGGTCTGCTCGGCCATGCGGCCGCCCTCGTGGCCGCCGCAGTAGAGGTGGATGTGTGTGTCCGCCGGCAGCCTGGTCCTGGCCGTGGCGTCGAAGAGCTGGGGCGCCGCCCAGTAGGAGGGGCTGAACAGGCCGTAGCGGCCGAAGACCTCGCCATGGCGCAGCAGCGCCGCATGGCTGATGAGGCCACCCAGCGAGCTGCCGATCATGGCCGTGCGCGCGCGCCCGGCCTGCGTGCGCCAGCCGGCGTCGATGAAGGGCTTGACAGTGTTCGCAATGAAGTCGAGATAGGCCGCGCCCTCGGCCTTGCCGAGTTCCGCATGGTCGTAGGGCGCCATCTCGGTGTTGCGCTTCGCGCCGCCGTTGTCGATGCCGACGACCAGCGCCTCGAAGCCGGTCTCCCTGGCCAGGGCCTCCATCGTCTCGTCAACGCCCCATTCGCCTGCGAAGCTGGTGGCCGCGTCGAACAGGTTCTGGCCGTCGTGCATGTAGATGACGGGATAGCGTCGCTCGGCGTCGCGGCCGTAGCTCGGCGGCAGGCACAGGCGCAGCGTGCGCGTGCGGTCCAGGCCTGGCATGGGAAGTGGCTCGGGCAGCACCTGGACACTGGGCAGGGCCGTGGACGGCGTGGCGGCCCAGGCCTGCGGCAGTGGTACCAGGGGCAGGGTCAACAGCAGGCGGCGTTGCATGGGCGGTGGGTGACACTCAGGGCATGAGCAAGACCATGCACGCTATCCGAACCGTCCTGGCCATGCTGCTCGTCACGTCCCCGGCCTGGGCCGCGGGACTGGACACGCAGGAGGCGCAGATCGTCGCCCATGTGAAGCGGATGACGCCCGATGCGCTGAAGCTGCTGGAGCGCAGCGTCCTCGTCAACAGCGGCACGCTGAACCCGGCCGGCGTGCGCGAAGTGGGTGCCCTCTTCGGCAGCGAGTTCGAGGCGCTGGGCTTCAAGACGCGCTGGGTCGAGATGCCGGCCGAGATGAAGCGCGCCGGCCACCTGGTGGCCGAGCGCGTGGGCGACAAGGGCAAGCGCGTGCTGCTGATCGGCCACCTCGATACGGTGTTCGAGAAGGACAGCCCCGTGCCGCCCTGGCAGAGCGACGGCAAGCGCGTGCGCGGCCAGGGCGTGTCGGACATGAAGGGCGGCGACGTCATCATCCTGTTGGCCTTGAAGGCGCTGAACGAGGCCGGCGCTCTGCAGGGCCGCACGGTGCGGGCCGTCTTCACCGGTGACGAGGAGCGTGTCGGCCATCCCGCCGAGCGGGCTCGGGCGGCGCTGATCGACGCGGCCAAGCAGAGCGACGTGGCCCTGGCCTTCGAGGGCGCCACCAAGGACGAGCAGGGGCGCGACGCCGGCACCATAGGCCGCCGCGCCTCGGGGGGCTGGCATTTGCAGGTGACGGCGCGCACCGGCCATTCGGCCGGCGTCTTCGGCCGCGACGGCTATGGCGCCGTCTACGAGGCGGCCCGCGTGTTGAACGCCTTCCGCGAGCAGCTCATCGAGCCCGACCTGACCTTCAATGCCGCCACGCTGGTGGCCGGCACCAGCGCCAGATGGGACGACGGCGAAAGCCAGGGCCAGGCTTTCGGCAAGACCAACGTCATCCCGCGCGACGCCCAGGTGCGCGGCGACCTGCGCTACCTGACCGCCGAGCAGGGCGCCAAGGCCCTTGAACGCATGCAGGCCATCGTGGAACAGGCCCTGCCCGGAACGCGCTCCAGGATCAGCTTCAGTGAGAACTACCCGCCGATGGCGCCGACGCCCGGCAACCTGAAGCTGCTGGAGGCGTATTCGGCGGCCAGCGCCGATGCGGGCCTGGGCGCCATCGTGCCCTTCCCGCCGGGCCAGCGCGGCGCGGGCGACGTGCAGTTCGTGGCGCCCTTCGTCGACAGCCTGGACGGCCTGGGCGCGGCGGGTGGCGGCGCACACACGCCGGATGAGTGGCTGGACATCTCGTCCATCGAGCGCGGTGCGATCCGCGCGGCCCTGCTGATCTATCGCCTGACCCGCTAGGCCGTTTCCTAAAATTCGGGCATGGCCGCCCGAATCCCGCTCGAACTTCTCGCCCCCGCCCGCGACGCCGACATCGGCATCGAGGCCATCAACCATGGCGCCGACGCCGTCTACATCGGCGGCCCCGGCTTCGGCGCGCGCGACAAGGCACCCAACACCCTGGAGGACATCGAGCGGCTGGTCAGGCATGCCCACCGCTTCAACGCGCGCATCTTCGTCACGATGAACACCATCTTGCGCGACGACGAGCTGGAGGGCGCGCGTCGGCAGGCCTGGCAGCTGCACGACGCCGGCGTCGACGCCCTCATCGTGCAGGACATGGGCCTGCTGGAGCTGGACCTGCCGCCGATCCAGCTACACGCCAGCACGCAGACCGACATCCGCACGCCCGAGAAGGCGCGCTTCCTGCAGGACGTGGGTTTCTCGCAGATGGTGCTGGCTCGCGAGCTCGACCTGAGGCAGATCCTCGCCATCCGCGAGCAGGTGCAGCAGGCCACGCTGGAGTTCTTCGTGCACGGCGCGCTGTGCGTGGCCTACAGCGGCCAATGCTTCATCAGCCATGCCCACACCGGCCGCAGCGCCAACCGCGGCAGCTGCAGCCAGGAATGCCGCCTGCCCTACACGGTGACCGACGCGCAGGGCCGCGTCGTCGCCCACGACAAGCATGTGCTGAGCCTGAAGGACAACGACCAGAGCGCCAACCTCGAGGCGCTGATCGACGCCGGCATCCGCAGTTTCAAGATCGAGGGCCGCTACAAGGACATGGCCACCGTCAAGAACGTGACGGCCCATTACCGCACGCTGCTGGATGCGATCATGGACGCCCGTCCCGAGCTGGCTTCCACGGGTGACGGCCGCTGCACGTTCACGTTCACGCCCGAACCCGAGCAGGCCTTCAACCGCGGAGGCACCGACTACTTCGTCAACGGCCGCAAGATCGACATCGGCGCCTTCGATACGCCCAAGCATGCCGGCCTGCCGCTGGGCGAGGTGGTGCGCGTCGGCCCGGCGGACTTCGACATCGACACCGGTGACGCGGTCAGGGTTGTCAACAACGGCGACGCGCTGACCTGGTGGGACCGCCAGGGCGAGCTCCAGGGCGTGCCGGTCAACGTCGCGACCCCGCTGGGCGGCACGAGCTGGAAGATCGAACCCAACCTGTCCAAGGGCCAGGCATTCGGCGACCTGAAGGACCTCTTCCCCGGCACGGCCCTCAGCCGCAACCGCGACATGGCCTGGGAGCGCATGCTGGCCAGGCCCAGCAGCGAACGCCGCATCGCGGTGGACCTCACGCTGGCCCAGGTGAATGACGGCTTCGAGCTGAGTCTCAAGGACGAGACCGGCGCCAAGGCCTCGGTGCACCTGCCCCATGTCCACGAACCGGCCCGAGATGCGAGCCAGGCCGAGGCCCAGCTGAAGGACGGCCTGGCCCGGCTGGGCGACACCATATTCGCGGCCCGCCGCGTGCGCCTGGCGATGCGCGGCGGGCCGCTGTTCCTGCCCGCCAGCAAGCTCAACGCGCTGCGCCGCGACGCCATCGCGGCCCTCGAAGCGGCCCGCGAGGCCGCCTTCCAGCGCCTGCCTCGCGCCACGCCGGTCGAGCCGCCCGTGCCCTATCCCGAGGACACGCTGAGCTACCTCGCCAACGTCTACAACGGCCGCGCCGCGGCGTTCTACGCCCGCCACGGCGTCAAGGTCGTCGGCGCCGCCTACGAGAGCCACGAGGAGCTGGGCGAGGTGCCGCTGATGATCACCAAGCATTGCGTGCGCTGGTCCATGAGCCTATGCCCCAAGCAGGCCAAGGGCGTGACCGGCGTGCAGGGCACGGTGCGCGCCGAGCCGCTGACGCTGACTCATGGCGAGGACAAGCTGACGCTGCGCTTCGACTGCAAGCCCTGCGAGATGCACGTCGTCGGCGCGATGCGCAAGAACGTGCTGAAGGCGCTGAAGGCCGAGCCCATGACCTTCTACCGCAGCCGCCCGGCGCCGTAACCCGGCAGAACTGCCGGGGGCGATAGGGCGACACCGTCTCGCTGACGCCATGTTGCGGTGACACACTCGCCCCCATCGAGGAGATGGGAGGCAGGCGTGTCGGACTCGACGTTCACGAACGGACCCTTCAGGCTGACCCGGCGCCGCGTCATCGGCGCGGGCGCCGGCGTGGTGACGCTGCTGGTGCACGAACTGTCCCTGGCCAGGCCGGCAGCACTGAAGCTGGCCGGTGCCCGTCCGCAGCCGGAGGGCACGCCCACGCAGCCCCACGCGCCGCCCGGCGCGCCCGACTGGTCCGGCGGGCCGGGCAAGGCGCGCTTTCGCATCGACGGGCTGGCCAAGGTCACGGGCCAGAAGATCTATGCCCGCGACTTCCGCGTCGCCGACATGCCCGGCTGGCCGAGCATCGAGCGCATGGCCATGATCCTGCGCGCGACGCAGCCCGGCCTGGCCTTCGCGGGCCTTGACCTGTCGCGGCTGGACGCCGCCGACGCGCGGCCGCTGCTGACGATCACGCAGAAGCCGCTGCCCGGCTTTCCCTGGCCGCAGCGGGATCTCGCCGCGCTGAACCTGCAGCTGCCGTTCTCCACCCAGGGCAACGACGGCGTCTGCCAGCTGCTGGTGCCGCTCGACGGCGCGCCGCAGTTCTACGGCCAGCCGGTGGCCATCCTGGTCTTTGCCGACGCCAACACCTACCGCCGCGCCAAGCGCGCGCTGCAGTTCCAGCCCGGCGTCGTGAAGACCGGCGCGCCGCCCCTGCAACCGCCCAGGCTCAAGGCCTACAACCCGGCCACCTATCTGACGCGTTATGAGGCCGCGGGAACGGCGCCCTTCTCGCAGGTACAGGTGGGCTTCGCGTCCGACCCCTTCCAGCCCGACAGCAAGAGCGCGCCCTACAACAGCACGGCCAAGGCGCTGCGCCAGCGCATCGACGCCGCACTGCAGGCGCCGGCTCCCGCCGTGCTGCAGCTTGGTGGCAGCTACACGACGCAGGTGCTGGACCCGATGTTCATGGAGCCCGAGGCCGGCCTGGCCTGGCTGGACCGTGCCGGCGCCGGCACGCTCAATCTCGTGCTGGGCACCCAGGCCACCAATGGCGACGCGACCGACAGCTGGACGATGTTCAGCAAGGACTGCCCCGTCAAGGTCGCGACCGTGGTGCTGAACTCCTGCTACCCCGGCGGCGGCTTCGGCGGGCGCGACGTCTCCACCTTCCCGTCGCTGCTGGCCGTCACGGCGGCGCTGGCCGACGGACCGGTGCGCATCGCGCAGGACCGCTACGAGCAGTTCCAGGGCGGGCTCAAGCAGCTGGCCAGCCACATCACGCAGCGCATCGCGGTCGACGCGAAGACCGGCAGGTTCCTCGCCTTCGGCAGCCAGCAGGTGCTGCCCGCCGGCGGCCAGAACAACTACAGCCAGTTCGTCGCGATGCTGGCGGCCTACTGCGGCCTCAGCGGCTACGACATCCGCCAGGCCTATGTGGACGCCATCGCCCAGCCCAGCACTGGCGTCGTGGCCGGCTCCATGCGCGGCTTCGGCGGCCCGCAGGCCAGCTTCGCCGCCGAGACGCTGGTGGACGAGGTGGCCGTGGCGCTGAGGCGCGACCCCATAGAGCTGCGCGAGATCAACGCGCTGCGCGAGGGCGATCGCACCATCACCGGCGCGCCGCTGACGCAGGCGATGACGCTGCGCGAGATCTGCCGCCGCGCCCGCGCCCACCCGTTGTGGCGCGAGCGCGAGGCGGTCAAGGCGCGCAAGGCCCGCGAGGGCGTCCGCTACGGCGTGGGCTTCGCGCTGGCCAACCAGGCCTATGGCACGGGCAAGGACGGCGTCATGGCCGAGGTGGCGATGGACGCCGCCGGGCGGCTCACGGTGCGCAGCAACTGCGTGGACATGGGCAACGGCTCGGCGACGACGCTGGCCATCTCCACCGCGGGCTGGCTGGGCCACAACGCGCATGACGTCGTCATGGGGGACGTCGGCAGCTTCAATGCGCTGGACGTCAGCAACTACAAGGGCGGCGACTGGAGCCAGCCCAACTGGACGGCGGGCTTCGCGATGTCCAGCAGCGCCTGCCTGACGGCCTTCCACCAGGTGCACGTCGCCGAGCAGGCCAGCCGGGTGCTGTTCCAGGCCGGCCTGCTGCCGGCGGCGGCGGCGATCTGGGGCGTGCCGCTGGCGCAGCTGCAGAGCCAGGCCCGCTGGGAGGCAGGTCGCCTCACGGCGCCGGGCATGGCGCCCTTGCCGCTGGCTGCGCTGGCCGCCAAGGTCCAGCAGCTGGGACTGACGTCGGCCGCCATGGTGCACGGCCTGTACGAAGGTGCCTGGGTCGCCGGCACCTATGCCGTGCCGGCGGGGCCGCCGCTGCAGCTGCCCATCGACGGGCTGTCGCTGCGCGCCGCGGGCCAGCCGGCCTGGACGGCCGTGCTGCGCCAGAACGTCATCCCGCCCAACCCCGAGGCGGCCCTCTACGGCCGCAGCCTGTACGCGCCGTCGGGCGTGCTGGTGGCGGTCGAGATCGCGCCCAGGACCTTCGAGCCCCGCGTCGTCGCCGTCGAGCTGCTGCTGGATGCAGGCAAGGTGCTGCAGCCGGACCTGCTGCTGGGCCAGGCCCAGGGCGGCGTGGCCATGGGCATAGGCTATGCGCTGCTGGAGAACCTGCCGCTGGAGGCAGGCGGCGCCGGAGACGGGCGCTGGAACCTGGACCGCTACCACGTGGCGCTGAGCGCCGACGTGCCGCTGGCGCGGCTCAACGTCACGACGCTGCCCAGCGACGAGCCCACCGCCAAGGGCATCGCCGAGGCCGTGCTGTGTCCCATCGCACCGGCCATAGGCAACGCGGTGGCGCATGCCACCGGCAAGCGCTTGCGCGCCCTGCCCATCACCGCCGCAGACATCCAGAAGGCCTTGTCATGAGCGATCTCGTCCCCGTCCAGTTCCACGTCAACGGCCGCCCCGTGCGTGCCGACGTGCCTGCCGACCTGCCCCTGGTCGACTTCCTGCGCGAGGAGCTGGGCCTGGCCGGCACGCGGCTGTGCTGCGGCATCGGCGTCTGCAAGGCATGCACCGTCGCGACCCGCCGCACGCCGACCAGCCAGGCTCAGCCCCTGCTCGCCTGCTCCACGCCGGTGGCGCTGCTGCAGGGCCAGAGCATCACCACGGTCGAGGGCACCGGCAGCATGGACAAGCCCAGCCGCGTGCAGCAGGCCTTCCTCGACCATTTCGCCTTCCAGTGCGGCTACTGCACGCCGGGCTTCGTCATGGCGACCGAGATGCTCGTCGAGCGCTTGCGCGCCCAGCCCGTCGCGCGAGCGCAGCTCGACGCCGCCATCGAGGACGCCGTGGGCCAGCACATCTGCCGCTGCACCGGCTATGCCCGCTACCACCAGGCCATAAGCGCCGTGGTGCTGGCGGAGAAAGGGCTGGTGGTCGCATGAAGCCCGCCCTGCTGCTGCTGCTCGCCGGTACCGTCCACGCCGAGACGCTGTTCGAGTACGGCCGCCAATGCGCCGTGCAGGTCAGTGAGATCCCGGCCTTCAACTGCATGGCTGGCGAGGAGATTGCCATCACCATCGACGGCCGGCCGGTGCCGGTCGACCAGGCGCCGCAGCAATGCGACCGCCCCTCGCTGCTGCCCCAGCACGACACCGGCAGCCAGGGCCAATGCGTGCCCGGCAGCCGCGTGCTGGTGCTGCGCGACGACCGGACGGCGCAGATCAGCGCCATCTGCCGCAAGCAGGTCGCGCGGCCAGCGGGCAGCCCGCTGTTCGACGAGATCAATGTCATCTCGCACAGCCCGAAGAACGGCAAGACCTGCTGGTTCACCGCCAAGGCCCGGGCGCCGCTGGCCGCGGGTGCGGGCATAGACGGCCGATGGGTGCCCTCGCCCAGCACGCTGACGCGCAAGGCCCAGGCCGCGAATCCCGAGGGCGTCAAGGCGCCGCCGGCCGACAAGGTCTGGCAGACACCGCATCAGGTCGCCTGGAGCCAGCCCGCCTGCGTGAACTGCCACGACAGCGGGCCCTTCATGTACAGCCCCTACATCGCGCAGACCACCCAGCTGCCCGGCGACCCGTTCGGCTTCTACGAGCCCAAGGCCATAGGCGAGGACTTCAAGAAGGCCTGGGCCAGGCTGAACGCCTTCGGCATCACGACGCGCGGCAACACCTGTACGGCCTGCCACCGCATGGGCAACATGAATTCCTGCCGGGTGGCCATGCAGCAGTCCACCGGCAGTGCGCCTCAGGAGGGCGGCGATGAGTGGTCCAAGCGCTTCCCGCAGTCGCATTGGATGAGTCCCGGCGACCTGCACAGCCAGGCGCAGTGGGTCCAGCAGTTCAGCGACAGCCTGAAGAAGCTGGCGGCGTGCTGCGAGAACCCGCAGGGGGCGGAGTGCAGGGTCGCGGAGTACGGTCCGAAGCCCAAGCACCTGGGAAGCAACAGATGAATCGCGACTGGTGGGTACCGATTGTTCAGTGGACTCTCTGGGGCCTCGCCATGACGGTCGTGATGGGTTGGATGGCGAAGAGCCGCATGAAGCCTCGCCCCAGCGCGAGCATTCAACCTTGAGGCATCCCCTCAGTACGCTGGCGATCGGTCTGGTGGGCTCGGTCTTCTTTGGCGGGATCGCCGTGATCTCAAACACCATCGGCAGGAACGAGACCACGAATGTGTGGACCACGTCGCTCTTCCTGTTTTTCTTCGTTTGGAGCTCGGCCCTGGTCGCGGAATATCTCGTTGCCCGCCATCGCCTCACGCCAGAGGGGCTCTATTACGTGCCCTTGTTGAATCGCTGCGGATACGTCCGCTGGAGCAACCTGACGTCGGTGGACTACGCGCCGGTGATGAAGTGGTTCAGGCTGCGGACAGCGGATGGAAGGACGATCAGGCTGTCGGTCATGCTGATGGGGCTTCCCGAATTTGCCCGGCATGTACTGGCGTACGTACCGGCCGAGCGAATGGACCCAGGAACGATTGCGCTCCTGCGCCAGACGGCCGCGGGCTATCCGCCCAGCGTCTGGAACTGAGCCCCACGGCCTGTCAGCTCATCAGGCTGTACGGCCCACCCCGCTCCAGCGCCCTCTTGTACGCCGGCCGCGCATGGATGCGGTCCAGGAACTCGCGCAGCTTGGGGTAGCTGTCCATGGCCCCGCCCCGCGCCGCGGCCGCTTCCACGGGGAAGCTCATCTGCACATCCGCCGCCGAGAACTCCGTGCCGGCAAACCAGGGCCGCGCCGTCAGCTCCGCCTCCAGGAACTTCAGCTGCGCGTCGATGTTGGGCTGCACGAAGCTGCCCAGCACCTTGTCCGCAATCGCCTTGGCGATGGGCTTGACGAAGAAGGGTGCCGGCGCGCGCTTGACCTTGTTGAACACCAGCTTCATCAGCAGCGGCGGCATGGCCGAGCCCTCGGCGAAGTGCATGAAGTAGCGGTAGTGCAGCAACTCCTGCTCGCCCGTGGGCTTGAGCCGGCCGTTGCCGTAGCGATCCACCAGGTATTCCAGGATGGCGCCGCTCTCGGCCACCGTCAACCCGCCGTCGGTGATGACGGGGCTCTTGCCCAGAGGGTGCACCTGGCGCAGCTCCGGTGGCGCCAGCGAGGTCTTCGCGTCGCGCTGGTAATGCTTCACCTCGTAGGGCAGGCCGAGTTCTTCCAGCAGCCACAGCACGCGCTGCGAGCGGGAGTTGTTGAGGTGGTGGACGGTCAGCATGGGCTTGAGTGTAGGGAGCGTGTTTCGGGTTTGCCGGGCGGTGCTCTTCTCGCGGCCTTGGTTCAATCCCGACAGGGAGGGCAGGCACAGCCATGACGAAGGAACGCCTGGACATCCATGGCCCGAGGTGCGGTTGGCGCCCGCAAGCGGAAGACCGCAGGGAATGCACGCCATCCTGCGGCACGGCCTGGAACACGTTCCGGACTCGGGGCGTCTGCCCGGGGTGCGGCGTCAAATGGCCGGGCACTCAATGCCTCGAGTGCCAACGGTTCTCACCGCACGAGGCCTGGTATCACTACCCGCGCGATGTCGAGGAGAACGGCATCGGGCGGGAGGAAGGGCTGACGCAGCGGGCCTAGTACAACATCCCCAAAATAGCCTTCCTATTAAGGTTCCAGATAGGGAGCCAGGAGGGTGGCGACGAGTTCGGCAGCCTGCTTGAGCTCGGCCGCGGCAGCGGGCAGCGGCTCCCAGCGACCGGT
>NZ_JAFAGT010000089.1 GCF_019237615.1 Roseateles sp. | reverse complement strand
TGGTCAGGCTCCACGCGGGACTGGTCCCCCATCGGGTCCGTCACGCTCAACCCGGAACGCGACTCGGTCGTCACCGCGGCCTCGCGCTCCCGAAATACTCAGCCATTGGCTGCGTGAACGAGGCGACAAGTAGCTTGACGCGCGCCGAAGCGCCCGTCCGTCACGGGCCTCTTCATCTCGACTCCGCCTCGGGTACCCCAGAACCTGTTGTAGGCGACCCAGTGGGTGACCAGGTAGCGCCCGGGCTTGACCGCGATCATCCCAACCGCGTGTTCACCCGCCGGCGCCCCATCCTTACCCGCGAAAGACAGGATGAACTCGTTGCCAGTGCTCAGTTCCTTCAACTGGAAGCCTGAGTGGAAGGTCTCGTTGCGGATGGTGAAGTCCCCGCCGATATACCCCATGCCGGGTGCATGAGGCGTGTCTTTGGCCAGATGGGGCTGTACGCCCGCGCAGCCGGCCAATAAAAAGGCGCCAGCCAGCGCCAGCGTATTCCCGAGCTTCTCTATTTGGCTCATCCAGTTTCCTCCCAGGTTTTCCTCTTTCTTGAGCACGGATTGTCCACGTCGGACAGGCCCGCAAGCTCACGAGGCGTAAGCGCAATGACAAGCACTGATCACGGCGCCAGGGGCCCATGCATGGCGCTGCTGGGCGGACGGGCGCCACTTGCGGGGCGGGCGTCAAGCTGCCGTGACGCACCGCGTCAGGTCAGGTTGATGCCGGGGGAGCGCTGCCTGCTCAGGTGGCGCTCACGGGCCTGATGGCGGCGTCAGTCGAACACCGGTGAGTCCACGCCCAGCACTTTGTGCAGCTTGGGGCTCGTGGTCGTGTACTGCAGGTGCACGCGCTTGTCCGGGAAGACATAGGGCGCCGCGCCGAAGGCCGCCAGCGCGCATTCGTGGAAGCCGCTGAGGATGAGCTTCTTCTTGCCCGGGTAGGTGTTCACGTCGCCGACCGCGAAGATGCCCGGCACGCTGGTCTCGAACTTCTCGGTGTCGACGACGACCTGCTTGCGCTCCAGCGCCAGGCCCCATTCGGCGATGGGCCCCAGCTTGGGGCTGAGGCCGAAGAAGGCCAGCACCTGGTCGCAGGGCACGACGCGCGTGATGCCGTCGTTGCCGGTGATCTTGAGGCCCGTGAGCCGGCCGTCGCGCTCGTCGATGCCGGTGGCCTGGCCGACGATGAACTGCATCTCGTGCGCGTCGCAGAGCTCATGCATCCTGGCGACGTTGGCCGGCGCGGCGCGGAAGCCGTCACGGCGGTGCACCAGGATGACGCTCTCGGCCTTGTGCGGGTTGCCGTCGGGGTTGGCGGCGCAGAAGTTCAGCGCCCAGTCCAGCGCCGAGTCGCCGCCGCCGATGATGAGCAGGTGCTTGCCGGCGAACTGGTCCGGTGCCTTGACGCGGTAGTGGACCTGCGTGCCCTCGTAGGCCTCGACGCCCTCGACCTTCAGCGTGCGCGGCTGGAAGCTGCCGACGCCGCCGGCGATGAACACCGTCCTGGTGATGAACTGCGTGCCCTTGTTGGTCTCGACCAGGAAGCGCCCGTCCTCCTGCTTCTGCACGACGGTGACCTCCTGGCCCAGGTGGAAGCTCGCGCCAAACGGCTCGATCTGCTTGAGCAGGTTGTCGGTCAGCTCCTTGCCGGTGCACATCGGCACGGCCGGGATGTCGTAGATGGGCTTGTCGGGGTAGAGCTCGATGCACTGGCCGCCTGGGTAGGCCAGGCTGTCGATGACGTGGGCCTTGATCTCGAGCAGGCCCAGCTCGAACACCTGGAAGAGGCCCACCGGCCCGGCGCCGATGATGACGGCGTCGGTCTGAATGGCGTCGGCGCGCGGGGAGGCTTGTTCTTGCATGCGAGGCGGCGCTGGCGCGCCGGATTCAGCGGATCAGTTCGTCCAGCTTGCCCGTCTTGTCCTTCCACTCGTCGGCGTCGGGCAGAGCAGGCTTGCGCTTGGTGATGCTGGGCCAGGTCTTGGCCAGGTCCGCGTTGATCTTGATCATGTGGATCTGGTCGCCCGGCACATCCTCCTCCGGCATGATGGCGTTCACCGGGCATTCGGGGATGCAGACGGCGCAGTCGATGCACTCATCCGGGTCGATGGTCAGGAAGTTCGGACCTTCGCGGAAGCAGTCGACCGGACAGACATCGACGCAGTCGGTGTACTTGCAGCGGATGCAGGATTCGGTGACGACGTGGGTCATGGGGAGCTCTTGGCAGTGAGGGGCGCCTTCATCGACGGGATTTCGGGCGAAATGGCGATTTTATTGGAGGCCGGCCGCGGCGTTTCCTGATCTCCGACAAGACTCGCGCCGGTCCCCACGGTGACGACGGTGGGCCGACCGCGGTGCAGCAGCGCCGCGTGTGCGAGGTCGGCGAGGGCGTGCTCGCTGGTGATGGCATCGGCGCAGCCGGCGCGGCTGACGACCAGCGTGGGCGTGTCGGCCGCCCAGCCGGCGGCCAGCAGCTGGCGGCCCAGGGCGGCCAGCTGGCGGCCGGCCATGTAGAAGACCTCGGTGTCGGCCGAGCGGGCGGCGCGCAGGTCGCCGGCCTCGGTCATGGCCGTCGTCAGGCTGACGCTGCGGCCACGGCCGCGGCGGGTCAGCGGGCGCTGGGCCTGGGCGGCGGCGGCCAGCGCCGCGGTGACGCCGGGCACCACTTCGCTGGCGATGCCGGCCTCGGCCAGTGCAATCAGCTCCTCCTCCAGGCGGCCGAAGACGCTGGCGTCGCCGCCCTTGAGGCGCACGACCAGGGCGTGCTCCCGGGCGGCCTTGACGAGCAGCGCGTTGATCTCGGTCTGCTTGGCCGAATGCTCGAAGCCGCGCTTGCCGACGGAGATCCAGCGGGCATTCGGCGCCAGCTCGCGCAGCGCCGGGTCGGCCAGCGCATCGGCCAGCACGACGTCGGCCTGCGACAGCGCACGGGCGCCGCGCAGCGTGATCAGGTCGGCGGCGCCGGGGCCGGCGCTGACGAAGACCACACGGCCGGCCATCACCAGGCCTCCTCCGCCGGGGCGGCCTGGACATCCACCAGCAGCGCGCCGCTGGTGCGGTGGCTGGCGGGGTCGACGACGATCAGCGCGCCGCCGACGCGGTTGGCCGCGAAGGGCTCGACCGGCAGCTCGTGCTGCACCTCCATCTGCACGCGGCCGATGGCGTTGACGGGCAGCTCGTGGGTGTCCTGGGGCTGCAGGGTGTTGATGTCCAGCACGGAGTCGATGGCCGAGATGCGGGCCTGCACCCAGCGGTTGCCGTGGCGCACCCAGTACTTGCGGCCCGGCCTGGCGGCCTCGGTGTCCAGCCAGGCAAGGGTCGCCGGGAAGGTCTTGGTGCCCGTGGCCGAGCCGGGCGTGACGATCCAGTCGCCGCGGCTGACGTCCAGCTGGCGGTCCAGCACCAGGCCGGCCGATTCGCCGGCCTCGACGCTGGGCACGGTCTCGCCGGCCAGGCGCACTTCGGCGACGATGGCGGTCTGCCGGGACGGCAGCACCTCGATGGTGTCGCCGGCCTTGACGGCGCCGTGGGCGATGCGGCCCCACAGCACGCGCGGCTGGAAGCCCGTGCCCTCGGACTGGTGGGCGTTCTTCTGCACGTACTGCACGGGCAGGCTCAGCGGTGCGTCGACGCGCTCGCTCAGCGTGGGCAGGCGCTCCAGCACCTGCAGCAGCGACTCGCCGCTCCACCAGGGGGCGTCCAGCGGCTGGGTCACGTTGTCGCCGCGCAGCGCGCTGACCGGCACCGTAGCCGCCACGTTCAGGGCGGCCGCGGCGGCGAACTTGTCCAGGGCCGCCTTGACCTTGGCGAAGCCGGCGCCGGGCTCGGCCAGCGCGTCGATCTTGTTGACGGCGAAGACGATGCTGGGCACGCGCAGCAGCTGGGCCAGCAGCGAGTGGCGGCGGGTCTGCGGCAGCAGCGTGACCTCGTCCTGCGCCAGGTCCAGCTTGGTGATGTCCACCAGCACGACGGCGGCATCGCTGCCGGCGGCGGCCGTGACCATGTTGCGCGTGTACTGCTCATGGCCGGGCGCGTCGGCAATGATGAACTTGCGCGTCTTGGTGGCGAAGTAGCGGTAGGCGACGTCGATGGTGATGCCCTGCTCGCGCTCGGCCTCCAGGCCGTCGGTCAGCAGGCTCAGGTCGATGGGGCGGCCGGCGGCGCGGCGCTCCAGCGTGTCGAGCTGGTCGGCCAGGATGGCCTGGCCGTCGAACAGCAGGCGGCCGATCAGCGTGCTCTTGCCGTCGTCCACCGAACCGGCGGTGAGGAAACGCAGCGCCTTCATCAGAAATACCCTTCCTTCTTGCGCTTCTCCATGGAAGCTTCGCTGGTGCGGTCGTCCATGCGGGTGGCGCCGCGCTCGCTGACGGTGACGGTCAGCGTCTCGGCCACGACCTCGCTCGCGTTGGCGGCGGGGCTCTCGACCGGGCAGGTGCAGGTCATGTCGCCCACGGTGCGAAAGCGCACGGTGGCGGTCTCCACGGTCTCGCCGGCTTCGGGCGGCGTCACCTCGGTCAGCGGCACCAGCAGGCCCTTGCGGCGGATGACCTGGCGCTCGTGCGCGTAGTACATCTGCGGCAGCGGGATGTTCTCGCGGGCGATGTAGAGCCACACGTCCAGCTCGGTCCAGTTGCTGATGGGGAAGCAGCGGAAATGCTCGCCCGGGCGGATGCGCGTGTTGAACAGCGTCCACAGCTCGGGGCGCTGCTCCTTGGGCTGCCATTGGCCGAAGCTGTCGCGGTTGCTGAAGATGCGCTCCTTGGCGCGCGCCTTCTCCTCGTCGCGGCGGGCGCCGCCGATGAGGGCGTCGAACCTGTGCTCCTCGATGGTCTCCAGCAGCGTCACGGTCTGGTGGCCGTTGCGGCTTTCCAGCGGGTGGGACAGGCGGATGCTGCCGCGGGCCATGGAGTCCTCGAGGTGCCCCACGATGAGGCGCTCGCCCATGTCGGCGACGCGCTGGTCACGGAAGCTGATGACCTCGGGGAAGTTGTGGCCCGTGTCGATGTGCACCAGCGGGAAGGGCAACTGGCCCGAGTAGCCGCTCGGGTGGGCCGCGTTCTTCATCTTGAAGGCCTTCTCGGCCAGGCGCAGCACGACGCAGCTGTCCTTGCCGCCGGAGAACAGCAGGGCGGGGCGCTCGAAGCTGGCGGCCACCTCGCGCAGGATGAAGATGGCTTCCTCTTCCAGCGCGTCCAGATGGGCGTGGTCCACGTCGGCGATGAGTTGTTCGGGTTTCACAGCAGCATTCATGACTTCACGTGCAGGCCGCACTCTTTCGTTGAGTCCTCCCACCACCAGCGGCCGGCACGGAAATCCTCGCCGACGGCAATGGCGCGCGTGCAGGGCGCGCAGCCGATGCTGGGCATGAACTGGTCATGCAGCGGGTTGTAGGGGACGTCGTACTTCTGGACATAGGCCCAGACCTCCGCCCAGGTCCAATCGGCAATGGGGCTGATCTTGCGGCGGCCGCTGCCATCGTCCTCGTCGAAGCTCACGTCGCCGCGCGCGCCGCTCTGCTCGCGGCGCAGGCCGGTGATCCAGGCCGAGCGGCCCTTCAGCATGCGGCCCAGCGGCTCCATCTTGCGCAAGCTGCAGCAGGCCTTGCGCAGCTCGATGCTCTTGTACATCGCGTCCTCGCCCTCGCGACGCACGAACTGCACGACGGCGTCCGCCACCGGCCTGAAGACCTCGACCTCGCGGCCGTAGCGCTCGCGGATGCGCTCAGGCAGCGCCAGCGTCTCGGGGTGCAGCCGGCCGGTGTCCAGCGTCGCGATGGCGATGGGCAGCCGGGTGCGGGCGATCAGGTCGGTGATGACCATGTCCTCCACGCCCAGGCTGCTGCTCTGCACCAGGCCGTCGCCATGCGCGATGCTGGCGTCGCGCAGGCGTTGCAGGGCCGCCTCGATCCTGGCGTCGAGCTGCGGCGTCCACCTGGCGTAGAGCGCCATGGCGTTGCCGGCCGCGGGCGCCGCGGCCCAGGGCAGAGAGCTGACCTCGCTCACGCGGCGCTCCCGCGCAGGAACCAGGGGCGCGTCTCGTCCACGTCGCCCTGGTAGAAGCCCACCGGCGCGAACAGGTCCAGCGCTTTCTGCGCCGCGGCGACGGACTGGTCGCCGCGCATGACGACCTCGTCGAAGCCGGTGCGCGCCAGCAGCTGCATCATGTCCACCAGCACCTCGCCGCGGGCGCGGATGGCGCCCTTGAACTGGTGGCGGATGCGCAGCAGATGGGCCTGGCTGTAGGCTCGGCCGTCGGTCCACTTCGGGAAGTCGAGCACGACGAGGGCGATGCGCTGCAGGTCGGGCGCCAGTTCGTTGACGTCGGCGTCGTTGGGGAACTCGATGGCGACCTTGAGGTCCGCCGGCCAGTGGCCCCTCACGGCATGCCACTGCTCCAGCGTCAGCAGTCGGTCGGGAGCCGGGTCGGGATCGGGCTTGGGGCCGTCCTCGCCGATGGCGTGCTTCCAGGTGCAGGTGTTGGCGTTGATGAACTTCATGCTTTGGCGGTCGAAACGCGGACGGCGTTGGCCGCGGTCTTGAAGGGGTCCAGGCCCAGGCGGCGCACGGTGGCGATGAAATGCTCGCCGGCCTGGCGCTCGCGCTTGAAGGTCTCGATGACGGCGTCGATGGCGTCGGCGATCTCGTCGGCCGCGAAGCTGGGGCCGATGACCTTGCCTGGCGTCGTCGTGCCGGACAGCGTGGAGCCGTCGCTGCCGCCAAGCGTCAGCTGGTACCACTCGGCGCCGTCCTTGTCGACGCCCAGCACGCCGATGTGGCCGCTGTGGTGGTGGCCGCAGGAGTTGATGCAGCCGCTGATGTGCAGGTCGATCTCGCCCAGATCCTCCAGCTCGTCGGCGTCCTGGTAGCGCTCGGCGATCTGGGCCGCCAGCGGCAGCGAGCGGGCGTTGGCCAGCGCGCAGTAGTCGCCGCCGGGGCAGGCGATCTGGTCGGTCAGCAGGCCGGCGTTGGCCGTCGCGAAGCCGGCGGCACGGGCGGCCTGGAAGAGTTCGGGCAGGTCGGCCTCGCGCACCCAGGGCAGCACGAGGTTCTGGCGGTGCGAGACGCGCAGCTCGCCCTGGCTGAACCGGTCGGCCAGCGTGGCGGCGGTGTCCATGACGTCGGCGTTCGTGTCGCCGGGCGGGATGCCTACGCGCTTGAGGCTCAGCGTGACGGCGCGATAGCCGGACAGGCGGTGGCCGTGGACATTCCGGGACAGCCAGCGCGCGAAGGCCGGGTCGCTGCTGTCCAGCTGCGCGGGGGCGGCCGCCTTCACGCCCGCTGGGTCGACGAAGCAGGCCGCCACGCGGTCCAGCTCGGCCTGCGGGATGATCTGCTCGTGGCCGGCCGGGTCGTCGGCCAGGATGCGAGCGAACTCCTCGTTGACGGCGTCGAAGAACTTCTGGCCCTCGGCCTTGACGAGGATCTTGATGCGGGCCTTGTAGAGGTTGTCGCGGCGGCCGGCGAGGTTGTAGCAGCGCACGATGGCCTCGATGTAGACGAGGATCTGCTGCCAGGGCACGAAGGCATTGATCTCCACGCCAGGGATGGGCGTGCGGCCCATGCCGCCGCCCACGAAGACCTGGAAGCCCACCGCGCCGGCGGCGTCCTTCTTCAGCTGCAGGCCAATGTCATGCCAGCCGATGGCCGCGCGGTCTTCCGCCGCGCCGCTGATGGCGATCTTGAACTTGCGCGGCAGGTGGGCGAACTCGGGGTGCAGCGTGCTCCACTGACGCAGGATCTCGCAGTAGGGCCGCGGGTCGACGACCTCGTCGGGCGCGATGCCGGCGAAGGCGTCGCTGGTGATGTTGCGGATGCAGTTGCCGCTGGTCTGGATGCCGTGCATGTCCACGTCGGCCAGCAACTCCATCACGTCGGCGCTCTTGTCCAGCGGGATCCAGTTGTATTGCAGGTTCTGGCGCGTGGTGAAATGGCCGTAGCCACCCTGGCCGGCGAACGGTCCCTCGGTGACGACGTCGTACTCGCGGGCGATGCGCCCCAGCTGGCGCAGCTGGCGCGAGGACAGCTCGCCATAGGGCACGGCGACGCGCAGCATGGGCGCGTGGCGCTGGATGTACCAGCCGTTCTGCAGGCGCAGCGCGCGGAACTCGTCGGTGCCGAGCTGGCCCCGGAGGTGGCGTTCGAGCTGGTCGCGGTACTGGGCGGCGCGGGCGTGGACGAAGCGGCGGTCGAAATCGGTGTACTGGTACATCGCGGGCAGGGGCTGGCCTGTCATCAGGCGAAGACCGCCACTCTAGGGACTGCTGCGCTGCAACAGAACTACAGAGTTTTTTGGGCCTTATGCCCAGCGCGAATAAGCAACTTCAGTTTGTGGCCAGAAGCTTCAGTACGGCCACCTGTTCCGCGATGCGCGGCGGCACCGGCTCGCGGCCATCCAGCATGGCCCGGATCAGCGCCGCGTTCTCGGCCGGCGCGCAGGCCGTCGACAGCGGCCAGTCCAGGTCGGCCGTGTCGGCCGGGTGCAGCGGCGCCCCCTGGCCGTCCTGGAAGCCGATCAGATGGGCCTTGCGGCGCAGATGGGCGTAGGCCTCGCCCTCGCTGGCGCGCATCAGCAGCGCCCGGCCGCCGCCCGCCGTCAGGCCGGGCAGCGTGGCGGACATGCTGTCCAGGTACTCCGGATGCGTCACCGCGACCACCCGCACGCCGCGGCCGGTGGGGAAGGGGTCCAGCAGCTTGGCCAGGCTGTGCGCGCTGTTGCGCACGCCCAGCCGCGGGCGCAGGGCCATCAGCGCATTCAAGCCAGGGTTCAGCATTTGCAAAGGCAGCACGGCCAGGCGCTCGTCGCGCAGGCGCTGCTCGGCGTCGGCCAGCGACGCGCTGGCGGGGAGGTCCAGCGCGTCCAGCAGCTCGAAGGGGCTGACCCGGCTGTCGAAGTCGTGCCGCCCGAAGACCAGCACCGGCACGCCCTCGCGCGCCAGCAGCCGCGCGACCAGCGGCATCAGGTTGGCCTGCTTGCGCGCGCCGTTGAAGCTGGGCAGCAGCACGGTGCGTGGGCCGGCGGGCGCCTGCAGGCCGACCGTGCGTGCCTGCAGCGCCGCGAGGAAGCCGGCGAACTCGTCGGCGCTCTCGCCCTTGACGCGCAGGGCGATCAGGAGGGCGCCCAGCTCCAGCTCGGGCACTGTGCCGTCCAGCATCGCGCCGAACAGCGCCTCGGCCTGCGCGCGCGTCAGGTCGCGCGCGCCACGGGCGCCGCGGCCCACTTCCTTGATTAACGACGCGTAATCCATGCCGCCAGTGTAGGAAGGCCAAGGACAGGGGCCGCCCCTGGGCGGCCCCTTGCGCGCCGGCGTCCGCGCTCAGAACGCCATGCGCGCGCCCAGCGACACCATGCGCACGTTGGCGCGTTCGCCCTGGTACTGCGCACGCGTTGAGTCCACGCCCAGTTCCAGGCGGGTGGACGGCGTCAGCGCGTAGTTCACGCCCAGGCCGACCAGAGGCTGGGTGCTGTTCTCGCTGCCCGAGCCGGTCAGCGTGCCGACCTCGGCATTCACCTTGGTGTGGACGCGGGCGACGCCCAGGCGGCCGGTCAGGCCCCACTGCGGCGTCAGCTCGGCCGTATAGGCCGCGCCCAGCGACAGTGCCTCGGGCCTGGCGCCGAGGCCGACGGCGCCGTTGGAGGCGCGGAACTTGCCGAAGTTCGCATAGCCGCCTTCCACCGCGAAGCCGTTGCCGAACGAGTAGCCCAGCGTGGCCTTGCCGCCGGTGGCGTTGCGGTCGCAGGCCTGCGTGCCGCTGCAGTCGGCGTTCAGGTGGCCCTGCCCGAGGGACAGCAGGCCGTAGGTGCCGGCGCTGTTCAAGGAGTTGGAGGTCTGGGCCTGCGCGGATGCGGCGAGGGCCAGGGCGGTGAGGGTGATGGCGATGGATTTCATGGGTACTGCTTCCGGTTTCCGTTCATCGGCTTGCGGCGGCCGGGCCGCCGCATCGATCCCGCGAGTGCTTCGCGTGGTCGCATCCTCGGCCGGTGCCAGTGCCCCACCCTGTAGGACTGGGCGCACTTAACCCGAGCGTCGCGGCCTCTTGCATCTGGTTACCAGCTCTGCGCTCATGCCATGGCAGCCCCGGCCGTGAGCGCGGTCACGGGGGCAAGGGAAGCGGTTGTCGCGTGAGGGAACCCGCGCACCGTGGCGCTCAGGCGGGCTCTTTGATCGTTAGTTAGTGATGGTCATTCAGCCCCAATGCCAAAGCCAACAGTGGCGCGGACTTGCGTGGTTTTTTGCTGGCGCGGTCCAGCGCCCGGAACCAGCCGAGGTAGCTTTCCAGGTAGTCTGTGGCCACGCCC
>NZ_JAFAGT010000033.1 GCF_019237615.1 Roseateles sp. | reverse complement strand
AGGTCATGAGAGCCGGGCGGGCCCAACCGGTCGAAGTAGCCGATGGTCAGCACCGTCCTGAGCAGACCGTCACTGTTTCGCCACCAACTCCGGCTGTTGCCCGCCATCCGCTCCGCTACGGTTCGCGCGGCGCCGCGGGCTTTGCGTTCCCGGTAGATCGTGCCTGCCCCCTCCATTGCCTGAGCTGGATGGCCCGCAGGCGATGGCGCAGCCATTCATCCACCCTCACGCAGTTGCGCTTCGCTTCGTTCGTCGTGATCAACTTACGGCGGGACTTGCACCCGCAGGAGGGCGCTCATGTTGAGCGCACGTGAAAAAGGCCGGCGCAGCGGCCGGCCTTGGTGCTGGGGCTGCGGGCCGCTCAGCTGCGCGTCAGCGAGGCCTTCAGCATCGCGCTCAGCATGTCCTGCATCTCGAGCACATGGGCTCGCGTCTCGACCGACAGGCCCGGCCGGGCGGCCGCCGCACGCAGGTCGTTGACCAGCAGGTTGGCGTGCCAGCGCGCCATCGAGAACGCATCGGCGTAGACCGTCGCGCCATTGGTCGAGCGGTTCAGCTGGGCCTGCAGGCGGCGCAGGTATTCGCGCTGCAGGCTGCGGCGCATGCGGTCGATCTCGGCGCCGGTCTTGAGCTCACTGAAGATCGCGCCCTGCAGCGTGCCATAGACCTCGCTGAGCGAGACCGCGCCCTTGCGCTGGGCCTCGGGCAGGTAGGCGCCCTGCTCGATGAGGCGGCGCGCCGTGTTGGACGACATCAGGCGATCCAGCACGCGGGCCTGCAGCGCGGCGACGCTGTCCGGGATGGACAGCGGCAGGCCGCGATCCCACTCGTTGTAGTCCAGCGTCTGCGTGACGAGGAACTCGGGCTTGAACTTGAACGAGTCGCTGGACATCAGGCCGGCAGCGATGAAGCGCAGAGCCTCGCGCTGCTGCGCGTTGTCCACGGGCTTGAAGGCCGGGCCGCTCGTGACGCCAGGCACCACGCGCTCGGCCAGCATGCCGCCCACGTACTTGCTGACGTTGTGGGCAGCAAGGCCCAACTGGCGGAAGGACGCGGCCACGGAGCGGCGGTTGCGCAGCGGGTCGTCGCCGACTGCGGCCGGGCGCGATTGCACGCGCTCCCACAGCTCCTGGCTGAGCTTGAGGCGCTTCTTGGCATAGGCCAGCGGATCGTCGCCCAGGTCGAACTGGTTGGCGCGCGGGTCGAAGCCGTCGTAGGGGCCGCCGACGCCCTGGTCGAAGTCATCCGCGTAGGCCAGCTTGGGCTCGGTGGAGCGAGCCGCGATGCGGGCCAGCTCGGCCGCTTCCTGCTCGGCAGCGATGGGCTTGTAGGCGTACTCGATTGCCCAATAGTCGTAGGCGCCCAGCGTGGTGTTGGTGAGGGTGGTCTTGGCCTCGCCCTTGAGCGGCAGGTTGTAGGCGTTGTAGTCCATCACCGAGTTGGAGATGCCATGGGCGTCGGTATAGGCCTTGTCCTTCAGCTGGGCCTGGGTGACCGTCGTGGACGACTTGAAGTTGTGCTTGAGGCCCAGCGTGTGGCCCACCTCGTGCATCACCGTGTCCTTGACGACAGCCTGGGCCAGCGCCTCGGCCTCGGGGCCGTCCATCTCCAGGCCGTCGCGCAGGGCCAGCAGGTCCAGTGCGAAGCCCAGTTCCGTGGCCTTCTCGGCCATGTACTGGCAGCGCTGCTCCTCGGCCAGCGCCACGCTGCGCTCGCCCATCCAGCCGTCATGGCCATGGTCCAGCGCGCTGGGCGGCACGTCGTCGACAGCCAGGCGCCGCGAGCCGCGGCCGAAGACGTCGCTCATGCCGATGTCTGCGTCCAGGATCTCGCCGGTGCGCGGGTCGCGGTGGCTGGGGCCGATGGCAAAGCCCACGTCCGAGCCGGTGAACCAGCGGATGGACGCGTGGGTGGCGTCCATGTTGTCCCAGTCGGCGTCATCGGGCTGCTGCTTGGCGACCACGGCGTCCTTGAAGCCGATCTTCTCGAAGGCCTTGTTCCATTCCTCGATGCCGGCCTTGACCGACTCGCGGTACTTGGCAGGGATGTTCTTGTCCAACCAGTAGACGATGGGCTGCACCGGCTCGGACAAGGCCGCGCTCGGGTCCTTCTTCTCCAGGCGCCAGCGGGCCACCATGTGCACGCGCGGGTTGGCCTTGAGATCGTCGCCGAAGTCGCTGTAGCTCTCGGTGAAATGTCCCAGGCGCGGGTCGGCCTGGCGCACGGCGGCCGGCGCCTCGGGCAGCGCGCGGAAGCTGTAGACAAAGCTGAAGAACATCGAGCGCGGGTCCGGCGTGGCCTGGGGCGGCGTCGGCATGGGCACCGGCAGCGGCACCAACGGCGGCGCAGGGATGCGCGCCGTGGCGAAGTGCACGCGCGAGGTCAGCGTCGAGATCTGCGCGTCAGCGCGCGCGGCCTCGATGAAGGAGTTGGCGCGGTCGGGCGCGTAGGGCAGGCGGTAGGCCGCCTCCAGGCGCGTGGAATAGCCGGGGATGTCGCTCAGCAGCAGTCCGCTGGCGTCCACCAGTACGGACTTGCGGTCCGGGTGGTCGGCGCTGGCCACCGGCGTGCCGGCGATCAGGCTGGGCGAGAAGGCCTGCTCCATGGCCAGCTTGCCGGCAGGATTGACGGCACGGAACTTGGTGTTCAACGCGATCAGCTGCACCTGGTTGCCGATGCGGCGCCACTCGGCCAGTTCCTTGCCGATCATCTGGCTTGCATACAGGCCGCGCTCGCCGACGGAGTTCGCGACGTTGACGCTGAACAGGAAGGGCTTGTTGAAGGCGTCCTTGGGAATTTCGATCCAGACCTTCTCGTCCTTACGCCAGATCGGGAACAGGCCCGGCAGCTCCTTGGCGCCCTTGATGACGTCGGCAAAGGGCCTGGGGGCGGCGGCAGCAGCAGCAGCAGCGGGCGCCGAGGCGGCACCGGCGGGCGGGGTCTGGGCTTGAGCAACCGCGGCGAGCGCGAGCAAGGTGGCGGTGGCCAGGGCAGTGCGAGGCATCGGAATCATGGGTAACGGGTCCGAGGATTGGAAAAGGCCGGGACTGTGGCGGGCAGCGACACTCCCGTCAATGGAATTCCCCCTGCGTCGCGGTGGCGCACGGGCCCAATTCAAAACTTCCGTCATGGACCTCACACATCTGCTCTATTTGCATGGCTTTCGCTCCTCGCCGGCCTCGGCCAAGGCGCGCCGCATGGCGGCCTGGGCGGCCGGGCAGCCGGGTCTGAACTTCGCCTGCCCGCAGCTGCCGCCCTCGCCACTCGAAGCCATGGAACTGGTGGCCGGCCTCGTGGCCGGCTGGCCGGCACGGGGCGTCGCCGTCATCGGCAGCTCGCTTGGCGGCTTCTACGCGACCACGCTGGCCGAGCAACCCGCCCACCGCGACTGGCGCGTGGCGGTCCTGAATCCGGCCGTGGACCCTGCTCGCGACCTGTCCCGCCACATTGGCACGCTGACAGCTTGGCACGACCCGGCGCTGAAGTTCGACTTCACGGCCCGGCATGTGGCCGAACTCTCCGCGCTGACGCCGCCCGCGCGGCTGACGAACCCGGCGCGCTATTACGCGCTGATCGCCAAGGGCGACGAGCTGCTGGACTGGCGCGAGATGCTGGCCCGATACGCCGGCTGCGACGGTGAGGTGCTGGAAGGCAGCGACCATGGCCTGACGGACTTCGAAGATCACTTGGCCGGCGTGGTCGGGCACCTGCTGGCGTAAGGGACAATCGCCCGCTTATGTTTGCGCTGT
Organism: Roseateles sp.; assembly: GCF_019237615.1. GTDB lineage: Bacteria > Pseudomonadota > Gammaproteobacteria > Burkholderiales > Burkholderiaceae_C > Pelomonas. The sequence continues at coordinate 84,243 of NZ_JAFAGT010000033.1, read as the reverse complement.
TTGATGACGCCGGGAAATTCCTCGCCGGCCGGGTGATGTCCGAGGCCGACGCCTCGCTGCAGGTGGAACTGGACTCGGGCAAGCGGGTCAAGGTCAAGGCCGCCAATGTGCTGCTGAAGTTCGAGCAGCCGGCGCCCGCCGTGCTGCTGGCGGAGGCCCGCCAGTTGGCCAACGACATCGACCTCGACCTGGCCTGGGAGTTCGCGCCCGAGGGCGAGTTCGGCTTCGCCGACCTGGCACGCGACTACTTCGACGCCAAGGCCGGTGTCGCGCAGCAGGCCGCCGCGCTGTTCCGCCTCTACGACGCGCCGCACTACTTCCGCCGCGCCGGCAAGGGCCAGTTCAAGAAGGCGCCCGAGGAAACGGTCAAGGCCGCGCTGCTGGGCATAGAACGCAAGCGCCAGCAACAGCTGCAGATCGAGGCCTGGGCCGAGGAGCTGTCCAGGGGCGCCTGCCCCCAACCCATCCAGGACCAGATCTACAAGATCCTCTTCAAGCCCGACAAGAACGGCCCCGAGTACAAGGCCGTCGTCGAGGCCAGCAAGCGCTCGCACAAGGCACCGCTGGACCTGCTGCAGGCCGCGGGCGCCATCACCAGCGCCTACCAGTTCCACTGGAAGCGATTCCTGTTCGAGAACTTCCCCAAGGGCACTGGCTTCCCGGCCCTGAGCGCGCCGGAGATCAAGGAAGAGCTGCCGCTGGCGCCGGTGCGCGCCTTCTCCGTCGACGACTCGCAGACCACCGAGATCGACGACGCTCTCTCCGTGCAAGGCCTGGGCACGGGCACGGTGGTCTTCGGCGTGCACATCGCGGCGCCGGGCCTGGCCATCGCGCCGGACTCGGCCGTCGACAAGGTGGCCCGCGAGCGTCTGTCCACCGTCTACATGCCGGGCTGGAAGATCACCATGCTGCCCGACGACGTCGTGCAGGCCTACACGCTGATCGAGGGCCGCGACTGCCCGGCCGTGTCCATCTACTTCACGCTTGACGAGGCGACGTTCGAGGTCAGGGCACGCGAAACCAAGCTGGAGCGCGTGCCCATCGCCGCCAACCTGCGCCACGACAAGCTCGACGGCATCGTCACCGACGCCACGCTGTCCGGCGCGGCGCCGGCCGACTACGCCTTCGCGCCCGAGCTGGCCTTTGCGTGGCGCCTGGCCAAGCACCTGAAGGCGCAGCGCGAGATCGTGCGCGGCAAGCCCGAGACCTTCAACCGCCCCGACTACAACTTCCGCCTCGCCGGCGAGCGCACCGAGGCGCCCAACGGCAGCGAGGCCATCGAGATCGGCGTGCGGGCCCGTGGCAGTTCGCTGGACCTCATCGTGGCCGAAGCCATGATCATGGCCAACTCCGCCTGGGGCGGCTGGCTGGCCGAACTGGGCCTGCCCGGCATCTACCGCAGCCAGGCCAGCCTGGCGCCTGGCATCAAGGTGCGCATGGGTGTCAAGGCGCTGCCCCATGCGGGCATGGGCGTGGCGCAATACACCTGGGCCACGTCACCGCTGCGACGCTATGTGGACCTGGTGAACCAATGGCAGATCATTGCCTGCGCCCGCCATGGCAAGACGGCCGCGCTGGCGGCGCCCTTCAAGCCCAAGGACGCGCAGCTGTTCTCCATCATCTCGGGCTTCGAGTCCGCCTACGCGGCCTACAACGGCTTCCAGAACGGCATCGAGCGCTTCTGGACGCTGCGCTGGCTGCAGCAAAACGGCAGCACCGAGCTGACCGCCGCCGTCATGAAGGACGGCCTGGTGCGCGCCGACGAGCTGCCGCTTGTCTTCAAGGCGCTGGGCTGCGAGGGCCTGCCGCGCGGCAGCCATGTGAAGGTGCGCATCACCGGCCTGGACGAGATGACGCTGGACGTGCATGCGACGCTGATCGAACGCCTGGACGAGGCAGCGGTGGCCGAGGAACCGGAGGGCGACGAGGACGAGCTGGAGGCCGCCGCAGCACCGTTGGCACTGGCCATCGACGTCAACGAGGCCGAGCCGGCCGACGCCCAGAGCTGAGATGCGCCGGCCGAGCACGCTGCAGATCGCGCTCGCGTTTTCGCTCGGCGTGCATGTGGCGCTGCTGAGCCTGCGCATCGCCGCGCCGGAGGCCTTCAACCGCATCTTCCAGGACACGCCGCTGGAGGTGGTCCTCGTCAACACGCGTTCCAGCGAGGCGCCGGCCAAGGCAGCGGCGCTGGCCCAGGCCAATCTCGCCGGCGGCGGCGATCGGGAAAGCGGTCGCGCGACGTCGCCGCTCCCGCCCGCGCGGCAGCGCGAGGTGGGCGACTCGGCCGAAGCGCAGCACTCGCAGATCGCCCAGTTGCAGCAGCAACAGCAGCAATTGCTGACGCAGGTGCGGCGCGAGCTGGCCCTGCTGCCGCCGCCCGACCCCAGGCGCGAGAAGAGCGACGCTGCCGAGCGCGCGCTGGCCGAGAAACGCCGCCAGCTCGTCGAGCTGCTCGCCGAAATCGAGAAGCGCGTCAACGCGGAGAACGCCCGGCCGAAGAAGCGCTATGTCAGCCCTGCCACGCGCGAGGTCGTCTACGCCCAGTACTACGATGGCCTGCGCCGCCGCATCGAGGAGCGCGGCACGCGTGACTTCCCCGAGTCCCACGGCAAGAAGCTCTACGGCGAGCTGACGATGAACATCCACATCGACCACAAGGGCCGCGTCATCGAGACCGAGATCGTCGCTCCGAGCGGCAACTCCACGCTGGACAAGCGCGCCATCGCCATCGTGCAGGCGGCGTCTCCCTTCGGCAATTTCAGCACCGAGATGCTGCGCGGCGCCGAGGTGCTGGTGATCACGTCGCGATTCAGGTTCACGCGCGACGAGGGGCTGGCGACGGCTTTGACGGGACAGCCATGACGGATCGATATGCAGTGGTGGGGAATCCGGTCGAGCACAGCCGCTCGCCGGCCATCCACGCGATGTTTGCGGCCCAGACGGGCCAGGACCTGACGTATGAACGGCTTCTGGCGCCGCTCGACGGCTTCGAGGCGACGCTGCGACGCTTTGCCGCGGCCGGCGCGCGGGGCTGCAACGTCACGGTGCCGTTCAAGTTCGACGCCTTCGCACTTGCCACCAGCCGCAGCGCGCGGGCGGAACGCGCCGGCGCCGCCAACGCGCTGCGCTTCGATGCGGACGGCTGGGTGGCCGACAACACGGACGGCGCCGGCCTCGTCAACGACATCCAGCGCAATGCCGGCCGCCCGCTCGCCGGGCTGCAGCTGCTGCTGGTGGGCGCCGGCGGCGCGGCGGCCGGCGTACTGGGCAGCCTCATCGCCGCCGGACCGGCGCGCATCACCGTCGTGAACCGCACGCTGGACAAGGCGCTGGCGCTGGTGGCCGGCCATGCCGACCTCGGCGTGCCTCTCGCCGCGGCCACACTGGCCGATGCGCCGGCGGCCCAGGACGTCGTCGTCAACGCAACGAGCACCAGCCTCGCCGGTGCCGCCTCTCCGGTGGGCGCCCAGGTGCTCAAGCCCGGCGCGCTGGCGCTGGACATGATGTACGGCCCCAAGGCGCAGGGCTTTCTCGACTGGGCCGCCGCCCACGGCGGCGAGCCGCGTGACGGCCTGGGCATGCTGGTGGAGCAGGCGGCCGAGGCCTTCTTCTTCTGGCGCGGCGTGCGCCCTGACACGGCGCCGGTGCTTGCCGCGCTGAGGGCTTCGTCGTGATCCGCCACGTCGGCCGCCTGCTCGCCGTGCTGGCGCTGGCCACGCTTTGCCTGCAGCTCTGGTTCGCCGGCCGAATCGCGCTGATGCGCTTCATCGCGCCGCAGTCCACCAGCTTCCAGCGCAGCGAGGCCATCCGCCTGCTCGGCGAGAAGCACCAGGTCGCCTGGGCCCAGCAATGGGTGGACGACGCCCAATTGCCGACCACGCTCAAGCGCGCCGTCATCGCCAGCGAGGATGACTCCTTCGCCGACCATGGCGGCGTCGACTGGGAGGCCCTGAAGGGCGCCTGGAAGAAGAACGAGAAGGCGCAGGCCCGTGCCCAGGCACGCGGCAAGACGTCGGCCAAGGTCATAGGCGGCTCGACGATCACGCAGCAGCTGGCAAAGAACCTGTTCCTTTCCGGCGAACGCACGCTGCTGCGCAAGGGCCAGGAGTTGGTGCTGACGCTGATGCTCGAAGGCCTGCTCGACAAGCGCCGCATCCTCGAGATCTACCTGAACAACGTCGAATGGGGCGAGGGCCTGTTCGGTGCCCAGGCCGCGGCGCGCCATTATTTCCACGTCGACGTGGCCCGCCTCGGCGCCTTCGAGGCCGCGCGGCTGGCGGTAATGCTGCCTGCGCCCAAGCGCTTCGAGCGCCAGCCGACCTCGCCCTATGTGATGGGCCGGGCGGGCCTCATCACCGGCCGCATGAACAGCGCCCAACTGCCATGAGTGATTCGGAAGAAATCGCCGCCGCCGCCGCGCGGCTCATCGTCGATGAAGGCATGGACTGGGGCCCCGCCAAGCAGCGCGCCGCCCGCGACCTCGGCGTGCCGCGCGCCGCACTGCCCGGCAACGACGAGGTCGAGGACGCGGTGCGCGAGCACATCGCGATCTTCCACGCCGACACACAGCCGGCCGAGCTGCGCGCGCTGCGCGAGCTGGCTGCGCAGTGGATGGCGAGGCTGGCGGAGTTCCGCCCCCATCTGGCCGGCGCCGTCTGGCGTGGCACGGCGACGCGCCTGTCCAACGTCCACCTGCAGCTCTTCTGCGACGATGGCAAGGCCGCGGAGATCGCGCTGCTCAACCGCGGCCTGAACTTCGACGTGGCCGAGACCACTGCGGGCCGGGGTCGGCCGGTGGACATGCTCGTGCTGGACGTGCCTTGCCCCGCCCTCGGCGAGAGGGTGACGCTGTGCCTGACCATCCTGGACTTCGACGACCTGCGCGGCGCGCTCAAGGCCGACGCCCGTGGCCGGACCGAGCGCGGCGACCTGCCGGCGCTGCAGAAACTGCTGGACGAAGAGACATGAACCCCATCACCCGCCGCCTCATGCTGGCCGGCACCGGACTGGGCGCTGCGGCGCTGGGCGCCGCCTTCGCCTGGCGCCGCATGCACCCGCCAGCCGCCTCCGCCGTGGCCCAGGCCTTCTGGGCACGGCGCTTTCCCGGCCTGGACGGCAGCGAGCTGGCCGTGGCCCGCTGGCGCGGCCGACCGTTGCTCGTCAACTTCTGGGCCACCTGGTGCCCGCCCTGCGTGAAGGAGCTGCCGGAGATCAATCAGTTCTACAACGAGGCCAAGGGCCGCGGTTGGCAGGTGCTGGGCCTGGCGGTGGATCAGGCCGAGCCGGTCAAGGCCTTTCTGCAGAAGACGCCGCTGGACTTCGCTGTCGCGCTGGCCGGGCCGGAAGGCCTGGGACTCGTGCGCGAACTGGGCAATCCGGCCGGAGGCCTGCCGTTTTCCGTCGTCTTCGACGAGACGGGCGAGATCAGCTGGCGCCGCCTGGGCGTCAGCCGGCTGGAAGAGCTCAGGCAGTTGGCCGCGCACTGAGGGCGGGAGGCTCGCAGCCCGTGGGCGCGAGGCTCTCCTGAGAATTTCCCTATCCGGCGGGAAATCGGCCCCAAAACGCGTAAAGTTCGCCCTTCCTCAATTTAGTGGTGACTCCCTAGACGCCAGCGTAGCGGCGCCACCACGTGTTTGATGCAAGTTCTCGTCCTGCATGGCCCCAACCTCAACCTGCTCGGCACCCGCGAGCCCGAGGTCTACGGCGCGCAGACTCTCGCGCAGATCGATGCCGAACTGGGCGCGATCGCCACTGATGCCGGCGCCACGCTGAGCAGCTTCCAGAGCAACCATGAAGGCGCTCTGGTCGACCGCATCCAGGCCGCGCGCACGGACGGCACGCGCTTCATCATCATCAACCCGGCCGCCTACACGCACACCAGCGTCGCCATCCGCGACGCGCTGGCGGCCGTAGCCCTGCCCTTCATCGAAGTTCATTTGTCCAACATCCACCGCCGCGAGGCCTTCCGCCACCACAGCTATGTGAGCGAGCTGGCGGTGGGCGTCATCTGCGGCCTCGGCGCGAACGGCTACCGTCTCGCGCTGCGCCACGCCCTCGAAGTCCTGGAAGCCGGCGCCTGACCCTGCGCGCCGCTTTCTTCCTTCCCCCCCACAACAACAACACAGCCTGGAGCCACGATGGACCTGCGCAAGCTCAAAACCCTGATCGACCTGGTCTCGGAGTCCAATATCTCTGAACTGGAAATCACCGAAGCCGACGGCAAGGTCCGCATCGTCAAGTCCGACCCGGCGGCCGCCGTCGCCGTGCAGCCGGTCTATGCCGCCGCACCGGTCACGCCCGTCGTCACGGCCGCCGCGCCGGGCGCCGCACCGGTGGCTGCAGCGGCAGCGCCGGCCGCCGCCGCGCCCGTCGAGACTGGCCATATCGTCAAGTCGCCCATGGTGGGCACCTTCTACCGCGCCTCCAGCCCCAACGCCAAGCCCTTTGCGGACGTGGGCCAGGCCGTCAAGGAGGGCGAGGCCATCTGCATCATCGAGGCCATGAAGATCATGAACGAGATCGAGGCCGACAAGACCGGCACGATCACGAAGATCCTTTGCGAGAACGGCCAGGCGGTCGAGTTCGGCCAGCCGCTGTTCGTGATCGAGTAAGGACTTCTGATGTTCAAGAAGGTTCTTATCGCCAACCGGGGCGAAATTGCGCTGCGCATCCAGCGCGCCTGTCGCGAGCTCGGCATCAAGTCCGTCGTCGTCTACTCCGAGGCCGACCGTGACGCCAAGTATGTGCGCCTGGCCGACGAGGCCGTCTGCATCGGCCCCGCGCCGTCTGCGCAGAGCTACCTCAGCATGCCGGCCATCATCGCGACGGCCGAGGTGACAGACGCCGAGGCTATCCACCCCGGTTACGGCTTCCTGTCCGAGAACGCCGATTTCGCCGAGCGCGTGGAGCGCTCGGGCTTCACCTTCATCGGCCCCAGCCCCGAGTCCATCCGCATGATGGGCGACAAGGTCTCGGCCAAGCAGGCCATGATCCGCGCCGGCGTGCCCTGCGTGCCGGGCTCCGAGGGCGCCCTGCCCGAGGACCCGAAGGAGATCATCAAGATCGCCCGCTCCGTGGGCTACCCGGTCATCATCAAGGCCGCGGGCGGCGGTGGCGGCCGCGGCATGCGCGTGGTGCACACCGAGGCTGCCCTGGTGCACGCGGTGCAGACGACGCGCGCCGAGGCGGGCGCGGCCTTCGGCAACCCCGAGGTCTACATGGAGAAGTTCCTGGAGAACCCGCGCCATGTGGAAATCCAGATCCTCGCCGACACCTTCAAGAACGCCGTCTGGCTGGGCGAGCGCGACTGCTCCATGCAGCGTCGGCACCAGAAGATCATCGAGGAGGCGCCGGCACCGGGCATCCCCCGCCGCACCATCGAGAAGGTGGGCGACCGCTGCGCCGCCGCCTGCAAGAAGATGGGCTACCGCGGCGCAGGCACCTTCGAGTTCCTGTACGAGAACGGCGAGTTCTACTTCATCGAGATGAACACCCGCGTGCAGGTGGAGCACCCGGTGACCGAGCTGGTCACCGGCATCGACATCGTGCAGCAGCAGATCCGCATCGCCGCCGGCGAGAAGTTGCCGTTCACGCAGCGCCAGATCGAGCTCAAGGGCCATTCCATCGAGTGCCGCATCAACGCGGAAGACCCGGTCAAGTTCACACCCTCGCCCGGCCGCATCACGATGTGGCACGCCCCCGGCGGCCCCGGCGTACGCGTGGACTCGCATGCCTACACGAACTACTTCGTGCCGCCCAACTACGACTCCATGATCGGCAAGATCATCGTCCACGGCGACACGCGCGAACAGGCGCTGGCGCGCATGCGCATCGCGCTGAGCGAGACGGTGGTGGAAGGCATCCAGACCAACATCCCGCTGCACCGCGAGCTGATGGCCGACGCCAAGTTCATCGAGGGCGGCACGAGCATCCATTACCTCGAAAGCTGGATGGCTGCGCACAAGCGATGAGCAACCTCTTCGAACTGGCCCTGGTCTGCCGCGAGGCCGACGTCGAGACCGTCAGCGATGCGCTGATGGAGATCGACGCTCTCGCGGTGTCGGTGGAAGACGCCGACGCCGACACCGACGCCGAACAGGCCTTGTTCGGCGAGCCCGGCATGCCGGCGCCCAAGGCCGGGTGGGAGCGCTCGGTCGTCAAGGCGCTGTTCCCCAGCGAGCCCGAGGCCACCGAGGCCGCGACGCTGATTCTGGCCCAGGACTGGGCGGCCGACGTGCACGTGCAGGCCATCCAGGCCGTACCCGAGCAAGACTGGGTGCGCCTGACGCAGAGCCAATTCGCGCCGGTCGAGATCACGCCCGAGTTCTGGATCGTGCCGAGCTGGCACCAGGCCCCGCCTCAGGCGCAGCGCGTCATGCGGCTGGACCCGGGCCTGGCCTTCGGCACCGGCACGCATCCGACGACGCGCATGTGCCTGCGCTGGATCGCCCGACACGCGCAGCGCTGGCCGCGCGTGCTGGACTATGGCTGCGGCTCCGGCATCCTCGCCATCGGCGCGGCCCTGCATGGCGCCCACGACATCGACGCCGTCGACATCGACCCGGCAGCCATCACCTCCTCGCGCGACAACGCGACGGCCAACGGCGTCACGCTCAGGCCGGGCCTGCCTGAGCTGGCCCGGGGCGAGTACCCGCTGGTCATCGCCAACATCCTGGCCACGCCGCTGAAGCTGCTCGCGCCGCTGCTGTGCGCCCACGTGGCGCCGGGCGGCAACCTGATCCTGGCTGGCATCCTGAGCCGCCAAGCCGACGAACTCAAGGCCGCCTATGAGCCTTGGCTCAAACTCGACGTCAGCGACGAGGAGGAGGGCTGGATCCTGATGACGGCCGAGCGCCCCGCATGAGCCTCGCGACGCGCTGCACCGCCTGCGGCACGATCTTCAGGATCGTCGAGGATCAACTGCGCGTCTCCGATGGCTGGGTGCGCTGCGGTCGCTGCGCCGAGATCTTCGACGCCCGCGAGTTGCTGTTCGACATCGAGCGCGACGCCCCGCCGCCCTGGCCCACTCAGTTCGCGCCGGAGGCGGAGGCGGAGCCTCAGCCTGCACCGCCGCCGCCGGCCCCGGTCTTCGAGCCGCCACAGCCGTGGATGCCGCCGCCCGACCCCGAGCCCCAGGCGGATGCGCTGCCGACGGGCTGGCCGTCCCCGGACATCGCCCGGCACGAGCCGCGCTGGGTCGACGAGGACGCCGCAGCGCCGGCACCATCCCCCACGCCCGAGCCGGCGCCCATCTTGGCCGCGGAGCCCGCGCCCGCGGCGCCCGCCATGCCCGAATTCATGCGGCGCGCCGAGAACAGCGCACGCTGGAACCGGCCCGGCGTGCGCCTGGCGCTGGCGGGCCTGACGCTGCTGCTGGCCCTGCTGCTGGGCCTGCAGATCGTGCTGCACTTCCGCCATGCGATCGCCGCCCTGCACCCGCCGCTGCGCGAGCCGCTGAGGGTCTTGTGCGGCCTGGCGGGCTGCGAGATCAAGCCGTGGAAGCGCATCGAGGCCTTGAGCATAGACGCCACCTCGTTGAACCCCATAGGCAGCGGCAGCTACAGACTCAACCTGGCGCTGCGCAACAAGACCGGCGTGGACGTGGCGGCACCTTCCGTCGAACTGAGCCTGACCGACGCCAACGGCGCACCGCTGGCGCGCCGCGTGCTCGGCCCGGAGGCCATGAGCCCGGCGCTCACGCAGGTCAACGCCGAATCCGAGCAGTCCCTGAGCCTGGTCTTCAGCACCGGCAGCCAGCGCATCAGCGGCTACAGCGTCAACATCTTCTATCCCTGAAGCGAGCGCGCAACCGCGTGCAGCCCGCGGCGGACTGCACGACACGCGCCGAAGACCTCACCGCCGGCAGGCAATGAGGCATGAAGCGCGACCGCGTCGAATTCCAAGGACTCCGCGCCACCCAAACAACAAAAAGCCCGGCACCGACAGATTCGGGCCGGGCCGGCTGGTGTCGCGAGCCGGGCGGCGAAGCGCCCGGTCAGCGAGTCAGCGTATCGCCGGATTAGGGCTTGTTGCCGGTCGGGAAGGGCCAGGCGGCTTGGGGGCTCAGCGCCGTCTTGGCGGCCGGGGCAGCAGCAGCAGGCTTGGCAGCGGCGGCAGGCTTCGCGGCAGCGGCGGGCTTGGCAGCAGCCTTCTTGGGCGCAGCGGCGGCCTTCTTAGCAGCAGGCTTGGCAGCAGCCTTCTTGGGAGCGGCGGCCTTCTTGGGCGCAGCAGCCTTCTTCGCGGCGGGCTTGGCAGCAGCCTTCTTGGGCGCGGCAGCCTTCTTCGCAGCAGGCTTGGCAGCGGCCTTCTTGGGCGCAGCAGCCTTCTTAGCCGGAACGGCCTTCTTGGCGGGTGCAGCCTTCTTGGCCGGAGCGGCCTTCTTCGCGGGCGCAGCCTTCTTGGCCGGAGCGGCCTTCTTGGCGGGAGCAGCCTTCTTGGCCGGAGCGGCCTTCTTCGCGGCGGCGGCCTTCTTCGGTGCGGCCTTGGCCGGGGTCTTTGCAGTTGCCATGGTTTTCTCCTTGATCAAGTGGAAAAGTCACCGTCCCGCACGGACCGGTCCGTGCGGATACGGTTATTCACCGTCCGAGAGTCGCTCAGGAGGAACGCCTCGGTACGGTGAATCGGATCGCCATGCAGCCCCGCCACGTCTAGCGTGTAGATGCGGGTTTCGCTCGGTAACTGCATTGGCCAGTTCTTGATCTTGTTAAGGCTGGGAGATCAATCCCAGCTCAGGGCCCCGCCCGATTGGTACTCGATGACACGGGTCTCGAAGAAGTTGCGTTCCTTCTTCAAGTCGATCATCTCGCTCATCCACGGGAAGGGGTTTTCTTCGTTGGGGAACAGTGCGTCGAGGCCGATCTGCACCGCACGGCGGTTCGCGATGAAGCGCAGATAGCCCTTGAACATCGAGGCGTTGAGGCCCAGCACGCCGCGCGGCATGGTGTCCTCGGCGTAGCGATATTCCAGCTCGACGGCCTTCAGGAACAGCGCCTTGATCTCGGCCTTGAACTCGGCCGTCCACAGGTGCGGGTTCTCGAGCTTGATCTGGTTGATCAGGTCGATGCCAAAGTTGCAGTGCATGGACTCGTCGCGCAGGATGTACTGGTACTGCTCGGCGGCACCGGTCATCTTGTTCTGGCGGCCCATCGCGAGGATCTGCGTGAAGCCGACGTAGAAGAACAGGCCTTCCATCAGGCAGGCGAAGACGATCAGCGACTTCAGCAACGTCTGGTCGGTTGCAGGCGTGCCGGTCACGAACTCCGGCTTCATGATCGCTTCGATGAAGGGGATCAGGAACTCGTCCTTGTCGCGGATGGACTGGACCTCGTTGTAGGCGTTGAAGATCTCGCTCTCGTCCAGGCCCAGGCTCTCGACGATGTACTGGTAGGCGTGCGTGTGGATGGCTTCTTCAAAAGCCTGACGCAGCAGGAACTGGCGGCACTCGGGCGCCGTGATGTGGCGGTAGGTGCCCAGCACGATGTTGTTGGCGGCCAGCGAGTCGGCGGTGACGAAGAAGCCGAGGTTGCGCTTGATGATGCGGCGCTCGTCTTCGGTCAGGCCGTTGGGATCCTTCCAGAGCGCAATGTCGCGGCTCATGTTCACTTCCTGCGGCATCCAGTGGTTGGCGCAGGTGGCGAGGTACTTCTCCCAAGCCCACTTGTACTTGAACGGTACCAGCTGATTCACATCGGTCTGGCCGTTGATGATGCGCTTGTCGGCGGCCTTCACGCGGCGCGCGGTGGTGGCTTCGCCGGACAGTTGGGGAGCAGGCATCGAGACGCTGGCAGCTTCGCGCACGGACGCCGAAGCGGGCGTCGCCGAAGGCATGGCCGCGAGAGGTTTCGCGGTGGGGGTATCAGTGGACTTCAGGTCTTCGTCCCAATCCAGCATGGTGTGCTTCCTATCACTTCGAATTATCGGCAGTGCTTGTGCAAATCAACAAGAACTAGCAACGGCTATTTGCATCATTCGCGCAATCTTTGTTGCGCGTGGGCATCGAAAACAAGCGGCGCGAACTTGTCTATACAAGTTCGCGCCGCTGCTTCGATTACTGGCAGGCCTCGCAGCCGGGGTCGTCGATGGCGCAGAACTTCATGTCCGTCGCCGGCAATTCGGACTCGACAACGGGCACCGGCGCGGCCGGTGCAGCGACGACCGGCGCGGCGCCCGACGACACCGCGTTGAGCTGGCCCGAGCGCGTGACCGTGCTCTTCTCGGCCTGCGTCGCGCTGATGGTGCGCAGGTAGTAGGTCGTCTTCAGGCCGCGCTGCCAGGCCAGTTTGTAGGTCTCGTCCAGCTTCTTGCCCGAGGCGCCGGCCATGTAGATGTTCAGGCTCTGCGCCTGATCTATCCACTTCTGGCGGCGCGCACCGGCCTCGATCAGCCAAACGGTGTCGACCTCGAAGGCCGTCGCGTACAGCGCCTTGATGTCGTCGGGCACGCGGTCGATGCGGCGCAGCGAGCCGTCGAAATGCTTGAGGTCCATGACCATCACGTCGTCCCACAGGCCCAGCGCCTTCAGGTCACGCACCAGGGACTCGTTGATGACGGTGAACTCGCCAGACAGGTTGGACTTGACCGACAGGTTGCCGAAGCAAGGCTCGATGGACGCGTCCACGCCGATGATGTTGGAGATGGTGGCAGTCGGTGCGATGGCGACGCAGTTGCTGTTGCGCATGCCGTGGGTGGCGATGCGGTCGCGCAGCGCGCCCCAGTCCAGCGACATCGAGCGGTCCACGTCGACATAGCCGCCACGGGCCTCGGCCAGCAGGTCCAGCGAGTCGATGGGCAGGATGCCACGGTCCCACAGCGAGCCCTTGTACGAGGAATAGCGGCCGCGCTCCTCGGCCAGCTCCGTCGACGCCCAGTAGGCGTGGTAGCAGACAGCTTCCATCGAGCGGTCGGCGAACTCGACGGCGGTGTCGGAAGCGTAGGGCGTGCGCAGCGCATACAGCGCGTCCTGGAAGCCCATGATGCCCAGGCCCACCGGGCGGTGACGCAGGTTGGAGTCGCGGGCTTTCTTGACGGCGTAGTAGTTGATGTCGATGACGTTGTCCAGCATGCGCATCGCCGTGCGCACCGTCTTCTTCAGCTTGGCCTGGTCGATGGCGCCGTCCTTCAGGTGCTGGGCCAGATTGACGGAGCCAAGGTTGCAGACGGCGATCTCGCTGTCATTGGTGTTCAGCGTGATCTCGGTGCACAGGTTGGACGAGTGCACGACGCCCACATGCTGCTGCGGCGAGCGAACGTTGCAGGCGTCCTTGAACGTGATCCAGGGGTGGCCCGTCTCGAACAGCATGGACAGCATCTTGCGCCACAGGTCCTTGGCGGGCATGCGCTTGAACAGCTTGATCTCACCGCGGTCTACCTTGGCCTCGTACTCGACGTAGGCCTTCTCGAAGGCGGCGCCGAACAGGTCGTGCAGGTCCGGGCAGGTGGATGGGCTGAACAGCGTCCAGTCGCCGCCCTCGATGACGCGGCGCATGAACAGGTCGGGAATCCAGTTCGCCGTGTTCATGTCGTGGGTACGGCGGCGGTCGTCGCCGGTGTTCTTGCGCAGGTCCAGGAACTCCTCGATGTCCAGGTGCCAGGTTTCCAGATAAGCGCAGACGGCGCCCTTGCGCTTGCCGCCCTGGTTCACGGCCACGGCCGTGTCGTTGACGACCTTCAGGAAGGGCACGACGCCCTGGCTCTTGCCGTTGGTACCCTTGATGTGCGAGCCCAGAGCGCGCACCGGCGTCCAGTCGTTGCCCAGGCCACCGGCGAACTTGCTCAGCAGCGCGTTCTCCTTCAGCGCCTCGTAGATGCCGTCGAGGTCGTCACTGACGGTGGTCAGGTAGCAGGACGACAGCTGCGAGCGACGCGTGCCGCTGTTGAACAGCGTCGGCGTGCTGGACATGAAGTCGAAGCTGGACAGCACTTCGTAAAACTCGACGGCACGGGCTTCGCGGTCGACCTCGTTCAGCGCCAGGCCCATGGCCACGCGCATGAAGAAAGCCTGCGGCATCTCGATGCGCACGTCGTCCACATGCAGGAAGTAGCGGTCGTACAGCGTCTGCAGGCCCAGGTAGTCGAACTGCAGGTCACGCTCGGCCTTCAGCGCGGCGCCCAGCTTGGCCAGGTCGTACTGGGCCAGCTTCTCGTCCAGCAGCTCGGCCTGGATGCCCTTCTTGATATAGCCGGGGAAGTACTCGGCATAGCGGGCCTGCATCTGGCCTTGAGTGACCTCGCCGCCGATGATCTCGCGGCGGATGGTGTGCAGCAGCAGGCGGGCGGTAGCGCGGCTGTAGCCGGGGTCCTTCTCGATCAGCGTGCGGGCGGCCAGGATGGCGGCCTTGTAGACCTCGTCGATGGCGACGCCGTCGTACAGGTTGCGCATCGTCTCGGCCAGCACCGGTTCCGGCTTCACGTCGGCACCCAGGTTCTCGCAGGCGGACGCGATCAACGACTTCAGCGCACCCAGGTCCAGCGGCACGCGCACGCCGCCGTCCACCACCATCAGCTTGGGCTCGACGGCGCGGGCGGCCTCGCCATGGGCCGCACGCTCCTGCGCCCGGCGCTCGCGGTACAGAACATAGGCGCGGGCGACTTCGTGGTGGCCGCTGCGCATCAGGCCCAGCTCGACCTGGTCCTGTACGTCCTCGATGTGGAAGGTGCCACCGCTGGGCCGCGAACGCAGCAGCGCGCGCACCACGTTCTGCGTCAGCTGCTCCACCGTCTCGCGCACGCTGGCCGAGGCCGCGCCGCTGGTGCCGTGCACGGCCAGGAAGGCCTTCATCAGCGCGACGGCGATCTTGCTGGGCTCGAACGAGACCACGGCGCCGTTGCGCCGGATGATCTGGTAGGCGTGGTAGGTCGTCAGCGCGGGGGCGCCGGGGGCTTGCGCGTCGGATCCAGACGCGACCGGGGAGACCGTGGCGGCCGGGGCACCAGGGTTCGTGGCGGCTTCATGCAGCATGAGGGGATCCTTTATCAAGAAATGACGGGCCAATGCGCGGCAGCAACCCGGAGGCGGGCCAGCGCATCGTGCGTTGCTTCGGTGGGGGTGTTTCGTCCCTGCCGCTCCATTGCCAGGCCGGCATTCCGGCTGGGTCCTCGGGCGCAATGCCGCTGCAGCCAAGCCGCAGCAAACAGCGAATCCGGGGGAGTGGTCATGGGATCGACTGGGTCAGCAGGATATCACGAGGGGACACTATATCTATGGCCAGCACCCCCCTCAAGCACTACCCCTAGTGTCAAACCCGGGCCGTCGGCGGGCCTGAAAACCACCCCTAACGACCACCTGGGGCCGATCAGATCGGGGGTCGGCCTGCTCGGCCCGCATTGGCGCTGGGCTGGCGGGCCGAAGCGGGTCGCGAGGCCGCGCCAATGCTGGGTTTACCGGGCCGTCGCGGCAGCCGCCGCACCGGTCACACGGGATTCAAGCCGGGCAAATCCCGAGACGGGATTTTTCTCTGCCCCTCAGCAATCGCCCGCCGAGATCGCCAGCCGTGCCATGCGGTAGCGGATCTGCCGTAGCGACAACCCGAGGCTGGCCGCCGCCGCGGTGCGGTTGAAGCGGTGCAGTTCCAGCGCACGCAGCAGGATGCCGCGCTCGACCTCGTCGAGATAACGAGCCAGGTCACTGGGCAGCTCTTCCTGCAGCAGCAGCCCCTCGCCCCCAGGCTCGACGGCCAGAGGCGCCTCAAGCGCGGCGAACTGCGACTCGCTGCGGTCCTCGTCCAGCAGTGCCTCGGGCAGGCCGAGGTCGTCGGTGTCTATCCACTCGCCGCCGGCGAGCGCCAGCGCCCGATGCAGCAAGTTCTCCAGCTCACGCACATTGCCGGGGAAGGCGTAGCGCGACAGTGTCTGCAGCGCGCCGTTCGTCAGCCGCGGAGTGGGCGACACGCCGGCGTCCTGCGCGATGCGCGCCAGCACGCGCGCCCCGATCAGGCCGAGATCCTCCAGCCGCTCGCGCAGCGGCGGCACGCGGATCTGGATGACGTTGAGGCGGTAGAACAGATCCTGGCGGAAGCGGCCGGCCGCCACCTCGGCCGCCAGGTCCTTGTGCGTCGCACTGAGGATTCGCACGTTCACCGGGCTTTCGCTCGTCGCACCGACCGGCCGTACCGAACGCTCCTGGATCACGCGCAGCAGCTTGCTCTGCATGGCCAGCGGCAGGTCGCCGATCTCGTCGAGGAACAACGTGCCGCCGTCGGCCGCCTGAAAGAAGCCCTCGCGATCCTCGTTCGCGCCGGTGAAGGCGCCCTTGCGGTAGCCGAAGAACTCAGCCTCCAGCAGGTTCTCGGGGATGGCACCGCAGTTGACCGCGACAAAGCGCTGGCCTGCGCGCGCGCCATGGTCGTGGATGGCGCGCGCGACCAGCTCCTTGCCTGTACCCGACTCGCCCTGTACCAGCACCGGTGCCATGCTGCGCCCGACCTTGTCGATCAGCGAACGCACCGCGCGCATGGCTGGCGACTCGCCCACCAGGCGCAGCGCCGAGGCCGGCGCCACGGCCGGCTTCTGCGCTGCAGCCACCGGCGCCAGCTCGGGCGGTGCCACCCGCCCCAGCGCCGAGCCGACGACGATGCGGAACTGGCGCAGGTCGACCGGCTTGGTCAGGTAGTCATAGGCGCCGGCCTTCAGCGCCTCCACCGCGTTCTCGGCCGAGCCGAATGCGGTGATGACGACGGCCTTCTCCGGCCGGCCCGCCTGCTCCAGCCAGCGCAGCAGCTCCAGACCCGAGCCGTCGGGCAGCCTCATGTCGGTGATGACGGCGCTGTAGGTCGCGGCCTGCAGCTGTGCCAGCGCGTCGGCGACGGAGCCGGCGCTGTCGATCTCATAGCCCTCGCGGAGCAGCGTCAGCTCGTAGAGCGTGCGCAGGTCGGGCTCGTCGTCGACGACCAGCAGGCGCGGCAGCGTGGCAGTAGTCATGTGCGCAATCGGACGCAGAACTCGTTGGCGGCCGCATCGGCGGCGCGGCGGTACTCGATGCGGGCGCCATGGCGCTCGCAAAGTTCCCGGCAAATATAGAGGCCTAGCCCCGAGCCGCGGCTGCGCGTCGAGAAGAAGGGCTCAAAGAGGTGGCGCTCGATCTCCATGGTCACCGGCGCACCGACGCTGCGCACGACGAGGTCCAGCCCCTCGCCCTGGCGCGCCAGCGTGACCCGGATCGCGCCCGGGACTGCGTCGGCATGACGGTGCGCGTTGTCCAGCAGGTTGACGAGGATGCGGCGCAGATGCTCGGCGTCGAACAAGCCCCTCAGCCCCGGCGCCGCGATCTGCAGCAGGAAGCGGCCCTGCGTGCCCGGCGCCACGCCGTTGACCAGGGCCCAGTCCTCGCAGGTCTCCTGCACCAGCGCGCTGACATCCAGGCTCAGTGTGGCGGGCTGCACGCTGGGTGCCAGCTCGCCGACGTCGTCGACGAGGCGCTTGAGCCGCTGCACATTGGACGCCACCATGCGCGTCAGCTGCTCCGCGCGAGCTCCGCTGGCATCCTCGGCCAGCAGTGCATTGGCCTGCGCGATGGCCGCCAGCGGGTTGCGGATCTCGTGCGCGATGCCGGCCGACACCCGGCCCATGGCGGCCAGCTTCTCCTGGCGGGTGCGCGCCAGCAGCTCGCGGTTGTCTTCCACGAACAGCACGCACAACTCCTCACTACCCTCGCGCTGGCGCGTGAAGCGCAGGCGCAGGCGCAGGCTGCGGCTGGCCCCGCCGTCCAGCGGCAGCGCCACGTCCAGCTCCGTCCCCGCCGCGCCGGCGCCGCCGGCATAGGCCTGTTCCAGCGCCTGCACCAGCGGCTGCCAGTCAGCACGGCCGCGCAGTTGCCAGCTCAGCTCGCCGCTGGCTGCGCCGAGCAGCACGCGCGAGGCCGGGTTCATCGCCCGCACGCGGCCGCGCCGGTCGACGACCAGCACACCCTCCTGCATCTCGTCGATGACAAGGCGGTTCAGCAGCTCCTGCTGGCGCGCCAGCGCCAGGCTGCCGCGCGCCGCTTTCTCCTCGCGGGCCAGGCGTGCGCTCAGCTCGCCGGCCAGCAGGCTGACGGCGAACAGGCCACTGCCCACCAGCCCGGCCTGCGTCGTCTTCAGGCCCACGTCCGCGCCCGCCAGCACCGACCAGGCCGCAGCACCCAGCAGGCCCAGCGTCGCCATCGCCGCCGTAGCCAGCGCCAGCAGGCGCGGGCACAGCACGGCCGCCATCAACACCGGCATTACGAACAGCACGCCGTAGTTCACGCCACTGGAATCCAGCGCATGCAGCACGCCGAACAGGATCAGGTCGATGCCGATGGCGCTCCACCAATGCGGGCTGCTGATCCGCGCCAGGTTGCGAGCCGACGCGCCGCGGCGCAGCTGCGGCAGCAGCCACAGCGCCACCGCGGCCGCGGCGTAGGACGCGCTCAGCGCCAGCGTCGAGGCGGCCGGTGATGTGCCCAGCGCCGCGGCGATCAGCTGGGCCGCGATCAGGGCCAGCCCCAGCGCCGCGCGCGCGGCTACGAAGGCGCGATACAGGCGGCCAAAGCTGGCGCTGCCCTCAGCCGGCTCGACCGGCGCGGACTCGACGAACCAGCCGCCCTCTCCCGCCAGGCCGCTCACGCCCGGTCCCGGGCTTCGAAGCTGGCCCGGTGCGCAGTGCTGCAGAACACGCCACCCTTGCCCGGCAGCGCCTCGTCGGCGGGCAGGTGCACGCCGCACTCGGCGCAGCGCAGCATGGCCTGCGGCGCAGCGGGCGGCGGCGTGCGCGACTCGGGCTCGCGCGGCCGGGCACGCCTGGCGCCCAGCACGAAGAAGAGGACGCCCAGCAGCAGGAGCAGCAGCAAGTACTTCATGCCCCGCCCCCGTTGACGCCGCGCTGCAGGATGACCTCCAGCACGAAGCGCGAGCCGGCATAGGACAGCAGCAGCAGGGCCGCGCCGGCGTACAGCCAGCGCGTGGCGCGCCGGCCGCGCCAGCCGTAGATGCGCCGACCAACGAGCAGGCCCGTCAGCACCAGCCAGCCCAGCACGGCAAGCAGGTTCTTGTGATCCCAATGCCAGGTCGGCGTGAACCACCAACCCAGGAAGATGGCCAGCGACAGCACGCCGACACCGGCGGCCACGAACTGGAAGGTCAGCCGCTCCAGCTGCAGCAGCGGCAGCCCGCCGGGCTCGGCCTGCTTCTGGCGCAGCCGCGCCTCGGCCCGGTTCATCAGCGCCGCATGCAGTACGGCGACCCCGAACAGACCGTAGGACGCCAACCCCAGCACCCAATGGAGCGGCGCCCAGGGCGACGCCGCCAGCGGCCGGCTCTCGCCGGGGAAGCTCCAGGCCAGCAGCACCGCGGCGGCGGCCAGCCAAGCCAGCACGCGGCGCACGCTGTGCAGAGGCAGGAAGCGGCTTTCGATCAGATAGACGGTCAGCACCAGCCAGATCGTCATCGACAGCGCCGGCGCAAAGCCGAAGCGCGCGCCGGGGGTCGTCAGGCCGTAGCCGCTGATGTCGATGAACAGGGCCGCGAACTGCGCCGTCCAGCCCAGCGCCATGGGCGGCACCGAACGCAGCGGGCGCCGCACGACGGCGTCGCCCTCCAGGACGCCTGCGCGCAGCAGCCCCACCCAGACATAGCCCAGCAGCGCCAGCGCGCTGGCCACCGCCAGCGCCAGGCCCGGCCCGACGGCCTGGGCGCCTCCGACATCTGCGACAAGGGCGGGCGATAAACTCATGGCTGCAGTGTACTTTTGGCCCCCGCCGTTCTGCGGGACCGGCCCCTCCCCGACCCATGGCTTCCAACCTCACCGACCGCCTGAGTCGCCTCGTGAAGACGATGCGCGGCCAGGCCCGCATCACCGAGAGCAACGTGCAGGACATGCTGCGCGAAGTGCGCATGGCCCTGCTGGAGGCCGACGTGGCCCTGCCCGTCGTTCGCGACTTCGTCGCGCGGGTCAAGGAGAAGGCGCTGGGCCAGGAGGTCGTCGGCTCGCTGAACCCGGGCCAGGTGCTGGTCTCGGTCGTGCACAAGGAGCTCGCCGCGACCATGGGCGAGGGTGTGGCCGACATCAACCTCGCCGCCCAGCCGCCCGCCGTCATCCTGATGGCCGGCCTGCAGGGCGCGGGCAAGACGACCACGACGGCCAAGCTCGCCAAGCACCTGATCGAGAAGCGCAAGAAGAAGGTGCTGACGGTCTCCGCCGACGTCTACCGTCCCGCCGCCATCGAGCAGCTGAAGACGGTCACGCGCCAGGCCGGCGCCGAATGGTTCGAGTCCACGCCCGACCAGAAGCCGCGCGACATCGCACTGGCCGCGCTGGACTACGCCCGCCGCCACTACGTCGACGTGCTGCTGGTCGACACGGCCGGCCGCCTGGCCATCGACGAGGCGCTGATGGCTGAGATCAAGGAGCTGCACGGCGTCCTGAACCCGGTCGAGACGCTGTTCGTCGTCGACGCCATGCAGGGCCAGGACGCGGTCAACACCGCCAAGGCCTTCAAGGAGGCGCTGCCGCTTACCGGCGTCATCCTCACCAAGCTGGACGGCGACTCGCGCGGCGGTGCGGCGCTGTCAGTGCGCCAGATCACCGGCGCGCCGATCAAGTTCGCCGGTGTCTCGGAGAAGATCGACGGCCTGGAGGTGTTCGACGCTGAGCGCCATGCCGGCCGCGTGCTGGGCATGGGCGACATCGTGGCGCTGGTGGAGCAGGTCACGCAGAGCGTGGACCTGGCCTCGGCCCAGGCCATGGCCGAGAAGCTCAAGAGCGGTAGCGGCTTCGACCTGAACGACTTCCTGCAGCAGATCGCGCAGATGAAGAAGATGGGCGGCCTCGGAGGCCTGATGGACAAGCTGCCGCAGAACATGATGGGCAGCAAGCAGCCCGGCCAGGCCGACATGGACCGCGCCGAGCGCGACATGAAGCGCATGGAGGGGATCCTGCGTGCGATGACCGCCAAGGAGCGCGCCCAGCCCGCGCTGCTAATGGACGGCAAGAGCAAGGCCAGCCGCAAGCGCCGCATTGCCACCGGCGCCGGCGTGCAGATCCAGGACGTCAATCGCCTGCTGAATCAGTTCGACCAGATGCAGCAGATGATGAAGAAGATGAAGGGCGGCGGCCTGATGAAGATGATGAAGCGCATGGGCGGCATGAAAGGCCTGATGTAGCGCCGTGGCGGGTGCCCACGCACTCGCCGACAACTGCAGCAAGACGCCTCGCGCCTCTGGCGCCAGGCATGCCCGGGATGGGCTTGGCGCTGGTTGACGCCGAAATGCGAGAAGGCCCCGCAGGGCCTTCTCGAGCGGCTCGGAGCGACTTACTTCTTCTCGGCGGCCGCCTTCAGGCCCGGCAGGAAGTCGGCACCGTGCGCGACCTGCGCGGTGGACTGCCGCACCGTCTCGCCCAGCGGCTCGACGCGGCCGCCCAGGCAGCTGCCCAGGAAGCTCTCGGCGATCGCATTGAAGCCGATGCGGTTGTTCGGCTTGGCGAAGCCGTGGCCCTCGTCCGGGTAGAGCACATAGGTGACCGGGATGCTCCTGGCCTGCATGGCCTGGACGATCTGGTCCGATTCCGCCTGCTTCACACGCGGGTCGTTGGCCCCCTGGCCGATGAGCAGCGGACGCACGATCTGGTCGGCCTTGTACAGCGGCGAGGCGGAGCGCAGGACAGCCTTGCCCTCGTCGGTCGTCGGATCGCCCATGCGGCTGTACATCTGCTTCTTGCCGGCTTCCCAGTAGGGCGGGATGGTGCCCAGCAGGGTTTCCAGATTGGACGGACCGACGATGTCCACCGCGCAGGCGAAGGTGGTCGGCGTGAAGGTCAGGCCGGCCAGCGCCGCGTAGCCGCCATAACTGCCGCCCATGATGGCGACCTTGTCGGGGCTCGTGACGCCCTGCTTGACGGCCCAGTTCACGGCGTCGATCAGATCGTCGTGCATGGCCAGGCCCCATTGCTTGTTGCCGGCGTTCAGGAACTTCTTGCCGAAGCCCGTGGAGGCACGGAAGTTCACCGACAGCACCGCGTAGCCTCGGTTGGCCAGCCATTGGTGCGTGCCGTTGTAGCCGTAGCCGTCGCGCGCCCAGGGACCGCCGTGCACCAGCAGCACCAGGGGCACGGCCTGCTCGGGCTTGCCGTCGCCGTTCTTGTCCGCCCCCTGCGGCAACGTCAGATAGCTGGGCAGCGTCAGGCCGTCGCGGGCCTTGATCTCGACCGCATGCATGGGCACCAGCGGCGCGTTCTGCAGTTCGGGGCGGGCGACGTACAGCGGCGACAGCTTCTTTGCCTTGCGGTCGTACAGATAGGTGGCGGACACCTTGGAAACCGGGTCGATACCGACGATCCACTTGTCGTCGGCGCGGGTGCGGCTGCTGACGAAGACCTCGCCCTTGCCGAGCTGCTGCTGCAGCCAGTCGAAATCGGCCTTCAGGCTCTTGTCGACGAAGTGCCACTCGGTGGTCAAGTAGTCGACCGCATAGGCCTGCACCTCGCCGGTGACGGTGTTGCGCAGCGTCGCACCGAGGTCGGCGCGAGCATCCTCGGCGATCAGCTTGCGCTGGCCGGTGACGGTGTCCTCGGCGAACACGGCGGCGGTATCGCGGTCGCGCGAGTCCGTCCAGTACAGCGTCTTGCCGTCGACGGTGTAACCAATGGGGCCGGTCGCGTTGTCTTCCAGGCTGGTGCTCAGGACGGGCTTGTCGGCCGCCTCGCCACCCTTGATCTGGACGTAGTCCATGCCGCCGGCGGCGTTCGGGCGTGCGCCCAGGCGCACCTGCAGGTCGTCGTCGCTCTGGAAGCCGGCGAAGCCGTCGCCCTTCATGACCAGCTTCAGCTCGCCGGTCTTCAGGTTCAGCAGGTGCACGTCGTGCCAGCGCGGGTCACGGTTGTTGATGCCGACCAGCACCTCGTCCAGGCGCTTGCGCGAACCGCCCATCATGCGCACGCGCACCTTGTCGAAGGGCGTGTAGTCGCGCTGCGCGCCGGTCTTCACGTCGACGCCGTAGAGGCGGAAGTTCTCGTCGCCGGCGTTGTCCTTGACGAACAGCAGTTGCTCGCTGTTGCCCGACCAGAAGTGCCCGGGGATGGGACGGTCCTTGGAGTCGGTGACCGCCTTGGCGGCCTCCGGCTTGGTCGCAGGCGCGACCCAGACGTTCATCACGCCGTTCACCGGCGCCATCCACGACAGCCACTGGCCGTCAGGGCTCAGCTGGGCGCCAGCCTTGACCGGATTGCCGAACAGCGCGGCGCGCGGGATCAGCGGCGTGTCGCCCACGGTGACGGCGGCCTTGCGCGCGTCGGCGGCGAGCGAGCTCATGGGCAGCGCGGCGGCGAGCGCCAGGGTCAACGGGAGCAGGAGCTGGGTGGGAGACATGCAAACCTCGGACGGATCAAAAAGATCCGGGAGCATAGGCATTCCAGCAGCCCCGCTGACCAGTCAACTGCTGGGCATCTTCCCTAGGCCAGAAGCGCCTGCGCGAACTCGCGCGCATTGAAGGTCTCCAGGTCTTCCAGCTTCTCGCCCACGCCGATGAAATAGACCGGCACCGGCCGCTCGCGAGCGATGGCCGCGAGCACCCCGCCCTTGGCGGTACCGTCCAGCTTGGTGACGACCAGCCCCGTCAGGCCCAGCGCCTCGTCGAAGGCCTTGACCTGGTTCAGCGCGTTCTGGCCGGTGTTGCCGTCCACCACAAGTAGCACCTCGTGCGGCGCATCCTCCTGGGCCTTGGCGATGACGCGCCGGATCTTCTTCAGCTCCTCCATCAGGTGGATCTGCGTCGGCAGGCGGCCGGCCGTGTCGGCGATGACCACGTCCGCGCCGCGGGCGCGGCCGGCGTTCACCGCATCGAAGGACACGGCCGCCGGGTCGCCGCCCTCCTGGCTGATGATCTCGACCTTGGCACGGTCGGCCCACACACCCAACTGCTCGCGCGCGGCGGCGCGGAACGTGTCGGCCGCCGCCAGCAGCACACGCTGATCGGCCTCGGCGAGGTGGCGGGTCAGCTTGCCTATGCTGGTGGTCTTGCCGGCACCGTTGACGCCGACGACCATCATGACCGTGGGCGTGAAGCGCCCCACTTCCAGACCCTTCTCCAGCGGCGCCAGCAGCTGCGCCAGGGCATCCACCAGCAGGCCTCGCACAGCCTGCGGCTCGGTGACCCGGGTCTCCTTCACGCGCCGCTTCAGGTCGTCGAGCAGGAACTGTGTGGCCTTCACGCCGGTGTCGGCCAGCAGCAGCGCCTCCTCTAGCTCCTCGTAGAGCTGGTCATCGATGCGGGCGCCGCTAAAGACGCCGGCGATGCTGCCGCCGGTCTTGCGCAGCCCGGCGCGCAGGCGCTCCATCCAGCTTTGGCGAGGCGGCGCGGCGACCACCGGAGCTGGCGCGGGTGCGGCAACCGGCGGCGCCACCACGGACGGCGCGATCGGCGCTGCCACCGGTGCCGGCGCTATGGGAGGCGCCACGGGTGCGGGCGCGACGGCAGGCGCCACGGACGCGACCGGTGCCAGTGCCGGTGCCGGTGCCGGTGCCGGTGCCGGTGCCGGTGCCGGTGCCGGTGCCGGTGCGGGTGCGGGTGCGGGGGCCGGTGCGGGGGCCGGTGCGGGGGCGGGGACGCTGGCCGGCTTGACGGTCCACCCCTCGGACAACAGCTGAGGCCCTTCGGCGGGCGCTGGGGCCGGGGCCGACTTCTTGAAGAAACTGAACATAGCCGGCATTTTCGCTGGGTCTTGGCATATCCCCGCCGGAGCCTCGGCGGCGGCCTTTCTCGCAAGCGTTTGATCGATTCGCACGGACAAACGCGGGGACACTGGCCTCGGATCCACGCACTCTCGGTCTGCCCATGCCTGCTGTCCTGCCGCCTGCCCTGCCGAACCGCACCGCCATCTGGTTGGCCGCGCTGTTGATGTGCTCAGCAGCCGGTGCGCAGGACCTGCCGGGCCAGGCGCCCACCACCCTCGGCGCCACGCAGGCCGAGGCGCCGCTGGCCGCCACCAAGGGTGCGAAGACCTTTCTGATGTCGGCCTTCATGGCCACCTCGCAGAACAAGCTGAGCCTGTTCTCGTCGGCCGACGGCGTCACCTTCACCTCGCTGGGCTCCGAGGTCTATCAACCGCCCAAGGACCTGCTGCGCGACCCGTCCATCATCCGCGCGGCCGACGGCCTCTACTACATCGCCTACACGACCAACTGGTCGGGCTCCACCTTCGGCATCGCCAAGTCGGCCGACCTGAGAAGCTGGACGCATGTGGCCGATGTGCCGGTGCAGCTACCGGGCGCCGATGAAAAGGTCAGCAACGTCTGGGCGCCCGAGTGGTTCCGCGAATCCGACGGCAGCCTGAAGCTCATCGTGAGCCTGTCCAGGACCGGCACGCAAGGGCCGTTCGCCGCCTATTCGGTGAAGGCGCTGGACGCGAGCTTCACGAAGTTTGCCGACCCCGTGCCCATGCGGGGGCTGGAGAACAACTACATCGACACCTTCGTCATCCAGCACGAAGGCCGCTACGTCGCGTTCGCGAAGAACGAGACGACCAAGTTCATCGAGCTGGCGACCGCCCCGTCGCTGGACGGCCCCTGGGCCCTGCAGCGGACCGGCGACTGGGCCGGCTGGGGCGGTCCGTCGGAAGGCCAGGCCCTGGTGCCCATAAAGGGTGCTGATGGCAAGTCGGGCTGGCGCATCTATTTCGATGACTACACGACCAAGCGCTACTGGTACTCCGACAGCTTCGACGGCCTCCAGACCTGGACGCCCAGGAAGGAGCTGGGCGGCGTGTCGGGTACCGTGCGCCACTTCACCGTCATCTCCGAGGACACGGCGCAACTGGAGCGCGCGACGGCGCCCAAGGCCAAGCCGAAGACTGTCACCTGGGACCGCCACTCGCTGATCATCGACGGCAAGCGCGAGATGATCTTCGGCGGCGAGTTCCATCCCTTCCGCCTGCCCTCGCCCAGCCTGTGGCGAGACGTGCTGCAGAAGATGAAGGCATCCGGCCTGAATGCCGTGGCCTTCTACTTCAGCTGGGGCTACCACTCGGCCAAGCCCGGCCACTACGACTTCACCGGCATCCGCAACGTCGAGCGCGCCATCCAGATGGCCGAGGAGGAAGGCCTGTACGTCATCGCCCGCATGGGGCCCTATGTGAATGCCGAGCTGACGGCCGGCGGCTTCCCCGGCTGGCTGCTGCGCCAGCGCGTCGAGGCGCGCACCGACGCGGCCGAGTACCAGGCCGCCACCGACGAATGGATGACGCAGATCAACGCCATCCTGGCCCGCCATCAGATCACCAACGGCGGCGGCAACGTCATCGCCTACCAGCTGGAGAACGAGCTGTTCGCGGTGAACCCCAAGAACATCCGCCACATGCAGCACCTGGCGGACAAGGCGCGCGCCGACGGCATCACCGTGCCGCTGTTCCACAACGCCGCGTCGCGGCTGCCGGACTGGACGCCGAAGAACTCGACCGCCCCTTTCGCCAACCCCGGCCCGACTGACCTCTACGCGTTCGACGGCTACCCCGGCGGCGTCTGCGGCGTGGACGGCACGCCCGGCGCACCGGCGCCGGTGCAGGACTGGGGCATCTACGGCAGGAACTTCCCCAAGGTTGGCTCGCTCGCCTCGCCCAACACGCCGGGTTTCGTCGCCGAGATCGGCGCGGGCTGGTTCGACTACTGGGGCAGCAACGGCACCTACGAGTGCACGGCCAGGCGCCAGGGCCCAGGCTACCAGCGCGTGGTCTATGGCGGCAGCCTGATCAACTCGCTGACCATCCACTCCATCTACATGGCCTACGGCGGCACCAGCTGGGGCTGGCTGGGCGGGCCCGTGGTCTACACAAGCTACGACTACGGCTCGCCCATCAGCGAGTCGCGCGTGATGCGCGACAAGGCACTGGTGCTCAAGCAGATGGGCGGCCTGGTGCAGGCCGCCACGCCCGTGCTGGCGGCGATGGACAAGGGCGAGGTGCTGGACCCCGGCAACGCCAGGATCAGGCTCTATCACAACGTCAACAACGCGCTCGGCAGTCATGTGCTGCTGGCCCAGCACAACCACCTGAGCGGGACCGAGGCGTTCGGCTTCACGCTGCAGACCAGGGACGGCAGCTACCAGATCCCGCAGGCCGGCAGGCTGACGTTGACCGGCCAGGACGCCAAGATGCTGCTGGCCAGCTACGCGCTGGAGCGCCAGCACCTGGTCTACAGCACCAGCGAGCTGCAGGCACAACTGCAGCAGGACGCGCGCGACGTGGCACTGCTGTATGGCCGCAATGGCGACGATGGCGAGACCGTACTGCGCTTCGCGAGCAAGCCCCAGGTCAAGCTGCTGCGCGGCCAGGCACAGGTGAACTGGGACGCCAAGCGCGGCGACCTGCGCCTGAACTACCAGCATCGCGACCTCACCGAAGTGCTGATCAGCGGCGCCGGCCGTGCACCGCTGCTGCTGCTGATCGCCGACGAGAAGACCGGCCAGGAGTTCTGGCGCCTGCATGCCGGCACACAGGCCGTCCTCGTGCGCAGCCCCGCCCTGGTGCGCACGGCGACCATCGAAGGCAGGACGCTGAAGCTGACCGGCGACACGACAGCGCCGAGCATGCTGCGCGCCTGGGTGCCCGAAGGCATCACCGGACTGAGCTTCAACGGCCAGGCCGTCGCCAGCAGCGCGCAGGATTTCAGCCTCACCGCCCGCGCCGCCCTGCCGGGCCCTGACGCCGTCCAGCTACCCGACCTGGCGCAGTTGGCCTGGACGCGCCGCTTCGACTCGCTGGAGGCCGCCCCCGACTTCGACGACAGCACCTGGCGCAATGCCGACGCGAGCGCCTCGGCCGCCAACGTCTACACGGCGCCGGACAAGGGCCAGCCCGTGCTGGCGATGAGCGACTACGGCTTCCACCACGGCGACGTCTGGTACCGCGGCCGATTCACGACGAGCACGTCCAAGCCCCTGCAACTGGAACTGTTCTTCGGTGGCGGCGGCGCCGGCCTGATCCAGGTCTGGGTGGATGGCAAGTTCATCGGCCAGCAGGACCACGACACCGGCCGGCCCTTCCCCGAGACCACCGACACCTTCAGGCATCTGCTGAAGGATCTGCCGCCGGGCGAGCACGTCATCGCCGTCGTCGTGCGCAACAACTCGCACAACTGGGACTTGTTCGCCGACGACGTGCACAAGGAGGCCCGCGGCCTGATCTCCGCGTCGCTCACCCCCAAAGGCGGCCAGCGCTTTGGTACGCCCATCGCGTGGAAGATCCAAGGCAACAAGGGCGGCGAGGACATCGCCGACCTCGTGCGCGGTCCGCTGAACAACGGCGGCCTGCAGGGCGAGCGCATGGGCTGGCACCTGCCCATCGACCCGGCCAAGCCGCAGGCTGGCTGGGTGGCAACCACGCCCGGCGCCGCGCCCCCGGCCGCCGGCACGTACTGGTTGCGCACGAGCTTCAAGCTGGACCTGCCGCAAGGCCACGACGTGCAGTTGGGCCTGGCCTTCGGCGACACGACGAAGCCTCGCTCCGAGGTGGATAACCGCGCGCTGATCTTCGTCAACGGCTGGAACCTGGGCCAGTTCATCGCCCACATCGGCCCGCAGCGCGTCTTCGTGCTGCCGCCCGGCATCCTCAACCCCAACGGCGACAACACGCTGACGCTGGCCGTCACGACCGACGGCGACGCAGCCAATGCGCTGGAGGCCGTGCGCCTGCTGCCGCTGGCCGTGGCTCGCGGTGGCGTGCCGCTGGAAGCCGTGGCGCAGCCACGCAGCCTGCAGCGGTGAGCATGCACCGTACCGGCCTTGCCATCACCCTGTTGGCGCTTGCCGGCTCTGCCCTGGCCCAGCGCCAGGAGCAGACGCTGGACAGCGGCTGGCGTTTCCACAAAAGCGATCCCGGCGCCGCCATGCAGCCGGCCTTCGACGACAGCGGCTGGCGGGCCGTGCGCGTGCCTCACGATTGGAGCCAGCACGAGCCCTTGCGCGCCGAGCACGGGAGCGGCAACGGCTATGCGGCCGGCGGCATCGCCTGGTACCGCCGCAGCTTCGCCGTGGGCGCCGAGCAGAAGGGCCGCCTCGCGCGCGTCACCTTCGATGGCGTCTACGACCATGCGCAGGTCTGGATCAACGGCAGCTACGTCGGCGGCCGACCGTACGGCTACAGCAGCTTCCAGTTCGAGCTGACGCCCTACCTGAAGTTCGACGGCAGCCCCAACGTGCTGGCCGTGCGCGTGGACCACTCGCGGCAGATGGATTCGCGCTACTTCACCGGCTCCGGCATCTACCGCGACGTGCGGCTGAGCTTCACGGATGCGCTGCACATCGCGCCGTGGGGCAGCCAAGTGATGACGGCCAAGGTCGGCGCTGCCAGAGCCGACGTGAAGGCAGAAACGGAACTCGTCAACGCCGCGGCCGACGCCCGCCGGTTCACGCTGCGCAGCGAGGTCGTCGCGCCGGACGGCCGCATCGTCGCCGCGCGCGAAACGCAGGCCCGACTCGCCGCTGGCGAGCGTCGCGCACTCTCGCAGTCGCTGTCGGTCGACCGCCCACATCGCTGGTCGCCCGCGACACCCACCCTCTACACCTTGCGCCAAAGCGTGCTGGTGCAGGGAAAGCAGGTGGATCAGACCGACACGCCCTTCGGCATCCGCAGCTTCCGCTTCGACCCCGACACCGGCTTCACGCTGAACGGCCAGCCACTCAAGCTCAAGGGCGTTTGCCTGCACCATGATGCCGGCAGCCTGGGCGCGGCCGTGCCGGTGGCTGTGCTGGAGCGCCGGCTGCAGCAGTTGAAGGACATCGGCGTCAACGCCGTCCGCACCAGCCACAACCCACCGGCGCCCGAACTGCTGGACCTGGCGGACCGAATGGGATTTCTGGTGCAGGTCGAGGCCTTCGACGAGTTCTCGCCCACCAAGAACAAGTGGATAGAGGGCTGGAACGTCGGCGTGCCGGGCCGCCAGGGCTATGGCGAGGAGTTCGCCGCCTGGGGCGTGCGCGATGTCGAGGACATGGTAAGGCGCGACCGCAACCATCCCAGCATCGTCATGTGGAGCGTCGGCAACGAAGTCGACTACCCCAACGACCCGTTTTCCCACCCGGTGCTGGGCGCCAGGTACCGCGCCTCCGCGCCGCCGGCCAGCGACCTGGTTCGCTGGGGCCGGCCGCTGGTGGATGCCGTGCGCCGCATGGACCCGACCCGCCCCGTCACCGCGGCACTGGCCTCGGTGGAGATGAGCGACGCGGTGGGGTTCGCCGCACTGTTCGACATGGCCGGCTACAACTACCAGGAAGCCCGCTACGCGGCCGACCATGCGAAGCACCCGCGGCGCATCATCTACGGCAGCGAGAACCGCCACGACTACCGTGCCTGGGCCGTCGTGCGCGACACGCCCTACATCAGCGCCCAGTTTCTCTGGACCGGCTTCGACTACCTCGGCGAGGCCGGCCGCTGGCCGCTGCGTGCGGCGGACTTCGGCCTCTTCGATCTGGCCGGCTTCATGAAGCCACGCGGCGCCTTCCGCGCCAGCCTGTGGGCGACCGGGCCGGTCGTCTACCTGGCCGCCGCCACCGCCTCGGCAACGCAAATCGCGTCTGCCTCCGGCCAGGGCACGCCGCTGCTGGACCAGCAAAAGCGTGCCAAGGTCGCCGAGCATTGGAACTGGCCCGAGGGAGAGTCCATGGTCGTTTCGGCCTATGCCAACACGCCCGAGGTGCAGCTGTGGCTGAACGGCCTGTTGGTCGGCACGCAGCGGGCCGCCGATGCCGTCGAAGGCATCCTGAGCTGGACGCTGCCCTTCGAAGCCGGCGAGCTGAAGGCCGTGGGCCTGCAGGACGGCAAGCCCGCCGCCGAGTTCAAGCTCCAGACGGCAGGCACCGCCGCACGCATCGAGCTGCAGCGCGTGGGCAGCGGCCGGGACGGCGTCGAGCAGATCCAGTTCTTCGTCGTCGATGCCCTGGGCCGGCGCGTACCCGACGCGACGCACAAGCTGCGCTTCGACACCATGGGCCCGCTCGAGATCCTCGGCATCGGCAATGGCAGCCTCGCGGATGTGGATGATCCGCGTGATGCCGAGCATGCAGCCTACGAAGGGCGCGGCCTCGCCGTCCTGCGCCGCACCGGCAACACATCACCCGCGCACCTGCGCGTCTCGGCCCCCGGCCTCGTGCCGGCCGAGCTGAACCTCTAAGCAGTACACAGAGAGACAAGACCATGTCCAAGCAAGTCCTCAAGCCCGTCGACTCCTCCAGGATCCACCCGCTGCTGGCCCATCACGCGGCCCACCTCGGCGCGGACCGCGACGACATCCGCGGCGCCATAGCCCGCCTCATCGACAACCTGATCCACATCGAGGACCAGGACGGCAAGTTCCTGCTGCGCCTGGACGATGGCCGCGTGCTGGACACCAAGGGCTGGAACGGCTTCGAGTGGACCCACGGCGTGGGCCTTTACGGCGTCTACAAGGTCTGGGAGCTGACCGGCGACCCCAAGGCCTGGGACATCATGACCGACTGGTTCGAGGCACGGTTCAAGGAGGGCATGCCCAGCCGCAACATCAACACGGTGGCGCCCTTCCTGACCCTGGCCTATCTGTTCGAGCGCAGTGGCGAGCGCCGCTTCCTGCCTTACATCGACCGCTGGGCGGAATGGGTCTACCACGAACTGCCGCGCACCGAGGAAGGCGGCTTCCAGCACATCGTCTACAACAGTGTCAACCACCAGCAGCTGTGGGACGACACGCTGATGATGTCGGTGCTGCCGCTGGCCAAGTTCGGCCTGCTGCTGAACCGCCCGCACTATGTCGAGGAGGCCAAGCGCCAGTTCCTCGTCCACATCAAGTACCTGGCCGACCGCAAGACCGGTCTTTGGTTCCATGGCTGGACCTTCGACGGCCGTCACAACTTCGCCAACGCGCTGTGGGCACGTGGCAACTCCTGGGTCACCATCGTCATCCCGGAGTTCATCGAGCTGCTGAACCTGCCCGAAGGTGATGCCTTCCGTCAGTTCCTCGTCTCCACGCTGGAGGCCCAGGTCAAGGCGCTGGCGGGCTGCCAGTCAGCGTCCGGCCTGTGGCCCACGCTGCTGGACGACCCGACGTCGTACGACGAAGCCGCCGCGTCGGCCGGCTTCGCCTACGGCATCCTGAAGGCTGTCCGCAAGGGCTACATCTCCAAGGACTACGAGGCCTTCGGCGTGAAGGCCGCGCTGGCCGTGCGCAGCAAGATCAGCGACGCGGGCGAGCTGACCCAGGTCAGCTTCGGCACGCCGGTCTTCAACACGCTGCAGGAATACAAGGACATCCCGCTGACCTCAATGCCCTTCGGCCAAGCGATGGCGCTGCTGGCCATGGGCGAACTGCTCGTCCGCTTCATCTGAGGCCGACATGCAGCAGAAGAACCTTCACCCCGCGGCCCGCGAGCCTAACTGGATCAACTACTGGGGCTGGGGCTCGGGCGACATGCTGGGCGCCGGCGCCCAGGCCGTCATCACCGGCTGGCTGTTCTATTTCTTCACGACCTTCTGCGGCCTCAGCGCCGTGGAGGCCGGGCTGATCCTCGGCCTGCCGCGACTGCTGGAAGCCATCACCTGCCCGCTGATCGGCTATGTGTCCGACAACCTGCGCCACACCTGGGTGGGCCGCAAGATAGGCCGGCGCAAGGTCTTCCTGCTCATCACCATCCCGCTGCTGCCCAGCTTTGCGCTGATCTTCCGCACCGGCCACAGCTTCACCTACTACCTGCTGGCCTTCATCTTCTTCGAGCTGCTCTACACGATGTTTCTCATCCCCTGGGAAACGTTGGCGGCCGAGATGACCAAGGACTACAAGGCCAAGGCCAGGTTCGCCGGCGCACGCATGATCGTCGCGCAGAGTTCGGCCATCCTGGCCTCCTATCTGCCCACGCTGCTGATCAGCAGCTTCGGCGGCAAGGACTCGCCCGACACATTCTTCTGGATGGCGGCCATCTTCGGCGTCATCTTCTCGGTGGTCGTGCTCATCGTCGTGCTGACGAGCTGGGAGCGGCCCTATGGCCCGCGCGAGCAGGCCGTGTTGTCGCAGACCTATGGTGGCTTCAGCCTCAAGGCCGCGCTCAACCTGCCGGTCAAAATGTTCGGCGACCTGTTCTCCACGCTGAAGATCCGCGCCTTCCGCCAGCACCTGTCCATCTACCTGGGCGGCTACCTGTCGCAGGACATCTTCAATACCGCCTTCCCCATCTTCGTGGCGACGGTGCTGATGGGCGCAACCCTGGTCATCTCGCAGCTGATGACGGTCATGTACGTGGCGCAGCTGATCTCCGTCATGGTGGCCATCCAGATCGTGATCCGCACCGGCCCGGTGCTTGCCTACCGCATCGCCATCGGCCTGTTCGGCGCCGCGCTGCTGCTCTACCTGGGCTTCTACCTGACGCAGCCCGAAGGCTTCACCGCGGGCTTCCAGGCCCTGGGCGCCAACCTGTTCGGCGCGCTGGATCCCACGCGCACCGGGTTCTCGCCCGCCCTGGTGTTCTGGCTATTCGTGCCCATCGTGCTCGCCGGCCTGGGCCGCGGCACGCTGAACTTCGTTCCCTGGTCGGTCTACAACTACCTGCCCGACATCGACGAGGCTGTCACCGGTCAGCGTCGTGAGGGCATCTTTGCCGGCGTGATGACCTTGGTGCGCAAGGTGGCACAAAGTGCCGCCATCATCGCCAGCGGCTGGATCATCGAGCTGGGCGGCTATGTGTCGCCCAAGACCCGCCCGGGCGAGCTCATCGCGCAAACGCCCGAGGCCGTACAGACCATCACCGCGCTGATGGTGGGCGGGCCGCTGCTGCTGATGCTGCTGGGCCTGCTGGCCTCGTGGCGATTCCGCCTGAACGCCGACACGCATGCCGTGCTGGTGCACGAGGTGGAGCGCCTGCGCCAGGGTGCCACCGCGGCCGAGAGCGCCACCAACCGCCAGATCGTCGAAGGCCTGACCGGCTGGCCCTATGACCGCCTCTGGGGTCGCGGTGCCGCCCCCCAGTCCCAGGCCTCCCCAGTCCAACACGCCCGCACATGACCGACTTCAGCCGCCGCCACTTCTTCAAGACCGCCACGCTGCCCGTCGGTGGCCTGGCCAGCCTCGCCACCACGGCCACCATGGCTTCCACCGCGGCACCTGCGCAGGCTGCGGCACCGGCCGCGGTCGATCCGTCGGCGCTGCGCTGGCTGGACGGTGCCGCGCCCGAGCTGATGCTGGGCGCCACGCTGGGCCTGCCCTGGCCGCGTGGCGAGCAGCCCAGGGGCCAGGACTTCCACGCCTTGGACGCCGACGGCAGACCGCTGCCGCTGCAGACCTGGCCGTTGGCCTACTGGCCCGACGGCTCGCTGAAGTGGACGGCCCACGCGCTGCCCGCCGGCGTCGCCACCGGCGCCGCGCCGCGCATCCGCCCCGGCAAGGGCACGGCCGCGGCTGGTGCCAGGCTCAGCGTCAAGGACCTGCCGGACGCCGTCGAGGTCGACACCGGCGTCATTCGCTGCCGGTTGCCACGCCAGGGAGCCCAGCTCATCCAGGGCATAGAACGCGATGGCCGGGCGGTGATGGGCGGCTGCACGCTGGTCGCGCAGACCGACGACAAGCCCGATGCCGGGCAGGGTCCCGTCACGCAGACCGCTTTCCAGAGCCGCATTGCCAAGCTTACCGTCGAGCAGGCCGGCCCGGTGCGCGCGGTCGTCAAGGTGGACGGCCAGCACCGCAGCGCCGCCGGTCGCGAGTGGCTGCCG
Source organism: Roseateles sp. (assembly GCF_019237615.1). GTDB lineage: Bacteria > Pseudomonadota > Gammaproteobacteria > Burkholderiales > Burkholderiaceae_C > Pelomonas. The sequence continues at coordinate 49,581 of NZ_JAFAGT010000033.1, read as the reverse complement.
TTCTCGGTGCGTTTCTATTTCTACGCCGGCGCCGAATCGCTGCGCGTCATGCACAGCTTCGTCTTCGACGGCGACGAGCACCGCGACTACCTCCGCGGCATAGGCCTGCGCTTCGACGTGCCGCTGCGCGACGCGCTGCACGACCGCCATGTGCGCTTCGCCGGCGAAGCCGGTGGGTTGTGGGCCGAGGGCGTGCGTAACCTCACCGGCCTGCGCCGCGACCCCGGCGCCGCCGTGCGCGAGGCCCAGCTGGCCGGCCGCGCTACGCCGCCGCTGGCGCAATGGGGCGCGCAGGTGCGCCAGCTGCACCACCGCATCCCCGCCTGGGGCGACTACACGCTGAGCCAGCTCAGCGCCGATGGCTTCCAGATCAAGAAGCGCACCCAGCCCGGCCATGGCTGGATTCCGGCGGCCTTTGGCAAGCGCGCGCCGGGCACGGGCTATGTCGGCGGCGCAACGGGAGGCGTGGCCTTCGGCCTGCGCGACTTCTGGCAACGCCACCCGACACAGCTGGACATCCGCAACGCCCACACCGATGCCGCGCAGGTGACTCTGTGGATGCACTCCCCCGAGGCGCCGGCCATGGACCTGCGCTTCTATCACGACGGCCTGGGCATGGAGACCCACGAGCAGGAGCTCGAAGGCCTGGAGATGACCTACGAAGACTACGAGAAGGGCTTCGGCACGCCCATGGGCATCGCGCGCAGCAGCGAGCTCACGCTGTGGGCACTGGCCGCCACGCCCAGCCGCGAGCGCCTGGTGCAGATGGCCGCCGCCGTGCAGACGCCGCCGCAACTGGCCGCCGCGCCGCAGCGCTATCTGCAGGCGGGCGTGTTCGGCCGGCTGTGGAGCCTGCCCGACCGCTCCACGCCCATGCGCCAGAAAATCGAGGACAGGCTGGACTTCCTCTTCGGCTTCTACGCCAAGGAGGTCGAGCAGCGCCACTGGTACGGCTTCTGGGACTATGGCGACATCCGCCACACCTACGACGCCGACCGCCATGAGTGGCGCTACGACGTGGGCGGCTTCGCCTGGGACAACTCGGAGCTGTCGCCCGACCTCTGGCTCTGGTACGCCTACCTGCGCAGCGGCCGCGCCGACATCTTCCGCTTCGCCGAGGCCATGGTGCGCCACACCAGCGACGTGGACATCTATCACGCCGGCCGCTTCCAGGGCCTGGGCACGCGCCACAACGTGCAGCACTGGGGCTGCAGCGCCAAGCAGGCGCGCATCTCCACGTCCGCCTACCGGCGCTTCTACTACTACCTGACGGCCGACGAACGCGTGGGCGACGTCATGCGCGAGGTGCTGAACGCCGACGCCAAGATGGACGAGGTGGACCCGGTACGCAAGATCGCCGGCCGCGTGGACAAGGGCCCCTGGCCCGCGCGCATCGGCTTCGGCACCGACTGGGGCTCCGTCGTCGCGAACGTGCTGACCGAATGGGAACGCAGCGGCGACGTCCGCTGGCGCAACAAGCTGCTGCGCGGCATGAAGGGCATCGCGGCCATGCCGCATGGCTTCTTCACCGGCAGCGGCGGCTACGAGCCGGGCGGGCCCAACGAAGGCGCCTTCCACAACGTCAGCGGCGACAAGGTCAGCGCCAGCCACCTGAGTGCGGTCTTCGGCGCCGTCGAGATGCTGGCCGAGCTGGTGGACTTGATCGACATGCCCGAGTTCAGGCAGGCCTGGCTGCAGTACTGCGCGCTCTACAACGCGCCGCGCGAGCAGCAGGTCAAGGCCCTGGGCATGCCGCACGGCGGCAGCCCGGTGCTCAGCGTGGGCCACTCACGCCTGACCGCCTACGCCGCCGCGCAGCTCAGGGACCCGGCGCTGGCGCAGCGGGCCTGGAAGGAATTCCTCGGCGACGGCCGCTTCGGCGCCAAGCCGCTGAAGACCACGCGCATCGCCGGCCCGCTGGCGCTGAACCCGGTGGACGAGGCGCCCTGGATCAGCACCAACGACACCGCGCAGTGGGGACTGGCCGCCATCCAGAACCTGGCACTGGTCGGCGAGCACCTGAAGGATTGACGTGAAGCGCCTGCTGCTCGTCGCCGGCCTGCTCGCCGCGCCCGCCTGGGCGCAGGTGCCGCTGCGCTTCGCCTTCGATGGCCAGCCCGCCGCCGGCGAGGTCGCGGTGCGGGCCGACACCTTGTACAGCCGCGAGCGCGGCTACGGCTTCGAGCCCGGCGCGCCGCGCAACGCGGCCGGCCTGCCCTTCTTCTTCTCGGTGGACCTGCCCGACGGCAACTATCGCGTGACCGCCACGCTGGGCGACCAGGACGCCAGCGACACGACGATCAAGGCCGAGCTGCGGCGCCTGATGCTGGACAGCGTCCAGTTGCCCGCCGGCAAGACCGAGACGCGCAGCTTCATCGTCAACGTGCGCACGGCCAGCATCGCCGCCGCGCCTGGCGTGGAGGCCGGCCGCGTGAAGCTCAAGGAGCGCGAGATCGTCGGCGAGGCCTGGGCCTGGGACCGCCGCCTGACGCTGGAGATCAACGGCAGCCGGCCGGCGCTGACGCGCCTGCGGCTCGAGCCGGTGAACATGCCCACCGTCTACCTGCTGGGCGATTCCACGGTGGCCGACCAGTCCGGCGAGCCCTATGCCAGCTGGGGCCAGATGCTCACGCTGCTGTTCAAGCCCACGGTGGCGGTGTCCAACCATGCCGAGTCCGGCGAGACCCTGCGCGACTCGCTGGCGCGCCGGCGCCTGGACAAGATCCTGTCCACGCTGCAGCCCGGCGACACGGTGCTGCTGCAGTTCGGCCACAACGACCAGAAGCAGCAGAAGGATGGCAGCGGCAGCGCCCGGAGCTACCAGGCCGAGCTGCGCGCCCATGCCGAGCGCATCCTCGCGCGCGGCGGCGTGCCGGTCGTCGTGTCGTCCATGGAGCGACGCAACTTCGACGAACAGGGGCGGCTGCGGCCCAGCCTGACCGAGTACGCCGACGCGGCGCGCGCCGTAGCCCGGGACATGAAGCTGGCCTTCATCGACCTCAACGCGATGAGCCAGCGGCTCTACGCGGCCCTGGGCGCCGAGCGCTCGCAGGCCATGCACCCGGTCAACAACGGCAAGCTGGACAACACCCACCACAACAGCTACGGCGCCATGCAGCTGGCGCGTTTGGTGGCGCTGGGCCTGAGGCAAGCCGGCGTGCCGGCGGCAGCTGAGCTGCGCGATGATCTCGGCCCCATCGACCCGGGCCGACCGCAGCCGCCGGAGCAGTTCCACGCCGCGGTGAGCCCCGGGTTCACACAACAACGACCGCTGGGCGACTGAACCCATGAGACTCCATGTCCTCGCCGTGGCGCTGGCCTGCGCCGCGCTGACCCATGCCCCCGCCGCGACGGCAGCGCCGCCCACGGCCGCGGAAGCGGTCACCGCGCAAGGCTTCTCGCCCGAACGGCTCAAGCGCCTGGACGCGGCGATTGACGAGCAGATCGCCAGCAAGCAGCTGGCCGGCGGCGTCATGGTCGTCATGCGCGACGGCAAGCCGGTCGTCTTCAAGGCCTATGGCCAGCGTGACGTCGAGAACGCCAGGCCCATGCGCACGGACACACTCTTCCGCATCGCGTCCATGAGCAAGGCACTCACGACCGTGGCGGCCATGATCCTCTACGAGGAAGGCCGTTTCCTGTTGAAGGACCCGGTGGCGCGCTACCTGCCCGCCTTCGCCAACCTGCAGGTGGCCCTGCCCGGCGGCGGCACCGAGAAGCCACGCCGCGCGCTGACTATCCACGACCTGCTGACCCACACGGCCGGCATGAGCTACGGCTCCGGCCCGGCCAAGGCCGCCTACGACGCGGCCGGCATGAAGGACTGGTACCTCGTCGGCAACGACGAGACGCTGGCCCAATGGACCGACCGCTTCGCCGCGCTGCCGCTGCAGGGCCAGCCGGGCGAGCAGTTCATCTACGGCTATGCGACCGACGTGCTGGGGCGCCTCGTCGAGGTGGTGTCCGGCCAGCCGCTGGACCAGTTCATCAAGACCCGCATCACCGACCCGCTGCGCATGCCCGACACCGGTTTCGCCGTGGCGCCCGCGAACGTGGAACGGCTGGCCCATGTCTACGGCCTTGAGGGCGGCCAGCTCAAGCTGATGGAGACAGCCGCGAAGAGCGACTTCGTCAACGGCCCGCACAAGCTGATGTCCGGCGGCGCCGGCATGCTGAGCACCGCCGGCGACTACGCGCGCTTCCTTCAGATGCTGCTGAACAAGGGCGAGCTGGACGGCGTGCGCATCCTCGCGCCCAAGACCGTGGAGCTGATGACGGCCGACCACCTCGGCGGCCGCTACCGCGGCGACGCCGACGGCTTCGGCCTGGGCTTCTGGGTCAACGTGCGACGCGGCGGCTTCACCGAGCTGGGCACCGAAGGCGCCTTCGGCTGGGGAAGCGCCTATTTCCCGCAGTACACGGTGGACCCAAAGGAGCGCCTCGTCATCCTGCTGATGACGCAGCTGCGGCCCGCCGGCAACTCAACGCTGCACCTGCGCGTGCGCACGCTGACCTACCAGGCCCTCATCCACTGAGCGCCGCCACGGCCGGGCCCAGGTGCTCGAACGCAACTGCCGGCGCGAGCCGGCTGTCTTCATCTGGACTGCAGAGCAGCCTGCCAGCCGTCGCGGTAGGCCCGCCAGCCCGGCGGGCTCCATGCGCGCACCGGCGCCGCGCCGCCCTCGGGCTCTCGCCCCCAGGCGTCCAGCATCCAGGCACCGCAGGTGGTGCCGCTGCTGTCGTCCGACACGGTCACGTCGCGCCCCGGCGCCAGCCCGGCCAGCAAGGGCCCGAACCAGGGATTGGCCGTGAACGCGCCCTCGACGACGACGCGGCCGCTGGCGCCCAACGCGTCCAGGCAATGGTCCGTCATCAGCACGACGTAGAGCGTCGCCAGCGCCGCGCGCTCGGCATCGGTCTGCGGCATGGCGCCGGTCACGCGGCCCACCCGGCCCGCGAACGGCCCGCCCGCCTCCGCGAAGCAGGGCAGCGCCATCGTGCCGCGCGCGATCAGCCGCTCGACGTCCTCGGCCGCGAACGCGGCGGGCTGTTCGCCAGCGATGGCACCGAACTCGCGGCCGCCCATGAAGCGCATGCAGGGCACGGCCTCGCCGAAGACGTTGCAATTGGCCAGCATGTCCAGGGCCTCGACCAGGGGCCGGGTCGCCGAGCCCAGCGCCGCCGCGATGACCCAGGTGCCGGTGGACAGCACCGTGCAGGGGCCACCCTGTTGCAGCGTCAGCAGATGGCGCAGCAGCGAGGCATTGCTGTCATGAATGCCACAGACGATCTCACAGTCGGCCGGCAGCCCGGTGTCGGCGGCGAGCTCGGGCCGCAGCCTGCCCAGCCGCGCCCAAGCCTCGCGTCGCGCCGGGAAGAGCGGCTCCCAGCCGTGGCGCTCGACCAAGCTGGACCAGCGACCCTGCGCCGGCCGCCACAGGTCGGTATGGCAGCCCAGCGACGTGACCTCGCTGGCCGCGACGCCGCACAGCCGCCAGGCCCAGTACTGCGGGTACAGCAGCACATGGCGGGCACGGGCGAACTCGGCGGGGAAGCGCCCCTGCAGCCAGTCGAGCTGGCGGCCCAGGTTGAGGCCGGCCGGCAGCAGCGGCGAGCCGCTCTCGCCGAAGGCCGGCCGCAGCGACTCATAACGCGCCTCATCGGCGGCATCTCCCGGCACATGCTCATAGTCCAGCACAGGCAGCACCAGGCCCGCCTCGTCGACCAACGCAGCCGTGGCGCCATGCGTGACCGGCACGATGGCGCGTATGCGCGCCAGCGCCGACAGCTCGCGCAGCTGACCCAGCATCCAGACCCACAGCCGCTCGGTGTCGTGATGCGGATAGGGCCCGACGCGGCGCACCGTGTTGGGCGTGCGCGCCTCGGCAAGGGTCTTGCCGGCCGCGTCGATCAGCGTGAGCTTGGCGTTGGTCTTGCCGATGTCGAGGACAACTGTGCCGGGGACGACGCTCAAGAGTTCAGCCCCGCATGGCGTCCATAGGCGCCGGCTTCCAGCACGGCCGCGTAGTCGTGCGAGCTCATGGCCGAAGCCTCCACGACCCTGGGGTCCACCGCTTCGGGCTCCACGGTGATGACGCGCACGCCGTAATGCTCCAGCAGTTGCACGGCGCTGTCGGACGCACCGGTGTCGGTGATGACGGTGGAGACGCGGTTCAGCCCGCACAGCACCAGGCCGGCCTTGCGCTGGAACTTGGAGCTGTCCACCAGCACGACCAGTTCCTCGGCCTGGCCGATGAGGCGCTTCTCGGCCTGGATCAGCAGCGGGTCGGCTTCCATCAGGCCCAGGATGGACAGGCCGTAGACGCCCATGAACATCTTGGCCGCGTAATGGTGCTGGGCGACGTCGTTCTCGAACGGGCTGAGGATGACGTTCTGCTCGCGGTAGACCCGCCCGCCCGGCAGGATGATTTCGTTGTCGCTGGTGACGAGCAGGCGCTCGGCCATCAGGAAGGAATTCGTGAGAATCTTCAGCTGTTTCTCGACGAGAAACTCCGCCATCATGAACGTGGTGGTTCCACCGTTGATGATGATGGTTTCTCCGTTATTGCACATCGAGGTGGCATAACGGGCGATGGCGCGCTTGGCCGCAGTATTCTGCTGGGCGTTGTTTTGAAATGTCTCGCTGGACAGCGTATAAGACTTTTTCTTCTGCTCCAGTCTTTGCGCGCCACCACGGGTACGCGTCAACTGGTTTTTCGCGGCCAGCCATGAAATATCCCGGCGTACGGTGGCGGCGGATGCCGACAACCACTCCATCAATTGCTGGACGCTGGCGTGCTCGCGCTCGTCCAGTAGTTTTAGCAGGCGTTTGTGGCGCTTGTGATTGATCATGAGGATCACCTTCTCGGGCGTCCCGGAGAACCGGCGGCGACCGTTGTCTCGTATTTATGGAACCCAGCCTCTGGAGGGCGGGCATCGTTTGGCTTGGCGGCCCGGCTGAGGCCGGGTCGGGGCGTGCGGCTGGAGGGCGTAGGCGACGGCCGCCGGAGGTACGTCCACTCACGCTGGGAATCAATCAAAGCCTGGGTGAAACGCCGTTCCAAGTGCAGATTACGTCAGGTGCGTGACAGCGTCAATCAGGAAACGCTCACGGCCGTGAGCGTTTCGTGAGCGGCGGCATGGCCGGCGGCGCTTTCGCTCATCCTTTTGATTTACTGCGCAGGCTCCGCGCATCGCGCAGTGTTTCGCTCCACACTGCGGCCCGCTAACCCGCCAGACGCGGGCCCCGGGGACCGCAGGCCGCGGCCATGGGGACAAGTGACGGACCTTATACAGGCAAGCTGATGACTGCAATTTCCCAAACCCCGACACAAACCCCGATCGTCTCGAAGTGGGACGACGACGTCGCGGCCAAACTGAGCGAACCCGAACTGCTGCTTTATCGCTCCAATCTGCTGGGGTCGGATCTGCGCGTCACGAATTTCGGTGGCGGCAATACCTCGGCCAAGGTCAGGATGAAGGATTACCTGACCGGCGCGGACGTCGAGGTGCTGTGGGTCAAGGGCTCGGGCGGGGACTTGGGATCCATCAAGCTCGATGGCTTCTCCACGCTCTACATGGACAAGCTGCTGGCGCTCAAGACGCGTTATCGCGGCCTGGAACATGAAGACGAGATGGTGGATTACCTGCCGCACTGCACGTACAACCTGAATCCGCGCGCCGCGAGTATCGACACACCGCTGCACGCCTATATCCCGAAGGCGCATGTGGACCACATGCACCCGGACGCCATCATCGCCATCGCCGCCTGCGCCGACAGCCGCCGCCTGACCGAGGTGATCTTCGGCGGCGAGTTGGGCTGGCTGCCCTGGCAGCGCCCCGGCTACGACCTGGGCCTGAAGCTCGAAGCCCTGGCCACGTCGCAGCCTCAGCTGAAAGGCATCATCCTGGAAGGCCACGGCCTCTTCACCTGGGGTGACACGGCCAAGAGCTGCTACGAGATCACGCTGCAGATGATCCGCCTGGCCGAGGAGTGGCTGGGCGAGAACGTCAAGCAGCCGGTGTTCGGCGGCGTCAAGACAAACACCCTGCCCGCCGAGCAGCGTGCCGCTCTGGCCGCCAAGCTGATGCCTGCGCTGCGCGGCCGCATCAGCGCTGGTGAGCGCAAGCTGGGCGACTTCAACGACAGCGCCGCGGTGCTGGAGTTCGTCGCCAGCCACGACTTGGTGCAACTGGCCGCCCTGGGCACCTCCTGCCCCGACCACTTCCTGCGCACCAAGATCCGCCCGCTGGTGCTGGACTTCGACCCGGCCAAGCCCGACATCGACGCGCTGCTGGCCGGCCTGGACAAGGCGCTGGAAGACTACCGCGCCGACTACACGGCCTACTACGAGCGCTGCAGGCGCCCGACCAGCCCGGCCGTGCGTGACGCCAACCCCGTCATCTACCTGATCCCCGGCGTGGGCATGCTGTCCTTCGCCAAGGACAAGGCCACCGCCCGCATCGCCGGCGAGTTCTACATCAACGCCATCAACGTGATGCGCGGCGCCAACGGCGTGGACACTTACGTCGGCCTGCCGGAGCAGGAAGCCTTCGACATCGAGTACTGGCTGCTCGAGGAGGCCAAGCTGCAGCGCATGCCCAAGCCCAAGAGCTTGGCCGGCCGCGTGGCCCTGGTCACCGGCGGCGCCGGTGGCATCGGCCAGGCCGTGGCCCGACAGCTGCTGCAGGAGGGCGCCTGCGTGATGCTGACCGACATCGACGGCGCCGCGCTGGCCGAAGCCCGGGCCAACCTGCTGAAGGTGGCCGGCAAGGACAACATCGCCACCGTGCAGGGCAACATCACCTCCGAAGCCGAGGTGGAGGCCGTGCTGTCCGCCACCGCGCTGCGCTTCGGCGGCCTGGACATCCTCGTCTCCAACGCCGGCATCGCCTCCGCCGCGCCGCTGGAGGACACGACGCTGGAGATCTGGCAGCGCAACCAGGACATCCTGGTCACCGGCTACTTCCTGGTCGGCCGCGGCGCCTTCCGCCTGATGAAGCAGCAGAAGATCGGTGGCTCCATGGTGTTCGTGGCCAGCAAGAACGGCCTGGTCGCCTCCGCCGGCGCGTCGGCCTACTGCACGGCCAAGGCTGCAGAGATCCACCTGGCCCGCTGCATCGCGCTGGAAGGCGCGGCCGTCGGCGTGCGCGTCAACGTCGTCAATCCCGACGCCGTCATCCGCGGCTCCCGCATCTGGGATGGCAAGTGGAAGGAAGAGCGCGCCGCATCGAACAAGATCGACTCGGACAACATCGAAGAGTTCTACCGCCAGCGCAGCATGCTCAAGCTCAGCGTGCTGCCCGAGGACATCGCGGAGGCGGTGTACTTCCTGGCCAGCGACAAGTCCGGCAAGAGCACCGGCAATGTGCTGAACGTGGACGCCGGCAACGCCGCCGCGTTCACCCGCTGAGAATCGGCGCAGGAGACAAGCATGAGCAAGACCATCATCGACGCGGCCCAGGTCGAGCAGCACAACGCCACGCAGCGCGCCGCGCTGCAGGCCGACTACGACGCGCTGGGCGGCATGCTGTCGCGCCGCGGCGTGGACATCGACGCGCTGACCGCCAAGGCCCAGGGCTTCGCCGTGGCCGTGCCCAGCTGGGGCGTGGGCACCGGTGGCACGCGCTTCGCGCGTTTCCCGGGCATGGGCGAGCCGCGCGACGTGACCGAGAAGCTGGAGGACTGCGCCGTCATCCACCAGCTCACCCGCGCCACGCCCACTGTGTCCCTGCACTTCCCGTGGGACAAGCCGGCCGACCCCAAGGCGCTGCGCCAGCAGGCCGACTCGCTGGGCCTGGGCTTTGACGCCGTCAACTCCAACACCTTCCAGGACCAGGCCGGCCAGGCCCACAGCTACAAGTACGGCAGCCTGACCGCGCAGAGCCAGGCCGCCCGCGAGCAGGCCGTGGCTCACAACATCGAGTGCATCGAGCTGGGCAAGACCTTGGGCTCCAAGGGCCTGACGGTGTGGGTGGGCGACGGCGCCAACTTCCCCGGCCAACACAACCTGCGCGGCGCGCTGGAGCGCTACCTGGACAGCGCCAAGGGCATCTACGCCGCGCTGCCGGCCGACTGGCTGATGTACATCGAGCACAAGCTCTTCGAGCCGGCCTTCTACTGCACCGTCATCGCCGACTGGGGCACCAGCTTCGCCGTCGCCCAGCAACTGGGCGAGAAGGCCAAGTGCCTGGTGGACCTGGGCCACCACGCGCCCAACACCAACATCGAGATGATCGTGGCGCGCCTGGCGCAGTTCGGCAAGCTGGGCGGCTTCCACTTCAACGACAGCAAGTACGGCGACGACGACCTGGACTCGGGCTCCATCGACCCCTTCCAGCTCTTCCTGGTCTTCAACGAGCTGGCCGATGCGGCCCAGCGCGACGGTGCGGCGTTCAACCCCGCCTACATGCTGGACCAGTCGCACAACGTGACCGATCCCATCGAGAGCCTGATGAGCAGCGCCGTCGAAGTTCAGCGCGCCTTCGTGCAGGCCGCGCTGGTGGACCGCGCCGCACTGGCCGGCTTCCAGGCCGACAACGACGCGCTGCAGTCCGCGCAGACGCTGAAGAAGGCCTTCCGCACCGACGTCAGTCCCATCCTCGCGATGGCCCGCCTGCGCGCCGGCGGCGCCATCGACCCGGTTGCGGCCTACCGCGCCAGCGGCTACCGCAATCAAGTGGCCGTCAAGCGTCCCCCGAAGGCTGGCGCCTCTGGCAGCGGCATCGTCTGATGACGCGGGCTTGCGTGGATGCGCAGGCCTTCGGCGCCCGCGGTGACGGGTGTGCGCTCGACACCCGCGCCCTGCAGGCTGCCATCGACTCGGCCGCCCTGCAGGGTTCGGAGTTGCGTCTGGGCCCCGGCGTCTACCTGACGGGCGCCCTCTTCCTGAAGAGCGGCATGACGCTGCGACTGGACCGCGGCGCCATGCTGCTGGGCTCGCACGACCTGGCCGACTACCCGCTGTTGCCCACGCGCGTGGCAGGCATCGAGATGCGCTGGCCGGCGGCCCTCGTCAACATCTACGGCGAGCACGACGTCAGCCTCGTCGGCGAGGGCTGCATTGACGGCGACGGCCAAGTGTTCTGGGACAGCTACTGGGCCTTGCGCGCGCTCTACGAGCCGCGCGGCCTGCGATGGGCGTCGGACTACGACGCACAACGCCCCCGCCTCGTGCAGGTCTTCGAGTCGGCCCGCGTCCGCATCGGCGAAGGCCTGCTGCTGCGCCGTTCGGGCTTCTGGACGCTGCACCTCTGCTACTCCGAGGACGTCGTCGTCGACGGCGTCACCATCCGCAACAACGAGGAAGCGCGCGGTCCGTCCACCGACGGCATCGACGTCGACTCCTCGCGCCGCGTGCAGATCCGCCGCGCCGACATAGCCGTCAACGACGACGCCCTGTGCCTGAAGGCCGGCCGCGACGCCGACGGCCTGCGTGTTGCGCGGCCCAGCGAGGACATCACGATCAGCGACTGCATCATCCGCGAAGGCGCCGCCGGCCTCACTTTTGGCAGCGAGACCTCCGGCGGCCTGCGCCGCATCCATGCCCAGCGCATCGAAGTGCTGGGCGGCGTGCCGGTAGGTGTGCTGTTCAAGTCCGCACCCACACGCGGCGGGCGCATCGAGGACCTGCAGCTCAGCCAGATCACGCTGCGCGACGTGCCCACGGCGCTGCGCGTGACGATGAACTGGAACCCCGGCTACAGCCGCGCCCACATCCCCGATGCCGAACTGCCCCACGCGCCGCGCCACTGGCGGGCCCTTACCGCGCCCGTGCCCCCTGGACTCGGCCGCACCGAGGTCGGCGGCGTGCGAATTGCCCAGCTGCACGCCCGCGGCGCCCAGGTCGCCTTCGAGGTGGACGCCTATGCCGAGGCGCCGCTGCGCGACTTCCATTTCAGCGGGCTGGACCTCCAGGCCAGGTGCGGCGGCCATGTGCAGGACGTGCGCGGCTGGCGCTTCGGCGCCGACTGCCGGCTGCAGACCGGCACGCCCATCGCGGTGGGCGCCGGCGTCGAGCTGGCCGGCCTGGACACCCGGCACTGGCACGAGGACCCGGCACTGCGCCGCCGCGACGTGTCGGCGCTGAGCATGGCCGAGCAGGACGTGCTTTGAAGAACCCACAAGGAGACAAGACGATGAGCGACGAGATCCTCGCCTTCAGGATGCAGCTCAAGCCCGGCGTGGTGCCGGAGTACAAGAAGCGCCACGACGAGCTGTGGCCAGAGCTGGCCCAGGCGCTGCGCGCCGCCGGCATCCACGACTACTCCATCTTCCTGGACGAGGGCACGCTGAGCTTGTTCGCCGTGCTCAAGCGCAAGCCGGGCAAGGCCTTCGACGAGCTACCGCTGCAGCCCGTCATGCGCCGCTGGTGGGACTACATGGCCCCGCTGATGGAAGTCGAAGCAGACAACAAGCCACGTCAATGGTCTCTGCCTTCCGTCTTCCACTTTGCGGGCTAGTCGGGCTGACGCTCGCGTTGCCGCTGACGACATCCGCTGCCGAATGGTGCGAAGCGCCGCGCCGGCTGGAGCAAGTCGCCGCTGACGACTTCCGCGCCGGCCTGACGCGCTGGCGGCTGGAAGCCGAGGACGCGCGCGCCGTCGTCACCGCCGACAGGGGCACGCTGGACATTGCCACGCCCGCCGGCCTGAGCCTGTGGTGGCGCGAGCCGCTGTCGGGCGACTACGCCATCCGCTTCAGCGCCACGGCCCTGCCGGCCCCGGTCAGCGCCGGGCCGCATGCCGGCCGCATCTCGGACCTGAACATGTTCTGGAATGCGCTCGAAGCGGATGGCGCCGAGCCCCATCCACGCAGCGGCAGGTTCGCCGGCTACGACGATCTGCCCACCTACTACGCCGGCTTCGGCGCCAATGCCAACACGACGACGCGGCTGCGCCTGTACGACGGCAGCCGGCGCCGCCTGCTGGCCGGCTTCGCCGACGCGTCAATCGCCGAGCCCGGCGAGCAGCCCATGACGCCTCAGACCCGGCTGCACCTGGCCAAGCCGCTGGCCATCGAGATCGTCTCGCGCCGGCCCACGGCCACCGACCCCGTCCACCTGCTCTGGTCGGCCGACGGCCGGGCTGTCTTCACCCGCACCGATCCCCAACCTCGCCTGCAAGGCTATTTCGCGCTGCGCACCACGGCCAGCCGCCTGCAGATCCGCGACTTCCAGATCCTCCAATGCCGATGAAACAGCTGCTGCTCTCCATCTGCCTCGCCGCGTCCCTTGCCGCCCGCGCGGCCGAGCCGGTCCGCATCGACATCCAAGCCGACCAGCCCGGCCCCGTCATCGCGCGCCAGATCTACGGCCAGTTCGCCGAGCACCTGGGCGCCGGCATCTACGGCGGCCTCTGGGTGGGGGCGGACTCCAGGATCCCCAATGTGCGCGGCTGGCGCAGCGACGTCGTCAACGCGCTCAAGGCCATCAAGGTGCCCGTGCTGCGCTGGCCCGGCGGCTGCTTCGCCGACGAATACCACTGGCGGGACGGCATCGGCCCGCAGGCCCGGCGTCCGCCACGCGTCAACACCAGCTGGGGAGGCGTCATCGAGCCCAACGCGGTGGGCACGCATGAGTTCATGGACCTCGCCGAGCAGCTCGGCAGCGAGGTGTACATCAACGCCAACCTCGGCTCCGGCACCGTGCAGGAGATGGCCGAATGGCTGGAATACCTGACGGCCGAAGGCGACACGGCGCTGGCCAGAGAGCGCCGCGCCAACGGCCGCGACAAGCCCTGGAAGATCCAGCACTGGGGAATAGGCAACGAAAGCTGGGGCTGCGGCGGCCACATGAAGCCCGGCTACTACGCCGACCTCTACAGGCACTGGTCCACCTTCGCCAAGGCGCCGCGAGGCAACCGGCCCAAGCTGGTCGCCAGTGGCGGCCAGGGCTTGGAGCTGAACTGGGTCGAGACGCTGAGCGCCGAGATCAAGCAGCGCATGGATGCCGTCACCCACCACCAGTACTCGCTGCCCACGCGAGACTGGGAGAAGAAGGGCTCGGCCATCGCCTTCCCCGAGGCCGAGTGGATCTCTACGCTGGCCGTGCCGCAGACCATTGACGGCTACCTCGCCAAGCACCGCGAAATCCTGGACCGCAACGATCCCGCGAGGAAGCTCGCCATCTACTTCGACGAATGGGGCAGCTGGTACGACCCCGAGCCCGGCACCGACGCCGGCTTCCTCGTCCAGCGCAATACGCTGCGCGATGCGGTGCTGGCCGCGCTGCACTTCCACGTCTTCCACCGCCATGCCGAGCGCGTGAAGATGGCCAACATCGCGCAGATGGTCAACGTGCTGCAGGCCATGGTCGTCACAGACCAGGAGCGCATGGTGCTGACGCCCAGCTACCACGCGTTCGCGATGCACCTGCCCTTCCAGGACGCGACTTCGCTGCCGGTGAAGCTGGCCGGCGTGCCGGCCTACACGCTGGGCCAGCACAGCATCCCGGCCTTGTCCGCCAGCGCCGCCAAGGGCGCCGACGGCCGGCTGCTGCTCAGCCTTGCCAACACCCATCCCGGCAACCCACTGCCGCTGCAGATCGCCGTGGGCGGCAAGAGCGTGCGCGCCGTGACCGGCCAACTGCTGACGGCCGCCACCATGGACGCCGAGAACCGCTTCGAGGCGCCAGACCGTGTCAGGCCGCAGTCGTTCAAGGCGCAGGCCACGGGCGGCCAGCTGGCCGTGACCCTGCCGGCCAAGTCGGTGCTCGTGCTGGAAGTGCAGCCGTGATCCGTCGCGCGCTTGCCCTGCTGGCGCTCATTGCCGCGCCCGCCTTCGCCGCTGACGCGCTGCGCCCGCCCCTGCTGCTGACTGGCCAGCGCGCCGAGGTGCAGGACCTCTCAGGCCGCTGGACCTATTCCAAGGACTACTACCGCACCGGCCTGAGCGACATCAACGGCTGGGTCGCCAAGTCACGCATGCAGCGCCACCGCGACGTGGACGTCGCCGCCGAGGAGGCCAAGCCCGGCACGGGCTTCTTCGAGTTCGACCTCGACCGTGGCCCGGCCATGGAGATCCCCGGCGCCTGGAACGCCGCCACACCCGAGCTGCGCTGGTACGACGGCTTGGTCTGGTTCCAGCGCCGCTTCGATGCTGCGCCGCCCAAGCCAGGCCAGCGCAGCTTCCTGCGCTTCGAGGCCGTCAACTACCGCGCCCATGTCTACCTGAACGGCAAGGAGGTCGGCCGACACGAAGGCGGCTTCACGCCCTTCGTGCTGGAGGTGGGCGATGTACTGCGCGCCAGCGGCAACCGACTCGTCGTGGGCGTGGACTCACGCCACGACGCGCAGAGCATCCCTGCCGAGATCACCGACTGGGACCTGTACGGCGGCATCACGCGGCCCGTGAAGCTCATCCAGACGCCCGCCACATTCATCGACGACGCCACGCTGCGCCTGACCGACGCCGGCCGCCTGGTGGGCAGCCTGCAGCTCAACGGCGCGCAGGCCGCCCACCAGCCCGTCAGCGTGCAGATCGAGGCCCTGGGGCTGAAGACGCAGGCGACGACCGACGCCCATGGCGAGGCCCGCTTCGACGTCGCCGCACCCGGCGCGCTGAAGCGTTGGTCGCCCGAGTCACCCCAGCTCTACGCGGTGCGCTTCGCCAGCGACGACGACGCCGTGACCGATCGCATGGGCTTCCGCACGCTTGCCGTGAGAGGCAGCGAGATCCTGCTGAACGGCAAGCCCATCACGCTGCGCGGCGTGTCGCTGCACGAGGAAGAACTGGGCGCCAACCCGGCCCGCCGTCTCAGCGACTCGGCGGCCCGCGCGCTGCTGGGCGAGGTCAAGGCAGGCCTCAATGGCAACTATGTGCGTCTGTCGCACTACCCGCATGCTGAGGCCATGCTGCGCGCAGCCGACGAGCTGGGACTGCTGGTGTGGAGCGAGATCCCCGTCTACTGGACAGTGGACTGGGACCATCCCGCCGTACTGTTGAAGGCCCGGCGCCAGCAGGCCGAGACCATTTACCGCGACCGCAACCGCGCGGCGCTGGCGCTGTGGAGCGTGGGCAACGAGACGCCAGTGGCCGAGAACCGCACCCGCTTCCACGCCGCGCTGGCCGCCACCGTGCGCGCGCTGGACTCCAGCCGCCTCATCAGCGCCGCACTGCTGGTGGAGCGCCGGGGCGACACGGTCAGGATCGCCGACCCGCTGCTGCCGCACTTGGACGTGATGGCCGTCAACACCTACGCGGGCTGGTACGGCGATGACATGCTGGAAGACCTCGACCGGCTCCAGTGGGCGCTGCCCACCGACAAGCCGCTGCTGGTGTCGGAATTCGGCGCCGACGCGCTGGCTGACCACCACGACCTGGGCGACCAACCCAAGAAATGGAGCGAGGAGTTCCAAGCCGCCTACTACCGCGCCACGCTGGGCATGCTGGCCCGCATCCCCAACCTGCGCGGCCTCTCGCCCTGGGTGCTGAAGGACTTCCGCTCGCCGCGCCGCGAGCACCCTGTCTTCCAGAACGGCTGGAACCGCAAGGGCCTGCTGTCCGAGACCGGCCAGCGCAAGCAGGCCTTCGACGTGCTGGCCCGGCATTACCGAGCACAAGCCGCCAAGCCATGAACCCCGTGATCCCGCTGTCCGAGGGCGCGCCCAACCTCTTCGACGGCGACGCGCCTGATCGCGTCTGCCGCCGTCCCACGCGAGCCGAACTGCACGCCTACCCCTCCCCCACAGCCGCGCGCGGCCGCGCCCTCGTCTACGCGGGCGGCGGCTACCTGCAGCTGATGCACGACAAGGAGGGCGTCGAGGTCGCGCAATGGCTGAACACGCTGGGGCTGGACGCCTACGTGCTGGTGCACCGCCTGCCTGGCCAGGACGACCATCCCTTCGACATCGCGCTGCAGGACGGCCGGCTCGCGCTGGCTCACCTGGCCACGCTACCGCCGCTGCCGCTGCTGCATGTGGGCATGTCCTCGGGTGGCCACCTGGCCGGCGTGATGGCCTGCCAGCGCACCGACATGGATGTGGCGGGCGCCGTCATCGGCTACGCGCCCCTCAACGCCAACCACCGCGACCACAAAGTCCCCGTCGGCAAGCCCGACTTCCCGCCACCCGAGAAGCAGGCCTTCTACGACGCCTGGCCCATAGGCATCGCGGGCCAGCCCCACGGCCTGCCGCCCTGCCCGGTCTTCCTGGCTTACGCGCTGCACGACCCCGTCGTGCCGGTGCAGCATGCGCTCAACCTCATCGTGGCAGCACAGCAGCGCCAGCTGGACGTCGAAGCGCATGTCTTTGCGCAGGCGGAACACGGCTTCGCGCTGCGCGGCCTGGCGGGCACGCACGACCAGTGGCCGGCGCTCGCGGCGCGCTGGATGGCGACCCAGTTGGACGACACACGCGCCAGGCAGCTTCCTTGACGACCCTCTCGCCGTGCTGAACAAAGCCAGACTCAGGCGAGTCGTCGACCGTCACGCCTGAGCGGCGCGACGTCGGACCACCAGTGCCAGGGTGACACGCCCAGCGCCTGGCTGAGCGTGTAGCCGCCTTAGGTCATGCGGCGGCCGGCGGCGCCGACGATGACCAGGGCCTGCTTCACGCCCGGCGCCGGGTTGCGCAGCAGTGCGATCTCGAAGCATTCCCAGCAGCCCTTGAGCTTGCCCAGGTCGAGACCCGAGGCGTCGATGGCGGGGTGATGGCCGGTGTGCCAACGCAGATCTGGACGGTACCCTTGCCACCGACGCTGGCGCGCAGGCCGAAGCGCCTCAGGTCATCGGCCAGGTCCCGGGCGACGAAGGCCTCAAGCGGATCGGCTTCGGCCGCAGCAACGATGACGGCGCCGTCCAACGGCACGCCGCCCGGCGTGGGCTTGGTATCGACGAGAAGGCCCGCGTGCGCTGCGCTGGCACGCGCGCAAAGCCAAGCCAGCAGCAGCGCGTGCATCAGCGGGCCCCGAACGCGGACCGCAGATCCGGCGGCGGCGCGTTGCGGTCCACGGTCAGCCAGCCGTCCTTCAGGGTCATCTCCGCCACCTGGATGACGGTGCGCTGGTGCCAGCGATCGTCCGTCCTGGCCTCGGGCTCGCCGCCCTGATGCGTGAAGTAGAAGAGGTAGGCCCGGCCGTCGACGACGGTCACGCCGGGATGCTGGCCCTTGGCGCGGTCGGTGGGGTGCTGGCCGATATCGGACAGCAGACGCGCGGGTTGCTCCTCCCAGGTCCGGGCGTCGTCGGAGCGCAGCACCAGCAAGCCCTTCCACAGGTCGGCCACCAGCCACCACTTGCCGGCGAACTGGAAGACGGTGGGGCCTTCGCCGGGCAGCGGGCTCACCGGGCCGCGCAAGGTCCAGGTCTTCAGGTCGGGGCTGTCGGCCGCCTTGAGCCTGCTGCCCCCCTGCTCGTCCTTGAACCACATGCGCCATCCGCCCTGCGGCGCGCGGATGACGGCCGCGTCGATGACCTTGGGCGAGCCCAGGTCCACGCGGCCGGCACAGGTCCAGTGGCGCAGGTCGGTGCTGGTCAGGTGCTCGATGCGGCGCTCGCCGGTCCAGCTCTTGTGCACGCCGGGCACGATGGTCAGCCACAGGTGGTAGACGCCGTCGAAGTCCTGGATCTCGGGCGCCCACAGCGTGGCGCCGGTGCACTCCGCCGGGAACGTTGCCTCGCCCGCCGCTCGCCAGTGGTTGCCGTCGTCCGTCGTCGCGATGCCTATGGGCGTGGCGTGCACCCAGCTCACGTCCTTGGGGTCGGGGAGCCGCAGCGTCGCGCGACGGTTCGTGTAGAACATCTCCCAGCGCTTGAGGCCGCGGTTGAAGACCAGGGACACGTCGGCCGCGCCGTCCAGCACCGGATCGCGGTACAGCGGCCGCGGCGCGGGTTCCACGCCGGCGCAGCCGGCCAGGGCCGCAAGCAGCAGCAGCGCAGCGATCTTCATGGCGTCGTGATCGGCAGGTAGCGCGGCGGCTTCATGCCATGGCCGAGGTGGAAGCTCGTGTGCGGCGGCTGGTTGTAGCCGGCGTTCTGGTTCGCGACCTGCACGCGGTACTGCGGGTCGTGCATCAGCGTGACGAGGCGGTGCTCGGTCGGCAGCGGCGTCGAGAAGATCAGCAGCGCCGTGCTGTCCTCGTTGCGCCAGACGACCTCCTCGCGCCAGTCACCGAACAGGTCGGCCGACAGCACCGGGTTGCCCTTGGTGCCGTTGTTGGACGCGGCGCCGAAGGTCTTGCCGTTCAGCAGGTTCTCGAACCTGAAGCGGGCGGGGTTCCACTTGTCGATGGAGACATGGTCGAGCGACTCGCGCAGCAGGTCGCCGTCCCACCAGAGGGCGAAGTTGTAGCGGTTGGGATGCTGCTCGCTGATGAGCTGGCCGCCCGCACTCATCAGGCCGCCGACGGAGCCCCAGCATTCGGCGCCGGGCCAGGCGGGGTCGATGTCGAAGCAGACGCCGCGGCCCACGTCGCTGTTCCTGCCGGACATGCTCCACAGGATCTTGCCCGTGGCGGCATCGTGCATCTCCAGGCCGTGCTCACCGTAGCAGCGCGGGCTCTCGTGCACCATGAAGACCTGCTGGCCCTCGCGCGCCGGGTCGAAGGCGCCGACATGCAGCGCGTCGCCGTGGCACAGGCCGGTGCTGTAGAGCAGCTTGCCGTTGCTCGCGATGGTGGCGGCGCCGTAGATGATGTCGTCGCGGCCGTCACCGTCCACGTCGGCCACCGAGAACCAGTGCGCGCCCTGGCCCGCGGCGGGCTTGCTCGCGGCGTCGGCGTCGCTGTCGAACACCCAGCGCTGCGTGAGCTTGCCGTCGCGCCAGTCCCAGGCCGCCAGCACGGCGCGGGTGTAGTAGCCGCGCGAGAACACGGCGCTCGGCCGCTGGCCATCCAGATAGGCCACGCCGGCCAGGAAACGGTCCACGCGGTTGCCGTAGGCATCGCCCCAGGCCGCCACGTCGCCGCGCGGCGGCGTGTAGTCCACGGTGGCCATCGCGGTGCCGGTCAGGCCGTTGAAGACGGTCAGGAACTCCGGGCCGGCGAGCACATAGCCGGCAGGGTTGCGGTGGTCGGCCCTGGCGTCGCCGATGACCTTGCCGGTACCGTCCACCGTGCCGTCGGCCGTCTTCATCATGAGCTCGGCTCGGCCGTCGCCGTCGAAGTCATAGGCGAGGAAGCTCGTGTAGTGGGCGCCGGCACGGATGTTGGGCCCCAGGTCGATGCGCCACAGCCGCGTGCCGTCCAGCTTGTAGGCGTCGATCAGCGTGTGGCCCGTGTAGCCCTTGTGCGCGTTGTCATGGGCATTGGTGGGCTGCCATTTCACGATCAGCTCGTACTGGCCGTCGCCATCGAGGTCGGCGGCGGTACCGTCGTTGACCTCGTAGCGGTAGGTCACGCCGTCGGGCGACACGCCGCCCTCGGGCCGCTGCAGCGGCACGCGCAGATAGGGCTGACCCCACGGCGCCGCGGCGCTGGACGCGGCCAGCTCCTTGCCGCCGACGACGGCGCGCACGCTGTAGAGGCTGTCGCTGCGCCCCTGCGCATCGACGAGGTTGGTCAGCGCCTGCGGTTCGCGGGTGATGCGCCGGCCGTCACGGTAGACGTTGAAGCGCACGCCGGTCGGCTCCGTGCCCAGCAGCCGCCAGCTGACGAAGACGCCCGACGACGTGGCCAGCGCGACGACGCCGCGATCCAGCCTCTCCATCTGCTTGGGTGGCTGTGCCTTGGCGAGGCCCGGCCCGGCCAGCAGCAGGCAGACGACGAAACGGTGCAGAAGACTCATGGTGATGAACCAAAAAAAACGGCCCCAGCGTGAGCGGGGGCCGGCGCGCTGTCAGCGCAACAGGGAGGCCATGCCGGCCCGATGAACCTGCCCGCAGGGCAGGATCAGAGCTTGTAGCCCAGCGTCAGGTAGTAGCGGCGGCCGGACCAGGCCAGCTCGTTCGGGCGGCTCAGGTCGCCGGCGTAGCTCAGCTCGGCCTGGTTGGTCAGGTTCTTCGCCTCGATCGCCAGCGTGAAGTTCTTCGTCGCCTTCCACTGGACCTTGGCGTCCAGGTAGCCGGTCTTGTCGCGGAAGTTCGGGTTGCCCGACACGTCATTGCCGCCCGTGTAGTACTTGTCGCGGTAGGCGTAGGCCAGGCGGGCGTTGAAGTTGCCGTCGTCGTACCACAGGCCCAGGTTGTAGGAGTTCTTCGACAGGCCCGGGTAGGGCAGCACGGAATTGTCCAGCGGGCTGATCAGCTCGTTGCCCTTGGCGTAGCTGAACGTCATGCGGGTGTAGTTGGCATCCACGCCGAAGCCGCTCAGCCAGCCCGGCAGGAAGGACAGCGCCGTGCGGCCCGCCAGTTCGATGCCCTGGGTCTTGGCGCCTTCGCCGTTGACCGCCTGCGTCACGTCGAAGATACGGCCGTCGCCGAAGAAGTTGACGCCGTAGTTCACGACATTGCTGCGGACATAGGTGCCGATGTCGGTACGGAAGGTGGCCAGGCTGACCTGCGTGTCGCGGCTCGGGTAGTACTCCACGCTCAGGTCGTACTTGTTGGCGCGATAGGGCTTGAGGTCGGGATTGCCGGCCGAGCAGGTGTCGGTACCGTTGCCACCGCGTGCCGGGTCACCGCTACCCGTCGTGCAAGTGACGTTGGGCGCCAGCAGGTTCAGTGCCGGACGCGCCATCACCTTGGCCAGGCCGCCACGAACCAGAAGCTTGCCGTTGATCAGCTGCAGCGTGCCGTTCAGGCTTGGCAGCACATCGTTGTAGCTGTTGCTGATGGCCACGATCTGGTTGCTGTTCACGATGACGGAGCAGCTCGACACGGTGGCCGGGTTGCAGGTGCGGTCCGTGCGCACGCCGGCCGAGGTCACGTCGGTGCGGGTGTAGCGCACGCCGACGTTGCCATCCAGCGGCATGCCCAGGATCTCGGTACCCCAGTCCAGTCGCACATAGCCCGACTTGATCTTCTCGGTGATGTCGAAGGCCGGGATCTGTGGGTAGGTCTTGCCGTCGTTGCCGGGCGTCGTGTACAGGTACTTGTGGCTGAAGTCGCTGGTGTCGAAGATGCCTGAGGCCGCGGCGGCCGCATAGCTGGGCGCCGTCCAGTTGCCCGGCATGCCGGAGGCGTTGCCGTAGCCACCCATGAAGGTGCCGGGCGACTTGGTGCGGATCGCGTTGACGATCTCCTGCATGCGCGCGCCGGTCACGTAGGAGGTCTTGTAGCCGCTGTTGATGTAGGTCTGCGAATCGTTGGGGCGTTGCGCCGTGCCGGTGTACAGCGGGTCGAAGATGATGGTCTGGTTGACGTTGGCTGTGCGGGCATTGATGTCCACCGCCTCGTCGGTGAGGTCCAGCCTGCCGTTGTTCTGCACCAGGTAGCCGCCGCCGTTGTACTGGCGCGAGCTGGACTCACGCGCCTGGCCGCCGAACCACACGCTGTGGAGGAAGTCGTGGTCCAGGTTGTACTGGAAGTCCAGCTTGCCCTGGCGCTCCTTGTTGTGCGTGGCCGAGGGACGGTACTGCAGCTGGGCCTGCACGTAGGAGCTGGCGTCGTCGGGGCTGTAGCCCTTCGGGAAGATGAACTGCGGCAGGCGGCTGCCGTCGAGCTTGACGACCAGGCCGGGCGCGTTCTGCGTCAGCACGATGTTGTTGCTCTCGCTCCTGTAGTCCGACTTCGAATCGCCCAGCAGGCCTTCGACGCGCCAGTCGTTGTTCTTGAACTTGAAGCCCGCCGTCGTGTACTTGGACTCGATGTTCAGCGCGAAGTCGCGCGCCGACGTGCTGAACGCTCCCTGGCCGCCCTGGCCGGCCACGTTCAGGCAGTTGCCCACCGTGTACTGCGTGACATGGTGGTTCTCCACCACCATGCCGGACGGTGTCGTATTGGCATTGATGCCCGTGCAGGTGCCGGCGGTCTGCACCGTGCCGTCGGCGCGGTAGACCGGCGCGTTGCCGGCGTTCGACAGACGCGACACCGAAGTGAAGTCGGTGCCGAAGTTCATGTCGTTGAGCTTCTGCGCCTGCTTGTTGACCTGATGGCTCACGTAGGCGTCCAGCTCGTTGCTGAACTTGTACTGCGCTGTCAGCTCAGCGGAGCTGCGCTTGTGGTCCCGTTCCCAGATGCCGTAGCGCGAGATGCGCGGCGAGTAGTCGAACCACTGGGCCAGGCAGGCATTCTTGTCGGTGGTGTTGGTCAGCGCATTGCAACCAGCCGAGGTCGTCACGGCGGCGGCGACGGGGTTCAGGCTGGTGACCGTCTTCTCGGGCGAGAAGTCCCAGTCGCGCAGGAAGCTCCACGACGTGTTGCGGGCGAAGTCGCCGCGCGTGTGGATCTTGTCGTAGACCAGGTTGGCCATCAGACCAAGCTTGCCGTCCAGGAACTTGTCGGCCAGCAGCAGCGTGCCGCGCGGCTGCGTGCCGCCGCGCAGGCTGCCCTGCTCGGCCGCCAGCGTGCCGGCGATGGTGCGCTTGCTGAAGTCCAGCGGCTTGCGCGTGTTGATGCGGACGGTGCCGCCCACGCCACCTTCGGTCAGGTCGGCCGTGGAGCCCTTGACGACGTCGATGGAGGCGATCAGCTCGGAGGCCAGCTCGCGCAGCTCGGCGCCGCGGCCGGCGCCGCCGTTGGTGCCCAGCACCGACATGCCATTGATCTCGACGCGGTTCAGGTCGGGCTCGACACCGCGGATGGACACCTGGGAGCCTTCGCCGAACTCGCGCGACAACTGTACGCCGGTGATGCGCGACAGCGCCTCGCCGACGTTCTTGTCCGGAAACTGGTCGATGTCCTCGGCGACGATGCTGTCGCTCACCGTGGACGCATGGCGCTTGCGGTCGATGGCGCTCTGGATGGAGCGGCGAATGCCGGTGACGGTGACGGTGTCAAGCTGCTGCGCGCCCTTGTCGGCAGCCTTGTCGGCGGCCTTGGCCTCGGCCTTCTCGGCGGGCTTCTCGGCCGGCGCCTGGGCTTGCTGGGCATGCGCCTGGCCGGCCAGTGCGGCCGAAATGGCCAGGGCCAACGGCGTCCAACGTGAAACTGGCATGCCGCCGTGAATCTTCTTCAGCATTTTGTTTGTCTCCAGAATATCAACCAGGATGGGCTCGATACGAACCCTCTTTACTGCCCCGAGGACAGTCTAGGCCGCGGGTTTTACGTCGTGTTCACATGCCAGCAAAGAATCACGACCGTGATTGCTTCACCCCCGAGAAAACCCTTGAGCCACCTGGATTTCGATCACGCTCGTGATTATCCGCGACCCACTGCACTCCCCTCGGCCGAGACGGGTCGGCACACTGGGCGCGGCGCCCGCGGCGGGCGCGGATCCGGGCCATCACCAGAGCCCGAACGAATATGGGCCGAACCCCTCTTGCAAGGGATTCAGCCCATGATCAGATGAATATCAAATATTCACGAACAAAATCCGCATACAAATATTCAGGACCGAAGCATGAATCTCAGTGATTACGTTCCAGCCAAGCATTGGGCACTGGCACGATGCAGATATTCATCTCGCGGCCGTCGGCGGCCAGCATGGCCGACTGGATCTGGATCTTGCGGCCGTCGGGGCTGAAGGTCGGGTGCGGATGGTCGCGCGCTGTCGTCTTGTGGCCCGTCGTCAGCAGCATCATTTCGCGGCTCTTGCGGTTGATCAGGTAGAGGCTGCGCCCGAAGTCGTCGCCGACCGCGAAGCGCCCGTCCGGTGAGCCATGGACGTGCCACAGGCCGCTGCCGGACGGCGTCTGGCCGACGAGGCTCACCTCGCGGGTGCGCAGGTTGACGATGGCCAGGCCCGTCGGCTTCTCGCGCGTGCCGGCGTCGCCCCAGGCGGCGTCCTGCCCCGGGTTGGCGCCGCCCACGTCGGTACCCGGCGCGCGGCCCGGGTCGAAGACACCCGGGATGGCACGGTGGCCCATGATGGCCAGTGCCACCTCGTCCTTGCCGATGAAGGCCTCGTGCGTGACCCACTCATAGGGCGCCTCGGGATAGAGCGGGCGCAGACCGCTGCCGTCGCCCTTGACCGTCCAGGTGCGCTGCGGCGCCTTGCCGCCGGTCTCCCAGCTGAACACCAGCTCGCCCGGGCTCCACAGGTTGGCCTGGATATGGCCGATCTGGAAGGGCACGGAGACCACATGCTGGATCTCGCCGGTCTTCACGTTGATCTTGCCGATGGCATGCGGGCCGGCACCCATGCCGCGCGGGCCGAAGGGCGGCTCGATCTTGGTGCCGGCCGGCAGCCTGGCACCCGCGTAGGCCTTGCCCTGGATGCGGAAGTAGAACCACTGGCCGTCGGAGTCCAGCGCGTTGTCGCCAAAGGCCTCCAGCTCGGCCGGCAGCGTGCCGATGACACGCTGATAGCTGCTCGCAGGCTTGATGCTGCCGGCCCTGCTGTCAGCGAAGACGCGGTCCAGGTCCACCTCGATGGCCTGCATGACCTTGGGCGCCCCGCCCGGGTCCTTGCGCAGGAAGTAGAGCCTGTTGCCGCCCGACTGCGCGAGGTTGAGCATCCCCTCGTAGCCGCCCTCGGTGACCTGCACCATCTCGCCGCTGGCTTCGTTGACGGCAATGGCCTCGCCCTTCACGCGCGCCGAGCGGAACACCAGCCATTGGCCGTCGGCCGTCCACTGCGGGTGGCTGGGGTAGATCTTGGAGTCGCCGCGTGGCTGCGTCGTCAGGAAGGTCAGCGGCGTGCCGGTGACGGGGTCAGGCACGACGCGCTTCTCGGAAGGAAAGCGCTGGCCGATCTGGGCCCAGGCGGGGGCGAGCACCAGCAGCAGGGACAGCAGCAGGGAGGTCTTGCGAAGCGACATGATGGGTGCCGGTAAGAAAGGTGGCCGCGACTCTAGGACCGGCTACGTTGCGCGATGTTGCTGGGCGCCAATCGCTCAAGAACTTGCGCCATCCCGGCCCGCCGCACGGGCCGGGCTGCTCCTAGCATCCGCGCCATGACCCCCGCCCTCACCCGCCGCTGCGCCGCGACCCTGCTCTCGCTGCTGGCCCTGCCGGCCGCAGTCCATGCGCAGGCCTTCACCGCCAGCACCGATCCCGCCCGCGCCCAGGTCACGCTGCCCGATCCGGCCCGGCCCGAGCTGCCGTCCATCCTCCTCATCGGCGACTCGACGGTGCGCAACGGCCACGACGACGGCCAGGGCAAGGGTGCCGAGGGGCAGTGGGGCTGGGGCCATCCCATCGCCGGCTTTTTCGACCCGAATCAGGTCAACCTCGTCAACCGCGCCGTGGGCGGGCTGTCCAGCCGCACCTACCGCAGCAGCGGCCACTGGGAGCGCAGCAAGGCGCTCATCAGGAAGGGTGACTGGGTGCTGATGCAGTTCGGCCATAACGACGCCAGCCCCGTCAACGACAACAGCCGCGCCCGCGGCGTGCTGCGCGGCGCGGGGCCCGAGACCGAGGACATCGACAACCTGCTGACGGGCAAGCGCGAGACCGTCGCCACCTACGGCGCCTATCTGCGCGGCTACATCGCCGAGATCCGCGCGGCCGGCGCCACGCCGGTGGTCTGCTCGCCGGTGATCCGCAAGCGCTGGGAGGCCGACGGCCAGAAGGTCACGCGCGCCGGCGGCAACTTCGCAGCCTGGGCCGCCGAGGTGGCCAGGCAGGAGAACGTGGCCTTCATCGACCTGAACGAATGGGGCGCGCTGCGCTACGAGGCGCTGGGCAGGGCCGCGGTGGAGAAGCTCTTCCCCGCCGCGACACCCGAGGAGACCGTGCACACCAACCTGGCCGGCGCGACGCTGAACGCCCAACTCGTCATCGCCGGACTGATCCAGAACAAGGTGCTGCCGGACGCCTTCTACACCCGCCGCTTCGCGCCCGACGGTAGTGACGAGCAGCCCGTCGTCGATGCCCGCAAGGTCAAGGTCGAGGCGCCGCGCGACCCCAGGCTGCCCAGCCTCGTGCTGATTGGCGACTCCACGGTGCGCAGTGGCGGCCAGAACGGCGCCTACGGCTGGGGCGAGCGACTGGCCACCTTCTTCGACACGCAGCGCATCAACGTCGTCAACAACGCCATCGGCGGCCGTAGCAGCCGCACCTTCTTCACCGAAGGCCGCTGGGCCTCGGTGCTGGAGCAGTTGAAGGCCGGCGACACGCTGCTGATCCAGTTCGGCCACAACGACGGTGCACGCATCGGCGACCCGGCCGGCAAGAACCGCGGCTCCGTCCCCGGCATCGGCCCCGAGACGCAGGAGGACACCCGGCCCGACGGCAGCAAGGAGAAGGTGCAGAGCTTCGGCTGGTATCTCGCGCGCTACATCGACGACGCCAGAGCCAGGGGCGTCCATGTCGTCGTACTGTCGCCCATCCCGCACAAGGACCGCTGGCAGCCCGAGCAGCCGCGCGACTTCGAGAACTACGCCGCCTGGGGCGAGCAGGTCGCGCGCGAACGCGGCGCGCAGTTCGTCGACCTGACCCTGCTCGTGACGCAGGCCTACCGCGCTGCGGGCGCCGAGCGCGTCGACGGCTTCTTCTCCGACGCCCGCACGCACACCAACGACGCTGGCGCCGTCTTCAACGCCAGCCAGGTCGTCGAAGGGCTCAAGCGCTTGCCGGGGCGGCCGCTGAATGGCTTTCTGCGCCCCGCGACACCCTGATTCGCGACAACACTTGCGGACCTCGAAAAATATCGCTTAGAATAGCGGGCTTAGGCGCTTTAGCTCAGTTGGTTAGAGCGATGGAATCATAATCCACAGGTCCGGGGTTCGAGTCCCTGAAGCGCCACCAAACAAAGTCCTTGTGCCTCAGGCGCCTGGAAAGAAGAGCCACCCTAGCGGTGGCTTTTTGCTTCCCGGCTGAGCGGAGTGGTCGTCATTGATCTCGTCGTAGCTCGTGGCGAGCGGCGAGCGGCGATCTTCAGGCCCAGCGCCGAGACTGGCGCGTGAATCGCTGGCTCTTCATGGTGTGGGTGTAGACGCGCGCGCCTTGGCGAGGGCCTTCAACGGCTGCCGGACATCGGCGTCGACGGTTCCCGCAAAACGGGCCGGATCCCGGCTGCTGCACACCGCGATGCTGTTGCTGTCCTCGTGCGCGCCCAGACCCACGAAGAAATTGATACGCTCGCCCATAGCTCGTCCCCTACAGCTGCGCCTGGCTCGTCCAGCCGCATGTGGCTCGGCACACTTCGGCGTGCAATCCACGGAACCGGGGACGAGCCCTTGACGCGCTCATGGAGCGGCCATCATGCCCAGCCGGACGCGATGCTGGGGCCATTCCCCCTCGAATTCGAGGCACGCCCGCAGTGCCTATCGAAGCATTTGCGAGAGCGCTCGAACTTCAACGGCTTTTCCCCAAGCGAGCAAGCAGCCGTTCGCGCGCAGCCGCCCCATCGGCATCCGCTGCCGCTTGAGGCTTCTCACTGACAGCCGCGTGGGATCCGTGCCGCTCTTCGCCAAAGCCAACAGACTTCGCGTAGTCGTGCCATGTCGTCAACTCGGTTTGAAGCCTCCATCGCTGCGCGAGCAGGCACAGGTGCTCTTCATCGAGCTGCCCCATGTCCACATCAGCGGGCGGCGGCGTGACCGTGCTGCGCTTCATCCCGGCAAGGTGCAGCCATTGCAGCAGGGCGGCCTCAGGCCGGAACATGTCGCAAAGCCGACCTGGTTGATACAGCGTCCAGCGATCTTCTTCCGTGGCAGGAAAGAAGCGCTCGGCCAAGCCGAAGAACCTGAAGACATCGCCGCCCGATGTCTTCACTTCACCCAGGTTCGGCCGTTTGCCTGCCGAGGTGGGCACCACGGCCATCACGATTGATGACGGGTTGTTCAAGAATCCGCACTCGCCGAGCACCGACTGCAGGGAGATCACGGCGCCGGTTCGGATACGAGTGGCCATCTCGGTCAGCTCGGCCGGCGGCAGGCAGCGCCGGTTCAAATACGCGCCCGACGCAACGCGTCGCAGCGCGCCGGCCTGCACCAACGAATTGGCGAGCAGCCGGGCCGTACTCGCAGACGCACCGGGGCGGTATCGCAGCACGAGGTTATGGAACTCGGCGGCGGTGAAGACCCTCAGCGCACCTGAGTCGGCAAGGCTTCCCAGCAATCTGAACTTCCAGTCGCCGACAGGTTGATCCGTTTGATCCGTCCGGCGGTCGGGTCGCTTCAGGTGGCCGGACAGCAGACCAGCGCTCATGATCCGGCCTCCGGCGATGCAGCGACAGCAGTCTGCAGCCACCCCTCAACGGCCACACCGACGTCCACGCGCATGGCGTCGAACGCCTCACTGTCGATGGCCTGGCCAACTTTGGCCGGCAGGTAGGGCACGACGTCGGTGCGGAACTGCTCGTAGCTCATCGCCTCGATCTTCGGCCACAGCTCGGCCATGATCAGCGGCAGACGCTGCTTGGCGTCAGGCATCTGCGCGAGCAGCGGACCCGGATCCTCGACCCCCGCCTCAAGCAGGACGCTCAGGTCGAACAGGTCGCGTGGCGCCATCCGCGTCGGATCGGTCAAGGCCAGGACCTTGGTCACGGCAATGTGCTGCGAGTCAAGCACCTGAACCCGCACATCGCGCCCGGTCTGGTTGAACGACTTGTCCAGGGGCACCTCGACCACATGGCCTTCGATCAATTTGGGCCTACGGGAAACTTCGACCGTCAGGTGCATCGGCGCCGTGCTGTTGGGCTGAGTGCCGGTGATCTTCCAGCGCAAGGTGGTGTCAGTCTGCTTCGGGGCGGTGACCAGCGCGTTCGCGATCAAGCCGGATGACAACGCCCGCTCGATGGAGCGCCGCACAACGCCCTGGATTCGCTCCTTGGACGCGCGCTCATCGGCGTCAAGGTCGATATCCTTGGTGTATCGCACGCTGCCATGGACAGCCCGCATGGCCATGCCCCCCCTTCAACACCAGCTCCTTGTGCATGGCGTTGCTCATCAGCTCGACGAGCAGACGGGTCTGAAGCGCTTCGCGCACCAGAGCGAGTTCCAGTTCGGCTCCCATCGCTTTGCCTCACGCTTATTTGAAGTACACATCGCCGGCCATACCGGCGAATTGTGCTTCAAATATAGAAACCATTTGCACCATCAGACAATTGAAGTACAGGACGATGACGTGGCAATTGATTGATGCTTCAAATTGACGGGCGCAAGCGCCGCGCCCCAGTTGTTACGGTCCTAGACGCAGTGGAATCAGCTCGCTGCGGGAAGGATGTGCTTGCTGCCCGCGCGAGGGCCTTGAAGCCAGGTTCCCAGTGTCGATCTGGCCGCTCACGCAACCGCGAAACCTGGCCTGCATGACAGCGGCATCAGGTCCGAGCCACCCACAGACCGAGGTCACATTTCGGGGGTGAAGCGTTTTGAACGCTCTGGCCGAGCATCATCGCTGCCGCAAGTTGCCTCCAAAGAAGCCGCGAACCTTGAGTTCTTGGTGGCCGCTCCCTGCAGCGCCACCAACAACCGGCCCCCAGTAGATCAGCGATCCACCGGGGCACTCCCTCTTCGGCACAACGCGCGCCGTCGAGCTGGGTTCAGTGCACCGTGCCCCGGCACGCCGCCAGCGTGATCCGATAGGCCGCGGCGACGCCGCGCCACTGGCGGTCGCAGGGCATCTGCTCGACGGCCTCGCTGATGCGCGCGGCCAACTCGGGCAAGGCCCGGCCCACCATGATGCGGCGGCCGAAGGGCGTGCTGTGCGGCACGGGCTGCAGCGCCAGATGATCGGCACAGCCCGACTCGGCCACCATCGCGTCGAACATCACGCGGCTCATCTGGGTGAAGTCGACGCGGCCCAGGCACACCTGGCGCAGCGAGGCCTGCGCGCTGCTGGCGTTCTCCTTGACCAGCAGGCCGGTCGCCGCCATCTCGTCCAGGCCCTCGTAGCGATAGCCGAGCACGCCGCCGAAGCGCAAGCCCTTCAGGTCCTCCAGGCGCGGCAGCCTGCCGCGCTGCGGCCCCAGGAAGATCAGCATGTTCTGGTCCTCGAACAAGGGCGGGCTCCAGAGGAACTGCTGCTGGGCCATGTCGTCGACGAACTGCGGCGCCATGAACAGCGAGAGCCCGGCGAACTGCTGCGGCGGACTCAGATGTCGCTTGAGCAGCCGCTCGCGCGGCAGCACCGAAAGCTTCAGGTGGTAGGCCCCCTGCAGCCTGCGGTTCAGGTAGTCCACCACTTCCATGTCCAGGCCACGCCCGGTGCTGGTGAAGAACGGCGGCACGCTGTAGGTGTTGAACGCATCGACCTCGATCTCGGCCGCATGGGCGCCGAGCATCGGCGCCATGACCCCATGGGCCAGCGCGAGCAGGCACCGCCAGCTTCCTACCCTCATGGTCTGCGTCGATTGTTGGCAAGGCCGCGGTCAGCGCCGCGTCGATTCACTATAGGCGGCGTCCATGCGAGGACCGCTTGCTCCAGATCAAGACAGGGGGCCCGCACTCATTCCAAGAGAGGACTGCCGAGCGCCCCGGCCAAGACGCGAAAAGCGAATGCTGGCAGAATCCCCCTCCCAATCGCCCCCCGCGCCGTCCATGGCGCCTGTTCGGGCTCAAGCCGTTGATTTTGTTGGCCGTATTCGGGGCGCAGCCGCCCGGGAGCGGCACCGGAATCCGAGCGGCCCGGGCAGGTCTCGGGCCGTTTTTCTTTGTCGCCCGGCAGCCTCCCCCGAAGTGGCTGCCTTCGCAGCCACTGGACAAATACCATGTACCGCTGTGCCCTTGCGCTGGCCCTCGCCGCCAGCAGCGTCGTCGCCCACGCGCAGACGCACCGCTTCTTCCCCGCCAGCGCGCTGCGTGGCGAGCTCGTCATCACGCAGTTCCCCGACGTGCTGCTGAATGGCAAGCCTGCCCGCCTCGCGCCGGGCAGCCGCATCAAGGGCGACACCAATCTCTGGGTGCCGCCCGCAGGCCTCACGGGCCAGAAGCTCGTCGTGCACTACACGGTCGAGAGCAGCGGCCTGGTCATGGACGTCTGGGTGCTGAACCCCGCCGAACTCGCCAACAAGCCCTGGCCCGCGACGCCGGCCGAATCGGCCACCTGGCAGTTCAACCCCGGCAACCAGACCTGGATCAAGCCATGAGCGAATCGACGACCTCCAAGAAGGTCTACATCAAGACCTTCGGCTGCCAGATGAACGAGTACGACTCGGACAAGATGGCCGATGTGCTGGAAGCAGCCAAGGGCTACACGCCCACCGACGACCCCGAGCAGGCCGACCTCATCCTGTTCAACACCTGCTCGGTACGCGAGAAGGCGCAGGAGAAGGTGTTCAGCGACCTGGGCCGCGTGAAGCACCTGAAAGCCAAGGGCGTCATGATCGGCGTGGGCGGCTGCGTTGCCAGCCAGGAAGGCGCGGCCATCATCGAGCGCGCGCCCTACGTGGACGTGGTCTTCGGCCCGCAGACGCTGCACCGCCTGCCGCAGATGCTGGAGGCGCGCCGCGAGCAGCGCCGTCCACAGGTGGACATCTCCTTCCCCGAGATCGAGAAGTTCGACCACCTGCCGCCCGCCAAGGTCGAGGGCGCGTCGGCCTTCGTGTCCATCATGGAAGGCTGCTCCAAGTACTGCTCGTACTGCGTCGTGCCCTATACCCGTGGCGAGGAGGTCTCGCGCCCCTTCGACGACGTGCTGACCGAGATCGCCGGCCTGGCCGACCAGGGCGTCATGGAGATCAATCTGCTGGGCCAGAACGTCAATGCCTACCGCGGCAGGATGGGCGACACGGCCGAGCACGCCGACCTGGCCCTGCTGCTGGAGTACGCGGCCGAGATCCCCGGCATCCAGCGCCTGCGCTTCACGACCAGTCATCCCAACGAGTTCAGCCCCCGCCTCATCGAGGCCTACGGCAAGATTCCGCAGCTCGTGAACCACCTGCACCTGCCTGTGCAGCACGGCAGCGACCGCGTGCTGATGGCCATGAAGCGCGGCTACACCGCGCTGGAGTTCAAGAGCATCGTGCGCAAACTGCGCGCCATCCGCCCGGACCTGCGCCTGGCCAGCGATTTCATCGTCGGCTTCCCCGGCGAGACCGACGAGGACCACGCCAAGCTGATGAAACTGGTCCACGACGTCGGCTTCGACGCGTCGTTCAGCTTCATCTTCAGCCCCCGCCCCGGCACGCCGGCCGCGGCCTTGGAGGACACGACGCCCTACGAGGTCAAGGTCAAGCGCCTGCAGGAGCTGCAGGCCGCCATCGAGGCGCATGCGCTGACGATCTCGCAGGGCATGGTGGGCAAGGTCGAGAAGGTGCTGGTCACCGGCAATGCCCGCAAGGACGCCTCCGAGCTGATGGGCCGCACCGAATGCAACCGCATCGTCAACTTTGCCGGCTCGCCGCGCCTGATGAACCGGCTCGTGGACGTGCGCATCACGACCGCCTTCGCGCATTCGCTGCGCGGCGAGGTCGTGACGACGGAAGAAGTCCTCAGCGCCTGAAGCTGAGCAACCACCACTGCGGCAGGGCCACGCCGAGCACCAGCAAGGCATAGCCCGCCATGCGACCGTCGCGGCCCAGCAGGGCCAGCGAGACGACCACCGCAGCACTGCCGCCCGCCGCCCCCCAGCCCCACAGCCGCCGCCACGCCACGGGCTTGGCCTCCCGCCGCCACAACCCCTTGATCGCCGCCGCCAGCAGCGCCGCCAGCCCCCAGGCCGGAGCGAACAGGTTGGCGATATGCCAGAAGGCGTCGAGCGGGCTCATGCGGAATTGATCGGTGTCAGTGGCGGAAAAGCCGCGAATCCTACAATTCACACCCATGTCGGTCTTCGCTCTCGGCCTGAACCACCACACCGCCCCGCTGGACCTGCGCGGGCGGTTTGCGTTCACGCTCGAGCAACTGGCGCCTTCGCTGACCGGCCTGCGCCAGAAGCTGCCGGGCGCGCCGGAGGCGGCCATCCTGTCGACCTGCAACCGCACCGAGGTCTATGTCGCCGCGCCGCCCGCCCAGGTGCAGCCCGCCATCGCCTGGCTGGCACAGGCCGGTGGTGTAGACAGCGGCGCGCTGCGCGAGCACGCCTATGTGATGCAGGGCAGCGCCGCCGCCCGCCATGCCTTCCGCGTCGCCAGCGGGCTGGACTCCATGGTGCTGGGCGAGCCGCAGATCCTCGGCCAGATGAAGCAGGCCGTGAAGGAGGCGGAGGCCGCCGGCGCCCTGGGCACGACGCTGCACCAGCTGTTCCAGCGCAGCTTCTCGGTCGCCAAGGAGGTGCGCAGCTCCACGGAGATCGGCGCCCATTCCATCAGCATGGCCGCCGCCGCCGTTCGCCTGGCCGGCCAGCTGTTCGAGGACCTGGCCAAGACCCGCGTGCTGTTCGTCGGTGCCGGCGAGATGATCGAGCTGACCGCGACTCACTTCGCGGCCCGCACGCCGGCCCACATGACCGTGGCCAACCGGACCCTTGAGCGCGGCGAGAAGCTGGCCACCCGCTTCGGCGCCGAGGCCTTGCGCCTGTCGGACCTGCCCGAGCGCCTGCACGAGTTCGACATCGTCGTCTCCTGCACCGCATCCAGCCTGCCGCTGATCGGCCTGGGCGCCGTCGAGCGGGCGCTGAAGAAACGCAAGCACCGCCCGATGTTCATGGTCGACCTCGCCGTGCCGCGCGACATCGAGCCCGAGGTCGCGCAGCTGGACGACGTCTACCTCTACACCGTCGACGAGCTGGCCCAGCAGGTGCAGACCGCCGGCGAGAAGCGCCAGGCCGCCGTCGAGCAGGCCGAGGCGATCGTCGAGACCGGCGTGCAGAGCTTCATGCACTGGCTGGACCAGCGCCACACGGTCCCGCTGATCCAGGCCCTGCACGCGCAGACCGACGACTGGCGCGCGGTAGAGATTGCCCGCGCGCGCAAGCAGCTGGCCAAGGGCGCGGACGTGGGCGAGGTGCTGGACGCCCTGTCCCGGGGTCTCACGCAGAAGCTGCTTCATGGCACGCTGGCCGAGCTGCACGCCTGCGACGGCGAGCAGCGCCTGCAGCTGGCGCAGACCGTCTCGCGCCTGTTCCTGCGCGGCAAACAGTCTTAGCGGCGCTCACTGCCGCCGCCCGGCGCATCGCCCGCGCCGCCCCTGACTGCCTCCTGTTACCCGCCATGAAAGACTCTCTGCGCCAGCAGTTCGACCGCCTCGCCTTCCGCCTCGCCGAGCTGGACGCCCTCCTCGCCGACGGTGGCATCGCCGCCGACATGAAGCGCTACCGCGCACTGACCAAGGAGCAATCCGAGGTCTCCGGCCTAGTGGAGCGCTACCGCCGCTACCAGCAGCACGAGGTCGACCTCGCCGCCGCGCGCGAGCTGCTGGCCGACCCGGAGATGGCCGAGATGGCGCGCGACGAGATCGCGTCCAACGAGGCCGCCTTGACCGCGCTGGACCAGGAGCTGCAGCTCGCGCTCATCCCCAAGGATCCGGATGACGAGCGCAACGCCTTCCTCGAGATCCGCGCCGGCACGGGCGGCGACGAGTCGGCGCTGTTCGCCGGCGACCTGGCGCGCATGTACCTGCGCTTCGCCGAGAGCCAGGGCTGGCGCACCGAGATCCTGTCCGAGAACGAATCCGACCTCGGCGGCTACAAGGAGCTGGTCGTGCGCGTGGAGGGCGACAACGTCTACGGCCGCCTGAAGTTCGAGAGCGGCGGCCACCGCGTGCAGCGCGTACCGGCGACCGAATCGCAGGGCCGCATCCACACCAGCGCCTGCACCGTGGCCGTGCTGCCCGAGCCCGACGAGGCCGAGGAGATCACGCTGAACCCGGCCGACCTGCGCATCGACACCTTCCGGGCCAGCGGCGCCGGCGGCCAGCACGTCAACAAGACCGACTCGGCCATCCGCGTCACCCACATCCCGACCGGGCTGGTCGCCGAATGCCAAGACGACCGCAGCCAGCACCGCAACAAGGCCAAGGCCCTGGCCGTGCTGCAGGCCCGGCTGCGCGACAAGGAGCGCATCGAGCGTGAGGCCAAGGAGGCGGCCACGCGCAAAGGGCTGGTCGGCAGCGGCGACCGCAGCGACCGCATCCGCACCTACAACTTTCCGCAGGGCCGGTTGACCGACCACCGCATCAACCTGACGCTCTACAAGCTGGGCCAGATCATGGACGGCGACCTCGACGACGTCATCAAGGGCCTGCTGGCCGCGCAGGCGGCAGAGCAGCTCGCCCAGCTTGAGGAAGGCCGCGTGTGACCGTCGATGAGGCACTTGCCCTCGCCCGGCAGCTCGGCGTGGAGCGAGGCGATGCGCAGGCGCTGATCAGCCACCTGACCGGGCGGGACCGCGCCTGGCTCATCACTCACGGCGACACCCCCGTCCCGGCTGTCGAAGCCGCGCTGCGCCGCCTGGCCGACGGCGAGCCGCTGGCCCATCTGACCGGCTGGCAGCCCTTCCACGGCCTGATGCTCAGCGTGACGCCGGCCACGCTGATCCCGCGGCCGGACACGGAGACCCTGGTCGAATGGGCGTTGGAGCTGCTCGCGGGGATGCCCGGCGAGCCGGCCGTGGTCGACCTCGGCACCGGCAGCGGCGCCATCGCGCTGGCCCTCAAGGCCGCCTGCCCCCGCGCCCGCGTCACGGCCGTCGACCTCAGCGCCGACGCACTGGCCGTCGCTCGCGGTAACGGCGAACGCCTGGGCCTGCCGGTGGACTGGCGCCACGGCAGCTGGTTCGAGCCGCTGGCCGGCCGGCGCTTCGATCTGATCGTCAGCAATCCACCCTATATCGCTGGCAACGACCCGCATCTGCCCCCATTGCGCCACGAACCCCTTGCCGCGCTGACGCCAGGCGGCGACGGGCTGGCCGACCTGTGGACGCTGATCGATGCCGCTCCGCAACATCTGGCCCCCGGCGGCTGGCTGCTGCTGGAACATGGCTGGGACCAGGCCGATGCGGTGGCGCAACAGCTGGCCGGGCGCGGCTTTGCCGAGGCCAGCCTGCGCCACGACCTCGGCGGCCGGGCGCGCGCCAGCGGCGGCCGCCTGCCGGGCTGAGGCCAGGCCTGCCGGGCCGCGACGCCCGCGGCATTTGCGTGAACTTTTGCCCCAAGTTCTTCGTGTACCCGGCGCGCCGGCCGGCGTAGTATGGAATCCCGGTGCCAATCGTTGCACCGCGCAGGAGACGATCATGGTCCGCCTTGCCCGCCGCGCTGCAGTTCTGAGCCTCGTCACCCTGGTCGCCGCCTCGGCCTGGGGCGACGGTGACGCCGATCCGCGCTGGCAGGCCCGGCTGCAGCTGAGCGCCACCGACATCGGCTCCGACGCCACGCCACGCCTGGGTGGCTCCCACATCCTCAGCGCCAACCTGCTCGGCGACTACTATTTGACCGGTTCCGGCTTCAGCGGTCTGCGCGGCGGCCTTCGAGCCACGGGCGGACTGCTGCTGGGCACGCCGTCCATGTCGCAGAGCAGCAGCGGGCTGGCCCTGGGCAGCGGCCCCATCTCCGCCGGCCGGCGCAGCCTGTCGCTGAGCGGCATGGACGCCTATGCGCTGGAGCCCAGCGCCAACCTGTCCTATGTCGGCATCGGCTATACCGGCCGCGTGCACGGCAGCGGCCTCGCCTTCAGCGCCGACTTCGGCCTGATGTCGGGTACCTACGGCGGCCTGCGCCTGGGCCGCAGCAACGCGCAGGGCTTCGAGGACGCGATGCGCGACCTGCGCTTCAAGCCCCTGCTGCAGCTGGGTCTTGCCTACAGCTACTAGGTCCGGACCGAAGGCGGCGCCCGCGCACGCCTGAAGCCGACGAAGGCCGCCGCGCATTCCAGCTTGGCGGCAGGGGCGTGCCGACTTTCGGATAATCGGGCTTTGCCTTCCCGAGAACTGCAATGAGCGACGTTCAGCAACGCATAGACGATCTGGTCAAGTCCAACCGCGTCATGCTCTTCATGAAGGGCACGGCCCAGTTCCCGATGTGCGGTTTCTCCGGCCGCGCCATCCAGATCCTGAAGGCGGCCGGCGCCACCGACATCAAGACCTTCAACGTGCTGGAGGACGAGGGCGTGCGCCAGGGCATCAAGGACTACGCCAACTGGCCCACCATCCCCCAGCTCTACATCGGCGGCGAGTTCGTCGGCGGCTCGGACATCATGATGGAGATGTACGAGTCGGGTGAGCTGCAACAGGCGCTGGCCACCGCGTGACACGCCTGGTCGTCGGCCTGACCGGCGCAACCGGCGCGGCCTATGCGCTGCAGCTGCTGCGCCGCGCGCGCGCGCTGGGCGTCGAGACCCACCTCATCGCCACGCCCGCCGGCGTGCTGAACGCACACCACGAGCTGGGCCTGGATCGCTCGTCACTGGAAGCCGAGGCCGACCATGCCTATGCGCCCGGCGACATCGGCGCCTGCATCGCCAGTGGCAGCTTCGCGACGGCGGCCATGGTGGTGGCGCCCTGCTCGATGAAGTCGCTGGCCGCGATCGCGCATGGCCTGGGCGACAACCTGCTGACCCGAGCCGCCGACGTGACGCTGAAGGAGCGCCGCCGGCTCATCCTGATGGTGCGCGAGACACCGCTGAACCTCGCCCACCTGCGCAACATGGTCGCGGTGACGGAGATGGGCGGCATCTGCTTCCCGCCGCTGCCGGCCTTCTACCATCACCCCCAGAGCATCGA
The DNA here is from genome assembly GCF_019237615.1 of Roseateles sp. GTDB lineage: Bacteria > Pseudomonadota > Gammaproteobacteria > Burkholderiales > Burkholderiaceae_C > Pelomonas. Next base: position 11,130 of record NZ_JAFAGT010000033.1, on the reverse strand, counting down.
CGAGATGGTGGGCGAGACCGTCGAACGCGTGCTGGAGCTGGCGGGCATCGCACAGGCACATCCGCGAGCGTGGACGGGGTTGTAGAACGCAGGGCATGCCAGCCAGTGACGTTGCGCTGATCCCCCGCTTCCCGGCGAGTTGCCCCTGATCCGCGGCTACCTCGAGCAACTGGCCCGGCACGAAGGGGTGGCACGGGCCCGGGCGAGCGACGAATTCCTGCGGCATACGCTGTTCGGCGCGACGCCCATGGCCGTGGCGCACTTGGTGCATGTGCGCCGGACGGCGGGCGAGGGGCCAGGCGATGTCTGCGGCCTGACCGTCCATTCATGGAAGTGGGGGGCCTTCAGCGGCGCGATGGACATGTACCTCCATGTGCTCTTCGTCGACTCCGCGTTTCGCGGGCAGGGCGTCGGCCGGGCGGTCGTGCATCGGCTGCTCGACATTGCAGGCGCCCATGGCGCCTCCCGCCTGGAGCTGCTGACCACGGCGGGCAACGCTTCGGCTTCGGCCTTCTACGACCGGCTCGGCCTGGCAACGGCCTCGCACATGGTGGTCCGACGCAAGTCCTGCACTACGGGCAAGTGACGCCCGTGATGGCGCTCCGCACGGCTCGTCTGCTGCTGCGCCCGCTGACGCCGGCCGACGCAGACTGCGTCCACCGGCTGATGAACAACGAGGCTTGGCTGACTCATATCGGCGATCGCGGCATTCGCACGCGCCGGGACGCCATCCGCCATCTCGAGGACGGCCCCTGGACACGCGACGACCAGCAGGGCTTCGGCTTCTACGCCGTCGAGCGTCACGGCGTGCCGGAGCCGATGGGCATCTGCGGACTGGCCCGGCGCCCTCACCTGGATGCGCCAGACCTCGGCTTCGCGTTCCTGCCCGGGTACCGGGGAACCGGATATGCCGTCGAGGCGGCCGGCGCCGCGCTCGACTTCGCGGCCTCGCTCGGCCTGCCGCGCATCATCGGCACGACGCCTCCCGGCGCGTCCAGCAACAGGTGAGGATGACTGCGGCATCCAGCCGCATTTCGCCGTCGAGCGGGCAGCCCCTCCTGCTCCATGCCACGGTCAGCGGCACCGCGGACGACGGGGCGACGGGCTCGCCGCTCCCGCCTCACCGTGATCGAAGCTGACCTGCAGCACCCTTCGCTCAGGGCTTCTGCACCACCAGGCCGCGCCGCTCCAGCAGCGGCTTGATGTCGGGCTCGTGGCCCACGAGGTTGCGGAACAGCTGCATCGCGTCCTCGCTGCCGCCGCGCGACAGCATCTTGGCGCGCAGCTGGTCGCCGTTGGCGCGCTTGAGGCCGCCCTCGGCCTTCAGCCATTCCACCGTGTCGGCGTCCAGCACCTCGCTCCAGATGTAGGCGTAGTAGCCGGCCGAGTAGCCGCCCATGATGTGGCTGAAGTACGGGAGCTTGTAGCGCGGCGGCACGGGGCCGAAGTCGACGCCCTCCTCCTTCAACACCTTGGCCTCGAAGTCAACGATGCCGTCGGCCGTCGGGATCTCGCCCGCCTTGAGCTGGTGCAGGCGCTGGTCGACGATGGCGGCGGACAGGTAGGACAGCGTCGTGTAGCCCTGGTTGAAGCGCTTGGCGCGCGAGACCTTGTCGAGCAGTTCGCGCGGCATGGCCTCGCCGGTCTTGTAGTGGCGGGCGTAGCTGGCCAGCACGCTGGGCCAGTCGGCCCAGACTTCGTTGACCTGCGAGGGGTACTCGACGAAGTCGCGCGGCACGCGGGACAGGCCCGGGTAGCGGCTCTTGTTGAACATGCCGTGCAGTGCATGGCCGAACTCGTGGAACATCGTGTTGACCTCGTCCCAGGTCAGCAGCGTCGGCTCGCCGGGCGGCGGCTTGGGGATGTTGAGGTGGTTGGCGACGACCGGCTGCGTCCCCTCCAGTGCGTTCTGGCCGACGTAGGCGTTCATCCACGCACCGCCGCGCTTGCTCGGACGGGCGTAGAGGTCGGCGATGAAGATGGCGAGTTGCTTGCCGTTGGTGTCGAAGACGTCGTAGACGCGCACGTCGTCGCGGTAGACCGGCAGGTCCATGCGGCGCTTGAAAGTGATGCCGTAGAGCTGCTGGGCCGCGAAGAACACGCCGCGCTCCAGCACGCTGCCGATCTCCAGATAGGGCTTGAGCTGGCTGGCGTCGAAGCCGTACTTGGCGGCGCGCAGCTTCTCGGCGTAGTAGCTCCAGTCCCAGGCCTGCAGCGCGAAGCTGGGCTGGTTCTTGGCGGCCTGCTCGCCGTCGATGAGCTTCTGCAGCTCCGCCGCCTCCTGGCGGGCCGAAGCCGCGGCGGCAGGTGCGAGCTGGCGCAGCAGCGCGTTGACGGTCTCGGGCGTCTTGGCGGTCTCCTCCTCCAGCACATAGGCTGCGGGCGTCGCGTAGCCCAGCAGCGCCGCGCGCTCCTGGCGCAGCGTCATCACGCGGGACACGATGGCACGCGTGTCGAATTCATTGCCGCGTGCGCCGCGCGCCACCGAGGCGCGATGCAGGCGCTCGCGCAGCGCACGGTTCTGCAGGTCGGTCTCGAAGGGCTGGATGGTGGTGTTCAGCAGCGCGATCAGGTATTTGCCTTCCAGCCCGCGCTTCCTGGCCGCATCGGCGGCGGCGGCGATCTGCGCCGCGCTCAGGCCGGCCAGCTCCTCGGCGCTGTCGACGACGATGGCCGAGTCGTTGACCTCGGCCAGCACCTGCTTGTTGAAGCGTGCCGTCAGCGTCGCCAACTCGGCGTTGATGGCCCTCATGCGCGTCTTCTGCTCATCGCTCAGCTGCGCACCGGCACGCAGCATGTCGCGGCGGTAGCGCTCGATGAGGCGCTTGGCCTCGGCATTGGGTGCGGCGGTGTCGCGCTGGGCGTACAGCGCCTCGACGCGGGCGAACAGCTTGGGGTTGAGCAGCACGGCGTCGCGCTGGGCGGCAAGCTTGGCGGCGTAGTCGGTCTGCAGTTGCTGGCGGGCCGGGTTGGCATCGGCGCCCAGCAGGCTGAACAGCAGCGTCGTCGCACGGTTCAACAGCCGGCCGCTCCGCTCCCAGGCGACGATGGTGTTGTCGAACGTGGGCGCGGCGGGGTTGTCGGCGATGGCCTGGATCTCGGCGAGCTGCTCGGCCATGCCCTTGTCCAGCGCCGGGCCGAAGTGCTCGTCGCGCAGCTTGTCGAACTGCGGGTACTGCAGCGGCAGCGGGCTGACGCCCAGCAGCGGGTTGTCGCCGGGCTGTGCCTGGGCGAGGCCGGCGGCAAGCAGGGCGGAAAGTATCAAAGGCGCGAATCGGCGGGTGACGGACATGGGAGCTGTCTTGTGGACGAAAGCGTCTAGCCTACCTCGCCCGCGGCCCGCTGCCGAAAGCAACTCGGGGGCTCTCAGGCCTCGCCAGGCAGCAGCCACTGGCGCCGCGCGCCGAAGACCGCGCTCGGATACTCCGGTCGGCCGCGGCTGCCGTTGTAGCGGCCAAGCGCCAGCGAAAGGTTGCCGCGCTCGACGTCCAGGTAGTGACGCAGGATCACGCAGCCGAAGCGCAGATTGGTCTGCATGTGGAACAGCCGTGACGCGTCGCCGTCGCCGATGGCGCGCGTCCAGAACGGCATCACCTGCATATAGCCACGCGCACCGGCGACGCTGATCGCGTATTTGCGGAAGCCGCTCTCCACCTGGATGAGGCCCAGCACCAGGCTGGGCTCCAGACCCGCACGCTTGGACTCGTACCAGACCGCCTCAAGGAACTCGATGCGGATCTGTGTCTCGGTCTTGCGCTTCTTCAGGCGCTCGCTCATCGCGCCCAGCCAGCGCAGATAGGCCATGCGCGCCTCGACCTGATCGGACTCGAAGCGCGGGCGAGGCGGGGCGCTCTGCGCGATGGCGGCGCCCAGCGCCGAGCGGATCGAGTCCGCCAGCGGTTCCTCGACCTGGGCCCCCGCCCGCGCCGCCAGCGGCGCCCCGAGCAGGCTCAGCAGCAGAAGCCGGCGCTTCAAAGCTTGAGCAGGCCTTTCAGGTGTCCCACCACGTCGCCGACGGCCAGCTTGGTCGCGGCCTCGTCGCGGCGGCCCTGGTATTCGACCTGGCCTTCCTTCAACCCGCGGTCGCCCAGCACCACACGGTGCGGCACGCCGATCAGCTCCCAGTCCGCGAACATCGCGCCGGGGCGCTCGCCGCGGTCGTCCAGCAGCACGTCCACGCCCAGCGCCTTCAGCTCCTCGTAGAGCTGGTGGGCGGCGGCCTTGACCTCGTCGCTGCGATCCATGCCGATGGGGCAGATGACCACGGTGAAGGGCGCAATCGCATCCGGCCAGATGATGCCGCGCGCGTCGCTGTTCTGCTCGATGGCGGCGCCCAGGATGCGGGTCACGCCGATGCCGTAGCAGCCCATCTCCATCAACGCGGGCTTGCCGTTCTCGTCCAGGAAGGTGGCGTTCATCGCGGCTGAATACTTGGTGCCGAGATAGAACACATGGCCCACCTCGATACCACGCTGGATGGCCAGAATGCCCTTGCCGTCGGGCGAGGGGTCGCCGGCGACGACGTCGCGGATGTCGGCGACGACATCGGGCTCGGGCAGGTCGCGGCCCCAGTTCACGCCGGTCAGGTGGAAGTCCGGCTCGTTGGCGCCACAGACGAAATCGGCCATGTTGGCCACGGTGCGGTCGGCGACGATCCTGACGCCCTTGGCGCCGATGGGCCCCAGATAGCCGGGCTTGCAGCCGAAGTGGGTCTCGATCTCGCCGACGGTCGCGAAGCGGAAGCCGCCCTTGAGGCCCTCGACCTTGCCGGCCTTGACCTCGTTCAGGTCATGGTCGCCGCGCACCAGCAGCAGCCAGACCTGGGTCTTGGCGACGTTGCCGTCCTTGTCCAGCTCGTCGGTGGCCAGCACCAGCGACTTGACCGTCTGCGCCAGCGGCAGCTTCAGCAGCTCGGCGACGTCTGCGCAGGTGCTCTTGCCCGGCGTGGGTGTCTTCGTCAGCGCCTGCGTCGCCGCGCCGCGCGTGGCGGTCAGCGCGACGGCCTCGGCCAGCTCGATGTTGGCCGCGTAGTCGCTGGTGGGGCAGTAGACGATGGCGTCTTCGCCGGTGTCGGCGATGACCTGGAACTCGTGCGAGCGGTCGCCGCCAATGGCGCCGGTGTCGGCCGCGACGGCGCGGTACTGCAGGCCGAAGCGGTCGAAGATCTTGCAGTACGCCGCGTACATGTTGTCGTAGCTGCGGCCCGCGGCCTCGACGTCGCGGTCGAAGGAGTAGGCGTCCTTCATCGTGAACTCACGGCCGCGCATCAGGCCGAAGCGGGGCCGGCGCTCGTCGCGGAACTTGGTCTGGATGTGATAGAAGTTCTTCGGCAGCTGGCGGTAGCTGCGCAGCTCCTGACGGGCGATGTCGGTGATGACCTCCTCGCTGGTGGGCTGCACGACGAAATCGCGGCCATGGCGGTCCTTCAGGCGCAGCAGCTCCGGGCCCATCTTGTCGAAGCGGCCGGTTTCCTGCCACAGCTCGGCGGGCTGGATGACGGGCATCAGGCACTCGACGGCACCGGCCGCGTCCATCTCCTCGCGGATGATCTTCTCGACCTTGCGGATGACCCGCAAACCCATGGGCATGTAGTTGTAAATACCCGCACCCAGGCGCTTGATCATGCCGGCGCGCATCATCAGCTTATGACTCACGACCTCCGCATCGGCGGGTGCTTCCTTGAGGGTGGAGATGAAAAACTGTGAGGCTTTCATGGGCGGCTGGAATGCGAAGGCCGGGTGAAAACCCGGCCGGAGTCACGACAAAACAGGGAGAAATCTTCGGGTTAGCGAGGGCGCCAACGCCATCGTGGCCCGATGCAATAATCGAACCAACTAGAGATTTGAGGTTGATTATGCTCGACCGTGAAGGCTTCCGCCCCAACGTCGGCATCATCCTGCTCAACCAGCGCAACGAGGTGTTCTGGGGCAAACGCATCCGGACGCACTCATGGCAGTTCCCGCAAGGGGGCATCAAGCACGGTGAAACGCCTGAGCAGGCGATGTTCCGAGAGCTCCACGAAGAGGTGGGGCTCATACCAGAGCATGTGCGCATCATCGCGAGGACCCGCGACTGGCTGCGCTACGAGGTGCCCGAGCACTTCATCCGGCGCGACGCGCGCGGCCATTACCGGGGCCAGAAGCAGATCTGGTTCCTGCTGCAACTGGTCGGGCGTGACTGCGACATGAACCTGCGCGCCACCGACCACCCCGAGTTCGACGCCTGGCGCTGGAACGAGTACTGGGTGCCGCTCGATGCCGTCATCGAGTTCAAGCGCGGCGTCTACGAGATGGCGTTGACGGAGTTGGCACGCTACCTGCCGCGCATCAACCACCACAACCGCTATCTGCGCGCCGGCATGCGGCCGGCGCACCGCGAGCGCAACAGCGGGCCCATGCCGCTGGAGACGACGGACGGGGAGCCGCCGAGCTGAGCGCCGCCGCGGCCTGGCGCTCCTAGCGGAGCACCAGGTTGTCGCGATGGATGAGTTCGGGCTCGGCCGCATAGCCGAGCAGCGCCTCGAACTCGCTCGACGGCTTGCGCGCGATCAGCCGCGACTCGGCACCCGAGTAGTTGGCCAGGCCGCGCGCCAGTTCGGTGCCGTCCGGCGCCATCACGGCGATGACGTCGCCGCGATGGAAATCGCCCTGAACCTCGGTGACGCCGATGGGCAGCAGGCTCTTGCCCTCGCCACGCAGCTTGGTGACGGCGCCCGCATCGATCTTGACTGCCCCGCGCATCTGCAGGTGGTCGACCATCCACTGCTTGCGTGCCGCCAGCTTGGGCGTCGCCGCGTGCAAGGCGGTGCCGATCGCCTCGCCGGCCACCAGGCGCAGCAGCACGTCGGGCTCGCGCCCCCAGGCGATGATGGTGCCGGCACCGCTGCCCGCCGCGCGCTTGGCGGCGAGGATCTTCGTGATCATGCCGCCGCGGCCGAGGCTGGAGCCCGCGCCGCCCGCCATGCGCTCCAGCTCCGCGTCGCCGGCCTGGGCGTTGTCTATGAAGCGGGCGTTCGGGTCCTTGCGCGGGTCCGCCGAGTACAGGCCACGCTGGTCGGTCAGGATGACGAGGGCGTCAGCCTCGACAAGGTTGGCCACCAGCGCGCCCAGCGTGTCGTTGTCGCCGAACTTGATCTCGTCGTTGACGACGGTGTCGTTCTCGTTGATGACCGGCAGCACGCGGTGGGCCATCAGCGTCAGCAGCGTCGAGCGCGCATTCAGATAGCGCTCGCGGTCGGCCAGGTCGGCGTGGGTCAGCAGCACCTGGGCGCTGTGCAGGCCATGGGCGCTGAGCTGGCTTTCGTACATCTGCGCCAGCCCCATCTGGCCGACGGCCGCCGCGGCCTGCAGCTCGTGCAGCTCCTTGGGGCGCGACGTCCAGCCCAGGCGCTTCATGCCCTCGGCGATGGCGCCGCTGGACACCATGACCAGCTCGCGCCCCTCGGCGGCCAGCGCCGCCAGCTGGCGGCTCCAGTTCGCGATCGCCTCGGCGTCAACGCCCCTGCCCTCGTTGGTGACGAGGCTGGAGCCGACCTTGACGACGATGCGGCGCGCGCTGGACAGCAGACTCATTCGGCGGGGGACTCGAAGCGGATGTCCCGCTCCTCGAGCACACGCTGCTCGGCGGCGACATGGTCGTAGATGGCGTGGATCAGCGGCTGGCAGCCCTCGCGGGTCAGCGCCGAGATCTCGAAGACCGGCCCCTTCCAGCGATAGCGCTTGACGAAGTCCTTCACGCGCGCGGCGCGCTCTTCCTCGGGGATCATGTCCAGCTTGTTCAGCACCAGCCAGCGCGGCTTGGCGTGCAGCTCCGGGTCGTACTTCTTCAGCTCGGCGACGATGGCCTTGGCCTCCTTGACCGGATCGACCTCGGGGTCGAAGGGCGCCAGGTCGACGACGTGCAGCAGCAGCCGCGTGCGCTGCAGGTGGCGCAGGAACTGGTGTCCGAGGCCGGCACCCTCGGCCGCACCCTCGATGAGGCCGGGGATGTCGGCGACGACGAAGCTCTTCTCCGGCGCGACGCGCACGACGCCCAGGTTGGGATGCAGCGTCGTGAACGGGTAGTCCGCGATCTTGGGCTTGGCGTTGGAGACGGCCGTGATCAGCGTGGACTTGCCGGCATTGGGCTGGCCCAGCAGCCCCACGTCGGCCAGCACGCGCAGCTCCAGCCGCACCTTCTTGATCTCGCCGGGCCAGCCGGGCGTCTTCTGGCGCGGGGCTCGGTTGGTCGAGGTCTTGAAGTGCAGGTTGCCGAAGCCGCCGTCACCGCCCTTGCAGATCAGGATGCGCTGGCCCGGCTCCAGCAGTTCGCCGACGACGGACTCGGTCTCGAGGTCGGTGATGATGGTGCCGACGGGCATGCGCAGCACGATGTCGTCGGCCGCCGCGCCGAAGCAGTCCGAGCCACGGCCGGCCTCGCCGTTGCGCGCTTCGTGACGACGTGCGTAGCGGTAGTCGATCAGCGTGTTGAGGTTGCGGTCGGCCTCGGCCCAGACGCTGCCGCCCTTGCCGCCGTCGCCGCCGTCGGGCCCGCCGAAGGGGATGAATTTCTCGCGGCGAAAGCTCGCGCAGCCGGCGCCACCGTTACCGGCGGCGACATCGATGGTGGCTTCGTCAACGAATTTCATGGCGGGCTGCCATCGTAATGGCTGGGGTTGGGCCCGGCGCACCGTCGTGCGGCGCGCCAGACTTCAGAAATGACAAAGCCCCGGGTGGGCCGGGGCTTGGATGTCAGGCGATTTGCTCGCCTGCAACGGCTGGCTTAGGCGGCCAGCGGCGTGACGACGACCGTCGAACGGTTGTTCGCACCCTTGACGGTGAAGCTGACGTGGCCATCGACCAGCGCGAACAGCGTGTGGTCCTTGCCGATGCCAACGTTCACACCGGGGTGGAACTTGGTGCCGCGCTGGCGCACGATGATGGAACCTGCGGAGATCAGTTCGCCGCCGTAAGCCTTGACGCCCAGCATCTTGGGCTTGGAGTCGCGGCCGTTCCGTGTGGAACCGCCGCCTTTTTTCTGTGCCATGAGTTAGCTCCTAGAAATTAGCGAGAAGAGGGGATCAGCCGTTGACCGCGCTGATTTCCAGCTCGGTGTAGTTCTGGCGATGGCCTTGGCTCTTCTTGTAGTGCTTGCGACGGCGCATCTTGAAGATGCGAACCTTGTCGTGCTTGCCGTGGCTGACGACCTTGGCGCTGACGGTAGCGCCAGCGACCAGCGGAGCGCCGACCGTCAGGCCGTCGCCGCTGCCAACTGCCAGCACCTGGTCGAGGGTGACCTCGGCGCCAACTTCCGCGTCGAGCAACTCGACCTTGATCTTTTCGCCAGCAGCAACCTTGTACTGCTTGCCGCCGGTTTTGATGACCGCGTACATGTTCTTCCTTTCGCACCTGGAGGTGCATCCACCCGGCTCCAGCGGCCCGGCGTCCGGTTTGCACCTCGCGCCGCCGCCCTCGTCGGGCCTTTTTGTCGATTTGATCTCTCTGCCGCGCATGCGCCAAAGGCGCACGAACTGCAAAGAGCCCGCGAGTATACCCTGATGTTCTGCGAACAGGCAATGCCCGCCGCCACGAACCCGCCGCAAGCCTCGCGACAACCGCCGACGCCCGCCTTGCCCCGGGAGGGGTGGATGCCCTTCCTATAATCCCGCGATTCCTAGCTTGAGAGTCCAGAGTGCGCGTCGAGATTGCCTCGCCCCCATCCCAAGTTGCCGAGGCCCTCTCCCTGCTGGCCGCCGAAATGGCGCAGGTGGACGCCGTCATCGCCCAGCGCCTCAGCTCAGATGTGGCGCTGATCGACCAGATCGCCCACTACATCGTCCACGCGGGCGGCAAGCGCATGCGGCCCAAGCTCGTGCTGCTGTTCGCGAATGCACTGGGCTTCGACCATGCCGCGCGCTTCGAGCTGGCGGCCGTCGTCGAATTCATCCACACGGCCACGCTGCTGCATGACGACGTCGTCGACGAGTCGTCGCTGCGCCGCGGCAAGCCGACCGCGAATGCGCTGTTCGGCAACGCGGCCAGCGTGCTGGTCGGCGACTTCCTCTATTCGCGCGCCTTCCAGATGATGGTGTCGGTCGACCGCATGCGCGTGCTGGAGGTGCTGGCCGAGGCGACCAACGTCATCGCCGAGGGCGAGGTCCTGCAGCTGATGAACATGCATGACCCGGACATCACCGTGGAGAGCTATCTGCGCGTGATCCGCTTCAAGACCGCAAAGCTCTTCGAGGCCAGCGCCCGGCTCGGCGCCGTACTGGCAAACGCCACGCCCGAGGTCGAGGAGGCCTGCGCCGCCTACGGCCGCGCACTGGGAACGGCGTTCCAGCTCATCGACGACGTGCTCGACTACGAGGGCGACGCCCACGAACTCGGCAAGAACATCGGCGACGACCTGCGCGAGGGCAAGACGACCCTGCCCCTGCTGATCGCGATGGAGCGCGGCACGCCCGAGCAGCGCGCGCTGCTGCGCCATGCCATCGAAGAGGGCGAGCAGGAAAAGCTGCAGGAGATCGTCGCCATCGTGCGCTCCACCGGCGCCCTGGAATCGACGCGCGAAGCGGCGCGCACCGAGGCCCGGCATGCAGCCGACTGCCTCAAGCTGCTACCTTCCAACAAGTGGACAGAATCTCTGCTAGAATTCGCAATTCAGTCGGTTGAGCGGCATTCCTGAAGCCACTCAGCAAAACGACATCGGGGTGTAGCTTAGCCTGGTAGAGCGCTACGTTCGGGACGTAGAGGCCGGAGGTTCGAATCCTCTCACCCCGACCAGGATTTTCCTTCTAGATCAAGCATTGACGCTGAGCGACTCTAAACAGGCATTGATGACTGTTTAGAACAAATTCAAGATCTGGTTGTCCCAAAGATGTCCCAAGACCTTCGCGGTGCTTGGGACATTTTTTTGCCTGCGCGCGCCTACTTCCGGGCTGCAGCGCATAACCCGGGACCAAGCATCCAGGCGGGATGTCTCGCATGGACGAACTGGACACCAAGCGAATACGAAGGGACTTCCCACCTTCTGGCCCACGGCGTCGAAGCGCCAAGATTGATGGTGCGAAACGTCAATCTGCAAGCCTGTGAAAGGGGAAGCCCATGAACGAGATTACCCGAGTCGGGGTCGATCTGGCCAAGCGCGTGA
>NZ_JAFAGT010000090.1 GCF_019237615.1 Roseateles sp. | reverse complement strand
AAAAAGTGTCATTTCATATTTGAAACAAAACAGGTCCAAAATGACGATGAACACCACGCATCCCACCGGTCAGCTCGCAGGGCGCCGGATCCTCGTTACCGGTGCCGCACGCGGCCTGGGTTTTGCCTTCGCGCAGACGCTGTGCTCTCAGGGCGCGCAGGTCGTGCTTGCTGATCTGCGTGAAGAGCTGCTGGTCCAGGCCGTGGCGCAGCTGCGCGCCCAGGGCCTGCAAGCCCATGGCGTGGCCTTCGATGCCGGCAACCCGGCCTCCATCGAGCATTGCGCACAGCAGGCGGTCCAGGCCCTGGGCGGCCTCGACGGCCTGGTCAACAACGCGGCCGTCACCGATTCGGGCGGCAAGGGCATGGACGACATCGCGCTCGAGAAATGGGACCAGGTGATGAACGTCAATGTGCGCGGCGTCTGGCTGATGACGCGCGCCTGCCGCGCCGCGCTCAAGGACAGCGGCCGCGGCGCCGTGGTCAATCTGGCTTCCGACACTGCCATGTGGGGAGCACCCAACCTCATGGCCTATGTGGCCAGCAAGGGCGCGGTGATGGCCATGACCCATGCCATGGCGCGCGAGCTGGGCGGCGACGCCGTCACCGTCAACGCCGTGGCTCCGGGCCTGGTGCTGGTGGAGGCCACCGAGTACGTGCCCGAGCACCGCCACCGCCTCTACATCGAGCAGCGCGCGCTGCAGCGCGAGCAGGGGCCCGAGGACGTCTCGGGCGCCGTGTCCTATCTGCTGTCGGATGGCGCGCGCTTTGTGACGGGCCAGGTGCTGCCCGTCAACGGCGGCTTCGTCATGAACTGAGCGCCCCATGAGCGACAACGACAATTCCTCCGCCGACGGCGGCTCCGAAAAATACATGGTGCCCGCGCTGGAGCGCGGCCTGCGCCTGCTGCAGGAGTTCGGCCGCGGCAATGCCACGCTGGGTGCGCCCGAGTTGGCGCGCCGCCTGCAGTTGCCGCGCGCCACGGTGTTCCGCATGCTCAACACGCTGGAGAGCATGGGCTTTCTGCAGCGCGCCGAGGGCGGCAGCGACTACCGGCTGGGCCTGTCCGTGCTGCGCCTGGGCTTCGAGTTCCTGTCCTCCATGGACCTGACCGAGCTGGGCCAGCCCGTGATCGCGCGGCTGTGCGACGAGATCCGCTTTCCCTGCAACATCGTGGTGCGCGACGGCCGCTCCATCGTCTACGTGGCCAAGGTCACGCCGCCCACGCCGCTGACCAGCTCGGTGCGCGTGGGCACGCGCCTGCCCGCCCATGCCACGCTGCTGGGCCGCGTGCTGCTGGCCGATCTGTCGCTGCCCGAGCTGCGCGCCCTCTACCCCGAAGAGCATCTGGAAGGCCATTCGCCCCAGACGCCCAGGACCGTGCTCGAGCTGTTCGATCTGGCCCAGGCCGACCGCGAGCGCGGCCATGTGGCGGGTGCCGGCTTTTTCGAAAGCTCGATCTCCACCATCGCGGCGCCCGTGCGCGACCACAGCGGCCGCGTCGTCGCGGCCCTGGGCGTGACCCTGGCCTCGGCCCAGATCGACTCCGAGGGCCAGACGGAACTGGTGCCGCGCGTCTGCGCGGCGGCCGACGAACTGTCGGAGCTGCTCAACTACCGGCCGCAGTCCGGAGCGCAGGTCCTGTCCATCACTTCACGGCGCGCAGGAGGCGGCCATGCATGATTTCAAACTCGATGCCACGGCCGTCGTCACCGGCGGCTCCTCGGGCATAGGCCTGGCCACGGTGGAGCTGCTGCTGGCCCAGGGCGCACGCGTGGCCCTGTGCGGCCGCAACCCCGAGCGCCTGGAACAGGCCGTGCAGCAGCTGCTGGAGCGCCATCCCCAGGCCCGCGAACGCCTGTTCGCCCAGGCCTGCGATGTGCTCAAGCCCGAGCAGGTCCAGCAGTTCGCTCTGGCCAGCGAGGCGGCCCTGGGTCCGGCCACCATCCTCGTCAACAACGCGGGCCAGGGCCGGGTCTCGACCTTCGAGAACACCACGGACGAAGCCTGGACCGAGGAGCTGCACCTGAAGTTCTTCTCGGTGCTGCATCCCACGCGCGCCTTTCTGCCGCAGCTCGAGCGCGGCGAGGGTTCGGCCATCGTCTGCGTGAACTCGCTGCTGGCCTCCCAGCCCGAGCCGCATATGGTCGCGACCTCGGCCGCGCGCGCAGGCCTCAAGAACCTGGTGCGCTCCATGGCCACCGAGTTCGCGCCCAAGGGCGTGCGCGTCAACGGCATCCTGGTCGGCCTGATCGAGTCCGGCCAGTGGCGCCGCCGCTTCGAGGCCCGCGAGGACCGGAGCCAGAGCTGGGAGCAGTGGAGCGCCGAGCTGGCCCGCAAGAAATCCATTCCGCTGGGTCGCCTGGGTTCGCCCGCCGAAGCCGCCCGCGCCATTTTCTATCTCGCCACGCCGTTGTCGTCGTACACGACCGGCAGCCATATCGATGTTTCCGGAGGCCTTTCCCGCCATGCCTAACGCAACCCAAATCACCGTCGGCGCCGTCATTGCCGAATTCCTCGAGCATTGCGACGTCAAGGCCGCGTTCGGGGTGATCTCCATCCACAACATGCCCATCCTCGATGCCATGTTTGCACGCGGCAAGGTGCGCTTCGTGATGGCGCGCGGCGAGGCCGGCGCCGGCAATATGGCCGACGCCTGCGCGCGCTCGACCTCCAGTCTGGGCGTGTGCATCACCAGCACCGGCCCGGCCTCCGGCAACATCGCCGGCAGCCTGGTTGAGGCCTACACGGCCGGCACGCCGCTGCTGCACATCACGGGCCAGATCGAGACCCAGTATCTGGACAAGAAGCTGTCGTACATCCACGAGGCGCCGGACCAGCTGACCATGCTCAAGGCCGTCTCCAAGGCCGCTTTCCGCGTGCTGAGCGCCGAGACCTGTTTGTCCACGCTCAAGGCCGCGGTCCAGGCCGCGATGACCGCGCCCACGGGCCCGGTGAGTGTCGAGATTCCCATCGACATCCAGCAGGCGCTGATAGACATGCCGGCCGACCTGTCGCCGCTGCCCGTGGCCGTGCTGGCACCCAGCGAAGCCGCGCTCGATGCGCTGGCCGACCAGCTGGCCAAGGCCCGCCGCCCCCTGTTGTGGCTGGGCGGCGGTGCCCGCCACGCGGGCGCGGCCGTGCAACGCCTGAAGGCCATGGGCTTCGGCATCGTCAGCACCGGCCAGGGCCGCGGCATCGTGGCCGAGGACGATCCGGCAACGCTTGGCGCCTACAACATCCAGAAGCCCGTCGAGGCTTTCTACCAGCGCTGCGACGCCATGTTGGCCGTGGGCACGCGCCTGCGCAGCAACGAGACGCTGAAGTACGAACTCAAGCTGCCGCGCCCGCTGCTGCGCATCGACGTGGACGCCGCCCAGCAGGGCCGCTGCTACATGGATGACGGCTTCGTCTGCGGCGACTCGGCCCTGGCCCTGACCGGCCTGGCCGACCGCCTCGAAGCCCGCGGCTACCAGGCCGACCCCGAACTGCTGGCCGATCTGCGCCAGACGCACAACGAAGTCGTGGCCACCATGCGCGACGGCCTGGGCCCGTACAAGGAGCTGGTGCAGCAGCTGCAGCAGGTGGTGGGCCGCAACTTCAACTGGGTGCGCGACGTGACCGTCTCCAACAGCACCTGGGGCAACCGCGAGCTGCGCTTTTTCGAGCCCAACGCCGGCGTGCACGCCACGGGCGGCGGCATCGGCATGGGCATGCCCATGGCCATCGGTGCGGCCGTGGGCGCGGCGGAAACTGGCTCGGGCCGCAAGACCCTGGGTCTGGCCGGCGACGGCGGCTTCATCCTGAACCTGGGCGAACTCGCGACCCTGGTGCAGGAAGAGTGCGACACCATGATCGTGCTGATGAACGACCAGCGCTACGGCGTGATCCAGAACATCCAGGACGCCTCCTACGGCGGCCGCCGCTGCTATGTGGAGCTGCACACGCCCGACTATGCGCAGCTGTGCGCCTCCATCAAGCTGCCCCATGCCCGCGTGAGCAATCTGGAAGAGCTGCCCGCCGTGCTGGATTCCGCGTGGAGCAAGAAGGGCCCCTTCCTTCTCGAAATCGATATGCGCGCCATCGGCAGCTTCAAGACCACGTTCTCGGGCCCGCCGGTGAACAAGCTGGACCAGATCCCGGCCACCACCAAGGCTCAGTGAGGAGTTCCACTATGTCCAAGCTAGAACTGCTACCCATCAATATCGCTGGCGAATGGCGCCTGGGCGGCGGCGACGAATCTGCCACGCTCTACCCCGCGACCGGCGAAGTCGTGGGCCGCCTGCGCGCGCCCAGCCTGGCCGATGTCGAAGAAGCCATCCAGAAGGCCGACCATGCGTTCCGCACCAGCGGCTGGGCCCAGAAGAAGCCGCACGAGCGCGCGGCCGTGCTCTACCGCATCGCCCAACTGATCCGCGAGCGTGCCGAGCCGCTGGCCCAGCTGCAGCGCCTCGATAACGGCAAGCCCATCAGCGAGACACGCGCCCTCGTGGCCAGCGCTGCCGGCACCTTCCAGTTCTTCGCGGCGGCCTGCGAGACCATGGAAGAGACCCTCACGCCGCCCCGCGGCGACTTCATGACCATGAGCGTCTACGAGCCCATGGGCGTGGTCGCGGCCATCACGCCCTGGAACTCGCCCATCGCCAGCGAGGCGCAGAAGCTGGCGCCGGCCCTGGCGGCCGGTTGCGCCGTGGTCTTCAAGCCCGCCGAGATCACCCCGCGCATGGCCATCGAGCTGGCCCGCATCGCCCAGCAGGCCGGCGTGCCCGTGCTGGCCGGCAGTGATCACCCGGTCCGCGACAGCTTCGAGGCAAAGGCGCTTGCTGGCAAGCTCGGCTACCCAGTCATCGTCAAGGCAGCGATGGGGGGTGGCGGCCGGGGCATGCGCGTAGCCATGGGCCCGGACCGGCTCGACGACGCGCTC
>NZ_JAFAGT010000031.1 GCF_019237615.1 Roseateles sp. | reverse complement strand
GCCGGCGATGCAGGCCGCCGCGTTCCTGGTCTATGCCGGCGATGGCCTGCAGCGACCGGCCGAGGTGGTGGAAAAGGCCTTCGGGCCCTCGTACGCCAGCCTGGTCGAACTCACGCGCAAGCTGGTGCGCATCCAGCGCAATGCGCGCGAGGCGCAGGTCGGGGACGAGCAGCGGGCCCAGCAGCCCGAGCGCGTGCGCAAGATGCTGCTGGCCTTCTCGCGCGACCTGCGCGTGGTGCTGCTGCGCCTGGCCTCGCGGCTGCAGTCGCTGCGCTGGTACGCGGCGGCCAAGCAGCCGTGCCCGCCGGAGCTGGCTGACGAATCCCAGGCCGTGTTCGCGCCGCTGGCCAACCGCCTGGGGATCTGGCAGATCAAGTGGGAGCTGGAGGACCTGGCCTTCCGCTTTCGCGAGCCCGCGGCCTATCGGGCGCTGGCCAAGGCCTTGCTCGAGACCCGCGTCGAGCGCGAGCAGCGCATCGAGGCCGCGCGCGCGGCGCTGCAGGCCGACCTCTACGCCCAGGGCATTGCCGCCGAGGTGCAGGGGCGGCCCAAGCACCTCTACAGCATCCACAAGAAGATGCAGGGCAAGGACTTGTCGCTGGACCGCGTCTTCGACCTGCGCGCGCTGCGCGTCATCGTCGCCAGCGTGGCCGACTGCTATGCCGTGCTGGCGCGGCTGCACGAGCTCTACACGCCGGTGCCCGGCGAGTTCGACGATTACATCGCCAAGCCCAAGCCCAACGGCTACCAGTCGCTGCACACCGTCGTGCTGGGCGCCGACGGTCGGGCGATGGAGGTGCAGATCCGCACCCGCGAGATGCACGAGCATGCCGAGCATGGCGTGGCGGCGCATTGGGCCTACAAGGAGGCGGGCGCGCGGGGCTATGCCGGCGTCAGCGCGGCGGGCGAGTTCGAGGCCCAGGTGGCGCAGGCCCGCAAGGCCGTGCTGAACCAGTTGCTGGCCTGGGAGCGCGACACCGCCGAAGGCGGGCCGGCCGGGGACGGGTTCAGCGACCGCATCTACGTCTTCACGCCGCAGGCCACCATCGTCGAGCTGGCGGCCGGCGCGACGCCGGTGGACTTCGCCTACGCGGTGCACACCGACCTCGGCCACCGCTGCCGTGGTGCCCGCATCGACGGCCAGATGCTGCCGCTGAACACGCCGCTGCACAGCGGCCAGACGGTGGAGATCATCGCGACCAAGGAGGGCGGGCCGTCGCTGGACTGGCTCAACCCCGAACTGGGCTATCTGCAGAGCCAGCGTTCGCGCGCCAAGGTGCGGGCCTGGTTCAACGCCCTGCAGCAGACGCAGACCATCGCCAAGGGCCGCGAGCTGGTCGAGAAGCTGCTGCAGCGCGAGGGCAAGACGGCATTGAAGCTCGACGAGCTGGCTGCTCGGCTGGGCTTCAAGGGGGCCGATGCGCTGTTCGAGGTGGTCGGCAAGGATGAGTACTCGCTGCGCAACATCGAGCTGCTGCTGCGTCCGCCCGAACCGGTCGCCGACGAGGATGAACTGCTGGCGCAGAGGCACACGCGCAGCGCCAGCAGCGACGCCAGCGGCGGCCGGGGCGGCGTGCTGGTGGTGGGCATCGACTCGCTGCTGACGACGCTGTCGCGCTGCTGCCGCCCCGCGCCGCCGGACGCCATCCAGGGCTTCGTCACGCGCGGCCGCGGCGTGGCCATCCACCGCAGCGACTGCAGCAACCTGGCCGAGATGAAGCGCCGCTCGCCGGAGCGCGTCATCGCCGTCGAATGGGGTGGCGGTGAGGTCGCGGGCAAGGGCGCGCCGGTCTACCCGGTCGACGTGCTCGTTGAGGCCGGCGACCGCCAGGGCCTGCTGCGTGACGTGCTCGAGGTGTTCGCGAAGGAGAAGATGAACGTCGTCGCCGTCAACACGCAGTCGTTGAAGCCCGGCGCCGCCAGGCCCAGGGCGGGCGGCGGCGACACGGCCTGGATGAGCTTCACGCTGGAGCTGTCGGACGCGTCCCGATTGACCAAGGTCCTGCGCGAGCTGTGCGCCATCTCCGGCGTGCGTTCTGCGCGCCGGAAGTGAACTCTGGCCAGGACCCCAAAAACCATGCTATAGTGCGAAGCTCTTCAGGCGCGTAGCTCAGTTGGTTAGAGCACCACCTTGACATGGTGGGGGTCGTTGGTTCGAATCCAATCGCGCCTACCAAATTCGGTAGGAAAACAAGGGGTTAGCGGTGACGCTAGCCCCTTTGTTTTTGCCTGTGCGGAAAAGGTGCGAAAGCTTGGAGGCCGCTGATTGCGGCTCTCGGGAGCGCTGATCAGTCTGCAGCTGTCGCTGCAGAAGCCGAAGTCCCCTCGCATGGGTGGCCAAGACGCTGGAGGTGGTCTCGATTGGTGAACGACGGGCGCCTTGTTGGGCCTGTTGCGCAACAGGTCGCGCCATTTGCCCGTGGAGTACACGGCTTGACCGGCCAAGGTTAGGGCGTTGTAGCACCTGCGGTAGTTGCAAGACGCGCCACCCTTTCGATGTGGGTGGCATGGCATGGCCCCGGTGCCGCTGGCTGCGACGAGCATCAGCGTGCCACCGATGTGAACCAGGGTTTCTCGGTCTAGCTCCTCGCTGAGCAGGCGCAGCGCGGCGCGCAGTGTCTGGAAGCGCGGCATGAAGCCGTCCAGTCAGGCGGGGCGCCGCACCACTGGCGCAGCCATGCGCTGCAGCCAGGCCTCTGTGGCGATGCAGGCGTGGATCTCGCTGATGTACGTGGCGGCCGACGAGGGCCGGTCGGTCAGTGCTGCTTCCACGCGCGGCCGATCCAGGAGCCCTTGCCGGGCAAGAAGCCCATCCAGCAGCAGTTCACGGGCGAACGGCAGGTTCCGCTGCAGGATTGCTGTTGCGTACATGTCCATGCCGCCTTTGGAGCGCCTGGTTGAGATCTCGACTGGCAGGTAGTCTGCGAAGGCCATGCGCGCCAGGGCGCGGCCTCTGCCACCTTGGGTCAGGACGTATGTCGGGATGGCCAGGCAGAGTTCCAGAAGTGGCTGTGACATGAGCGGATGGACCAGCTCGGGCGATGCGCCGCACAGGTAGTGGTTGTAGTACTCGAAGGGACTGATGAGCATGCCAAGCTGATGGAACTTGCCGATAGGCAGGTCTGACGCGTCCAGCCGGGACGGGTGAGAAAACCTTTCTGCGGTCCTCGCGGCCGCCTCCCTGGCTTGGCTTCGCATCAGTGTCGAGAAGCGATCAGCGCCGTTGGCCGGGCCGCCACGAAACGCCTGGTCGGTGACCGCCAGGCGGAAAGCCTTCCAGAAGGAGACCTTTCCCAGGCGGGCGGAATCCAGCGAAGCCTCCAGAAGGCCGAGGCCGAACCCGTGCAGCTTCAGGTAGTCAGCCGCGGGCCAGGTGCGCCGGAACTCGAAGAACAACTGGTCGCCCCCTGCGCCCGTGAAGATCGCGCTCGCTCGATGGGCCGCAGCGACGTCCGCGTCCGTGCGCGCGGTCCCCATGCCGCCGAGATAGTTTGCAGGGAGCGGCGTGCGAGTAACGTTCAGCACCTCTTCAAGGCGGAACTGGTCGTCGAGGCTTCTCTCGATGAGCGTCGCGCCAGCGCGTCGTGCTGCAAGTCGGGCATACGGGCGTTCGTCGCTATCCGTGCCTAGCGCGTGGTAGTTCAGGCAGGCGAACTTGGACGGCGTCCTTCGGAGGCCGAGGCACCCCAGCAGGATGGCTGAGTCCACGCCTCCGGAGAGTCGGAGCACGAATGGGTCGTAGCTGGACGCCCACCCCTGCACGCAGTCAACGGCAGTCTCCCGCAAGACGCGCGCTGCATCGGACGAGTCCATCAGGGGGCGGCGGGCGAAGTCCGCGGCACTCCACAGTCGAAGCGGTCCACTTCCGTGACCGTTCATGGAGGTGAGCTCGCCGGAGATCATCTGCGTCACGCCTTCCAAGGTTGTTTCGCGGCCATCGAGCCGGCCGAACAGCAGATGCGCAGCGGCGGCGTCCCAGTTCACGGGGGGAGAAGGGATGTTCAATAGGGAGAGCAGGTCTTCGAGTCGTGAGAGGACGATGGCGGCCCCCTGGACCTCCATGCGAAAGCAGGGTAGGGCGCCGGTGGGATCGCGAAGCACACGGCCTTCCCCTGTGCTGGCTGGCAAGAAGGCCACGTATCGCCCCCAGAACCGGTCGATCAAGGCGCGTCCTTCGGATTGCGCGATGTGCTGCGCTTCTGCTTCGGTCAGGGTGAGTTCGGCCTGGTCGCCTGGCGCCAGGGCCCTGCGCCGGAATAGGCGGCCAAGGACGACGCCGCTGTTCGAGGGCAGGGCGTGAACGTCGTTGATCCCATGCAAGGTGCCGGCGGTGTAGACGCGTAGTCCGGTCGTACAGAAGGCCTGATCCCAGTCCTTGTGGGATCTCAATGCCTGGTCCAGCCGTTCAGCCAGGTCCGACTGGGCAGCGTCGGCCGCCGCCCAACTGAAGCCGATGTAGCGGAACATGGTTGTCTGTGCCGCTCAAACCACCATGATCGGCGTGTAGGCGCGCACGTTCTCGTGCACGTCGTTCAGCACCGTGTTTCCGCTCTGCACCCATGAGTGCGCGCCGAATGGTCGTGTTCGTACGCCGATGACCCAGCGTGCAAACACTCCCTGCTTTGCCAGGAAGCGGATCAGGGTGAGGGAGTCATGCAGGCACTGATCGTGCGCGGTGAGCACGAAGGGGCGCAGGTGTGTGTAGGCCGCGACCGCTGCGCGGAGCATGTCTCCCTCAGGTGACTGCTTTGATCGGTGGCAGTCCTGCCGCTCCCGGATGACGCGGACGCGTATGTTTGCGAGGCTGCAACGACTGAGCCAGTGCGCCGCGACCGCAGCGGACAGAAGCAGGCTTGGCAGATGACGAGATTCGGACAGGACGGAGCGACCGCAGACGTCGGGGAGCATGCTCGCTCGCGCGGCATCGATTGATGCTCGGCCCGCCCCTGCATCGGACGTAATCGTCAGCATGCGTTGCTCAAGCAGCGTGTGCAGGCCTTGGTGAAGGCAAGGGCTTGGAGCTGTTGGTAGAGAGGTGGCTGACCGGGTGGGCCAATCAACAACAGCATCCGCCAGGGCTCCGAGTAGAGGGCCGCCAATGCCCATGTACTTGTTTCTCTTCAGGTCCAGCAGTACGACTTGCTCGTCGACGCGGCAGGCGCACACATGGTCTGCAAGGCGGTACAGCGGGGCCATGTCGGGTTGGAGTTCAGTGGGCGGCATAACGGCCTCCTCAGGCTGGGCGCGCAGCGTGGTAGCTGCGCGCCCAGCAGTTGCTTCGCCGGATCAGGGAACTTGGCGGAGCGGCGAGACTTCGCTCACCTCGGTGAAGTCGCCAATGGGGTCGCCCTTGGTTTGCTCCTTGGCGTCGCCCAGATCGATGATCTCAAGTTGCGGTGCGTCATTCATGATGATTTCCTTCCGGTTGAGTTGACGGGAGATTGCCCTTGGCCACGGCCTCAGGCAGGCCAAACATACGATTGATGCACCTCGGCATCCACTGATGATTTCGTTTGCAGTGCGGCGTTCGGTATCGGCGCGCCGAGCAAAGCGGCGTGGTTGCTTGTGCTGCGCGTTTCGAGGGGCGATGGCGTCAACCAGGTAGAGATGTAGTGATCGTTCGGCTTGCGATGAGGCGGGCTCGAACTACGCTTGGCTCATGCCCGCAATAGCTGCGGGCAAGGGCTGTTCGATGCCAGCACTACCAGGCTGACTGATCGTCGTCCTATGCTGACGCGATGATGCGAGTTGCACCGGGTCCTGCATAAAAGGAAGCCGAACGAGCGACTTTCCATCCGGGTAAACCTGTGGGGAAATACGCCGCCGGAGAACGTCATGGAGACATGGGCAACCCCATCGACCACGGCGAAGGTCTTGGAACCTGGCACGTCTACTGGCAAGGCGCGCGGGGTCGCGACCTGCTTGGCGACTTCTCATTGGTCAGTCGGATCCGATCTCGCTTGCTCGAAGCTCACAATCAACCTGGCCGCAAGCTCCTCTACTACCTTCTTACTCCGTCCGAGATACATCTACTAACCAACCTGTCGGGAGGGCAGTCCCCTTCGGCCTTCGCGCATGGGGTGGCCAACGTGATTGCCCGGTGGGTGCGCGACCACGATGCGATCCGTGGGCCGGTATTTGCAGCTCGCTATCGAGCCCGGCTCATCGAGGGCAAGGAGCACTTCCGGAGCGAAGTCCGCATGCTGGCGTGGAGGCCGGTTTCGATGAGATTGTGTCGAGCGCCGACACACTTTGCGCATTCAGCATTGCGGGCTGCTCTAGCTCTAAGCCGGCTACATGGATTTAATCCAGCGGCGCTGCACGGTCTGTTTGGCGCATCTGCTTCGGATGCCCGCATCGCTCTTCGAAAGTTGCTCGCCAACCGGCCATCTGAGACGGAAGCGCTGCAGTGGGCGTTGGCGCATGGATTGGCTCTTGCGACGGGCAAGGTTGGGCCAGCGGGTGCAATGTGCCGTGAGGTCAGGGGCGCAGCGGCGATGCTGGTGGCGGCCAGCGACTCCAGGGGAATTGAAGGTGCCCTTCAACTGCTGGAGCGCTGGGTGATCGTCAAGCTGAAGCTCCGCTCCGGACCTGGTTTGGCGGTCCGCAAGGACCATGTCGCTGCGCAGGCAAGAGCGTTGGTGGCCAACTTGGCCGTACAAGCAGGTCTATGTTCCGCCGCCGCGGCGGCAAGGTATTTCAGTCGGGCCAAGGCAACGCTTAGCGAGCAGATGGCCGCCTCTCGCAAGAGGTCGATCCATCGACAGATCTTGGCCATGCCCATGGTCCAGATTGCCCGGGAAGCCATCTCGCTCGCGGCTCATTGAAGTCGCCTCAGAGCCTGAGAAGCATTTGACCGCCGCAAGTTGCGTGGCTGACGTGCCATGGGATGAGGTAGTGGACAACCTGGGCTGCGAGCGCTTGCCTGCTCTGCGGGGAAGCGGAACAAGCCAGGGTCGGCCCCCAAGAATCCTCAGTGACCCCGCGGCGCAGCAGCGGGCAACTGCAGCAGCTGGGCCACCACCGCGATGGCGATGACCTCGGGTTCCTTGCCGTCGATGCCCGGCAGGCCGATCGGGCAGGTGATGCGGCCCAGCAGCTCGGCGGGAATGCCGCGGGCCTCGTAGCGGTGCAGGAAGCGTGCGTGCTTGGTCTTGGAGCCGATCAGACCCAGATAGCGGAAATCCCCGCGCCTGAGGATGGCCTCGGTGATGCGCAGGTCGAGATCGTGGTTGTGCGTGAGGACGAGGTAGCAGGCGTCCGGCGGCGCGATGCGAACCTCGGCCTCGACCGGTTCGACGCAGACCTTCTCGATGTGGGGCGGGAGGGTCTCCTCCGGCGGAAACTCGCTCTCGCGCTCGTCGATCCACTGCACCCGGCAATCGATGCCTGCCAGCAGCTTCACGATGGCGCGGCCGACATGGCCTGCGCCGTAGAGCTGCAGGAAGAACCTCGACGCTGCGGCCGGCCAGCTCTGCAGGCCTTGTTCATCGAGGCTCGCGTAGCGCAGCGTGACGGCGCCACCGCAGCATTGACCCAGGGCCGGGCCGAGCGGGTAGTGGTGCTCGACCGCCTCGCCGCCACCCTGGGCCAGAAGTCGGCGCGCCGTGTCGATGGCCAGCCACTCGAGATGGCCGCCGCCTATGGTGCCCAGGGCTTCATTGGCCGACACCAGCATGCGTGTGCCCGTCTCGCGTGGCGCCGAGCCCTTGGTGGCCTTCACCTCGACGACGACGGCTGGCTGGCCTGCGGCCAGCCAGCGCGCGGCAGCGGCTCGCAGGGTCACGCACCACCTCGCGTGACCGCATCGATGGCATCCAGAATCGCCTCGCAGGTCGCCGGCGCCCGCAGCGGCGGGTCGACACGATGTCCGCCTACCGCCGACACCGCATCGCGAATCGCGAGGAAGACCGAGAACGGCAACAGCAGCGGCGGCTCGCCCACCGCCTTGGAGCGATGGATGCTGTCTTCCACGTTGTCGTTCTCGAACAGCCTCACGTTGAACTCCGGTGGGCAGTCGTTGGCCGTCGGGATCTTGTAGGTGCTGGGGGCATGCGTCATCAGCCGGCCGGTCTGCGGATGCCACACCAGCTCTTCCATCGTGAGCCAGCCCATGCCCTGGATGAAGCCGCCCTCGATCTGGCCGATGTCCACCGCCGGGTTCAGCGAACGACCAACGTCGTGCAGCACGTCGGCGCGCAGCAGCTTCCATTCGCCGGTCAGCGTGTCCACGACCACCTCGCTCAGCGCGGCACCGTAGGCGAAGTAGAAGAAGGGCCGGCCCTGCAGCTTCTCGCGGTCCCAGTGCAGGCCCGGCGTGGCGTAGAAGCCGTCGGACCACAGCTGCACGCGGGCCTCGTAGGCTGCGCGCACGAGCTCGGGGAAGGGGATCTGCCGGCCATTCACCGTCACCATGTCGTTGGCGAACCGCACCTCCCTGGCCTCGCCGCCGTGGCGCTGCGCTGCAAACGCGGCCAGGCGCTCACGCACCCGGCGCGCGGCGTCCTGGGCTGCCTTGCCGTTGAGGTCGGTCCCGGTGGAGGCAGCGGTGGCGGAGGTGTTGGCGACCTTCTGCGTGTCGGTGGCGGTCACGCGCACCGTGTCGAAGCTGACCCCCAGCTCGTGCGCGACCACCTGCGCGACCTTGGTGTTCAGGCCCTGGCCCATCTCGGTGCCGCCATGATTCACGAGCATGGAGCCGTCGCTGTAGACATGCACCAGGGCGCCTGCCTGGTTGAAATGCGCCACGTTGAACGAGATGCCGAACTTCAGCGGTGTCAGTGCCAGGCCCTTCTTCAGCACCGGGCTGGTGGCGTTGAAGGCCGCGACCTCCTGGCGGCGCGCGGCATAGCGGGCCTCGGTGGCGAGCTCGTCGACCAGGCCGTGGATCACGTTGTCGTCCACCTGCTGGCCGTAGGGCGTGACATTGCGTTCACCCACGCCGTAGAAATTGGCGCGCCGCACGTCCAGCGCATCCCGGCCCAGGGCCCGCGCGACGGAGTCGAGGATCACCTCGGCCGCGATGGCGCCCTGCGGCCCGCCGAAGCCGCGGAAGGCCGTGTTGCTCTGTGTGTTGGTGCGTGCGCTGTAGCCGTGGATGGCCACGTCGGGCAGCCAGTAGGCGTTGTCGAAGTGGCACAGCGCCCGTGTCATCACCGGGCCGGACAGGTCGGCCGAGAAGCCGGCGTTGGACAGCATGTCGATCTCGGCACCGAGCAGGCGGCCCTCGTCGTCGTAGCCCACCTCGTACTCGTACTCGAAGCCGTGGCGGCGGCCGGTGATCATGAAGTCGTCGTCGCGGTCCAGGCGCAGCTTGACCGGGCGGCCGAGCCGCTTTGCGGCGATGGCGGCCACGCTGGCGAACAGCGCCGACTGCGATTCCTTGCCCCCGAAGCCGCCGCCCATGCGGCGGCACTCCACATGCACGTGGTGGGCGTGCAGGCCCAGCGCATGGGCCACCACATGCTGCATCTCGCTCGGGTGCTGCGTCGAGCAATGCACGCGCATGCCGTCGTTCTCGGTGGGGATTGCGTAGGAGATCTGGCCTTCGAGGTAGAACTGTTCCTGGCCGCCGACGCTGAGCCGGCCCTTGAGACGATGCGGCGCGCTGGCGATGGCCCGCCTGGCGTCGCCGCGCCGCATGTGCATCGGCGGCAGCACATAGCTCTGCGCCGCATGCGCGGCCTGCGGCGTCAGCAGGGCGGGCAGCGGCTCGATGTCCAGCACCTGCCTGGCCTGCGCGGCGGCGCGGCGGGCCAGTTCCCGATCGGTCGCGATGACGGCGAAGACCGGCTGGCCGAGGTAGTGCACCTCGCCGTCGGCAAGGATGGGGTCATCGTGGACGATGGGCCCGCAGTCGTTGATGCCCGGGATATCGGCCGCCGTCAGCACGGCCACGACGCCGGGGAGGGCGCGGATCTGCTCGACGGCGAGGGCCTTGATGCGGCCATGGGCCACCGGCGACAGGCCGAGCGCGGCATGCAGCGTGCCGGCCAGCTCGGGCATGTCGTCGATGTAAGCGGCCGCGCCGGCCACGTGCAGGTGGGCCGACTCGTGCGGGCGGCTGATGCCCACGCGCAAGCCCTCGCGCTGGCGCCGCGCCTCGGCTTCGCCGTCGATGCGTGCGTGGTGCCGGAGGTCGGCAGGCGCCTGTCCGGGCTGGGGCAGAAAGGCTTCGACTTGCTTGTTCATCGGGGGCTCCGGGGGCTCAGGTGGCGCTGGTGACGTGGGGCATCGCGCTCCACACGCTGGTCTGCTCGGGGGCGAGCGGCGCGTCGCGGCGGGTCTCGAGCCAGAAGCGCCGCAGCAGGTTGCCGGCGCTGCGCAGCCGGTACCCTGCGCTGGCGCGCATGTCGGTGAGCGGCTTGAAGTCCTGCGCCAGGGCGGCCACCGCGGCCTCGAGCGTGGCCCCGTTCCAGGGTTGGCCGAGCACCGCGGCCTCCGCGCCGGCCGCTCGCTTGACGGTGGCGGCCATGCCGCCGAAGGCGAAGCGCGCCGCCGTCACGGTGTCGCCATCGAGCGAGAGGGCGAGGCCCGCGGCGACGGCCGAGATGTCGCAATCGAAGCGCTTGGAGAGCTTGTATGCGCGTACCCGGGTGTCCGGCGTCGGCAGGGGCACCTCCAATGCCTCGATGAACTCGCCGGGTTGCATGGCGTTCTTCATGTAATCCAGGTAGAAGTCATCGAGCAGCAGCCTGCGCTGGCTCTGGCCCTGGCGCAGCACGATGCTCGCGCCAAGCGCCATCAGCACCGGTGCGCTGTCGCCGATGGGCGAGCCGTTGGCGATGCTGCCGCCCAGGGTGCCGGCATTGCGCACCGGAGGCGACGCAAAGCGCAGCCACATGTCCTGCAGCGCGGGCATCTCGGCTGTCAGGGCACTCCAGGCATCTTCGAGCGGCGCGGCAGCCCCGATGCGCATGACGCCGTCCTCCCGGCGCTCGATGCGCTTGAGTTCGTCGACGTCGCCGATGTAGAGCAGGTCGCCGAGGTCGCGGAACTGCTTGTTCGACCACAGGCCGATGTCGGTGCAGCCCGCCAGCAGGCGCGCCTGCGGGTGCTGCTCGCGCAGGGCGGCGAAGTCGTCGAGACGGCGCGGCGCCCAGTAGCGGTCGCGGCGCGGGCCGGCCTCCGTCGGTGCGGCCTGATTGGGCCCCGTGTAGGCGAGGGCATCGGCGAGCTGCAGTTCGCGCAACGCCTTCACGACGGGCTTGGTGTCCAGCCTCGCGAGTCCCGATCTCGGCAGCTCAAACATGCGCTCCCCGGCGTCGAGGATGGGGCGGTAGCCGGTGCAGCGGCACAGGTTGCCGGAGAGATCGTCGGCCAGTTGCTGCCGAGTGGGCCGCGTGCCGGCCTCGCAGTGGCGCTCATAGGTGGCGGTCAGGGACATCGCGAAGCCCGGGGTACAGAAGCCGCATTGCGAAGCGTGGCATTCCACCAGCGCCTGCTGCACGGGGTGGGGCGCGCCGCCGCCGATGCGCTGCAGGTCTTCGACGGTCAGCAGCGCCTTGCCGTCCAGCGTGGGCAGGAACTGGATGCAGGCGTTGACCGTGCGCAGCGAGAGCTCGCCGACGATGGTGGCCTGCGCCGAGGGGGTGCCGATCTGCCGCGCATGCTCGGCCAGCTCGGCCACGATCACGGTGCAGGCCCCGCAGTCGCCCTCGTTGCAGCCCTCCTTGGTGCCGGTGCAGCGCGCGTCCTCGCGCAGCCAGTTGAGCACCGTGCGGGTGGGCGCCACACCGTCCACGTTGACGATCTCGCCGCGGTCGTGGTGATAGAAGCGGATGGGCCGGGTTTGCGAGTCCATGGGAGCTTTGCGAGTCAGGTGATGGACGAAAGTTACCTGCTCGCCGGCAAATGGATATATTCAATCGCGCATATCAAACATCAATGTAAACGTATGTCAGAGCGTGCCGTTTTCGACAAGATTGAGTTGTATCTCGTCAGGGTCTTTCACACCGTGATCTCCGAACGCAGTGTCTCTCGCGCCGCCCTGCGGCTGCAGACCAGCCAGCCGGCCGTCAGTGCCCAGTTGAAGCGCCTGCGTTCCCTGATCGGTGACCCGCTGCTGGTGCGCTCCGGCCAGGGCATGGCGCCCACCGACGTCGCCCTGGAGCTGCTCGAGCCCGCCACCGAGCTGCTGCGCAGCGCGCAGCTGATGTTCGGCTCGCGCGCCAAGGGCATGGACTTCGACGCGGCGCACAGCACGATCATGTTCCGCGTCGCGGCAAGCGACTACCTCGACCCCCTGTTCCTGCCCGAGCTGGTGGCGCAGATCAAGACCACGGCGCCTGGCGTCAAGCTGGAGGTCCTGCCGCTGTCGGGCGAGTACGACTACCGCCGCAGCCTGGCCCGCGCCGAGGTCGACCTGGTGATCGGCAACTGGCTGGAGCCTCCGGGCGAATTGCACCTGGGCCGGTTGCTGACCGACGAGGTGGTCTGCCTGGTGGCGGAGGACCATCCCGCCGTGCGCAGCCCGCGCTGGTGGACCGCCGAGCGCTACCTGCAAAGCGAGCATATTGCGCCGACGCCGCTGCACCCCGGCGCACGGGGCGTCATCGACGAGCACCTGCTCGGGCTCGGCCTGTCGCGCAGCATCGCCGTTCGCTGCCCCCATTTCGGGCAGGTGCCCCTGATGGTGGCGCGTTCGCGGCTGGTGCTGACCACCGGGCGCCAGTTCTGCAACCGCTACATCGGCCAGCTGCCGCTGCGCATCGTGCGCTGTCCGGTGAGCTTTCCCGCGCTCAACTACTACCAGCTCTGGCACGAGCTGAACCACCATTCCGCCGCCGGTCGCTGGCTGCGCGAGCAGGTGCGTGAAGTGGCGCAATCCCTCAGCAAACGTTGAATCCGACCTACATGACAATTCGCCAGCGCCACGCCCTACGCGGTGACCTGCTCGACTTCACCGCCGATCCCGGCTTCGCCGCCCCGGCGGGGGCGCAGGGCGTGCGCTATCGTCCGGACCACTGGCTGCTGGTCGAGGACGGGCGCATTGCCGGTGTCCAGGCCGACGCGCCCGACGCCAGCTGGGAGCGCATCGACCACCGCGGCCGCCTGCTCATGCCCGGCTTCGTCGACACGCACGTGCACAGCCCCCAGCTCGACGTGATCGCCTCCTACGGCACCGAGCTGCTGGAGTGGCTGAACACCTATACCTTCCCGGCCGAGCGGCGCTATGCCGACCCGGAGGTCGCCACGGCCGGCGCGGAGCGCTTCCTGGATGCGTTGCTGGCCCATGGCACCACTTCGGCAGTGGTCTTCCCGACGGTGCACAAGGTCTCGGCCGAAGCGCTGTTCGCCGGCGCCGAGCGGCGCGGCATGCGCCTCATCGCCGGCAAGATCCTGATGGACCGCCACGCCCCCGACGGGTTGCGCGACGACGTGGCGCAGGCCGAACGCGACTGCGTCGACCTCGTGCAGCGCTGGCACGGGCGCGGGCGGCTGGCCTATGCGCTGACCGTGCGCTTCGCGCCCACCAGCACCTCGGCCCAGATGCACATGGCGGCCGCGCTGCTCAAGGCCTACCCCGGCACCTACATGCAGACCCATGTGGCGGAGAACCGCGACGAGGTTCGCTGGGTGGCCGAGCTTTTCCCGCAGGCGCGCAGCTATCTCGACGTTTACCACCGCCACGGCCTGCTCAACGAGCGCGCCGTGCTGGCCCACGGCATCTGGCTCGACGACCTGGATCGCGTGCTGCTGCGCGAGACCGGCGCGCAGATCGCGCACAGCCCCAGCTCCAACCTCTTCCTCGGCAGCGGCCTGTTCGACTGGCTGGGTGCGGAGGGGCAGGGGGCACATGTCACGCTCGCGACCGACGTCGGCGGCGGCACCAGCCTGTCGATGATCCGCACGCTGGCCGATGCCTACAAGGTGCAGGCCATGCGCGGGGTCAAGCTCACCGCCTACAAGGCGTTGTACGGCGCGACCCGCGGCGCGGCGCGCGCGCTGGGCCTGGCACACGAGATCGGCAGCTTCGACAGCGGCTGCCAGGCCGATGTCGCGGTCTGGGACTGGGCCACCACGCCCTTGATGCAGCACCGCATCGGCCTCGCGCAGGATCTGCACGAGAAGCTCTTCGCCTGGATGACCCTGGGTGACGAGCGCCTGCTGCAGGCGGCCTACGTGGCCGGCATACCGAGATACCGCCGGGAGTGACGACAACCCGGCAACCACCACCCCGCCCCGCCATGATCGCGCGCAGACGCGACACCACCGGGCACACCCTTGACGAGCGAAGCAGGAGACAACATGCAGACCCCGAACCCGACCGCTGGATCAGCGGCCATACCAACCACAGCGCCTTCGTGGCTGGAGCGCTTCTTCAAGCTCCAGGCGCACGGCACCAGCGTGCGCACCGAAGTGCTGGCCGGCCTGACCACATTCCTGACGATGGCCTACATCATCTTCGTCAACCCGACGATCCTGGGTGATGCGGGCATGCCCAAGGGCGCGGTCTTCGTCGCCACCTGCCTGATCGCGGCGCTCGGCACCCTCATCATGGGCCTGTACGCCAACTTTCCCGTCGCGACGGCGCCCGGCATGGGGCTCAATGCCTACTTCGCCTACGTCGTCGTGCTGGGCATGGGCTTCAAATGGCAGGTTGCGCTGGGCGCGGTCTTCATCTCGGGCTGCCTGTTCCTGGCCGTGACCCTGTTCCGGCTGCGCGAGTTGATCATCCGTGGCATCCCGCATTCGCTGCGCATCGGCATCACGGTGGGCATCGGCATGTTCCTGGCCATCATCGCGCTCAAGAGCGCCGGCATCGTCGCGGCCTCGCAGGCAACCTATGTGACCTTGGGCGACCTGCACAAGCCCTCGGTGGTGCTGGCCGTGATCGGCTTCTTCACCATCGTCGTGCTGGACTGCCTGAAGGTGCGCGGCGCCATCCTGATCGGCATCCTGGAAGTGACGGTGCTGTCCTTCTTCTTCTCGGGCAACCAGTTCTCCGGCATCTTCGACATGCCGCCCTCGATCGCACCCACGTTCATGCAACTCGACATCCGGGGGGCGCTTGGCGTGGGGGTGTTCAACATCATCCTGGTGTTCTTCCTGGTCGAGCTCTTCGACGCGACGGGCACGCTGATGGCGGTCGCCAAGCGCGCCGGCCTGCTGGTCGAAGGCAAGGTAGACCGCATGAACAAGGCGCTGCTTGCCGACAGCGGCGCGATCTTCGCCGGCTCGCTGCTGGGCACCTCCAGCACGACCGCCTACATCGAGAGCGCTTCCGGCGTTCAGGCGGGCGGGCGCACCGGGCTGACGGCCGTGACGGTCGCCGTGCTGTTCCTGGCCTGCCTCTTCATCGCGCCGCTGGCCGGCGCGGTGCCTGCCTACGCGACGGCACCCGCGCTGCTCTACGTGGCCTGCCTGATGCTGCGCGAGCTGACCGAGCTGGACTGGGACGAGACGACGGAGGTCGTCCCCGCCGCGGTGACGTCGCTGGCGATGCCGCTGACCTACTCGATCGCCAACGGCCTGGCCTTCGGCTTCATCACCTATGCCGTGTTGAAGCTCTTCACCGGAAGGTGGCGCGAGGCGCACCCGATGGTGTGGATCATCGCTGCGATCTTCCTCTTCAAGTTCGCCTACGTCTGACAGCGTATTCAGAGTCCCGGCTCTACTGAATCCTTGATATGAAAAGCCCCCGGCTCGAGAGAGCCGGGGGCTTTTCTACTCCTGCCGCTCCGGTCGGCAGTGGCCAGGCAGCGGAGTTCCCCCGCCCGCGGCCTTGCGCTCAATTCCGTCGTCAGTGACGGAGGGAGCGCGCTGTCGAGTCGTCTCGGCAGGCCTGCAGCGTGCAAATGCGCCGCTGCATGCGGCCGCCTCATGCATCTTGATGAGATCTTGATGCGGACGGCCCTGTTCTTGTTAGCGATTTGACGCCCCGCTTTACAGAATTCCTCTCAACAAAGGAGGGTGTCATGGACATCGTATTTCTGGGCCTGGGCGTTGCGCTCGCCGTCATCACGGCGCTGGCCGCCTGGGGCTGCGAGCGCCTGCGCGGCCAACGCAATGGAGGTCGCTCATGAGCATTCTTGAATGGATCGCGGCCGGGCTGGTGGCCTTCCTCGTGGTCTACCTGTTCTGGGCCTTGCTGTTTCCGGAGGACCTGACATGAAGACCTCCGCGTGGATTCAACTGGTCATGTTCCTGGTCGTGCTGTTCGCGCTGGCCTGGCCGCTGGCGCGCTGGATCTATGCGGCCATGGAGGGCCGCATCGAATGGCTGCGCCGCGCCGAGCGCGGGCTGCTGAGGCTGGCTGGCGTCAATGCCGATGCCGAGCAGGGTTGGCTTCGCTATGTACTGGGCCTGCTGATCTTCAACGCGCTGGGCGTGCTGGCCGTCTATGCGCTGCAGCGCGTGCAGCAGTGGCTGCCGCTGAACCCGCAGGGCATGGGCCCGGTCGCGCCGGACTCGGCCTTCAACACCGCGGTCAGCTTCGTGACCAACACGAACTGGCAAGGCTATGGTGGCGAGTCGACGATGAGCTACCTGACGCAGATGCTGGCGCTGACGGTACAGAACTTCCTGTCCGCGGCGACCGGCATCGTCGTTGCCGTGGCCCTGGTGCGTGGCTTCGCGCGCCATTCGAGCCAGGCCATCGGCAACGTCTGGGCCGACCTGACCCGCGCGACGCTGTGGGTTCTGCTGCCGCTGTCCCTGGTCTTCGCGCTGCTGCTGACTGGCCTGGGCGTCGTGCAGACGTTCAAGCCCTATCAGGAGGTGACGACCCTTGAGACCCAGAGTTGGCAGGAGCCCAGGCTGGACGCGGCGGGCCAGCCGCTCAAGGGGGCTGACGGCCAGCCGGTGCTGGAAGACAAGTCCGGCCGCAGCCAGAGCATCGCGCTCGGCCCGGTCGCCTCCCAGCTCGCCATCAAGATGCTGGGCACCAATGGCGGTGGCTTCTTCAACGCCAACTCGGCCCATCCGTTCGAAAACCCGACGGCGGCGACCAACGCGCTGCAGATGCTGTCCATCTTCCTGATCCCGGCGGCGCTGTGCTTCGTGATGGGACGCCAGGTGGGCGACCTGCGCCAGGGCTGGGCGCTGCTGGGCGCGATGACGGCGATGTTCGTCGTCGCCGTCGTTGTCGCGACCGGCGCCGAGCAGGCCGGCAACCCGCGCCTGGCGGCGCTGGGTGTCGACCAGGCAGCCACGGTGACGCAGTCCGGCGGCAACATGGAAGGCAAGGAGGTGCGCTTCGGCATCGACGCCTCGTCGCTGTTCGCCGTCATCACGACGTCGGCCAGCTGCGGCGCGGTCAACGCGATGCACGACAGCTTCACGCCGCTGGGCGGCGCCGTGCCCCTGGTCATGATTCAGCTGGGCGAGGTGGTCTTCGGCGGCGTCGGCGCGGGCCTGTACGGCATGCTGGTCTTCGCCATCCTGTCCGTCTTCGTGGCCGGCCTGATGATCGGCCGCACGCCGGAGTACATGGGCAAGAAGATCGAGGCCCATGAGATGAAGATGGTGTCGCTGGCCATCCTGCTGACACCGCTGGCCGTGCTGGTCGGCACCGCCGTCGCGGTCGTCATGGAGCCGGGCAGGGCAGGCATCGCGGCGCCTGGCGCGCATGGCTTCAGCGAGGTGCTGTACGCGTTCTCGTCCGCCGCCAACAACAACGGCAGCGCCTTCGCGGGCCTGTCGGCGAATACGCCCTTCTACAACCTGCTGCTGGGCCTGGTGATGTGGATAGGCCGCTTCGGCGTCATCGTGCCGGTGCTGGCCATGGCCGGCTCGCTCGCGGCCAGGAAGCGTCTGGCGGTCGGCGAAGGCACGCTGCCCACGCATGGCCCGCTCTTCGTCGTGCTGCTGATCGGTGCCGTGCTGCTGGTCGGTCTTCTGAACTACGTGCCGGCGCTGGCCTTGGGCCCCGTCGTCGAGCATCTGATCCTGTGGGGGGGCGCATGAGTCGCGAAACTTCAACCCGAAAGGGCTTCTCCCTGTTCGACCCGGCGCTGACCCGCGCCGCGCTGGTCGACGCCTTCCGCAAGCTGGACCCGCGCACGCAGTTGCGCAATCCGGTCATGTTCGTCGTCTATCTGGGCAGTTTGCTGACGACGGCGTTGTCCGTCGCCCGGCCGGACGGTTTCGTCGTCGCGGTGACGGTCTGGCTCTGGTTCACGGTCCTGTTCGCCAACTTCGCCGAGGCGCTGGCCGAGGGCCGCAGCAAGGCCCAGGCGGCGGCGCTGCGCGGTCTGAAGAAGGAAACCTGGGCCAAGGTTATCGACGAGTGGAAGCCCGGCAGCGGGCGCTACGGCCTCAAATGGCACCCGCGCGAGGCCGGCACGCTGCGCAAGGGCGAGGTCATCCTCATCGACGCCCACGACGTCGTCCCCGCCGATGCGGAGGTCGTCGAAGGCGTGGCCTCCGTGGACGAGAGCGCCATCACCGGCGAATCGGCACCCGTCATCCGGGAAAGCGGCGGCGACTTCTCAGCGCTGACGGGCGGCACGCGCGTACTGTCGGACTGGGTCATCGCCCGCGTCGCTGTCAACCCCGGCGAGACCTTCGTCGACCGCATGATCGCGATGGTGGAGAGCGCTCAGCGCAAGCGCACGCCCAACGAGATCGCGCTGACCATCCTGCTTGTCGCGCTGACGCTGGTCTTCCTGGGCGTCTGCGCCACGCTGCTGCCGTTCTCTCAGTTCAGCGTGGCCGTCGCGGGCGCCGGCCAGCCGGTCGGCATCGTGGTGCTGGTGGCGCTGCTGGTATGCCTGATCCCCACGACCATTGCCGGCCTGCTGTCGGCCGTGGGCGTGGCGGGCATGAGCCGCATGCTGCAGGCCAACGTCATCGCCACCTCGGGCCGCGCAGTCGAGGCCGCGGGCGACGTGGATGTGCTGCTGCTGGACAAGACCGGCACCATCACACTCGGCAACCGCCAGGCCGACGCCTTCTGGCCCGTGGACGGCGCCAGCGAGGCCCGGCTCGCCGAGGCCGCCCGCCTGGCCTCGCTGGCCGACGAGACGCCCGAGGGACGCAGCATCGTGGCGCTGGCGGAGCGCAAGTTTGGTGCCAGCGCCGCGGCCGCGGAGGCCGGGCTGTTCGTTCCCTTCACGGCCCAGACCCGCATGAGCGGCGTTGACCTGGGCGCGCGCCAGATCCGCAAGGGCGCCGGCAGCGCCGTGCGCAGCCATGTCGAGGCGCTGGGTGGCCGCTGGCCCGCCAGCGTGCAGGCCGTCGTGGACGAGGCCGCGCGCCGCGGCAGCACGCCGCTGGTGGTGGCCGACGGCGCCCATGTGCTGGGGATCGTGGAGCTGAAGGACATCGTCAAGCCCGACATCAGGGAGCGCTTCGCGCAACTGCGCCGCATGGGCATCAAGACGATCATGATCACCGGCGACAACCGGCTGACGGCCGCGGCCATTGCGGCCGAGGCCGGCGTGGACGACTTCCTCGCCGAGGCCACCCCCGAGGCCAAGCTGACGCTGATCCGCGAGCACCAGGCCCAGGGGCGGCTGGTGGCCATGACCGGCGACGGCACCAACGACGCGCCGGCCCTGGCCCAGGCCGACGTCGCCGTGGCGATGAACACCGGCACGCAGGCCGCCAAGGAGGCCGGCAACATGGTGGACCTCGACAGCAACCCCACCAAGCTCATCGAGGTGGTGGAGACCGGCAAGCAGATGCTGATGACGCGCGGCTCGCTGACGACCTTCTCCATCGCCAACGATCTGGCCAAGTACTTCGCCGTGCTGCCGGCGGCCTTCGTGTCGACCTACCCGCAGCTGTCGGCGCTGAACGTGATGCGGCTGGAGAGCCCGGCCTCGGCCATTCTGTCCGCGGTCATCTTCAACGCGCTGATCATCGTCGCGCTGATCCCGCTGGCGCTGAAGGGCGTGCGCTACCGCGCCATCGGCGCCGCCGCCCTGTTGCGCCGCAACCTGCTGGTCTACGGCCTGGGCGGCGTCGTCGTCCCCTTCATCGGCATCAAGGCCATCGACCTCATCCTCGTCGCGCTGGGCCTGGCCTGAACCCGCGACCCCTTCTACCTTCCATCATGATGAAAACTCTCCTGTCCTTGCTGGTCCTTGCAGCGGCCGTTCCGGCCTTTGCCGAGGAGGGCGCCGCACCGGTCGATCCGCTGTCGTTCAACGTCGGCGTGGTCAGCGAGTACCGCTACCGCGGCATCAGCCAGACCCGCCTGAAGCCGGCGCTGCAGGGCGGCATCGACTACGCCGACCCCAGTGGCTTCTACATCGGCAGCTGGGCCTCGACGATCAAG
>NZ_JAFAGT010000085.1 GCF_019237615.1 Roseateles sp. | reverse complement strand
AGCTCATGTACAGGGCTGTACTCCGAGTCGTATCCTTGACTTGTAGGACTGCTGAGGACTTGGTCATTTCCATACTCCTTGACAACAGAGAACTGGAATTCGTTTGTAGCTCAAGGGGAAACCTGAGCCGTCCTACATAGCATCTTTCTATCGACAACTTGGCTATGTAGATTCGCTCTGGGCAGAGGCCCAGGCGAAGAATCACGCGCCCAGGATTAAGGCAGGTGGGCGGCAGCCTACCGTGAAAATGATTCGGGACATCTTGGCCCCTTGAGCTAGAGCCACTGAGGGCGCTAGTTGCAGTACGCCAGACCATCGTCGTGCCCGAAGGTGACGGTTCTCCCACCATCATCGTACGCCCAGTATCAGCGCTGCTTTTTCCCGTGGTTCTCGACAGGACAGTAAGCAGCCGTGGCACCTTGAACGGGACTTGGCCCATGCCCGTCAAGCAACTGCAACTTGCGGGGACTGGAACAGCGAGCGTTCAGCGGTGCGCGCGGGGTCGATCAGGTTGCGGCACCGAGGGTTCGACAGTCGCCGGGGGCGATGACCCAAGGGCAGTCAGCGATCGGCGTGCGCCGTGGCATGCATCAGTGTCTGCAAGCGCGCCAGTTGCCGGGCATGGACCTCCGAGAAGGCTTCCGGATCCGAGACGGCGTAACCGCCGTATCCATAAACCCACGAATAGGCGGCATAGGCGGCAGCCTCGATGGCTTGACCGCGCACGGCTCTGGCCAGCGCATAGGTCGCGGAGACGGCGGCATGCCGTGTTCCGTCGATCGATCCTGAACCCGGATGGCTGGAGGCCAGCGACATCATCGCTGTCGCCAGGTCGTTCAGTTCGGCTTCTGCCTCCGGCCCGAAGTGGGCCAGGCACGCTCGGAAACTTTGAAGGATAGCGATGACTTTATCGCTCTCCAGGTTGTCGGCCACATCTTCCACGCAGGCCAGGCCGAAGTGCAGGGCCAGATCGCGATGGCCTCCGGACGAATTCAATTCGTCGGCGATCTTCTGGAGTCCGGGATGCATGCAAGTCTCCGCGATTCAGCCACGGCCTGTATCACAAGCCATTCGCCCGCAAGGCAGGTGCGACGATTGTCCGTGGGTGAAGCCTGGCCGTCCACAGGGATGCAGGAGCCGCCAGCGATCACCGCTTGCCGGCGTTGAACCCCGTGGCCTTATACAAGGCCTGCATGGTGTCACGACCGAGACGCCCCTCCATGTCTTTGTGGGTCTGCACCATCACGGCGCGGATGGCTTCGCGTTCGGCCGGCGTCGGCTCGACCAGCGCGGCCTTGCCGGCCGCCTTGATCTTGTCGTAGGCGTTGCGCTCTTCGGCCAGGGTCAGGCCGTTGGCGTAGGTGGAGGCGTCAGCCATGGCGGACTCCAGCGTCTCCCGAAGGTCCTTTGGCAGTCCCTCCCAGAACTTGCGATTGACCACCACCGCGTAGGCCTGGTGCGAGTGATGCAGCAGCGTCACGTACTTCTGCACCTCGAAGAGCTTCTGCGTGTAGACGTTGGACAGCGTCACGTCGGCCCCGTCCACCACGCCGGTTTGCAGCGCCTGATAGACCTCGGAGAAAGCCAGTGTCTGGGGCATGACGCCGACGGCCCGCATTTGCGCGTCGATCACCTTCGACGAGTTGATGCGGATCTTCAGGCCCTTGAAGTCTTCCGGCTTGCGCAGCGGCTTGTTGGCGGTGATGACGCGAAAGCCTGCGTCCCAATAGGCCAGGCCGTGCACACCCTTCACGTCCAGCTTCTTCAGCATCGCAGCACCGAAATCGCCGCCGACAGCCTTCTGATAGCTGGCCTGGTCCGGCGTGACGAAGGGCAGGTCGAAGACCTCGAACTCCTTGACGCCGAACGGCCCGAACTTGGACACCGAGGGCGCCAGCATCTGCACCGAGCCCAGTTGCAATGCCTCCAGCTCTTCCTTGTCCTTGTAGAGCTGACTGTTGGGATAGACCTCGATCCTGACCCGACCCTTGGTGCGTTCCTCGGCAAGCTTCTTGAAGCGCTCGGCACCCTGGCCCTTGGGCGTGTCCACCGCGGCCACATGGCTGAACTTGATGATGATGGGCGCCGACTGGGCTTGGCTGAGTGTGGGCACCAGGGCGCAAGTCAGGCCGATGGCCAGGCTGGTCTGCAGGAAAGTGCGACGTGTCATGAAAGGTCTCCGAATCGGTGGGAAAGTGCGCGAGCGGCGGCTCAGCGTTGTGCGGCTGTCAAGCCGGTGGCGTTGATGACGGGGGCCGCATCGGGCGACGCCAGGAAGCGGATCAGGGCCTGACCTGCCTGCGCGTGGGCGGCGCCCTTCACGACCGCGGCCGAGAACTGGGTCACTTCCTGTGCGTCTTCGGGCAGCAGGCCGACCACATCGATCCCCTCGATGTGCTGCAACTCGCTGAGCTGCTGGAAGCCAAGCTCAGCTTCGCCACGCGCCACGACCTGGCCCACCGGTTCGGCGGGGATCATGCGCGCCTTGCCCTTCAAGGACTCGGACAGGCCCAGTCGCGGGAACAGCACCTGAGAAAGGTAGACCCCACTGGCGCTGTCGGAGTAGGCGATGGACTTGGCCGCGAGCAGCGCTTGCTTGAGCTGCTCCACCGTGGCGATGGCGGGGGGCGGCGCGCCACGACGCACGGCCAGGGCGATCCGCGAGCTGGCGAGCACCGTACGGGTGGCGCCGTCGAGCTGGCCCAGCGCCACGAGCTGATCCAGGGCGCTGCCCACCATGATCACCACGTCGATGGGCTCCTGTCGAGCGAGCCGTTGGGGGATCGCGTTTTTCGTCTCGCCCATCGACGGCCCCCAGCCGCTGACCAGGGTGTGCCCCGTGGCCTTCTCGAAGGCCGGGGCCAGCGCCTTGTAGGCCGAGGCGAAGCCGCCGGAGCTGACGACGCGCACCTCGTCGGCCCGGACAGCCGGCGCGGCCAGCATCAGCAGCAGGTTGGCGAGGAGGACGAGGGCGAGGCGAGCCAGCGAGCGCTGGCCGGGTTGCGTGGGGTTCATGGCTTGTCTCCTGTTTGTCAATGGATCAGAGGGCTGGACCGAGTCCAGGCGGCGCGGCCGGGCCGCTCTGCGTGGCGCCGTCGATGAGGTGAGGCGGGACGTGGCGCAGGTCTCACCGGCTCGCCCGGCCGGCATCCGTGGCTCGAGGCCCCGCTCAGAAGTTGTGGCGCACTCCGGCTTCGAAGGCCTTCGAGCTGCCGCCGGCGACCATCGTCGTGCCCCCCGGGATCGAGAAGCTCGCCTTGCCGTCGTTGTCGATGCGAGCCGCTTGGGCATAGAGCGCCGACCGCTTGGACAGGTTGTAGACCGCACCGAGTCCGATCTGCGTCGCATCGTTGGCGTCGATCACCGTCGCGCCCACCGTGCCCTTCATGTTGGCCCGCAGGTAGGACGCCTTAAGCTCGACCTGGCCCCAGGTCACCACGCTCGAAAGCAGCAAGAGGGTCTGCTCGGACAGGGCTTGCTCATACTTGCGCAGCGCGGCGTTCATCCGCACCTGGCCAACGGTCCCGTTCACGGCGAGCAGCGTGTCCTTGAACTTGCCGGACGCCGTGAGTTCATTGGAGGTGACCACGCGGCTCGCATGCGCGCCGAATGAGGCGCTCTGCCATCCGAGGCGGCCGCCGATCAGCTTGTCCTGGCCATTCGCCGCGGTTCCACCTTCGCCGGCCGCCACCATCAAGCCCCCCTCGAACCCACCGAGGTCGGACGGCAGGAGGAACTCCACGGCGTTGCTGGATCGGACCGTCGTGTTCGGGCCCGTGCCGAATGCGCTTCGGATGGGTCCTTGCTGAGACGAAGACGAGAAATTGTTCGATCCCGCCACGCCGACGTGTGAGTAGGGGTCGTGGCGTACCCAGATGGCATAGGTCGGCACATAGTCGCGGCCCAGGCGAAGCTCACCGATACCGCGGCTCGACAGCGACAAGGTGGCGCGACGGTCGAAGAACTGCGTACCGCCCGTGCTGGTGCCGGTGTCGATGTTGGTGCCGGACTCCAGCCAGAAGCCCGCTGCAAGGCCTCCACCGAGGTCTTCGTCCCCGCGAAAGTAGAGGCGACTCGTCTGGTTGGATCCGCTCACCAAGGACTTGATGGAGCCGCCGCCATCGTTGTGGACGTAGCGGACGGCCGAGTCGAGGAGGCCGCCGACGACGATGCTGCTCTGAGCGACGGCACCGCCGCCCGCGAGGGAAAGGAGCGCCGCCGACAGGATGTGTTTCCGCTTCAAGAGTGTCTCCGTTGTGTGTTGCAGGCGCTTGATGGCCTGCTTGTGAAGCGATGGTGCAACGGGCACACTATTTTGTTAAGTGCATTATTTGGAACCACTATTCCGTGAAGCGCATCAATCTGACGTTGGATGAAGTCCAGGCCTTCGTGGCCGTGGCACATGCCGGCAGCTTCAAGGGGGCGGCCGACGCGCTGTTCCTGTCGCAGCCCGCCCTCAGCCGTCGGATCGACAAGCTGGAGCAGGTGCTGGAGGTGCGGTTGTTGGAGCGCACCACGCGCCGGGTGGCATTGACACCGGAGGGGCGGGAGTTCCTGGCTCACGCCGAGCGCGGCCTGGCGGCCCTGCGCACCGGGGTCGACGAGGTGGAGCGGGAAGTGGCGCGCCGTGCCGCGAGCCTCACGGTGGCCTGCATCCCGACGGTGGCCAGTGCGTTGCTGCCGCGAGCCTTTGCCCGGTTGGCCGCCGACCACCCCGGCCTGCGCTTGCGCATGCTGGACGAGGGGGCGCCCGAGGTCTTGCGCGCAGTGCAGTCGGGCGAGGCCGAACTCGGCCTGAGCTTCACCGGCGCCTCGCATCCCGAGATCGACTTCCAGCCGCTGCTGACCGAGGACTATGTGCTGGCCCTGCGGACCGACCACCCCTTGGCGCAGCGCACTGTCCTCAACTGGCGCGACTTGTTGGCGGAGCCCATGGTGGCGGTGGCCGGTGACAGCGGCAACCGCGTGCTGATCGATCAGGCGCTGTCGCGCCTGAAGCAGCGGCCTATCGTGCAGTTCGAAGCCAACCACGTGTCCGGCGCCCTGGGCCTGGTGGAGGCGGGGCTGGGTGTGGCGGTGGTGCCTCGGCTGGCGCTGTCCCTGCGGGCCGGCGCGGCTTTGTTGGGGGTGTCGCTCAGGCAGCCGCGTATCGAGCGCACGCTGGGCCTGATCACTCGCCAGGGCCGGCGCCTGGGGGCTCCAGCGCAAGCACTGGTGCAGGCGCTGCGGCGTGAACTGGCGATGCCGCTCAGCGCCTCGTCAGCACGCACCGCCGGGTGAGCCCTGCGCTCGGGGGATGGGAGGCCTGCTGTCGCTGCGAAGCGACGGTCTAGCGGCGATGGTCGCTCGAGGCTGACAGATGCTCATCCGCCACGGTAGCTTAAGCGCCCGCTAATGTTTAGTTTTGTTCAACACCTGCCCGCGCGACAGGCCAAGGGTGCGAACGACTCCGGCGTGAAGGGCAGGTGTAGAGCAAGACTCGAGGGAGGAAACCGCGGCGCACGTGGTGCTGTTGATCGAAGCTTTGGCGATTGCTGGCGCGCGGCGGCGCGGAGCATGCGAGCTCGATGAGCACGCGGGCTCGTTGCGGCGAAGCGAATGTTGGCGAAGGTGCGCGAGATCGCGCTCAGCGCGGGGCCCGGCGCATTGAACGCGAGGCGGCCACGCCGACGCGTGGAGCATCGGCGAGTTGGTGTGGCGTTGGCAGCGGGGAGCGTTCATGACGTTGGCCGAGGTGGGGCGCGCGAATCGTCTCGCCGCGCTCGAAGGTCTGCATGATGACCATTGCGTGGCCGCGGTGCCGGCAGACGAAGGTCGGCCGCGCAGCGGCCAGCGAATCCTCGCGGGGCAGCGTTCCTGCGCCGGCACTTGCAGGCAGTGCCGTGCGAGAGTCAGGTTGACGCTGCGACTGCAGTTGGCCAGCAGCCCGTAATGGCGGATGCGATGCAAGCCGCCGGGCAACACGCGCAGCAGGAAGCGGCGCATGAACTCGCCCGGGTCGAGCGTCATGGCCTCGTAGCGGATGCGGCCCTTGGCGTGGTAGTCCTTCCAGCGGAAGGTCACCCCGCACTCGTCCAGCCCGATGAGGCGGCTGTTGGAGATGTCGACAGTGCGATCGCTGGACCGGCATGCGGCAGTCAGCGCATATAGGTGCGCAGGGCGGACACGACCTCCTCGATCTCGTCCTGGCGCTGCTCAGGCGTGAGGTTTTCGCCCGCCACGTGCTCGCGCAGGTGGCCCTCCAGCACTTCGGCCATCAGGCCGGTCACGGCGCCACGAATGGCAGCGATCTGCTGGAGCACGCGGCCGCAGTCCATGTCCTGGCTGCCGCCGATCAGGCGCTCCAGCGCCTCGGCTTGGCCCTTGATGCGGCGAACGCGAGCCAGCAGGCTCTTCTGGCCTTTGACGGTATGGGTCATCTCTCGAGAATATAGGGTACTGGGGTACAGTACATTCAAATCAATCTGCGCGGCAGCCATCAGGCCAGTCCGACCCGATCATGACCGAATTTGCAAGCCTGCTGCAGCAAGGCAATGCCTGGGTCTTCGTCCCGAGCGCCATCCTCTTGGGCGCCCTGCACGGACTGGAGCCAGGGCATTCCAAGACGATGATGGCGGCCTTCATCGTCGCCATTCGGGGGACGCTGGGCCAAGCGGTGCTGCTGGGGTTGTCGGCCACGGCGTCGCACACGGCCGTGGTCTGGCTTGTCGCCCTTGCCGGCCTGCATTTCGGGCAGAACTGGAATGCCGAGACTACGGAGCCATACTTTCAGGTCGCTTCGGCAGCCCTGATTGTCGGCGTGGCCGCCTGGATGCTGTGGCGGACCTGGCGCGAACAGTCCGCGGGCCACGATCACGATCACGACCACGGACATGCTCACGACGAGACGAAACGGGTGGATACCGGCCACGGTGCGGTTCGCCTCGAGATCTTCGAGCGGGGCGTGCCGCCGCGATTCCGGCTTTACAGCGAGAAGGGGCGGCCTTGGGCTGCCGCCGAGGTCGGACTCACGATATCCCGGAGCGACGGATCGACGCAGGCCTTTTCCTTCGTCCAGCGAGAGGGCTTCCTGGAATCCGTGGCCGAGATTCCGGAGCCTCACGAGTTCGAGGCGCGGTTGAGCCTGGGGCACGAGGGGCACCGGCATGACTATGACCTGGACTACCAGGAGCACGACCATCCTCATGAAGGCCTGGTGCTTGGTGACCTCGAGATCCAGGATGCGCATGAGCGGGCGCATGCCAATGACATCAAACGCCGCTTCGCCAACCGCGATGTGACGACCGGACAGATCGTGATTTTCGGACTCACGGGTGGGCTGATCCCTTGCCCGGCATCGATCACCGTGCTGCTGCTGTGCCTGCAGCTCAAGCAAATCACTCTCGGTGCGGCTCTGGTGCTGTGCTTCAGCATCGGACTGGCGGTCACGATGATCGCCTCCGGCGCCATGGCGGCGCTGAGCGTCAAGCATGTCTCCAAGCACTGGAGCGGCTTCGGGGCATTCGCGCGCAAGGCGCCGTACCTCTCGAGTGCCTTGATCCTGCTGGTGGGGCTCTACATCGGCTTTGAGGGCCTGCGCGCACTTGCGTGAAGGCTTCCCGCAGCCGTGACGCTTCAGGTCGGCCGCTGCGGGCCGGACGAGGATGGGTCTCGCTGCCCCCGCAAGTCGGCAGGGCGGTGCTTTTGCTGGGAGTCTTGCGGGCTTGGACTCGGAAAGGCCCGGGA
Organism: Roseateles sp.; assembly: GCF_019237615.1. Taxonomy (GTDB): domain Bacteria; phylum Pseudomonadota; class Gammaproteobacteria; order Burkholderiales; family Burkholderiaceae_C; genus Pelomonas. The sequence goes on along the minus strand of NZ_JAFAGT010000085.1, from coordinate 252,382 downwards.
GGCTAGCCGTTGGCCGCGGGACCGTGCCAAGCGCGCTTGGAGGCATTGGCGGTCATGCAGCCGGTCGTCAGGACGAGGCTGGCGCTGGAGACGCGTTCTGCAGACTCGATTCAATGCAGAGGGGTGCGGACCTGAGGACAGTCGAACTCGCGGCCGATCATGGCGCGCGCATAGAGGTAGTTCTGGCGCGCGCACTCGCTGAGCTCGTCCAGATCGACCCGTCCCTGCAGGTCGCAGGGGAAGGCGTAGCCGCGGCCCTCGTTGAACAACGAGCAAAAGCGCAGTTCGTAGTGCCGCTCGTCGCGGCTGGCGATTGTCGAAGCGCCCATCACGACTCCTGAATTAGCATCCGACCAGGGAAGCTTAGGCCGCCAATGCAAATCGCCCGTCACAAGCGGTCGACGGCGTGGAACAGTGCGTGAACAGCCGATGAACAGTCGGTCGACGGACTCTAGTCGCCAAGGCAGGTGCCGAGGCCGCACGGCGCTTGACGGCGATCAACTGGCGAAGAGCCGCATTGCCCTAAGGTGACGTCACGGCCCTCGCGGCATTCACCTGAAGGCGACGTATGTATCAGCGCATCCTCGTTCCCACCGACGGGAGCACCACGTCCGAAAAGGGACTGACAGAAGCGATCACGCTTGCCAAGCTGAGCGGTGGACGCATCCGGCTTATCCACGTCGTCGATGCAATGTCAGTCGCGATTGGCGCGGATGGATTTGCAAGCTACGCAGCCGAGGTGCTGCCGCTGCTGCGCGATGCGGGGAACCAGATCCTCCAAGGCGCGCGAGGCCGCGTCGAGGCGGCTGGGATCGAGGTCGATGACACGCTGCGCGAAGTGCTGTCCGGCCGCGTTGCCGATCAGATCGTGGAGGAGGCCGCCGCCTGGAAGGCCGACCTGATCGTCATCGGCACGCATGGTCGCCGCGGGGTGCGCCGGCTCTTCCTCGGCAGCGATGCCGAGCAGATACTGCGATCGGCGACGGTGCCCGTCATGCTGGTTCGGGGAGAGTGACCGCGTGCGGGTGGCTTACGTCAGTGCCGGCGTGGCGGTGGTCGTGGTCGCCGGCATGCTCACGGCAGCATGGCTGCTCGGCGTGCCGGTGCAGACGGTGGCGGTCGCGCCCCGTGACCTGGTGCGCACCGTGGTCGCCACCGGTCGGGTGGAGGCGCCTCATCGCGTGGATCTGGGATCGCAGATCGTCGGCACGGTGGTGCAAGTCCCCGTAGAAGAAGGTCAGGCGGTGAAGGCCGGCCAGCATCTCGTGGAACTCGATGACAGGGAGCTGCGTGCGGCGGCGCGCGAGGCCGACGTGGCCGTCTCGCAGGCTCAGGCACGATTGCGCCAGTTGCAGGAGGTGCAGCGACCCGTGGCCGGCCAGACGCTGAGGCAGGCAGAGGCCACACTGGACAATGCGCGTGCGCAGTTGCTCCGCCAGGAGGACCTGTTCCGGCAAGGGTTCGTGGGCCAGGCGGCGCTGGACGACGCGCGCAAGAGTGTTGAGCTGGCGGATGCCCAGGTCGGCGCGTCGCGAAGGCAGCTCGAAACCACCCTCTCGGGAGGCAGCGACGTTGCGGTCGCCGTCGCTGCGCTCGAACAGGCCCGCGCCAGTGCAGACGCGGCGCGGGCGCGCCTGCAGTATGCAACCGTGACGGCACCTGTCGATGGCCTGCTCATCAGTCGCGACGTGGAGCGAGGCGACGTCGTGCAGCCGGGCAAGACGCTGATGGTGCTCTCCCCCGCGGGGGAAACCCAGCTTGTCGTGCAGTTTGACGAGAAGAACCTGGGACTGCTCTCGCTCGGTCAGAAGGCCCTGGCGTCGGCCGATGCCTTCGCGGACCGGCGCTTCGGCGCCGAAGTCGTCTACATCAATCCCGGCATCGACGTGCAGCGTGGGTCGGTCGAGGTGAAGCTGCGCGTGCCTTCGCCGCCCGGCTACCTCCGTCAGGACATGACGGTGTCAGTCGACGTCGAAGTGGCTCGACGCGATCATGTGCTGGCGGTGCCGGCGGACCTGCTGCACGATGCCGAGACGGTTTCGCCGTGGGTGTTGAAGGTGAAGGACGGCCATGCCCGGCGCCAGCCCGTCAAGCTGGGCCTGCACGGCACGGGCTTCGTTGAGGTGATCGAAGGCCTCCAGGCCGGGGACCAGCTCGTGCCCGGCAGCGCGCAGCTGGAGGACGGCGCGCGCATCCGGTTGGCTGGCGCGTCGCCATGAGGAGCTGGGAGCCTTTCGAGTGGATCGTTGCCGCGCGCTTTCTGCGCGAGGGCCGTTGGCAGACCGTGTTCATCATTGGCGGCGTCGCCGTCGGCGTTGCGGTCATCGTCTTCATGTCGGCGCTGCTGACGGGCTTGCAGGCGAACTTCATCCGGCGGGTGCTGACGGCCCAGGCCCACATCCAGCTTCTGCCGCCGCAGGAGAAGGTCAGGGCGCTGCGCGGTGGCCTGCCGGGCGTCGTGGAGGATGCCATGCAGCAGGCACCGCTGCAGCGGCTCAAATCAATCGACCAGTGGCCGGCTGTCGCTGCGCAGATCCGCGCGCTGCCCGAGGTGCTCACCGTGTCGCCCTCGGCGACGGGATCCGCGCTGGTAATCCGGGGAGAGGCCAGCCGGGCCATCTCGGTGGTGGGTATCGATCCGGCGCTGTACTTCCGCATCGTCGCGCTGCCGGACAAGATCGTCCGGGGCGGGACGCGGTTGAGCGCCAACGACATCCTGATCGGCACCGACTTGGCGAGCGACCTGGGCCTGGGTGTGGGTGACAAGCTGCGCGTGACCGCCGCTTCCGGCGCGGATGCGGTGTTCACCGTCAGCGGCATCTTCGATCTGGGCAGCAAAGGGGCCAATCAGCGCACGACCTATATGGCGCTGCACACGGCCCAGAGTCTGCTCGGCCTGCAGGGCGGGGTGTCGAGCCTGGATGTGACGGTGGCCGACATCTATGGCGCCGAAGACGTGGCTCAGCGCATCACGGCGCTAACGGGCGTGGAGGCGGACAGCTGGATCAAGACCAATGCGCAGTTCTTCAGTGCCGTGCAGGCGCAGATCACGGCCAACACGGCGATACGCTTCTTTGTCGGCCTGTCGGTCGCGTTCGGCATCGCGAGCGTGCTGTTCGTGTCGGTCGTGCAGAAGTCCCGTGAGATCGGGATCTTGCGGGCTATGGGCGTGACGCGCGGCAGGATCCTGCGCTTGTTCCTGCTCCAGGGTGGCCTGCTGGGCCTGTCTGGCTCCGCCGTCGGTTCGGCGATCGGTGCCGCAGCGCTGTTGCTGTGGCGCCAGCTGGCACGGGGGCCGGATGGCCTGCCGCTGGTGCCGGTTACGCTGGATGCGCTGCTTTTCGTCGCGGCGCTGCTGCTGGCCAGCGCTACAGGGGTTCTGGCAGCGGTGGCGCCGGCGTTGCGCGCCGCGCGTCTCGACCCGGTGGTGGCGATCCGTGGCTGACGCTACGCAGGTGGAGGTCGTCGTGCGCCTGGAACAGGTGCGCAAGGCCTTCAACGTCGGGCAGCCAGCCGAAATCGAGGTGCTGCACGGCATCGACCTGGAACTCGGCAGCGGCGAGTTCTGCGCGGTGATGGGGCCATCGGGCTCCGGCAAAAGCACGCTGCTGAACATCGTGGGCCTGCTCGACCGGCCGACCTCAGGTCTACTGTCCATCGGAGGGCAGGAAACGACCCGCCTTGACGACGCTGCGTTGACGCGGCTGCGTGGCCGCAGCATCGGCTTTGTCTTCCAGTATCACCATCTCATCGGTGCGTTCACGGCGCTCGAGAACGTCATGATGCCGATGCTGGGAGATGCGGGTTTTCCGAGCAGGGCGATGGGTGAGCGGGCTCGGGAGCTGCTGGACAGCGTCGGCCTGTCCCATCGCTGCGACAACCTCGCCCTGAACCTGAGCGGCGGCGAGCAGCAGCGCGTGGCCGTGGCGAGAGCGCTTGCCATGCGGCCCGCGGTGTTGCTGGCCGACGAGCCCACCGGCAACCTGGACAACAGGTCTGCCGACGTCGTCTTCGAACTGCTGCGGCGCGTTAACCGTACCCAGAAGACCGCCGTGCTGTTCGTGACTCACAACCCTGCGCTGGCGCAGCGTTGTGACCGGACGATCGAAGTCGTCGATGGCGCGATAGTCGGCTCCGCGTGCAGTCCGGCGCCTATGCCGGCCGCTTTACCTCCCGGCTGACGACGAGCATCTCCGCCGGCTGGTCGGAATCGGCGTGGCTCTCGAAGCCTAGCGACCTGGCCAGCGTCAGCATGGCCCGGTTTTCGCGCAGCACATAGCCGAACATGCGCTGCGTGCCCCGGGCGGCCGCATAGTCGAGAAGGGCCTGCATCAGCAGTCGCCCGAGGCCCTGGCCCTTGCGCTCGCTCCTTACCATCACCGCGAACTCGGCCTCCACGTTGTCGGGGTCGCGAACAAGGCGGGCTACGCCCAGCGTGCGCGGCCCGCCGGCGGCGTGCGGGTCGATGACGATGAACGCCATCTCGCGCTCGTAGTCGATCTGCGTCATCCGGGCGAGATCATCGTGCGAGAGCGGGCGCGCCACTTCGAAGAAGCGCATGCGAATGTCCTCAGGGTCGGCCGATTCCAGGAATTCGCGATGCTGCGCCTCGTCCTCCGGCCGGATGGGGCGCATGAAGACGAGGTTTCCCTGCCAGTGCAGCGTACGCTCGAGTTCGACGGGATACGGCCTGATCGCAAACCGGCCGATGCCCGAGGGGAGGGTGGCAGACAGACGTACGCGCGCGTCCAGCGCCAGCACGCCATTGTCGTCGGCCCACATCGGATTGATGTCCAGCTCGGCGAGTTCAGGCAATTCCGCCAGCATGCGCGCCACCGCGATCAGCGCATCGCACACGGCACCGAGCCGCGCGGGTGGTTGGCCCCGGTAGCCAGCCAGCAGGCGCGCCACCCGCGTGCGCTCGATCAGCTCTTGCGCCAGGACGCGGTTCAACGGCGGCAGGGCGACGGCGCGGTCGCCGAGCACCTCTACGGCCGTGCCGCCTTGGCCGAACAGCACCACGGGCCCGAAGATGGGGTCGACATGCGCGCCGACGATGAGTTCTTGCGCGTTCGGGCGCTGTGCCATGGCCTGGACGCTGAAGCCTTCGATGCGAGCCTCTGGGCGCGACGCATGGAGGTGGGCGAGCATGTCTCGGGCAGCGGCGCGCACTGCGTCCTCGCCGGCGAGGTTCAGCCGCACGCCCCCGGCGTCGGACTTGTGCAGGATGTCCGGCGAGATGGCCTTGAGCGCCAGCGTCCCTCCGATCTGGCGGGCCGCGTCCGCTGCTGCATCGGGAGTGGGTGCGGTTCGGCGGGTCTCGACGACGGGGATGCCGAAGGCGGCCAGCAACTGCTTCGCGGTCACCTCGTCGAGCCATTCATTGCCCGCAGCGAGGGCGGCGCCGACGATGCGGCGGGCGCGAGGCAGGTCCGGTTCCGCGTTCGCGCTGGCCGAGGGCGCCTCGCGCAACGTGGCCTGGTTACGCCGATAGGTTTGCATCAGCGCGAACGCCCGCACGGCCTCCTCCGGTGTTTCGTAGTCGGCGATGCCGGCTTCTTCGAACAGGCGCCGGGCCGCTGAGAGCGTCTCGCCGCCCATCCAGCAGCTCATGACACGCCCTCGGCGGCTCGCGATCAGGGGCGCGCAAGCTTCGGCGATGTCATGACTGCAGACGATGGCAGTCGGCGCGTGGACGAACAGCAGGGCGCCCGCCTCCGGCGCCTCGAACAGCGCTTTCAGCGTGTCCACGTAGCGTTGGGCCGGTGCGTCGCCGATGATGTCGATGGGGTTGGCGTGCGACCAGTTCGCCGGAAGGACCGTGTTGAGCGAGCGCATCAGCGCTTCTCCCGGCCGCGCCAGCTTCACGCCGAGACTGGAGGCGGCGTCGGCCGCCATGACGCCGGCGCCTCCGCCATTGGTCATGACCATCAGCTCGGCGCTGCGGTTGTCGCGGAACCGGGCCAGCGTCTGGGCCGCGATGAAGAGTTCCTTCAGCGTGTCCACCCTCAGCATGCCGGCGCGGCGGATGGCGGCGTCGAAGACGATGTCCTCGCCGGCGAGCGCGCCGGTGTGCGAGGCGGCGGCCCTCATGCCGGCCAGGCTGCGGCCAGCCTTCACGACGATGACCGGCTTGATGCGGGCCGCCAGGCGGGCAGCCGACATGAACTTGCGCGTCGAAGTGATGGACTCGATGTAGAGCAGGATCGCACGGGTCTGGCGGTCCGTGGCCAGGTAGTCCAACAGGTCGCCGAAGTCGACGTCCAAGTGTTCACCCAGGGAGATCAGGTGAGAGAAACCGATGCGCTCCGTGTTCGCCCAGTCGAGCAGCGCCGTCAGCAGGGCGCCGGACTGGGAGACCAGGGCGAGGTCTCCGGGCAGGGCATTCGCCTGGGTGAAGCTCGCGTTCAGCCCGAGCTGCGGTCGCAGCAGGCCGATGCAGTTGGGGCCCAGCAGCCGCAGGACGTGAGGCCTGGCCGCATCCAACGCCGCCTGCTTCTGCTGCGGCGTGAGCCCGGCGGTGACGATGATGGCGGCACGGGTGCCGCGCTCGCCGAGTTCGGCGATCAGCGGCGCTATGGTGTCCGGCGGCGTGCACAACACGGCCAGATCCGGCACGAAGGGCAGGCTGCTCACGTCGGCATAGCAGCGCACGCCGTCCAGCGCCCGCAGCCGGGGATTGACTGGCGCGATTGATCCGTTGAACCCGGCCGCCGCCAGGTTTTTCCAAACGGTGGTGCCGACGCGGGCGGGCCTATCTGACGCGCCAAAGACGGCGACGGACCGGGGCATCAGCAGTTTGTCGAGGTGACGTTGCGTCATGGCTGTCATCGTCGGCAACACCGGCGGTCCGGACCTTGCGCGGCGTCAATCCATCAGGGAATGAGCACGGCGGCACCCATGACCCGGCCCTGGCGCAGGTCGGCCACCGCGAGGTTGGCATCCCGCAGGGGATAGCGGGTCGTGCGGGCGCGCAGGCGAAGTGTGTCGGCGGTGCGCAGGAACTCGCGGCCGTCGCGCCGGGCAAGGTTGGCTACGGACGACAAGCGCCTTTCCTCCCACAGCAGCCGGTACGGAAACGACGGGATGTCGCTCATGTGGATACCGCCGCAGACCACCACGCCACCCTTGCGTACCGCACCGAGCGCCTGCGGCACCAGCTCGCCCGCCGGCGCGAACAGGATGGCACCGTCCAGGCGCTGGGGCGGCATCTCGTCGCAGCCGCCGGCCCAGGCCACACCGAGAGATAGGGCGAAGGCCTGGCCATCCGCATCGCCGGGGCGGGTGAACGCATAAACGGAGCGTCCCTGGGCCGTCGCGACCTGGGCGAGCAGGTGGGCCGCGGCCCCGAAGCCGTACAGGCCCAACACGCGGGTTTCCTTGCCTACAGCCCGGAGTGCCCGCCAGCCGATCAGGCCCGCGCACAGCAGCGGAGCAGTGTGCTCGGGATCCTCCGCCTGGAAGTCGCTCAGCGGCAGGCAGAACGCCGCGTCGGCCAGCGTGTGGGTGGCGAATCCGCCGTCACGCGTGCAGCCTGTGAATTCGGGCTCGTCGCAGAGGTTCTCCTGCTTGCCGAGACAGAAGCTGCAGCTGCCGCAGCTCCTGCCCAGCCAGGTGAGGCCGACGGTCTGACCCAGGCGCAGTCCTGCTACCTGCGCCCCCAGCGCCTCGACAACACCCACGATCTCGTGCCCTGGCACGATGGGGTAGCGGGCCTGCGGGAGCTCGCCGTCCATCACGTGGAGGTCCGTGCGGCAGACCGCGCAGGCGAGGACGCGCAGCAGCACCTCACCCGCGGCGGGGGCCGGCAGGAACTGTTCCTGCAGTTGCAGGGAAGCTCCCGGACGCTGCAGGACCATGGCATGCATCTTGGACATCGGCGACGCCGCAGAGCGCGGAAGTGGGCCGGCACAGGGGATTCTGGCGAGGTCTCGGGGGCAGGGATTGATCCATCGCAAGCTGTCTCGACGCCAGTGCGCGCAGCATCGGCTCATCGTCCCAGGCGGGCGAAAGGAGCGCTCGATGAAGATCGTTCTCGCGGTCGATGGCAGTGCCTACACCAAGCGCATGTTGAGCTACATCGCTGCTCACGACGAACTGGTCGGCAAGGACAACGAATTCGTCGCATTGAACGTGACGGAAGAGATCCCGCCCCATGCGGTCCAGGTCCTGCCGCGCGGGCTGCTGCAGTCGTACTACGCAGACGAGCGCGAGAAGGTGTTCCGCCCGGTGCGGGCGTTCGCGCAGATGCAGGGCTGGCGGCTGCGCGAGCGGCACGCCGTGGGTCATCCGGGTGACAGGCTGGCGGCGATCGTCGACGCGGAAGAGCCGGACCTGCTGGTGATGGGCTCGCAGGGCGCTGGCGCGCTCGCCAGCGCGCTACTGGGATCGGTGTCCTACCGGTTGCTTGCGCGCACCAAGGTCCCGGTGCTGCTGATCCGCTGACGCGTGAGGTGCGAGACATGGAGAACGTTTTCAAGCATGTGCTGGTGGCCACCGACGGCTCGCTGCTGGCCGACAAGGCGATCCAGCTGGCTCTGCGGCTGGGCGGTGGGGCGCGCGTGACGGCGTTGCTCGTGATGCATGACTACGGGTTGTCCGACTACCTGCAGGCCGTGGTGAGCTCCCGGCCGGATGCGACGGAACTGCGCGAGGAGATCCTGGCCGAGGGGCGGCGCCTGCTGGACGAGGCTGTCGTCCGTGCCGTGCAGGGTGACACGCGTGTCGAGCGGCGCGTGGTCATCAGCGGAAAGTCACCCCGCCACGAGATTGTCGCGACCGCGCAGCGCGAGAACTGCGATCTCATCGTCATGTCCTCGCATGGCCTGGGCGGCAAGATGGCGCACCTGCTCGGCAGCCAGTCGCAGGGGGTGCTGTCGATGGCCACCGTGCCGGTGATGATCGTTCGCTGACGCGGCGGCATCCGCTGTCTGTTCAGGATGCGGCCGCAGGCACAGGCGGTTGCGCCGGGGGCGGCTCGGCAGCAAGAAATGCTTTCAGCTGCGCCTCGTCCAGTGTCTCCTGTGCCATCAGCGCCTTCACGCCGCGCTCGAGCGCGCCGCGTCGCTGCGACAGCAGGGCCGTCGCGCGGGCCTGTGCCTCCTCGAGCAGGGCATGGACGGCCTCGTCGACGCGCTGGGTCGTGCGAGCGCCCGCTGGCGGCTGGCCCGGGGACGGACTCTCGGGCGTCGGTAGGAAGACAGCATGCGCTCCCGCCAGCGACATTGGCCCAAGCCGGTCGTCCATGCCAAAGCGCAGCACCATGTCCCGCGCCAGGTCGGTGGCCTTGGCCAGGTCGTCGGCGGCGCCTGTGGACGGTTCGCCAAAGGCCATGATCTCGGCGGCGCGGCCGCCCAGTAGCACGGCCAGCTTGTCGGTGAGCTCGGACTTGCGCATCAGGTGCCGGTCATCGCTCGGGCGCTGCAGGGTGTAGCCCAGCGCCGCCATGCCGCGCGGCACGATGGACACTTTGTGCACGGGGTCGGTGGAGGGCAGCATCAGCGCGACGAAGGCGTGGCCCAGCTCGTGCGTGGCGACCCATTCCCGTTCCCGCACGGTGACCAATCGACTCTTCTTCTCGATGCCGGCCACGAGGCGCTCGATGGCGACCGTGAAGTCGGCGAGTTCCACGGCGTCGGCGCCGCGGCGCGTGGCTGTGAGCGCGGCTTCGTTGACCACGTTGGCCAGGTCGGCGCCGGCCAGCCCGACCGTGATCGCGGCAACCTGCTCCAGGTCGGTGCCCGCCGCCATGCGGATCTTGCGCGCGTGGACCTTCAAGATGGCCAGGCGGCCGGTCCGGTCCGGCCGGTCCACCAGGACCTGGCGGTCGAAGCGTCCGGAGCGCAGCAGGGCGGGGTCCAGGATCTCGGGACGATTCGTCGCGGCCAGCAGTACGACGCCGACGCTGGGGTCGAAGCCATCCAGTTCGACGAGCAGTTGGTTCAGCGTCTGCTCGCGCTCCTCGTGGCCGCCGGCGATCGGCATGACGCTGCGCACCTTGCCGAGAGCGTCGAGCTCGTCGATGAAGATGATGGCCGGTGCGTTCGCTCGCGCCTGCTCGAACAGGTCGCGTACGCGCGCCGCGCCAACGCCGACGAAGAGCTCGATGAACTCCGAGCCACTGATGGTGAGGAAGGCCACGCCTGCCTCGCCGGCCACGGCGCGCGCCAGCAGGGTCTTGCCGGTGCCGGTGGGGCCGACCAGCAGTACGCCCTTGGGCACGCGAGCGCCAAGACGGCCATGCCGCTCAGGGTCCTTCAGGAATTCCACCAGCTCCCGCAGTTCCGCCTTGGCCTCGTCCACGCCGGCCACGTCTTCGAAGCGTACGCCGGTGTTGCGCTCCACGTTGTACAGCCGCGCCTTGCTCTGGCCGACGCCCATCAGCCCGGCACCGCCGCTCAGGCCGCCGGCGCGTCGTGCCATCACGCTCCAGAACACCATCAGCACGAGAAAGGGTGCGATCCACGATAGCAGGTCGCGCAACAGCGTCGACTCGTGCACCTGCTGGTAGTTCACGCCGAACTTCGACAGGCGTTCGGCCAGGCCCGGATCGACCAGTTCCGCCGCAATCTGACGGTGACCCTGGGCATCCGGGATCTTCAGCTCGCCGACAACGCGCCCGTCGCTGATGGTGACCTGCGACACCTCGCCATCGCGCAGTTTGTCCTCGAAGGCGCTGTAGGACAGTACCTCGATGCCCTGACTGGTCTGCCAGGCAGCGCGGGAGACCCAGGCCAGCCACAGCAACATCATGATGCCGACCAGCAGCCAGGTCGGCGGGCGCTGCAGCCTGAGCGGCATGGTCGACGGTCAGTGCGACAACAGAACCGGGACGGGCGAGCTGTGCAGCAGTGTGCGTGTCACACCGCCCAGCACGACCTCGCGGAACCGCGAATGGCCATAGCCACCGGCGACGATGAGGTCGGCGCCCATGTTTGCGGCGTGCGACAGCAGGGCCTCACCCGCGGCGACGTCGGTGGCGACATACCTGACGTCCACCTTGACGCCATGGCGGGCCAGCCACAGCCCGATGTCGGCGCCTGGCACGTCGCCGTGCTCCAGATCCACGTCCTCGGGCGTCTCGAAGACGACGACCTCGACGCTTGCAGCCTTGCACAGGAAGGGCATGGCGTCCTGCATCGCCCGAGCCGCCTCCCGGCTGGCGTTCCAGCCCACCAGAACTCGGGTGGCGGGCGCGACCGTCCATTCGCCCGCGTAGGGCAGGGCCAGCAGCGGCCGGCCGGACTGCAACAGCACGTCCTGGGCGAGGTGGGGTGTGCGCAGCACGTAGTCATCGTCGGGGTCCGTCTGGGTCATGACGGTCAGGTCGCAGTAGCGCGCCGCCCGTGGCATCGTGTCGGCTGGGTAGCCCAGCTCGATGTGCTCCTCGTGCGACAGCACGCCCAACCGCTCGACCTGCTGGTGGAAATCCTCGGCGCAGCCCTGCGCAAGTTCCCTCAGCTCCCGCATGGCGGCCGCTTGGTAGGCCCCCAGCCCGAGCGAGCCATCGACATCGGCCGCTGCGATCACCCATCCGGTGGATGCGAGGCCGACGAGGTGGGCATCGTGCTGAATGGCCAGCGCAGCGGCTGCGGCGACCCGGGCGCGCGTGTGCTTCCCATTGTCGAGGTTGACGAGGATGGTTCGGATCGCCATGTCGTTTCTCCTTGCGTGGCTGTTCCCGCTAGCGCCCTTCAGATCTCTTCTACGTCATGCCGCAGCGCATCCGGCCCCATGCGAGCCCAGACCTCCCAGGCCATTTGCAGCGGCCCGTTGCCGAAGTGCGCACAGCCCTGTGGAACGCTGGCGTAGCGGGCGGCTGCGGCCCGCGGGTCAAAGTGGGCGGCGCCAGGTTCGAGAGGCAGTTCTCGGCGGCTCTCCACCACGCGGCCTGGCTGTAGAGCGTCGATGCCGCGGCCCAAGGCCATAGTGGTGAGGCGAGATCGACCTTGGGCGCAACGGGCTGGTGCGGGTAAGGATGTGGGTTGACGCGGTCGGACATATGAGACCTGCTCAATCTGAAGCCACTCTAGGCAGGCCGCGTCCGGGCCGTTTGCGCTGGATCAAGACACCGGGGCTTGTCCGTCGCTTCGGTCCGGCATCGAAGCAGGGCTTGCGCTAGGTCAATCCGCCATCGGCCCCAGCACCTAGGCTGGATTGCATGAGCAAGATCCTCGTCGTCACGTATTCGATGACTGGTACTGGCGCCCGCCTGACGGAGTTGCTGTGCCGTTCGCGCAACTGGACCAGCGTGCAAATCCAGGAGCGGCATCCGCGCAAGGCATGGGTCACGCTGCGCTGCGCCGTCGAGTCGCTGCTGCGGCTCAAGCCTCCCATCGTCTACAACGGCCCAGACCCGGTCCAGTTCGACCTGGTGGTGCTGGTGGCGCCCATCTGGGTGTACCGTCTGGCGAGCCCGATGCGCAGCTTCGTCGCAAGCTTCCGGGACAGCATTCGTCGGGTGGCCGTCGTCGCGGTGATGGGCGGCAAGGGTGGCCAGAACGCCGCGGCGGAGGTCGGCGACATCCTGGAACGGGCGCCTGTCATGAGCACGACCTTCACGGCGCGTGAGGTCGATGACGGAAGTTATGCGCCGCGGCTGTTGGCGCTCGCCGCAGCACTCGAGGCGTCCGTGGATATGCCGGGCGAGATCCGTCCGTTCGTGCTGTCGCCGGAGTCGTCGGGCTGAGCGGTCGGATTGAAGGTGCGGGCGCCGTGAGGCCGTTGCTGTGGTCGCTGTTGGCTGTGGGTTGCGGGGCCCTGCTGTGGCTCGCCTTCCGTCTCTTCATTGCGTTCGTCACCCGGGATTGATCCTCGCTCCCTGCTCGGCGGCCGGTCAGGGCCTTGCAGGCTGCTCCCGGTCCAGGCCACCCTCCTGGTAGCGGTTGCCAGCGTTCCAGAGCATCCAGCCGTCCGTGCCGAGCGACTCAGCGGCCTCGATCTGCAGCCGGATCTCGCGCTCGCCGAACATGCGGCGATCGAAGGCATAGTCGCGGAACGCCTGCAGCCAGGGCCGCAGCCGGGTCGCGGGCAGACCGGTTCGCTCCAGTGCACGCTGCAGGCTGCGATAGACGATCTCGTAGGGGGCCGCCACCGGGTCGCGGTAGCCTGGGATGCCGAACGTGAAGCCCGACGGGTAAAGCATGGGCGACAGATAGTCTACGTGGGCGATGATGGATTCGAGACGCTGGCCGATGTGCGTGTCGTCGCGGTTCCAGGTCACGTAGCCGAAGACGTCGGCGGCGATGAAGACGTTATGACGGGCGAGCCTGTGCCGCGCCGCGTCGAGGAACGCACCGATCGCGACGATGCGCCGGTCCTCGGTGTCCGGTTCGGCAAAGGCGAGCCCCGTGGCGTCGGGAAAGCGCAGGTAGTCGAACTGAATCTCGTCGAACCCCAGCGCCGCGGCCTCGTCGGCCAGGGCCAGGTTGTGCTCCCATGCCTCGCGCCGGAAGGGGTCGATCCAGGCCAGGCCCTCGCGATCCTTCCAGACGTTGCCGCGGGCGTCGTGGACGGCCCAGGCGGGATGAGCCTCGGCATAGGGATCGTCCTTGAACGTGACGATGCGGGCGATCAGGTACAGGCCCTGGGCCCGCAGGCTCTCCATCAGGGCCGGCATGTCGCGCACGGTAACGACGGATTGGGCCACGCCCGCCGCGGCCAGCGCGGCGCTGGGGTAGGGCACGATGCCGCGGTCCCCCTTCACGTCGATCACGAGCGCGTTGAGCTCGGTCTCGGCGACGAGCCTGAGCGCGTCGCCGCGCAGTTTGGCGCTGCCGATGCCGTAGGCAGAGAGGTACAGGGCCTTGGGGCGCAGCGGCTGCAGTGTGATGACCAGTGGCGCTGGGCCGGCCGCGCCGCGGAACCGGGCATAGCCGGGCGCCCGTGCGTCGATGCGGGTTCCGTCGGCCGCTGCGGGGATGGCGAGCCGGCCCTGGTCGTCGCTGCGGAATTCATCGGGCCAGACGACCACGGTGGCGTTGGCGACGGGATGCCCCGACAGAGCGTCCCGAACGACGACGTCCAGGCCTTGCGCCATCTGCGCTGCAAGGCCGAGCACCAGCGACGCTCCGATCCTGGCCGCAGTCATCACGACACCGCCTTGCCGTTGAACGCCGCTTCGAGCCGGGCGCCGAGTTGCCTCGCATCGACGCTGTCGACAATCAGGTGGCGTGGCACGTCGAACAAGGGGCCATCGGCCATGGCGGAACGGTTGCCCAGCGAGAAGGCGGCCACGTAGCCGGCCTCCCGGGCCTGCTGGGCCAGGCCTTCGTCGCTGAGGCCGAAGGGCCAGGCCAGCAGCGTGACCGGGCGGCCCAGCCGTTCGAGAAGCGTCTCGCGGGAGCGTACGAGCTGGTCCGCGGCGAAGCGCTGAAAGGCGGCCGCCGGCATGTGCGCGCGGTCGCGCACCAGGTTGGGATGCCAGAAGGTATGGGACTGCACGGCGAAGAGCGGGTCGACGGCCAGTTCGCGCAGCTGTGCCCAGGTCATGGCGTAGCCGGCGTTGGAGATCGCGGACGGGTAGACGAACAGCGTGGCCGGCCAGCCGCGGTCCCGCAGCATCGGCGCCATCACCTCGAATTGGGTTCGATGCCCGTCGTCGGCGGTCAGCACGACGGTGCGAGACGGCAGCGCGGCGCGCTCGCCGAGTGCCCAGGCAAGCCGCCAGGCCACCCATTCGGACAAGGGAACCACCTGGCATTGCAGCCGCTGCAGCAGGTCCAGGTGCGACCGGAAGTTCTCGATGCGCACAGTCATGCTGTCCTGCGCCTGCGCGGCGAAGCGGTGATAGACGAGGATGGGCACCCTGGGTGCAGCCGCCGCGCCGAATCCGACGGCCGGCGCGCAGGCCAGGCCCAGCGCCAGCACGCGGCGGCCGAAGTCGACGCGCGGTGATCTCCGGAGCTGCGTCATGTGCCTTTCCCCCATGGCTCGACGCCACCGGCCGCCGAATGCCGTGCGCCGCTCATCCGCCGGCCTGCCGCGGCGCCCAGGACGACCGACGGGGCGACAACTCCCAAGGTGCAGGCGACCTCATCGCTCGCTGGGGCGCCGAAGTGCAGCAGGCCCCTGGCGGCCGGCACGAGGACTGCGGCGGCCGGCGCCGCGGTCGCGGCCCAACTGACACCCCAGAAAGGGCGCGCGCCTGGAGCCGACTGCGCCCGCAGCCCGTCGCCGGCGGTCATGTTGGCGGCAACGAGGAACAGGTTGCCAGTCGTGAGGCCGATCATCGCCAGCGCGCGTGCCACGTCGGCTTCGCGGCCAGCCTGCAGCGCCGCGGCGTAGATGCCCAGCACGGCCGTCAGCAACAGCCTTCCCTGAGCCATCCCGCGCCGCAGCATGGGCCAGCCCACGATGTCGCCGGCGTGCAGCGGCAGTTGCTCGCCCAGGCTGCCGTGGGGTACAGGCAGGGTGACGGCGCCACTGATGTCCTGCCGGCCACTGGACCGGGCCATCAGCGGCGTGATGTCGTCGAACTGCATGCCCAGGCGCGGGCGGGGCGGCGTGTGGTTGTCGCGGCGCAGCTCGCTGATCACCTGCAGCAGGATGTCGATCGGGATGGCCAGGCTCGCGCCTGGCGTACCGACCGGGCCGACGATGGCGCGCGCATTCATGCCGATGGTCGCGCCCGCGGCATCGAGCAGGGGGCCGCCGGCGTTGCCTGGATTCAGGGCGACGGCGCTCTGGATGAACATCAGCTCTGCCTCGTCGCTGAAGTGCCTGTCCTTGCCACTGACGACGCCGACCGCCACGGAGTGCTCGAGTCCGAAAGGCTGGCCGACGGCCATCACCCGGTCGCCGGCCCGGGTGCTGCCGGGCTTGGCGATGCTTGGCCGGGCCCGCGAGGGCGTGGCGATGCGCAAAAGCGCGATGTCAGTGTTCTCGTCCACGCCCTCCAAGTCGGCAGCGACCACCCGCTTGTCTGGCAGCGCGACCAGGATCTGCCGGACCTCGCCCATCAGATGGGCAACGGCCGCGATGGCACCCTTGTCGTCCAGGAAGAAGCCCGACCCGATGCGGGGTTCTTCCTCGCCGGACATGAAGATGCCGACATGCCAGGGCGCGCCGCGCTGGAAGCCCGTAGCGAGGCGGGATGGCCGGGGCTTGACAGGCGCTCGGACCGCGGGTGCCGCCGCGTCGGTTGCAGACGTCAGCGCGGTCAGGACGCTGGCGAAGAGCAGGGCGCAGCGAGGGGGTGTCGTCATGCAGGTCACCGCACTGCTTCGTGGCCGAACTTCCGTTGATGGCCGTCAAGGCCCTGCATCCGACAGGCGACTTCAGTGCGACATCAGCACCGGCACCGTCATCGTCTGCAGCAGCGACCGGGACACGCCGCCGAACAGCCGCTCGGCCCAACGCGCGTGGCCGTAGGCGCCCATGACAATCAAGTCCGAGCCCAGGTCCGATGCCGAGTTCAGCAACGCGTCACCGACGGCCAGCGTTGTCGCCTCGTCGTGCGGCTCGGCCTCGACGCCCTGAAACGCCAGCCATTGCCGCAGACAGTCCAGTCGTTCCAGTGTTCGGTTGTCGTTGGCCGGAGCACGCCAGTGAATCAGGGCCACGCTCTCTGCGCGGCGCAGCAGCGGCAGCGCATCGGTCATCGCCCGGACCGACTCGCGGCTGCCGTCCCAGGTCACCATCGCGCGGCGCATGCGCAGCGGCTCGCGCTGGTTGTACGGAACGAGCAGGGCCGGCCGGGCACAGGACATCAGCACCTGCTCCAGGTCGGCGAGGTGTTGGCGATAGTTCGGCAGCGACGGGTCGGGCTGGCTCATCACGAGCAGGTCGGCGCATTGGGCGTGCGCTGGCACGGACTCCGGCGCGGGCCGCTTGTCGGCCAGCGCCTCGAACGACCGGAGCCCAGCGGCATTGCAGCGGTCGTGGAAATGGTGGGCGAGGTCGCGGGCCCGCGCGATCATGGCCGCGCTCGCGCGCGCCGCGTAGTCGTCCATGGCGGCTGCGACCTGCAGGGCCTGCAGGTCGACGGCCACCGCGGGCGCCAGGCCGATGAGGTGGGATTCGAAGGCCCTCGCCAGCGCGATGGCGGTGTCGATACGCGGCGCGTTGGCAGGGGTCGCATCGAGGGCGACGAGCATGCTGCGATAGGTCATGGCTTGCACTCCTGGCGTGTTGGCGGGCGGGTCGGGCGAAGGTCGGCTCGGTGCGTCCCTTGATGCGGCTCACAGGTAGAGGCTTGCCCAGGTCCCGGCGTGCCGACGATGGAGCGGCACAGGGCTCTGGCGTTCGGTGCCATGCCGAAGACGGTCGACACGAAATCGCCCGGCGGCGGCCCCGCGCTCGCGCAGCACGCCGGGCGACTGGGCCAGGGACTCGCGCGTCTTGGCGGATAGCCGGCCCGGAAGGGTGTCGGGAATGGGCACCTCTTCGAAACTGAGCGGCTATCGGCAGGCACGGACGCCTGCGGCTTCAAGGTCGACACGGCAACTCCTCGGGAATGACGGTGTCGAGGTACTCGGGTACGGACGCTGGCCAGCCGAAGCGCTCCTCGATCGCCTGCCGCAACGAATCGGCAGCCTGCGGTTCGCCGTGCGTGACGTAAACATGGCGTGGCGCACGGTGGAGCGTGGCCAGCCAGCCGAGCAACTGGGCGCGGTCGGCATGGGACGACATGCCCTCGATGGCGGCGACCGCGGCCCTCACCTGCACCCACTGGCCGTGGATGCGGACGCGGTCGGCACCTCCGAGCAGGGTCGCGCCGCGCGTGCCCGTGGCCTGGTGGCCTACGAAGAGGATGGTGTTGCGCGCATCGGGCGCCAGCGCTTCCAGGTGGTGCAGGACGCGGCCCCCGGTGGCCATGCCACTGGCGGCGACGATGACGCTGGGATAGCCTGGACGGTTCAGCGCGCGAGACTCGGTCTCCGTGCGCACGTAGCGCACCTTCTCCGCGAGATCCCACCGGTCCGCGTCCGTCAGCCGGTGCTCGTCGATGTGCGAATGCACCAGCCGTGTGGCCTGGGAGGCCATGGGGCTGTTGAGGTAGAGAGGCAGGTCAGGGATCCTTCCCTCCGCCTTGAGTCGCAGGAGGGCGTGCAGGATGGCCTGCGCACGTCCCACGGCAAATGCCGGGATCAGTGTGGTGCCACCGCGTGCTGCCGTGCGCGAGACGACGTCGCAGAGCTGGTCGGCGCTGGGCGCAGCGGGGTGCAGGCGGTCACCGTAAGTGGACTCGATGACGATCACGTCGCCGTCCGGCGCAGCGGCTGGCGGCAGCATGACGGGATCGTCCGTGCGGCCGAGGTCGCCCGAGAAGGTGATGGATCCGGCGTCCGTCGCGAGATGCACCGACGCTGCGCCGACGATGTGTCCGGCGTGGCTGAAGCTGACCAGCAGACCCGGCACGGGCTCGAAGGCCTTGCCGAACTCCCGGGGCCTGACCTGCGCCAGGCTTTGCAGTGCCTGGGCCTCTGTGTAGAGGGGCAGTGCCGGCGAATGCTTGCTGAAGCCGTGGCGGTTCGCGTAGCGTGCATCCTCCTCCTGCAGGCGGCCGGAGTCCGGCAGCAGGATGGCCAGCAGCTCCGCCGTGCCGGGCGAGGCGTAGATCGGTCCGCGGAAACCCTCGGCAGTCAGCCGGGGCAGGTAGCCGCTGTGATCGATGTGGGCATGCGTGAGGAGCACGGCATCGATGGACACTGCGGGCACCGGCGGCGGCGCCCAGTTGCGCAGGCGCAGCTGCTTCAGGCCCTGGAACAGCCCGCAGTCGACGAGCAGGCGACGCCCACGGAACTCGACGAGGTAGCGGGATCCCGTCACCGTGCCGGTCGCGCCGAGGAACTGCAACCGCAGTCCGTTCAAGGCACTCACGAGCGCCGTCCGAAGATGCGGTAGATGGGGCAATACCCGGCAACGCCCGTCGCCAGAGGTATGAGCCCGACATACCCGATGGGGCTGATGAATCCCAGCGCTGCGGCGCCTACCAATGCGATACCGATGAGAACCCGCAGCACCCGGTCGATTGCGCCGACGTTCATCGCCATGACCATCTCCAGCTCTCCGGGGGAAAGGACGCCCGGGCAGGTGCAGGTTAGGCAGGCGAACGGCGGCGCGCTTTGCGCGGAATCAATAAGTGCCGCCCTGACAGGGACCGTGGCGAACGAGCGCCGGCGCGGCCTGCTCAGATACCGAGCCGCTGGCGGACCTCTTGCGCCGACTGGCAGGCCGCGCAACGGGTCGCCGCGGGATTGGCGCCGAGCCGGGCCAGCGGGATCGCCTCGCCGCAGTCAACGCAGTTGCCATACGAGCCGCCGGCCAAGCGCTCCAGTGCGGCCTCCACCTCCACGAGCTCCGCGAGTTCGAGGGCCCGCTGCGTCTCCTCGATCTGCGTCGCCTCGTTATGCTCGGCCTCGTCCTTCTGATCGGTCACCTCGCGCTCGAAGTTGGCGTCAGTCAAGGGGCGCTCGAGCCGCTGGCGCAGGTCATCCCGACGCGCGACCAGCACGGCCCGAGCCCTGTCCAGGTCAAGCGCTTCTCGCGCCGCCGAGCTGCAAGGCGTGGCGGGGATTGTCGTTCGGGTGCTTCTTGATGGCGTATGCATGGAACTTCGTGTCCTCCGTGGCAACGCTAAGGGCATCGGGGATCGCGCTGGTTGATCAAACGCAAGGTTGCCTGCAGCGGCACCCTAAACACCAAGTCGTCGCGCAATCTCCGCCCGATCCTGCGCGAACTGGACATGCGGCACTGCTGGCAGCGGCATCACCTGATTGAGGTCCTGGGGGCGGGGGCTTCGAGACATCCCGCGTCAACGCATGCGCCGAGCTGCTCGACATCAGGAACTGGCAGGTTGCCGCGTGACTCCAGGGTGTGCAAGCGTGACGCCGGAGCTCAGCGGTTCGGCATGGCTTGGGCGTAGGCGGCGACGTTGGCAATGTCCTCGCGACCGAGTTGATGCGCCACGGTCTTCATCACCGCTCCAGTCGGGATGGTCTGCGCATCCGAGCGCTCGTCGGTTCGCTGGAACACGGTCAGTTGCTTGACCAGGTAGTCGCCGTGCTGGCCGGCCAGGCGCGGGAACATGCCGTTGCCCTGGCCCTTGTCGCCATGACAGCCGGCGCAGGCCGGGATGTTTTTGGCCGGAAGGCCCTGCTCGAAGATGTGCTGGCCGGCGGCGATGCGCTCGGCCTTGCCTTCCACACGCTGGCGCTGCGGCGTGGACCGAGAGAAATAGGCCGCCAAACCGTCGATCTGCGCATCCGTCAGCGCATGGCTCAGGCCCCACATGTACTCGAAGCCGGCCGGGTCTCGGCGTTGGCGCGCGCGGAAATTCTTGAGCTGGCTGACCAGATAGACATCCGTCTGCGCGGCCAGGTTCGGGAAATTCGGCGACACCGCCGTGCCGCCGAGGCCGTGGCACATCGAGCACACCTGCTGAGCGAGCACGGCGCCGGACACGGCCGGATTGGCGACATCGCGCGAGCGTTCGGGGTTGGCGCAGCCGGCCACCAGCGCAAGCACGGCCCAGGACGCCCGCGAAATCGTGAGTCTGGTGCATGTCATGGTCTTCTCCCGCGGCTTCAGTACGCCACCCACATGTAGAGGAACAGCGAGTTGTTGTCCTTGGCATTGCGGCCGAAGCCGTCGTAGTTGCTGGCGGCGCCGTTGTAGCGGGAGTAGCCCGTGTACTGGGCGCCGATGCGGATGTACTGCACTGGCATCCAGAAGGCCTCCAGCGTCCAGCCGCGAGTGCCGGGGTTGCCGGACAGGTTGCCGTTCACAGGCAAGGAGAGCTGCGTCGCGTTGGGGTCGGTGGCAGTGATGGTCAGCGTCGCGGGATCAAAGCCCGAACTCTGGTTGGCCGTGTTGGTCGTGCCCGTCAGGCTGAACAGGCTGAAGCTGCCACCGTAACGCGCCTGGTAGACGTAGCTGAGCTTGGCGCGCAGCAAGCGGGTGCTGTCCGCGGCGTTGGTGTTGGCCAGCGCATTGCCGGCCGGGTCTACGAATCCGACCGGCTGACCGCTCTGCGCGGCCGGATAGCTGTGCCGCCTGCCGGCATACACGAGTTGGGCCGTCAGTGCGTGTGGGTCCAGCAGGTACTGGTATTGCGCATCCAGGTTCCAGTCACGATAGCGGTCTATCGTCGTGGGGTCGCCTGGGTCTTGGTAGATGCGCGCCAGCATGCCGCCCGTTCCCAGCATCAGGCTGTGTGCCCCCCATTCATGGTTCCAGGCCAGGCGCCAGTAGGGGTTGAGCCCGCGCAGCGTGGTGCGCGGCGCTACGCCTCGCGTCACGAAGGACAGCGGCCCCCGCGCCGTGCCGTAGGCTCCCACCTCACCGTACCACGTGCGGTTCAGGAAGCCGTAGGCGGTCAGCCCGGCGATGTTGCCGCCTGAGGCATAGCCTGGATAGGGCGTCGTGCCGTCGATGAACTGGTAGCTGGTGGGGCTTGGCACCGGTACGTACTGCATCCAGGCCGGCGCCGTATTCCACGGGTCTGACACCGAGGGGTTGTTGTTGAGGCTTAGGCCGACGATGAGGTCGCGCTCCCCGCTGATGAAGCGGTCGGCCCAGCGGATGTCCATGTTGTCGGCATTCGTGTGGCCCGAGAAGGAGCCGTCGGCGTTGCTCACCGCGTAGGGGTCGTAGGTGATCTGCACGAAGGCGCCGACGTTGTCGGTGATCTTGCCGCCGACGAACAGGCTGGCCGTGGCGAGGATCAAGTCCCTGTCCTTCTGGAAGTCCGATCCCGGGCTCAGGCTCTTGCTGGTGTTGGCCACAGTCGCCGCGGATACCACCGCCATCGCCGACAGCGGCACCGCCGTGCGCTGGCCCAGCGTGTAGCCAGTCAGCTTGAACAGGCGGCCATAGGGTGTCAACTCGGGGAACTGGCCGCCCGCATGACAGGCCACGCAGTTCTGGCCGGTCTGGCGGTTGAACAGCGGGACCGCCCGCGCCGGCCCGGCGGCCAGCGCAAGCAAGGCGAGCGTTAGAGCCATGATCCAGGCGCCCCGCGGCCGGATCATGCGGCGCCTGCCGCCGGGGATATCGGTCAACTCGGTCGGATGGTCCATCGCGAACTCCCGTCGGGTGCTCCTGAATCATTCTCTCGACCTGGGCGTGCAGCGATTTGATCTGCATCAAGAATGGCGACGGAGGTCGCCGAGGGTGTCCTCGAAGCTGTGCGTGGGCCCTAGAGTCCGCGCGGCAGAATCGGATAGTTCCTGATGCGGAGCAGTTCGGCGCCTACGTTGATGGTCATGGCTGGAAACAGCCGCCCTCACAGACCCGATCCGATGGCGTTGTCGCCGCCCACATTGCAAGACTTGCTGCCGTCAGGCCACCTGGCCTGCTTCATTCGCGGATCCACGGCCGCAGCGGGATCATTGCGTACACCGTGTCGGCAGCGGACCGGATAGCGACATTCCACCGGTGGGTCAGGGAGGGCAGGTTATGGGTAGCCAAACGGAACGTCGCGGGAGTCTGGCGTCTTCGATGCGCATGATCTGGCGCAATCGCTTGTGCATGGGATTCGGCCACGTGCTTGGCGTGGCCGTTGCGGGAGAAAGGCGACCGGGATCCTCACGGCTCATGATGCTGTAGTGTTCTCCTCGACGACGCTTGGGGTCAAGATCTGCTCGATCGCATGGCTAAGCACCTCTTCCGTGGCCGGGTGTATGCATCTTCACGTCAGGTTCCTGCCGGATCTCACGTCAATCCGTCAAACGTCAAGGCAGCGTGCGTCTTCTGCGGCCGGGCGCAGCCACCTCATGCGTGAGACCGGCGAGTGCTGCTGACGAAGCTCAATGCGGCATATTCATCGTCGGATCGGTCCCGGCTTGGCTCAACGCCAACTCGTACGCCCGCAGCCAAGCTGTGAGGCGGTGGTCGCACTTGTTGTCGCTGGAGTGCCGACGTGCCGGGAATGCTTGCAGACGCACTGCGCCAAATCTGGCGCCAGGCTCAGGGTCTCCAGGCGGACCCGCACGGGACCGGCGTCGCGGATGGCCGGCTTTACAGGACGTGCCGGACCAGTCGCCCGATCAATGCCGTGGGCGTACCGTCGACGCAAGCCGTCCCCAGTTCGAGCTCGAAACGGCATCGTGCCCCCTCGGGCGTCACGACGGTGAGATCGTCGGCTGATGCCGCGACCTCCATGCGGTGGCGCAGGTATTCCGGCCCCAGCCTGCGGGGCGGAAGGTGTTTGATCAACCGCTGCACATCCGCAGCGCCATGGGCATTGCCGAGCGACGAGCTCGTGATCCACACGCCATCAGGATGGAACAGCCTCGCGGCGGCTGCTTCATCCCGCCGGTCGACGGCGTCGAGGAAGCGCATCAGCAGCGAACGCTTGGAGCCGCGCGCGGCATAGCTCGTGTGCAACATTGCCTTGGCCGTGGACGAGTTGGCCTCCCCGAGCTCTTCGGAATAGAGAGCCTGCACGGACAGGTTCTCGTGCGAGCGACGCCGGGGGGCGCGGCTGTCGATGCCGTAGATCGCTTGGGCGCGCGTCTGCAGGATGCACGGGTCCAGCGACTTGGGCTCGCCACCGCCGCCCAGGCAACCGCCCGTACAAGCCATCACCTCGATGGCGACGTATTCGGCGCGCCAGTCGTCGGACTGCAGCAGGCGCTGGGCGACGGCGATGCCATTGCAGACGGCGACTCGTCCGATCCCAGGAATGTCTGCCGTCTTGATGCCCTCATCGACACCCCGGAGCCGATGCCACTCCAGTGGGAGTGCACTGTCTCCGCGGACAACGAAGGAGGCTGTGCGCACAAGCGCTTCCATGACTCCGCCAGAGGCGCCGAAGATCTGCCCCGCGCCGGTACTTTCGCCCAAGGGATCGTCGAAACATCCGTCATCGTTGAGCGCGCCAAATGCGATGCCGCGCGATCGGATCATCCTTGCCAGTTCGCGAGTCGTCAGGACATGGTCGACGTCGTCGCACAGGCCGGGCCGTAGCGCCTCGTCCTTTTTGGCCGTGCAGGGCATCACGCTGACGACGAATGGTTCGGCCCTGGCGTCGGCGAAGTTTCCTGCAAGCTTGCGCGCAAAGGGACCGCGCTTCGTCAATGCGCCAAGGACTTGTTGCGGCGAGCGGGTCTCGCTGAGATGCGCCAGCAGGTCCGGCCGGTTGATCTCGATCCAGTTCACCCAGGCTGGGCAGCAGGAGGTGAACAGCGGCAGCCTGCGGCGGTCCGCGATGCGTCCCAGCAGTTCCGCGCTTTCCTCCATGATCGTCATGTCGGCTCCAAAATTGGCGTCGAACACATGATTGAAGCCCAGGTGCCGCAGCGCGTTGATCAGCCTTCCCGTGCTGACGGTGCCGGGCTTGAGGCCGAACTCCTCGCTGATGGCGACCCGCGTCGCGGGCGCGACCATGACGGCGGACAGCCGCTTTCGGGAGTCCAGCACCTTGAGCACCTCGTGCCAAGCGGGCGCTTCGACCAGGGCACCCACCGGGCATACCAGGGTGCACTGTCCACATGAGATGCAGCGCGTAGCCGCCAGAGGCTGGTCGAAAACCGTCACGGGTAAGCGCTCGCTGGCGCGCCCGGCGAATCCAATTACATGTTGCTGCTGCCTCGCATCGCCGCATGCCTGCGCGCACAGGCCGCACTCGATGCATTTCGACAGCTCGCGCCAGATGCTCGCAGAGGTGTGGTCCATCTTGACGTGCTCTCCAGTGGTTGGCGAAGCGATCGGCAGGTGGGACCAGCGGTCGGCCCATTGGTGCTCGAAAACCAGGGACTGCAGCCGGCACGATCCGTTCACCTCGCAGCGCATGCAGTTGTTCGGATGCCTTGCGAGCAGCCATTCGGCGTCGGCCTGCCGGAAGGCTCGAATGACATGGCTCTCCGTCTCGACTACCGCCCCTTCCTTCGCGGCCGTGGCGCAGGCAGGCAGCAGGCGGTCCACTCCCTGGACTTCGACGACGCACATGCGGCAGACCGCAAGCGGCGGCATGCGAGGGTGGTGGCACAGGGTGGGTATGAGGATGCCGGCCTTTTGTGCCGCCAGGAGCAGGGTGGCGCCATCGTCCACCTCCACCTGCGTGCCGTTGATTGTCAAGGTGATCATCGGCGCCCCTCGTTCAGTCGGTCCTGTTGTTTGGCGCGCCCTAGCTGCCAAGCCGGCTGGATCCCCGTCCGGCGGGAACGCCGGCACGGCGCTCCGGTGCTTGGCCGGCAGATGGCCCGACAGGGGCTCAATTTCTGATCAAACTGAGCGTCGGCTCGTCATGGACGATGGGCGGGCGGTGCGGGGAGTTTGGAGATCGTCTCGGGGGGCTGCTTTGCGATTTCGCAAAGCAGGAGCCACTGGCACGCCGTTTATCGCGGATGAAACGGCCTGGCAACGCAGGGGAGAGAGGCGAACGCACTGCGTCGCTCCCCGGCCGGGTCCCCTTGCCAGGATTCGACCACTCGGCAAGGGATCCGGCTTTCGGGAGCAAGGTCACCCGGCAGGCCGGGCATTTCATCGGCCGCAACGGCAGACTGCAAAGCCATGCCCTGATGATCAAAGGTCCAGCAACCAACCAGTTGCGGCGGTCAGCAGCACGACAGCCAGCGGCGGGACCCGTCCGTACACCAAGAGCCCGAAGGCCGACAGTGCCAACCCGAAATCGGCCCGTGAGCTGATGGCACTTGTCCAGACGGGGTCATAGAGGGCTGACAGCAGGATGCCGACGACGCCGGCGTTGACCCCGGCCAGGGCCGCACGAACAGTCGCCCGTTGGCGCAGCCCGTCCCAGAACGGGAGGACGCCCATGACGAGCAGGTACGCCGGCGCGAAGATGGCGACCAGGAAAAGCAGCCCCCCAATCCAGCCCTGCACCGGCGTCGCCATCACCGTCCCGAGGTAAGCGGCGAAGGTGAATAGCGGACCTGGGATCGCCTGGGCAGCGCCATAGCCCGCCAGGAACTCGGCATTGCTGGCGGCGCCCGAAGGAACCGCGACGGATTGGAGCAGCGGCAGCACGACATGGCCGCCGCCGAACACGAGGGCCCCCGCACGGAAGAATCCGTCCAGCAGTCCCAGCAACGGGGATGCCGACAACTGCGCCGCTGCGGGAAGGCCGATGAGGAGCAGGGCAAACACCGCCAGCGATGCCACGCCGGACGCTCTTGACAGGATGCCGAGCGGCTCCTGGTTGGGCGTCGCAGCCGCCGCCCTGAGCAGGGTGACGCCAACAACGGCCGATGCGGCTATGGCGCCGATCTGCCCGAGCGTGCTCGGCAGCACCAGCGTCAGCAGCGCCGCCACGATGGCCAGCCCAGCTCGCGGACGATCCGGGCACAACGACTTGGCCATGCCCCACACTGCCTGAGCGACCACAGCCACGGCGACGACCTTCAGTCCATGGACGATGCCCGAATCGGCCAGGCCACCGAAACGGGACATGCCGTAGCCGAAAGCAATCAGCAAAAGCGCAGATGGCAGCGTGAAGCCAAGCCAAGCCGCGACAGAGCCCAACCACCCCGCGCGCATCATGCCAATGGCGATGCCTACCTGGCTGCTCGCCGGACCTGGCAGGAACTGGCACAGCGCGACGACGTCCGAGAACTTCGCGTCGTCAAGCCACTTGCGCCGCTCGACGAACTCGGTGCGGAAGTAGCCCAGGTGTGCGACAGGGCCGCCAAAGGAGGTCAGCCCCAGGCGTAGAAAGATCAGAAACACGGCCCCCGCGGACTGTGCAGATACGAGTGATCCGGTTGCAGGCGTAGAACTCGGCTTCATGACGGTGCATCAATGGCGCGCGCCATTCTGGCGGACCAACATGAAGTGCAGGAAACGGGGCGCCGGATGCTGCCGGGGCCATAAAGCCTCGCCGCTGTCGTGCTGGGAGGCCAGCGCGCTGGATGTTGTTGACGCGCCAGCCCAAGGCAGCTTCCAGCGCCGCGGTGAGTGGCCAGCCCACCGCGCTCGCGAAACCGGCGATCAGTGTGATGACGGCGCCGCGCGCGTCGTGGCCGTACTGCCACGCGAGTGAGGCGAGGGTAGCCTCATCAGCCCATGTGCTGACCGCGTGAAACCTGAGGCTGCGTCACTTTCGGGCCGCAGCAGCAACGCATGAGCGCTGGCGGAGCATCAGTCGTTGCAACCACTCGGTCGCCTGCGACACCTCCTCGGTGTGCCGGGGCGCGTAGTGACGCAGGCCGATGGCGACGCGGCCTGTCCACCAGACCTGCCGTCCATTCGACAGGTACACGGGTCCCACATAGCCACGAGGAACCGCTACCGGCAGGGCGTCTTCGTTGAGCTGAATGAAGTCGCCCGCGCCCTCAGGTGAGCGGACTCCGCCGTCCTTCAGATATCCATCAAAGGTCATGATGGGGCCCTCCAAGAAGTGTCGACATGCCCGTCAACGTTGGGATGTGTCCAAGGGTTTACCAGATACTCAGGCGGGTGGGGGCCCTCATTTGCATGGGCCGCGCGGCTGAGTCGCTGCAGAAACAACTGGTGTTTTTCACAGTAAATCATATCTGCAAGCGGTGCTGATGGGCGAGGAACTCCGGATGGGTGGCAGGCTGGCGCGAAAGCGGTGGGCAGCTTTCATCGAGCCAGCGACGGCATGGTCGGCGGCTTGACGCACTCGGGACGATTCGGGCGGACCTGCCCACCAAGCCCACCAAACCCAAGCCCGCGCGTTTTGGCTGCTTCCGGGCCATCCGTCACGGATGGGCCGTTTTAATCAAAATTTGTCGAAACATGCACTTATTCGGTCATTTATGATCGATTTCGTGGTAGTCAAGACAAGAAGTAGGGTCAGGTCTGGTTGGGGCACTGTGCTGGTGGCCATGGTTGGCCTGCTAGCAGGTGGGCCCGTGTTCGCCAGCGGCCCGACATCGCCGGCTCCCGTCCGGTTGTTCGTGCCCTTCATGGCCGGCGGCGAGGCGGATGGGTCGGCCCGCAATCTCGTGCGGAGCGCGGCGCGTGCCGGCGCTGGCACATTCGAGATCACTTATTTGACGGCCGAGTCGGGCGCCGCGGCGGCGCGGACGGTCGGGCTGGCTGTGCCGGACGGCCATACGCTGCTGCTGGGGCGGGTCGGCAATGTGGCCATCCTGCCGGCGCTATCGCCGCGCACGGCCGTGCCGGCCAGCGGCTTCACCGTGCTGGCCGTGCTTGACCAGGCGCCGCTCATCTGCGCTGTTCGCAGTGGCTCGCCCATTGGGTCCATGCAGGAGCTGCTCGCCGCCATCGCCGCCGCACCGGGCCGGCTGCGCTACAGCACGGCGGGCGCCGGCACGCTGCAGCACGTGGCGGTGCGCTACCTGCTCGCGCTGGGCGGCTTGGCGGACGACGCGGCCCGGCCGCTGCATTTCGGCCAGGGCTCGCAGGTGACGCAGGCCCTGATTCAGGGCGAGGTGGACTTCAGCTGCAACAACGCGCGCAGCATCGTGCCGGCTGTGCAGTCGGGGGCCTTGCGCGGCCTGATGACGACAGCGCAGGGGCGGCTGCGCTCGCTGCCGCGCCTGCGCAACGCCGCCGAGTTGGGCCTGGGCGACATGCAGCAGCTGCAGGGCTGGTCGGCCTTGCTCGGTCCGGCGGGCATGTCGGCGCAGGCCGTCGGGCGCTGGCGGGACCTGCTTGATCAGGTCGCCGCCGATCCCGAATGGCAGGCTGGCACCGAGGCGCTTGCCGCATCGGCGCGCATCCGTGCGACTCCGGACCCGGCGCAGTTCCTGCGCCAGCAGGCCCAGTTCTACGAGCGCCTCGTGGCTACGCTGGAGGCGCGGCCGTGAACACCCGGCCGCGCCGCGGGCTCTGGCCCTCCTTCGTGGACGTGGCCCTGGTGGCGCTCGTGCTGTTGGTCGGCCTGGCTGGCAGCCTGGGCGCCTACCGCTCCTTGTCGCTGAAGGCGGCGGCGCAGGAGCGAGAGCAGTTGAGCGCGATGGGGCAGAGCGTTGTCGACGCCTTCGACCGGCAACTGATGCGGGTGGTGGAGGCGCTGCAGGCCGCCGGGCAGATGCTGTCGGCCGAGCCCGGGCTGACGCATGAGCAGTTCCTGCGTTATGGCGCCGGCCTGATCGACGATGCGTCGGCCATGACGCTGCTGGAATGGCAGCCCGTCGTGCCGCACGAGCAACTGGCCGAGTTCGAGAGGCAGGCGGCGCGCGAGCAGCCGGGCTATCGCGTCGTCGAGCCCGCGCCCGGCGGGCCGGACGGCGGCTTCGTGACTGTGCAGGTGCGCGAGCTCCATGTGCCCGTGCATTACTCCTGGCCCGAGAGCGAGGCGGCCGTCGGCGTCGACATGGCATTCGACCCGCGCCGCATGCACTCCAAGCTGATTGCGCGCGACACCGGCGTTCCGATCGCGTCGGAGGTGTTTGCCGTGATCCGCCGTGGGCAGCCGGGCGGCGCCCGCAGCGGATTTGCTGTGTCGGCGCCGGTCTATCGCGTACCACGGCCGGTGGGTGCGGAAGCGCGCCGGCGCGAGCTGCGTGGCTTCCTGGCCGGCGTCGTCGAGCTGTCCGCGCTGATGTCGGAGGCGGCCCTGCGGGCGGACGCCAACGGCCTGGACGTCTTCGTCTTCGACCAGGAAGAGGCGCATCGCCTCATCTACGCGTCCAGGGCCGGCGAGCCCTTCCGCGCCGGCGAGCGCGACATGGCGCTGAGCGTCGATGTCGGTGGGCGGCCGTGGCAGCTCGTGCTGCGGCCCCGGCCAGGCGCGTTCGGCGCAGCGGGCGACCGCATGCCGCTGCTGGTCCTGGCCGCGGGCAGCTTGGCTACGCTGCTCGTGGCGGTGGCCGTGGCGCGCAGTCTGGTCGTGCGGCGTCGCCTGGAGCGTACCGAGGCCGTGCTGGCGGAGGACCGCCAGCACCTGAGCAACGTGATCGACGGCACCGCCGCCGGCACCTGGGACTGGCATCTCGACAGCGACCGCCTCGTCATCAACGAGCGCTGGGCACAGATGCTGGGGTTCAGCCGCACGGAGCTGGAACCCGTCAGCGGCAAGACCTGGGAGCGGCTGTGCCATGAGGGCGATCTGGCCGGGGCCAGGGAGGCGCTCAAGCGCCACTTCGGCGGCCAGGAGGAGCGCTACGCGGCCGAGTTCCGCATGCGCCATGCGGCAGGCCACTGGGTCTGGGTGCAGAGCAGCGGCCGCGTGTTCGAACGCGACGCCAGTGGCCGTCCGCTGCGGCTGGCCGGTACCCATCTGGACATCTCGCGCCGCAAGGCCGACGAGCAGCGCGTACAGGATGACGCCCGCGCACTGGAGGCCGCGAACCGCCAGCTGCGCGACCTGGCCATCCTGGATGCGCTGACCGGTGCCTTCAACCGGCGCCACTTCGACGACGTCTGCCTGGCCGCCCTGACCGGTGCCCGGTGCGGCCAGGCGGTGGGCCTGTGCATGCTGGACATCGACCACTTCAAGGCCTACAACGACCGCTACGGCCACCAGGCCGGCGACGCCGTGCTGCGGGCCATGGTGCAGACGCTCAAGCACGGGCTCAAGCGCTCCACCGATGCGCTGTTCCGTCTCGGCGGCGAGGAGTTCGGCGTCATCTTCTCGGCGCCCTCGGCCATCGCCGCCCAGCAATTCGTCGGCCGGCTCAGCGCCGCCGTGCATGCGCTGGCATTGCCGCACGAGGACAACCCGCAGCGCATCGTCACGGCCAGCTTCGGCCTGGCCTGGTGGGCCGCACCGACGCCGCTGCTGACGCCCGAGACGATGTACGCCGCGGCCGACGAAGCCCTCTACGAGGCCAAGCGCACCGGCCGCGACCGCATCGTCGTCCGCTGCTTCAGCGCCGGCGAGGGCGAGCGGGCGCCGGAGATCGCGGCGCCGGCCGGGCCTCAGGCGTAGCGGGTCGCGCGGCCCTCGCGCACGAAGGCCCACAGCTGCAGGCCCAGGCGGCTGGCCGTCTCGATGGCCAGGCTGCTGGGCGCGGACATGCAGGCGAGCAGGCCCGCGCCCGCCATGGCCGTCTTGTGGACCAGTTCATAGCTCGCGCGGCTTGACATCAGCACGAAGCCGTCGCGCGGGTCCGCCTCGTGGCGGGCAAGGGCGCCGGCCAGCTTGTCCAGCGCGTTGTGGCGCCCGATGTCCTCGCGCGCCAGCCGCAGCTCACCGCTGGGCAGGCACCAGGCCGCGCCATGCAGGCCGCCGCAGCGCGCGTTCAGCACCTGCGCCGCATGCAGGCCGGCCAGTGCAAGGTCCAGTGCGCCCTCGGCCAGCAGGGGCGCCCGCACCGGCGCGGGCTGCACGGCACCGACCTGGGCCAGGCTTTCCAGCCCGCACAGGCCGCAGCCGGTGCGACCGGCCAGCAGGCGGCGGCGTGCCTTGAGGTGCTGCTCGCGGGCGGCAGTCACGTGCAGCGCCAGCTCCACGCCATCGGGCCGCGTCACGACGTCCACGTCCAGCAACTCGCGCCGCGACGTGATCCAGCCCTCACTGAGCGCAAAGCCCAGCGCGAAGTCCTCCAGGTCGGCCGGCGTGGCGAGCATGACGGCCTGCGAGACCCCGTTGACCGTCAACGCGACCGGCGTCTCGACGGCCACGCGCTCCTCGCCAGCGGCACTGGGCGGGCACAGCGTCAACAGCGCATCGGGGAGGAGCGTGGCTTCGGCATCAAGCAGCGGCATGGCGGCATGATAGGAGCCCGCCTGCCAAGGAGCCGCCGTGTACCTGCCCGCCCATTTCAAATCCACCGACCTCGAGCATGCGCTGCGCCTTGTCGCCGAGCACCCGTTGGCCCTGCTGCTGGGCCCGGATGCGCAGGGGCGGGGCTTCGGCAGCCATCTGCCGTTGGTCGCGACGGCGCCTGCCGAGGGCCTGCTGCTGGAAGGGCATATGGCACGCGCCAATCCGCACTGGGGCTGGCTGGCGCAGCAGAAGCGGGTGCTGGCCGTCTTCAGTGGCCCGGGCGCCTATGTGAGTCCGCAGCACTACGACGGCCAGCTGAACGTGCCGACCTGGAACTACGCGGCCCTGCATGCCGAGGGCGACGTCGAGCTCGTCGACGGCGCGGCCGAAAAGGACGCGCTGCTGAAGCGGCTGATCGGCCGCTTCGAGCCCGGGTACGCCGAGCAGTGGGGTGGCCTGCCTGAGGACTATCAGCACAAGATGCTCGGCGCCATCGTCGGCTTTCGCATCCGCGTGACGCACTGGGAGCTGAAGCTGAAGCTGAGCCAGAACCGCGCCGCCGTGGAGCGCCGGCGCATCCGCGAGGCGCTGGCCGCCTCCGAGCGCGCCGAGGACCGTGCTACTGCCGAGTGGATGGCGCGGCTGGAGCCTTAGGCAGGCAGGTCTTCGCCCAATGCGCGGCGCAGCGCCATGGCCGCGTGCGGTGCGCGCGCCTTGGCGCCGCTGATGAAGTAGACGAAGACGTCGCGCGGCGCCGTCGCCGCGGCGGGCGGCTCGATGCGCGGCAGGCCGCCCGGTTCGCCGCCCCCGGCCCAGGCCTGTGCCGCCGCGGCCAGCGGCGGGAACACCTCGGGCCGGCAGCCCAGCGGCTCCTCCTGCTGCGTGCGCATGATGCGCGTGTAGACGAAGTCACCCGTCGCCTCGGCGATGGGCGGGTAGTCGTCGGATTCGGTGAACACCGTCGCCGCCTTGTATGTCCTGGCCAGCGCCAGGTATTCGGGGCACTGGAAGCTCGCGTGGCGAACGTCCAGTGCGTGGCGCAGCGGCAGCCCTTGGACGCTGCCGGGCAGCAGTTCCAGGAAGGCCGTCAGGTCGGCGGCGTCGAAGCGGTGCGTGGGCGCGAGCTGCCAGACGATGGGGCCCAGCTTGTCGCCCAGTTCGGCGATGCCCGAGTCGATGAAGCGCCGGATGGAGTCCGCGCCCTCGGCCAGCACGCGCCGCTGCGTCGCGAAGCGGATGGCCTTGAGCGAGAACATGAAGCCCTCGGGCGATTCCTGACGCCACTTGGCGAAGGTGGCGGGCCTCTGCGCACCGTAGTAGGTGCTGTTGATCTCGATGGTCGTCAAGCGCCGGCTGGCGTATTCCAGCTCCCGCGCCTGCGGCCAGCCCTTGGGGTAGAAGTTGTCGCGCCAGGGCTCGAAGTTCCAGCCGCCGATCCCGACCCTGATCTTGCCGCCTGCCATGCCGCCACTCCTTCCGGGAAGGCCGCGAGCTTACATGCCGGCGTAGTTGGGCCCGCCGCCGCCTTCCGGCGTGACCCAGACGATGTTCTGCGTCGGGTCCTTGATGTCGCATGTCTTGCAGTGCACGCAGTTCTGCGCATTGATCTGCAGGCGCTCGCCGCCGCCGGCCTCGTTGGGCACGAACTCGTAGACGCCGGCCGGGCAGTAGCGGCTCTCGGGGCCTGCGTACTTCGCGAGGTTGACCTGCACCGGCACCGCATCGCTCTTCAGCGTCAGATGGGCCGGCTGGTTCTCTTCGTGGTTGGTGTTGGAGATGAACACCGACGACAGGCGGTCGAAGCTCAGCTTGCCGTCCGGCTTGGGATAGGCGATGGGCTGGCACTCGGCGGCCGGGCGCAGGGCTTCGTGGTCGGCCTTGTGGTTGTGCAGCGTCCATGGCGGGCTGTTGACGCCCAGCTTGGGCAGCAGCCATTGCTCGATGCCAGTCATCAGCTGGCCGGTGGTCTTGCCCTTCTTGAACCAGAGCTTGAAGTTGCGGGTTTGCTGCAGCTCCTCGTTGAGCCAGCTCTTCTCGAAGGCCTCGGGGTAGGCGCTCAGCTCGTCCTGTGCGCGGCCGGCGTCCAGCGCAGGAGCGAGGGCCTCGGCGGCCAGCATGCCGCTCTTGATCGCCGCGTGGCTGCCCTTGATGCGGGCGGCGTTCAGGTAGCCGGCGTCGCAGCCGACCAGGCAGCCGCCCGGGAACACCGTCTTGGGCAGTGCTTGCGGCGTGCCGTTGTTGATTGCGCGGGCGCCGTAGCCGATGCGCTTGCCGCCCTCGATGTGGGCGCGGATGGCCGGGTGGGCCTTCCAGCGCTGCATTTCCTCGAACGGGCTCAGGTAGGGGTTGTCGTAGTCCAGCCCGATCACGAAGCCCAGCGTGACCTTGTTGCCCTCCAGGTGGTAAAGGAAGCCGCCGCCGAAGGTGTCGCCCTGCATGGGCCAGCCGGCCGTGTGCACCACCTTGCCGGGCTGGGCCTTGTCGGCCGGGATCTCCCACAGCTCCTTGATGCCGATGGCATAGGTCTGCGTATCCTTGCCTTCGGTCAGCTTGTACCTGGCCAGCAGCTGCTTGCCCAGATGGCCGCGCGCGCCCTCGGCGAACACGGTGTACTTGCCGAGCAGCTCCATGCCCAGCTGGAAATGGTCGGTGGGCTCGCCGTCCTTGCCCAGGCCCATGTTGCCGGTGGCCACGCCCTTCACGCGGCCTTGCTCGTCATAGAGCACCTCTGCGGCTGCGAAGCCCGGGAAGATCTCGACGCCCAGTGCCTCGGCCTGCTGGGCCATCCACTTGACGACGTCGGACAGGCTGATGACGTAGCAACCATGGTTGTGGAAGTTGCGCGGCACGAGGAAATCGGGCGTGCGCGAGCTGCCGGTCTCGCTCAGGAACAGCACGTCGTCGCCGGACACGGCCTGGTTCAGCGGCGCGCCCAGCTCCTTCCAGTTCGGGAACAGCTCGGTGATGGCGCGTGGGTCCATGACGGCGCCGGACAGGATGTGCGCACCGGGCTCCGAGCCCTTCTCCAGCACGACGATGCTGGCGTCGGGCCTGAGCTGCTTCAGGCGGATGGCCGTGGCCAGGCCGGCCGGGCCGCCGCCGACGACGACCACGTCGTACTCCATGGACTCGCGGGGGCCGAACTGGGCCAGGATTGCTTCGGACGTCATGTGGGTCTCCGACCGTATTGAATTGCGCGCGATTCTAGAGAGGGTAGGTTACGAATCGAACGACCGTGCTTTTTTAGCGCGCGAGCGCTGGCCCGGTAGGATGGCCGCAACCCACTCACAAGGCAGTCCCATGAGTTACTCCATCAACCTCGAGGGCCGCGTGGCCCTCGTTACCGGTGCATCCAGCGGCCTGGGTGCGCAGTTCGCCAAGACCCTTGCCCAGGCCGGCGCCTGCGTCGTGCTGGCGGGCCGGCGCGTCGAGCGGCTGAAGGACTTGCGCGCCGAGATCGAGGGCCAGGGCGGCGATGCCCACGTCGTGCAGCTGGACGTGACCGACGTGGCAAGCATCAAGGCCGCCGTGGCCCATGCCGAGACCGAGGTGGGCACGCTGGACATCCTGATCAACAACTCCGGCGTCGGCACGACGCAGCGCCTCACGGACGTCACCGAGAACGACTACGACTATGTGATGGATACCAACACGCGCGGTGCCTTCTTCGTTGCGCAGGAGGTGGGCAAGCGCATGCTGGCGCGGGCGCGCGGCGCCGCACCGGGCTCCTTCGTCGGCGGGCGCATCGTCAACATCGCCTCCATGGCCGGCCTGCGCGTGCTGGGCCAGATCGGCGTCTACGCGATGAGCAAGGCCGCAGTCATCCACATGACGCGCGCGATGGCGCTGGAATGGGGCAAGCATGGCATCAACGTGAATGCCATCTGCCCGGGCTATATCGATACCGAGATCAACCACCATATGTGGGACACGGAGCGGGGCCGCGAGCTCGTCGAGCTGCTGCCGCGCAAGCGCGTGGGACAGCCCCAGGACCTGGATACCGCGCTGCTGATGCTGTGCGCCAACGAGAGCCACTTCATCAACGGTGCCGTCATCCAGGCCGATGACGGGTTTGGAGTCTGAATGTCGAAGCGAGACCTGACCCCGCTGGAGGCGCGCGTGCTGGCCGTCCTCGTCGAGAAGGAAAGCACCGTGCCGGACAGCTATCCGCTGTCGGCCAACGCGCTGACCGCCGGCTGCAACCAGAAGACGGCGCGCGACCCGGTCATGGACGTGAGCGAGGCCGAGGTGCTGGCGACGGTGGAGGAGCTGAAGTCGCTGAGTCTCGTCAACACCGTCAGCGGCAGTCGCGTGCTGCGCTACGAGCACAACTTCGCGCGCGGCCTGGGTGTGCCGGGCGCCGCGATGGCCTTGCTGACGCAGCTGATGCTGCGCGGCCCGCAGACGGCCGCCGAGCTGCGGCAGAACACAGAGCGGCTGCACCGCTTCGCGGACGTGTCCTCCGTCGAAGGCTTCCTCGACGAGCTGGCCGCGCGCGAACAGCCGTTCGCGATCAAGCTGGCCAAGGCCCCGGGTGCACGCGAGGCGCGCTGGGCGCATCTGCTATGCGGGCCCGTGTCTTCCGCCGAGCAGGCGGCGTCCGTCGCGGCACCTCGTGACGAGGAAGTCGCCTTGCAGAGAGTCGAGCTTGCGGCGCTCAAGGCCGAAGTCGCGTCGCTGCGCAGCCTCGTCGACCGCATGGCAGCCGAGCTCGGCATCACGCCATGAGGTACACCGTCCCGGCCGAGAAGAAGCTGACCTTCGAGCTGCGCATCCAGATGCGCTGGGGCGACATGGACGCGATGGGCCACATCAACAACACGCTGTATTTCCGCTACCTGGAGATGGCGCGGGTGGACTGGCTGGCCTCCATAGGCGCGCCGCCCAACCCGGGCGGGCAGGGGCCGGTGATCGTCAACGCGTTCTGCAACTTCTACCGCCAGCTGAAGGTGCCGGGCGAGGTCATCGCCAGGCACTACGTCAGCGACCCGGGTCGCACCAGCTTCGAGACCTGGATCACGCTGGAGCGCGCGGACGATGCGGGCGTCATCTACGCCGAGGGCGGTGCGACGACGCTGTGGTTCGACGCCCAGACCGACAGGGCCATCGCCCTGCCGGACTGGGTGCGCGACATCGTCACCTGAACGCGTAGCGCAGGCTGACGTAGCCGTACCGGCCGCGCGGGTCGGTGTAGCTCGGGTCGTAGCCGACCAGGAAGAAGTAGGCCTGCTGCGAGTACGGCGGCGCCTTGTCGAAGAGGTTCTGCACGCCGGCGCGCAGCGTCAGCGACTTGGTGGCCTCCCAGGCGGCCGACAGGTTCCACAGTGAGTAGGCCGCCACCTTGCGATCGTCCTTGCCGATGATGTGCTGGTCGGTGTAGCCCGACAGATAGCTGTTGGACAGCGTCAGCGCGTAGGGCCCCTGCGCCCAGTCCGCGCTGACCGTGTGGCGCCAGCGCTGCACCGCGCCGTCGTTGACGAAGCGGCCCAGGTTGCTGACGAAGGGGTCGCCGTCGCCGGTCTGTTGCTTGGACTGCAGCGTCAGCGTGCCGTTCAGGCGCAGGCCGAACTCGCCGAACGCAGTCTTCAGGCCGCTCAGCGCCAGGCCCAGGTCCAGGCCCGAGATCTTCTGCTTGCCGCGGTTCTCCTTGATCAGGTCGATGCCGCAGATGGTGTAGTCCTCGGGGTCGTAGCGGCGCTGGCAATCCGCGGGCAGCTTGGCGTCCCAGTAGCGATGCACCAGGGCGCCGTACTTGTCCAGGTCGGACAGGATCACGTCCACGCCCAGCGTGCTGATCAGGTTGCTCTTCTGGATGTTCCAGTAGTCGACGTTCATGCTGACGCCGCGCCGGGGTTCGAACACGGTGCCCAGCGAGAACTGGCGCGATTTCTCGGGCTTGAGCTTGGCGTTGCTGTAGTTATAGGTGCCCCAACCCTCCGAGCAGTCGGTGACGGTGTTGCTCGGGTCGGCCTTCAGGCAGACCGGGTCCACGACGACGGCCGCGCTGCCGGTGGTCAGCGGCCGGTACAGGTCGGACATGCTGGGCGCACGGAAGCCCAAGCCCAGAGAGGCGCGCAGCAGCAGCTCGGGCATGGGCACGTACTTCAGGCCCACCTTGGGGCTGAGCGCGCCCCCGCTGACCTGGTAGCGCTCGTAGCGCATCGCGGCCTGCAGCTCCAGCTGCTTGGTGATGGGTGCGCTGATCTCGCCGAACACCGCGCCGAGGTTGCGCGAGTGGCCGAAGTCGGAGTCCGGGCCCTGCGAGCTCTCGCCGAGGATTTTGTCAGCCTTCAGCGCGTCGGACTGGTGGTAGTTCTGCTTCTCGCGCCGCAGCTCGCCGCCCAGCGCCAGCGCCAGGTCGCCGCCGGCCAGCGGCATCAGGCCCTTGGACATCTTGAAGTCCAGGCTGTCCATGGTGCCGGTGGCGTGACGCACCTCGCCGCGGATCTGCGCCTTCTCGTACAGCGCCAGGCCGGCCGCGCCGGACGGGCCGAAGGGGTTGAGCGTGCCGGCCGTGAAGCCATCCATGACCAGTTGCTCGTTCAGATAGCCCTGGCTGTCGCGGTCGGACACCTTGCTGGTGCTGTGGTTGTAGGCCCATTCATAGTCCCAGCCGCCCAGCGTGCCCAGCGTGCCGATGACGAAGCGGTTGGCCGTGGCGACCAGCTCGCTGGTGCGCAGGCCGGCCTCGACGAGGCGGGTGCGCAGCGTGACGATGCGGTCTTCCGGGTCCACGCCCGGGGCGGCCAGCGCGCTGCTGCGCAGGGCCGGCACCATGGACACGTCCAGGTCGACGTCCATGCGGTTGGGCGTGCCGGAGTAGAAGGTGCGGGCGTGGGCCAGCGACAGCTCGGCAAAGAGTTGGTGGCCGCCGCCGAGGTCGAGCACGCCGCGCGTGAACAGGCTGCCCTTGCGCGACTTGGGGTAGAGCTCGATGTCGCGCATGAAGTCGAAGGTGCAGCCGTCCACGCCGCCTATGCCCGCGGGCAGGTACAGGCTGCCGTTCTCGGGGGCGCAGCCGCTCGCCGCGGCCGGATTCACCGTGCGGGAGCTGATGACGGTCTTGCCGTTGGTCTTGAAGCCGTCGGCGATCAGCAGCTTGCGCTGGTAGTTCGAGAGGCGGATGTTGCCCGGAAAGCTGTAGCTGGACAGCTGGTCCGGCAGGTTGCCGGGGATGTCCAGCGCCTTGATGAACTTGCGCTGGTTGGCGTTGAGCGTGCTGGTGGTCTGGACGTCCAGCACGCCCATGATGTTGAAGCCATCGCGCCCGTAGTCGCCCAACCCGCCCGCCAGCGTCGCCGCGCGCTTGTTGGCGCCGCCCTCGGAGGTGTTGCCTGCCAGCGCGCTGATGTCCAGCCCCCGGAAGTCCTTGCGCGTGATGAAGTTGATGACGCCGCCGATCGCGTCCGAGCCGTACAGCGAGGACGCGCCGTCCAGCAGGATCTCCACGCGTTGGATGGCAGCAGCGGGGATGCTGTTCAGGTCCACGCCGGCCGAGTCGCCGGGCGAGGCGAAGTTCGCCATGCGGCGGCCGTTCAACAGCACCAGGGTGGACGACACGCCCAGGCCGCGCAGGTTGGCGGCGTTGAAGCCCATCTGGTCCCGAAAGCCCCCCGTGCCTATGCTGACGCCGTCGGTCAGGTTGTTGGTGCCGGCGCTGAGGCGGGCGATCAGTTCGGCCGCCGTCGTCACGCCGGCCTTGTCGATCTCGTTGCGCGTGATCACCTGCACCGGCAGCGCGGTCTCGCCCTCGATGCGCTTGATGGCGGAGCCCGTGATCTCGACGCGCTCGAGCGAGGACTGGGCCTGGGCGGCGCAGCTCAGGGCGAGCAGGGTCGCGGCGACGGCGAGGCGGGAAGGGCGGTGGGGTCTCATGATCGGGTCTCCAGTTTTCGCGCGAGTCTAGGCATGGTGGCGCTAGCTGCCGGAAGGCCTGGGAGGGATTCGTCTCGCCGGCGCCACGCCGCCGCCGTTCTAATGAGGGGCCGATCGTCATCGGCGCTCTGTCATGATGTGCGGTCTGAGCAAGGAGGGATGTAGGCATGAGGGCATGGATCTGGGCAGGCGTGGCGGCGGTGGCGATGGCCCTGGGCGTGCAGGCGGCCCCCCCGACGACGTCGCCGGCGTCGAGCGCGGCGCCGGGCGCCAGGTTGCAGCGCCCGGCGGCCGCGACTGCGTCGCCGCGCGTGACGTCGCCCGCGCCCGCGCCCGCCAAGCCTGCGGCGTCGGCACCGTCCGGCGCGCTGCTGCCACTGCCCGAGGCTGAGCCGGCCATCCGCGGCTATGCCGTGCCCATAGGTGGCGCACTGAAGGCCGACAACGAGGAGGTCTGGCAGCGCATCGTGCAGCTGGCTGGTGGCAAGGGGGCACGCTTCGTCGTTTTCGGTACCGCCAGCGAGGATCCCGAAGCCAGCGCCAAGCAGGTGGTGGACCTGCTGCAGCGCCGCGGCGCCGTGGCCGAGGCCCTGCCGGTGGCGCCCAAGTTCCTGTGGGTGGACTTGAACAAGGTCGTGCGCGACCCGGCGCTGATTGCCAAGGTCAAGGCAGCCAAGGGCATCTTCTTCACCGGTGGCACGCAGGAGCGCATCGTCGACGTGCTGCAGCCCGGCGGCCAGAGCACGCCCATGCTGGAGGCCATCTGGGACGTCTACCGCAAGGGCGGCGTCGTGGCCGGCACCTCTGCCGGTGCGGCCATCATGAGCACCATCATGTTCCGCGATGCGCCCAGCAGCATCAACATCCTCAAGGGCCGCATCGTCGACGGCAAGCAGGTGGATCGCGGCCTGGGCTTCGTCGGCTCCGAGCTGTTCGTGGACCAGCACTTTCTGAAGCGGGGGCGCATCGGCCGCATGGTGCCGCTGATGATGGCCAAGGGCTACAAGCTGGGCCTGGGCGTGGACGAAAACACCGCAGCCATCATCCGGGGCGACGAGATCGAGGTCATCGGCGACCGGGGTGCACTGATGGTGGACCTGACCGATGCCGAGACCGACCCCACGCTGGGTGCCTTCAATGTGCGGGGTGCGCGGATCAGCTACCTGGAGCATGGCGACCGCTACCACCTGCGGGCCCGCTCGACGACACCGTCGGCGCCGAAGCTGCGCGGCGAACTGCACGATGCCGAGTCGCCCAATTTCCGCGCCTACTACACCGAGGACTACCTGTCCCTGGACATGTTGGGCGACTCGACCATCTCCAACATGATGACGCGGCTCATCGACAGCTACCGCCGCGAGTTCAAGGGCCTGGCCTTCGACGCGTTGCCGCGCACCCACGACCCGCTGGCCGAACTGGGCTTCCTGTTCCGCGTCTACAAGGGTTCGGACTCGCTGGGCTGGAGCACCGAGGAGTTCGGTGGCGAGCAGTTCACCGTGACCAATCTCTACCTGGACATCAGCCCGGTACGCCTGCCCATGCCGCTGTACGGCGGCTGGACCGGGCCCGCCAAGCCGGCCTCCGCGGCGCCCGCGGCGTCGACGCCGGCCCCGTCGGGCCCCTGAAGATTTGTGCAGCGCCTGGTCACAAGCGTTGCGTTTTCTCGGGCCTGACCCGCTGTCGAATCTCGCGCAGGCCTGCCAAGATGACAGGCCTGCGACTTCCGCCTTTTCGCATCCATCTTGCACAGCCCTTCCCAAGCCGGCACCGTCGTCGTCATCGGCGGTGCGCTCAGAACCGACAGTGATGCTGTCTGGCAGCGCATCGTCGACGAAGCCGGCGGCGCCGGCGCGCCCATTGCGGTGTTCCCGACGGCGGCGCATGAGCCCGTGCGCATCGCGGCCCAGATCGTCGCGGCGCTGAACCGCTGCGGCGCCTGCGCCGAGGCGGTGCCGCTCGCGCCGCATCTTGAAGGCGTGGACCTGGCGGCAACGCTGAACGACGCCGCGCTGATCGCGCGCGTCGCCGCCTGCAGGGCGGTGTTCTTCTCGGGCGGCGCCCAGGAGTACCTCGTCGACACGCTGCAGCCCGGCGGCCAGCCGACCGCCATGCTGGACGCCATCCGCGCCGTCTTCGCGGCCGGCGGAGTCATCGCGGGCACCAGCGCCGGCGCGGCCGTCATGAGCCGGCTGATGTTCCGCGACGCGATGGACAACCTGGCTGTGCTGCGCGGCCAGTGGCGGGCCGGCCTCGAGTACGACCGCGGCTTCGGCTTCGTCCTGCCCGAGCTCCTCGTCGACCAGCATTTCCTCAAGCGCGGCCGCATCGGGCGCATGCTGCCGGCGCTGCAGGCGCTGGGCTGCCGCTTCGGCCTGGGCGTCGACGAGAACGCCGCGGTCGTCATCAAGGGCACGCGGCTGGAGGTCATTGGCGGCAGCGGCGCCGTCCTCGTCGACCTCGGCGAGGCCACCCGCGATGTCGAGTTGCCGGCCTTCAACCTGCGCGGCGCCCGCCTGGCCTATCTGGACCAGGGCGATCGCCACGACCTCGCCAGCGGCGAGACGCTGCCCGCCGCGCACAAGCTACGTGAGCCGCGTATCGAGCCGGCCGCTCCCGGCTTCCTGCCGCGCCAGCGGCCCGAACGCTACTTCCTCGACATCCTCGGTGACGGATGCATCCGCCAGGCGCTCGCCCAGCTGCTGGACGGCCCGGCGGCCGAGGTGCGCGGCCTGGCCTACCGGGCCAATCCCGGGCCCTGCGACCCGCTGCCGGACATCGGCTTCGAGTTCCGCCTGCGCCGCGGCCCCGGTACGGTCGGCTGGTGCAGTGCGCTGCTGGGCAGCGAGGACTACACGGTGCTCGGCGCCCGGCTGGATGTCGTGCCGGTGCGCGTGGCCCACCCCCTGTTCACGCCGCTGGCCGCCGAGTCGCCGCGCGTGGTCGAATCGAAGCCGCGGCTTCAAGGAGAACGGCGATGACCTCGATCAGCGGCGAATTCAGCGTCGGCATGACGACCCGTGACGCGGAGGGCGAGAGCCCCGCCATCGGCCGCATGCTGCTCGACAAGCAATATCGCGGCGCCCTCGAGGCCCGCGGCGCCGGCCAGATGCTGGCCACGCATGGCAGCACTGCCGGCTCGGCCGCCTATGTGGCGCTGGAGACGGTGACCGGCACGCTGCTGGGCCGCGAGGGCAGCTTTGCCC
This sequence comes from Roseateles sp., assembly GCF_019237615.1. GTDB lineage: Bacteria > Pseudomonadota > Gammaproteobacteria > Burkholderiales > Burkholderiaceae_C > Pelomonas. The sequence goes on along the minus strand of NZ_JAFAGT010000085.1, from coordinate 209,758 downwards.
TCGTTCATCATGGCCGCATGGACCGCGGCCAGCCGACGCTGCTCATCACCGTCGTGCCAGACTCCGGCACCGGCGCGCTCGCCGGACTCTCGGGCCGCATGGGTATACGCGTCGAAGGCCACCAGCATTTCTACGACTTCGAGTTCACGCTGCCCACTCCTTGAAGAAGGAGCAGCCATGAAGAAGATCCTCCCGCTCGCCGCGCTGGCGCTGCTGGCGGCCTCAGCCCCGGCCGCCGACGTCGGCGTGTCCGTGCAGATCGGCCAGCCGGGCTTCTACGGCCGCATCGACGTCGGCAACGTCGCCCCGCCGCCCGTCGTGCTGCCGCAGCCCGTCTGGGCGCAGCGCCGGCCCGGGCATGTCGAGCCCGTCTACATGCGCATCCCGCCCGGCCACCAGAAGCATTGGGCCAAGCATTGCGCCCGCTACAACGCCTGCGACGTGCCGGTCTACTTCGTCCGCGAGGACTGGTACCAGCAGCGCTACGCCCGGCCGCAGAACGACAACGACCAGGGCGAGGACCGCGGCAGGAAGCATGGCAAGGGCCACGGCAAGGACCGCGACTGAGGGCCGGCCGCGCCACAATGGTGGCCATGGCTGACACAGATACCCGCCCCGAAGGCTTCCAGCGCGTCAGCGCCGCACTGGCGGCGCTCGCACACCCGCACCGGCCGCTGTGGCTGGACGTCGCGGCCCGCACCGCTCAGGAGGCCGCTGACGCGCTGGGCGTGACGCTGGGCCAGATCGCCAAGTGCGTGGTATTTCGGCGCAAGGCCGACGGGGCTGAGGACGGGGCCGTGCTCGTCGTCACCTCGGGCGACAAGCGCGTCGACGAGGCCAAGCTCAAGCCCCACACCGGCGCGCTGGGCCGAGCCGACGCCGACTTCGTCAAGGCCCGGACGGGCTTCTCCATCGGCGGGGTGTCGCCGGCCGGGTTCGCGCCCGCTGCCGGCTTCGCGGCGCCCCAGCTCTACATCGACCGCGAGCTGTTCCGCTTCGACATCATCTGGGCTGCGGCCGGCCATCCGAACGGCGTCTTCAAGCTGACGCCGGCGCAGCTGGAGGCCTTGACCGGGGCCCCCGTCATCGACGTGGTGCAGGCGTGAAACCCGCCTCGACGTCACCCTGCGTGAACGTCTGCCAGATGGACGCGGCGACCGGTTGGTGCCGCGGCTGCGCGCGCAGCATCAACGAGATCGCCGGCTGGGGCGGCGCGCCCGAGACCGTGCAGCGCCATATCCTGGACCAACTGCCCGAGCGCCGCGTCGAGATGCACCGCCATGGCCTGTGGCTGGGCCCCTGGCCCCACAGCGAGGAACAGGATCGATGAAGCGGCTGACCTTCTATTTCGACCCCATCTCGCCCTATGCGGCGCTGGGCTTCGAGGCCCTACCCGAGGCGCTGGCCGGGCACAGCGTCGAGGTGGTCTACCGTCCCATCCTGTTCGCGGCGCTGCTGCAGGCGCTGGGGCAGAAGGGGCCGGCCGAGATCGAGGCCAAGCGGCGCTGGACCTTCCGTCAGGTGGCCTGGCTGGCGCACAGCCAGGGCGTGGTGCTGGACCCGCCGGCCCAGCACCCGTTCAACCCGCTGCCGCTGCTGCGCCTGGGCTGGGCCTGCGCGGCGCCGCAGGGGCAGCCGGGTGACACGCCGGGGCGCTGGGTCGTCGAGCAACTCTTCCATCATGTCTGGCGCGGCGCTGGCGCCGATGCCAACGACGCGGCGCGCCTGGCCGCGCTCGCGGAGCGTCTCGCTCCCGCGCAGGACCCGGCGGGCGAGGCCGTCAAGCAGCGCCTGCGCAGCGAGACCGAAGGCGCGCTGGCGCTGGGCGTCTTCGGCGTGCCGACGGTGGAGTTCGAGGGCCGCCTGTTCTGGGGCCAGGACGCGCTGCCCATGCTGCGTGCGGCGCTGGATGGCGACCCCTGGTTCCGCAGCGGCGTCTGGGAGCAGACAGCCCAGCCGCGCCCGGGCATCACGAGAAAGCACTGAGAGGCGTTGCTCCACGCCGTCGGGAGCGTCCCAGGCTGACGCGAATCGTCTCAGGATTTACCCGTGAGCGGCATCGGTTCTCGCATTGAGAAACGATCGCCACGGGTTTCTGCGGGGTTTGTCAGCCTCGATTCAGAATCGCGTCAGAACGGGGTCAGAGGGCACGTGAATAGTGCTGTCGCAAGGGCTGTTCCGCCGTGGAGCGGTCCGACTACAGACGGAGACTTTTCATGGCAACTGCGACTGCAAATGCAACTGCAGGTTCCGCGTCGACGCCGATGACCCGCGAGGAGAAGAAGGTCATCTTCGCCTCGTCGCTGGGCACGGTGTTCGAGTGGTACGACTTCTACCTTTACGGCTCGCTGGCACCCATCATTGCCAAGCAGTTCTTCTCGGGGCTGGACCCCCAGGCGGCGTTCATCGCGTCGCTGATGGCCTTCGCCGCCGGCTTCATCGTGCGCCCCTTCGGCGCGCTGGTGTTCGGTCGCCTGGGCGACATGATCGGCCGCAAGTACACCTTCCTGGTCACCATCCTGATCATGGGCCTGTCGACCTTCATCGTCGGCGTGCTGCCCACCTACGCGACCATAGGCGCCGCGGCCCCGGTCATCCTGATCGGCCTGCGTCTGCTGCAAGGCCTGGCCCTCGGCGGTGAGTACGGTGGCGCGGCCACCTACGTGGCCGAGCATGCGCCGCACGGCAAGCGCGGCGCTTACACGTCGTGGATCCAGACTACGGCGACGCTGGGCCTGTTCCTGTCGCTGATGGTCATCCTCGGCGTGCGCACCTCGCTGGGCGAGAAGGACTTCGGCGAGTGGGGCTGGCGCGTGCCCTTCATCGTCTCCATCCTGCTGCTGGGCATCTCGGTGTGGATCCGGTTGTCGATGAACGAGTCGCCTGCCTTCCAGAAGATGAAGGCCGAGGGCAAGACCTCCAAGGCGCCGCTGTCCGAGTCCTTCGGCCAGTGGAAGAACCTGAAGATCGTGCTGCTGGCCCTCTTCGGCCTCGTGGCCGGCCAGGGCGTGGTCTGGTATTCGGGCCAGTTCTACGCGCTGTTCTTCCTGACGTCGGTGCTCAAGATCGACGCCGCCGCCGCCAACATCTGGATCGCGATCGCGCTGATCCTGGGCACGCCGTTCTTCGTCATCTTCGGCACGCTGTCCGACAAGATTGGCCGCAAACCCATCATCATGGCCGGCCTGCTGCTCGCTGCGGTGACCTACTTCCCGCTGTTCAAGGCGCTGACCGAGGCGGCCAACCCCGACCTCGCCCGTGCCCAGGCGACCTCCAAGGTCACGCTGAGCACCAACATGGCCAACTGCTCCTTCCAGGGTAGCCCCTGGGCGCGCGAGGTGGACTTCACGAGTGCCTGCGACATCGCCAAGCGTGCCCTGGCCCAGTCCTCGGCCAGCTCCGAGACCGTCGAGGCCCCGGCCGGTGCACAGACCGTCCTGCGCGTCGGCGACAAGGAAATCGCAGTGCCCACGGCGACCAAGCTGACCGAGCACAAGTTCGACGAAGCCAGCACCAAGGCCGTCGCCACCTTCAAGAAGGACCTGGCGGACGCGATGAAGGCAGCCGGCTACCCGGCCAAGGCCGACATGTCCAAGGCCAACGTGCCGCTGGTCGTTGCCCTCCTGTTCGTGCTGGTGCTGTACGTGACCATGGTCTACGGCCCGATCGCCGCGATGCTCGTCGAGCTGTTCCCGACCCGCATCCGCTACACCTCGATGAGCCTGCCGTACCACATCGGCAACGGCTGGTTCGGCGGCATGCTGCCCTCCATCACCTTCGCGATGGTGGCGCAGAACGGCAACATCTACCACGGCCTCTGGTACCCCATCGTCATCGCCGCGATGAGCTTCGTCATCGGCTTGCTCTTCGTCCGCGAGACCAAGGACGTGGACATCTACGCGAAGGACTGAGTGATGGCCGGGGCGGGCCCTGAGGCCCGTCCCACGCCCCACGAAGGGCCAGCCGGCTTGCAAGCCGGCTGGCACGAACCGAAGGCCGGCATCGCCGGCCTTTTTCGTTGGGTGCGCCCAGCATGGGCGCACATCCTGGAGGTGCAAGCCCTCCCGCGAGCCGGTCACAGCGAGCGAAGTGAAGCGCAACTGCACGAGGGCGACCGGATGTGGGGAGGAAGCGTGGAGCGCGAATCGCGAGCCGATGAACAAGAACCGCATGGAAGGCGCTGCCGAGCAGGGCGAGTGGGCCCAAGACCACGAAGCTCTTGCGACCAAGGCGAAGCGGCGTAGATGCGGCGGTTGTGCGATGAAGGAGTGCGCAATTGCCTGGGGAGTCCTCGCCTCACGCCTGAAAGAGCGATGGCTTGAGCCGGAGTGAGGTCGCAGTAGCCGGGTAGCGGGGCCGCCGAGGCCAACAGCCGACGCTGGTGGAAGAACAGGGACCGACTGCTCAAGACGGTACTGACCATTGGCTACTTCGACCGGTTGGGCGTGCCCCGGCGCTCATGACCTCAAGCTCTCGAACCGCCCGGTGCGGACCCGCATGCCGGGTGGTGCGGCAGGGGTGCTTCCTATGACGGAAGCCCCCTATGCCGAGGTGCGCCATCAGTTGAGCGTCAGCCTCGCTGCGCAGAATTCCGCCCAGTTCAAACCCGGAGACCCGAGCATGTGGAAGTTGATCGTTGGCTTCATCGCCTTTGCCGCACTGGCGCTGTACATCCTGACCAAGAGCGGCGGCAACATCGACCTCAGCGGCGAGAAGCACGACGTGACAGCCGGCCATGAGCCGGCGGCTTCGGCGGCGGCGGCCGTGGAGGCCACTTCCGGCCCGGCCTCCAGCGCGTCTCAGTAAGGTGCCGTCGGCGCCTAGCCGCCGGTGCGCTGCGGCGCGACCAATGGCAGGCGCATCAGCATCTGCGTGCCCTGGCCGGGCGCGGACCGCACCTCGATCTGGCCGCCCAGCACGTTGGTCACGATGCTGTGCACGATGTGCATGCCCAGGCCCGAGCCACCGGTGCCGAGCTTGGTCGTGAAGAAGGGATCGAAGATGCGCCGCCGCACGGACTCGTCCATGCCGCGGCCGTCGTCGATGACGCTCAGCTCGGCCTCGGTGTCGCTGAGCCGCGCGCAATGCACGCGAACCCTGCCTTGCGCCAGGCCCTCGAAGCCATGCAGCAGCGCGTTCATCAGCAGGTTGGTCAGCACCTGCCCCAGCGCGCCGGGGTAGCTGTTCATCGCCAGGCCGCGGCACAGGTCGGTGTCGATGACGAAGGGCGTGTGCTTGAAGCTGGGCTCGACCATGACGAGCACATCGTCGACGACCTTGCCCAGGTCGAAGTCGCGCCGCAGGTCGGCTGTCTGGTCTATGGCCACCTGCTTGAAATCGCGCACCAGGTCGGCGGCCTTCTGCACATTGCGCTGCAGGATGTCCTGGCCGCGCCGCGTGTCGCGGGCCAGGTCCTCCAGCGTGCTGCGACGCAACTGCACACCGCCGCCCAGCAGCGCTTCGAGCTGGCGGTAGCGGTCTTCCAGCGCCGATACGACGGTCAGCGCGTTGCCCAGCGGCGTGTTCAGCTCATGCGCGACGCCGGCCACCAGCCGTCCCAGCGACGCGAGCTTCTCCGACTCGACCAGCTCGCGCTGCGCCTTCTGCAGCGTCTGCAGCGCCTCGGACAGTTCGGCGTTGCTGGCCGTCAGCTCGGCTGTGCGCTGCGCCACCATCTCCTCGAGGTTGAGGTTGTGCTGGCGCAGTGCCTCGAACGCCGACAGCAGAGCCTGGCGCATGCGCTCCATCGCGACGCCGACGCGCGCGATCTCGTCCGCGCCGCCGACATGCAGCGGTTGCTCCAGCCGGCCGGCGGCCAGCGCCTCGGCGGCGCCGGTCAGCTCCGTCATCGGCCGCAGCACATAGCGCTGCAGCACCCACAGCATCAGCACCAGCGACAGCGTCAGCGTCAGCCCGCTGCGCCAGACGGTTCGCCACACCTCGGCGCGCTTGGCCTCCAGCAGTGGCGCGGCGCTCATGTGCACCGTCAGCTTGGCGATCTCGCGGCCGTCGCGCTGGATGGGGCGGGTCTGGCTCAACACCAGGTCGTCGTCGGTCGAGTCGCCGGCGCGCTGCTGCGACAGGAAGGGCGCCGAGGAGGCCGGCTCGACGACCTGCACGGAGACGAAGCGCGGGTCATCCATCTGCGCCTTGACCATGGGGTCGGCCAGGTCGGGCGACACCTGCCAGACCGGCTCGGCCAGCGACAGCGCCATCACCTCGGTCGCGCGCGACAGGTCGCGCTTGAGCTCCTCCATTGCCGTGGCGCGCGTCTTCTGGCTGTCGTAGAGCAGCACGGCCGTCGTCGGCAGCAGCAGGCCCAGCAGCAGGGCCAGCACGACGGCGAAGGTCAGCGAATTGCGAGGCCAGCCAAACATGGGCGCGGGCATCTCGGGCAGGGCAGTGGCGGGCGGCGGCAAGGGGCTTTCCGGCGTGGGCTGCCCGCGACGGGTGCGGGCGAGGCGGGGGAGAGTGTAGGCCGCGGCAAAAGCGGTGCAAATGCGCATTCGGGCGTGGCGGAGCCCGGGTTTTTACCGGGGCCGCGGGGCTGCCGGGGGCGGGTGGGGCGGCGCCAAAATCCGCCGCCAGAAAAGCGCCCCGGCGGCGCTTGGCCTGGAGATACACAGTGAAGCGTTGGGTTGGCCTGGCGGCATTGCTCGCCGCCTGCGTCGGGACGGATGCTGCGTCTGCGCAGAGCTTGCGCGTCGGCATGGTGGCCGGGTTCTCCGGGCCGGCGGCCGGCATCGTGCAGGAGAGTGCCGACGGCGCGCGCCTGTACTTCGACGCCATCAACGCCCAGGGCGGCATCAAGGGCCAGGGCATCGAGCTGCTCACGCAGGACGACAAGTACGACCCGGCGACCGCGGCAGCGGCCGCCAAGGCGCTGGCCAGCCAGGGCGTGCTGACGTTGATGCTGAGCCGCGGCACCGGCCCCACCGAGGCCATGCTGCCAGTGCTGAAGGACAACAAGCTGCCGCTGGTCGCGCCGGCCACCGGCGCCATCAGCCTGCGCGAACCGCTGCAGCCTTGGGTCTATCACCTGCGCGCCAGCTACCAACGCGAGGCCGAGCGCGCCGTCAAGCACCTGGCCAGCATAGGCGTCAAGCGCATCACCATCGTTCAGGTCAACGACCCCTTCGGCAACGACGCCGGCAAGGGCGCGATCAAGGGCCTGGACGACGTCAAGCTGCGTGCGCAATCCCACCTGCGCTTCGACCGCAACAAGCCAGAGCTGGCGCCGACGATGCAGGCCATCGCCAAGGCCGGCATCGAGGCCATCGTGCTGATCGGGCCGGCCTATGCCGTCGTCGAGGGCGTCAACGCGCTGCGCGCGGCGGGTTCCACGGCCCATGTCGCGACGTTGTCCAACAACGCTTCCAGCGACTTCGTGAAGCAGCTGGGCGACAACGCCCGCGGCGTCATCGTGACCCAGCTCCTGCCCTATGAGCGCTCCACGGCCAACCCGCTGGTACGCGAGGCGCTGGGCCTGGCCAAGGCGGCCGGCCGCAGCGAGCTGACGCCAGCCCAGCTGGAGGGGTTTGCCGCGGCCAAGCTGGTCGTCGAAGCGCTGAAGCGCGTCGGCGGCAAGGACATCGGCCGCGAGGGCTTCGCCAAGGCGCTGGACGGCGCACGCATCGACCTCGGCGGCCTGCAGGTGCACTACAGCGAGAAGGACCACGGCGGCCTCGAGTTCACCGATGTCTCCATCGTGGGTCCTGACGGCAAGTTCTGGCGTTAGGCCGACGCGCCATGCCGGCCGCGCGATGATGTGGGCTATCGCCGTGTCTGAGGGGCAGCTATGGATCTGGGTTTGAACGGTCGCTGGGCGCTGGTGTGCGCCGCGAGCAAGGGCCTGGGCCGCGGCTGCGCCGAGGCGTTGGTGGGCGAGGGCGTCAACGTCGTCGTCACGGCGCGGGGCGAGGCGGAGCTCCTGGCCACGGCCACGGCGTTGCGCACGCTGAACCCTGCCGTCGAGGTGCGCGCCGTGGCCGGCGACATCGCCACGCCCGCAGGCCGCGCGGCGGCGCTCGCGGCCTGCCCGCGGGTCGACATCCTCGTCAACAACGCCGGCGGCCCGCCGCCCGGCGACTTCCGCGACTGGGAGCGCGAGCAGTGGATCGCGGCGCTGGACGCCAACATGCTGGCGCCCATCGCGCTCATCAAGGCCACCGTGGACGCCATGGCCGCGCGGGGCTTCGGGCGCGTCGTCAACATCACCTCGGGCGCCGTCAAGGCGCCCATAGACACGCTGGGTCTGTCCAACGGCGCACGCTCGGGACTGACCGGCTTCGTCGCCGGCCTGGCCCGCCAGCCGCGCCTGGCCGGTGCCAACGTGACGATCAACAACCTGCTGCCCGGCGCCTTCGACACCGAGCGGCTGAAGAAGACCATGGCTGCCGGCGCGGCCAGGACGGGCGCCAGCGTCGACGACGTGGCCGCGAAGCGCCGCGCGGCCATCCCGGCGCAGCGCTTCGGCACGGCGGCGGAGTTCGGCGCCATCTGCGCCATGCTGTGCAGCGCCCAGGCCGGCTACCTGACCGGCCAGAACATCCTGCTCGATGGCGGCAGCTACCCGGGGACATTCTGATGACATGGTTCAAGCGCTTCCTTGGCGGCCTGCTGCTGCTCATCCTGCTCGCCGCGCTGGCGTTGTGGCTGGCGCTTCGCGGCAGCCTGGCCCAGCTCGACGGCGAGCGCGCCTTGCCGGCGCTCGCCGCGCCGGCCGAGCTGCAGCGTGACGCACGCGGCTACCTGACCATCACCGCAGAGAGCCGCGTCGACGTGGCGCGGGCGCTGGGTTTCGCCCATGCGCAGGAGCGTTTCTTCCAGATGGACCTGATGCGGCGCAACTCCGCCGGAGAGCTGGCCGCGCTGGTGGGCGAGAAGGCCTTGCCGCTGGACAAGGCGCGCCGGCTGCACCGCTTCCGCCACCGGGCCGAGGCCGTGCTGGCCACGCTGGCAAGCGACGAGGCGGCACTGGTTCAGGCCTACACGGCCGGCGTCAACGCGGGCCTGGCGGCGTTGTCGGTGCGGCCGCCGGAATACCTGCTACTGCGCCAGGCGCCGCGGCCCTGGGTGCCGGCGGACTCGCTGCTGGTGGCCTACGGCATGTACCTGGACCTGCAGCGCGGCCAGGGGCGCGACGACATCGCCAACGGGCTGCTCAAGCAGGCGGTGCCGGCGGACTGGTATGCCTTCCTGACGCAGCACAGCGCCGACTGGCAGGCCGCGCTGGACGACAGTCGCGTGCAGGCCGTGCCGCTGCCGGACTCGCCGCTGCCGGCCTGGCTGCGCGACGCCAAGGTGGCGTGCAGCGACTGCGGCATGACGGATGCGCGCGACATCGGGAGCAACAACTGGGCCGTCGCCGGGCGCCTCACGGCCGATGGCCGGGCCATCGTGGCCGATGACATGCACCTCGGCCTGCGCGTGCCGGGAACCTGGTTCAAGGCGCGGCTGCGGTGGAAGCATGACGGCCGCGCGTTCGACGTCGCCGGCGTCAGCCTGCCCGGCGCTCCGCTGATCGTGGCCGGCAGCAACGGCCATGTGGCCTGGGGCTTCACCAACACCACCTCCGACTGGGCCGACGTCATCGCGCTGCGGTTGAGCGCCGACGGCCAGCATTACCGCAGTGGCGGTGAGGACAAGCCGCTGCTGCGCACGGTCGAGAAGATCGAGATCGCCGGCCGGCCCGCACTGGACTTCGAGGTGCGCGAGAGCGAGTGGGGGCCGGTGATGCCCGAGCCGGCGCCGCCTGGCCAAGCCTATGCGCTGCGCTGGGTGGCGCATGACGCAGTGGCCATGAACCTGCGCCTGCTGCAGATGGAGTCCGCCGCCAATGTGGACGAAGCCGTCCGGCTGGCGGCGGGCGCCGGCATGCCGGCGCAGAACCTCGTCGTCGCGGACGCGGGCGGGCGCATCGCCTGGACGGTGATGGGCGCCATGCCACAGCGGGTCGGCGTGGAGGACATGGCCGTGCCGCAGGACTGGAGCGACGGCCGCGCGCGCTGGCAGGGCTATCTGGACGCCCAGGCCCAGCCGCGGCTGGTGGACCCTGCCGACGGCCGGCTGTGGACGGCCAACTCGCGCATGATCGGTGGCGACGCGCTCAAGTTGCTGGGCAACGGTGGCTACGACCTTGGCGCCCGAGCCCAGCAGATCCGCGACGGCCTGCGCGCGCATCAGCGCTTCGACGAGACGGCGCTGCACGCGATCCAGCTGGACCAGCGCGCGCTGATGCTGGCCCGCTGGCGCACTCTGCTGCTGGAGCGCGTGCTGACGCCGCAGTTCGTTGCCGCCAACGGGCTGGCCGACTACCTCGCCGAGGTGCAGCGCAGTGCCGAGGCTGCGCGTCCGGACGCGGTGGGCTATCTGCTGGTGCGAGCCTTCCGCGAGCAGACACTCAAGACCCTCTTCGCGCCGCTGGCCGCGCGCCTGGAGGCGGGGGGCGTGAAGCTGCGCGACCTGGCGTTCGTGCCCGAGACGCCGGCCTGGGCGCTCATCCAGGCCAGCCGCGCCGACCAGCTGCCTCAGCAGGCCAGTGGCGCCACCGGCTGGGACGGGCTGCTGCAGCGTGCCGTTCTGGACAGCCGTGCCGAGCTGCTCACCAAGTTCGGCAGCCTCGCCGCGGCCACCTGGGGCGCGGAGAACGCGGGTGGCGTCAACCACCCGCTGTCGGCCGCGCTGCCGGCGCTGTCGCGCTGGCTGGACATGCCGCAGACGCCCATGGCCGGCGACAGCCACATGCCGCGCGTGCACAACCACGGCCACGGGCAGAGCGAGCGCATGGTCGTCTCGCCCGGCCACGAGGAGCGGGGCATCCTCGTCATTCCCGCCGGCCAGAGCGGCCATCCGTTGTCGCCCTTCTATCGCGGCGACCACGCCGCCTGGCTGGCCGGCGAGCCGCTACCTTTCCTGCCCGGCGAGACCGCACACCGCCTGGTGCTGAGGCCATAGAGCCTTTTTCGGCGACCCCGCTCGTGTGGGCTTAGGATGCCCGGCGCCGCGGACGCTGGGCACAATTCCTGGTTTTCTGGAGGACCGCTGCAATGAACAAGACCTTGTGCGCCATGCTGGTGGCCGGCCTGACGGCATCGCTGCCCGCCCGTGCCGACGACGCCGGCTCGACCGTCGAGAAATGCGCCAAGAAGCTCGGCGTACTGGCTGTGGCCGAGCCGCAGACCGGCTGGAACTACCTGTCCCAGTACGGCCTGGGCTCACCCGCCGCGCTGCTGCGCATGATGATCCAGCAGTCGGGCTGCTTCGATGTCGTCGAGCGCGGCCAGGCCATGCAGAACATCCAGCAGGAACGCTCGCTGGCGGCGGCCGGCGAGATGCGCCAGGAGTCCAACGTCGGCAAGGGGCAGATGCAGGCGGCCGACTTCGTCATGACGCCCAATGTGCAGATCGGTGCCAGCAACACCGGTGGCCTGGGGGGCTTCCTGGGCGGCAAGCTGGGCGTCATCGGCGCCCTCGCCGGCGGGCTGAAGTTCAAGGAGGCCTCCACCAGCCTGCTGCTGGCCGACGTGCGCTCCAGCATCCAGGTGGCTGGCGCCGAGGGCAAGGCCAGCAAGACCGACTTCTCCATCGGCGGCTGGGGCTTTGGCGGCGGCGCCGTCGGTGGCATGGGCGGCTACACCAGCACGCCCGAAGGCAAGCTCATCGCCGCCAGCTTCCTCGACAACTACAACAAGATCGTCCTTGCCATCCGCGACCAGGACAGCCTGATCCGCGCCTCCAGCGCGGCCGGCGACGCCAATGCGGCCGGCTCGACGCAGGCCGCCGCGCCCATCCCGGCCGGTCAGATGCTGGCGGCCAAGATCTCCAACGTGAAGGCCTATGCCGGCCCCTCGCGCGACAGCAAGGTCGTCGCGACGCTGAACCGCAGCGACGAGCTCGTCGCCACCGGCGAGGTCAAGGACGGCTTCGTCAAAGTCGATGCGGCCAACTTCAGCGGCTGGGTGCAGCGCACGCTGGTCGCGCCCATCGGTCGCTGATGCGGGTCGCTCTCGTCACCGGCGCCGGCTCGGGCATTGGCCGGGCCGTTGCCCGCGCACTGGCCGCCGAGGGTTGGACGCTGGCCTTGATGGGCCGCCGCGAGGCCGCGCTGCACGAGACGCTGGCCGATGCGCTGGCGCTGCCGGCCGATGTGGCCGACGAGGCCCAGGTCGACGCCGCGTTCGCGGCGCTGCGGCAGCGCTTCGGCCGGCTGGACCTGCTGTTCAACAACGCCGGCATCGGCGCGCCGCCCCTGCCCATCGACGAGTTGACGGTGGCGCAGTGGCGCGCAGTGGTGGACACCAACCTCACCGGCAGCTTCCTGTGCGCCCGCGCGGCCTTTGCGCTGATGAAGGCGCAGTCGCCGCGCGGCGGCCGCATCATCAACAACGGCTCCATCTCGGCCCATGCGCCGCGGCCGTTCTCGGCCCCCTACACGGCCACCAAGCACGCCATCACGGGCCTGACCAAGTCGCTGAGCCTGGACGGCCGCGCCTTCGACATTGCGGCCGGCCAGATCGACATCGGCAATGCCGCGACCGACATGACCGAACGGATGGCGCAAGGCGTGCCCCAGGCCAACGGCCAGCTTGCCGTGGAACCGCGCATGGACGTGGCGGACGTGGCTCGCGCCGTCGTCTACATGGCCTCGCTGCCGCTGTCGGCCAACGTGCAGACCCTGACCGTGATGGCGCGCGACATGCCTTTCGTCGGCCGTGGCTGAGGGGGTCAGAATCGGGGCATGAACCTGGTTCGCTTCCTGATCCGTCTGTTGCTCCTCGCCGTCGGCGCCCTCGTCGGTCTCGGCCTCTTCCTGTTCGCCGTCGTGGTCTTCGTCGGCTTCCTGCTGTTCAGCCTGCTGACGGGCCGCAAGCCCAATCTGCAGTTCCGCGTCAACAAGAACCCCTGGGCCGCGCGCCGGACGCCGGCCGGTGACGTGGTTGACGTCCAGGCGCGCGAGGTGAGGGGCACCCCGCTGCCGCTGCAGCCGCCTGAGCAGCGCTAGTGCAGCTCGACCGGCCCGTACCAGGTGTGGGCCGATGCGCGGGTGTTGTCGCTGTCGGTCATGACGGCCATCGAGATCAGCGGGCCCGGTGCCTCGCCGAAGGCCAGGCGGAAGTCGGCCGCGAGGTCGCGGCGGTGGTCGCGCCAGCGGCGCAGCTCGGTCGGGCCGGAGTCGACGACGATCTTGCGGATGCGGTCGCTGCGCGGGTTGACGACGACAGTGCCGACCGGCAGCTTGCTGTCCCAGACATACATCAGCGTGGCATAGGGCGGCATCTCGCCCGTCAGCGTCTGGGCGAGCTCGAACTTCATGCGGGTGCGCAGCGGCAGCGTGTCGATGTCGCCGCCGAAACCGAAGATGACGCGCGCGACGGCGTCCTCGCGTTGGGCGTCCGCGACGCTGGCGCCGGGGATGAGGTCCTGCACCCACCAGGAAAAGCTGACCTCGCCGACGCTCGTCACGGCCGGGTCCAGCCGCTTGCGCCAGAGGCTGGCGGAGCGCTCGGACAGTGCCTCCAGCGCGGGGCGACCCGCCTTCTCGGTCCAGCTGTAGCGGGTGAGCGGCTTGCCGGGCAGCTTCAGCGCCTGCCAGCCCTCGGCCGAGGGCGGCGGCGTGACGGTGGTCGCGCAGCCGGCCAGCAGGGCCAGCGCGCAGAGTTGCAGAAAGCGGCGCATCACCAGGTCTTGCGTTGGAGTTCTTCGAGGATTTCGCCGTAGATGCGGTAGCGGCTGGGGCTGATCAGGCCTGCGTCCAGCGCGGCGCGCACGCCGCAGCCCGGCTCGTGGATGTGAGAGCAGTTGTGGAAGCGGCAGTCGGCGTGGTCGCGCAGATCGGGCATGTAGCGCCACAGCTGGGCGGCCTCGATCTGGCGCAGGCCGAACTCCTGGAAGCCGGGCGAGTCGATCAGCGCCGTCGCTCGCGTGTCGTCGGTCCAGTACCACTGCGTCGTCGTGGTCGTGTGGCGGCCGGAGTTCAGGGCGTGCGAGATCTCGCCGACCTGAGCCTGGGCGTCCTTGACGAGCAGGTTGATCAGCGTGCTCTTGCCGGTGCCGCTGGGGCCGAGAACGAACGTGCGCTGGCCGTCCAGCCAGGGTAGCAGCGTCGCTCGCGCGGCCTCGCGGTCGGCCTTGAGTGCCACGTCGAACATCGTCAGCCCCATCGCGCGGTAGGGCGCCAGGCGTGCGCGGGCCGCGTCGCTACCGGGCAGGTCGGTCTTGTTCAGCGCGATGGCCGCGCGTATGCCGGCGGATTCGGCCGCGATCAGCGCGCGCGCGAGCTGCGATTCGCTGAACACCGGCTCGACGGCGACCAGCACCAGCAGCTGGTCCAGGTTGGCGGCGAAGCTCTTGGTCTTCCACTCGTCCTGGCGGAACAGCAGGTTGCGCCGTGGCTCCACGGCCTCGATGACGCCTTCGTCCGCACTGGCCTCGGCGAAGCGGACCTGGTCACCGACGACGGCGTCGCTCTTCTTTCCGCGCGGGTGGCAGACGAAGCGCCGGCCGTCCGCGTCCTCGACGATGTAGTGGCGGCCATGGCCGCGCACGACCAGTCCCAGGTCCAGCGCCTGGAACTTGCTCACCGGAGCGCCTCGTTCGACGAGTGCATCGAACGATCCCCCGACGGGATGCTGGCCGGCCCGGGAGCGGTCCTGCGCTCGGCCGTCATGAGCCAGAGGCTTCGGGCAGCGCGCTCACCTGGGCCGCGCAGATCGCGTCGTTCAGCGTCAGCCCGCCGCGCGAATGTGTGGTCCAGCTGACGGTGCAGGCGTTGTAGCCCACCAGCATCTCGGGGTGGTGGTCCTGCGCATGCGCGATCTCGGCGACCGCATCGACGAAGGCCATGGTCTGGTAGAAGTTGTCGAAGCCGAAACGGCGGCCTATGACCTTGTTGTCGGCGTCCGGCAGCCAGCCGGGCAGGGCGGCCAGCACGCGGACACGCGTGTCGGCGTCCATCAGCGGGGCCTTGGGGTTGCACTGGGCGAGCAGCAAGTCGTTCATGAGGCGAGGGCTGCAAGGCGTTCAGCTGCAGGCGGGTGGGAGTAGTAGAAGCGGGCGTACACCGGGTCGGGCGTCAGCGTGCCGGCGTTGTCCTCGTGCAGCTTCAGCAGCGCCGAGGACAGGTCGGCGCCGCTGGCCTGCGCGCGGGCATAGGCGTCGGCCTGGAACTCGTCGCGGCGCGAGAAATGGCTGGCCAGCGGCGTGACGAAGAAGCCGAACACCGGGCCGGCGAGCAGGAACAGCATCAGCGCGAGGGCGTCGTTGGGGGCGTCGAGATTGGGCACCACGCCCAGGCCCAGGTAGAAGGCTGGCAGCTGCATCAGCCAGCCGAGCAGCGCGAAACCGGCCAGGCTCATCGCGAACATCAGCGCGATGCGCTTGGTGATGTGGTGGTGCTTGAAATGGCCCAGCTCATGCGCGAGCACGGCCTCCACCTCGGCGCCGTTGAGCTTGACCAGCAGCGTGTCGAAGAAGACGACGCGCTTGGCCGGGCCGAAGCCGCTGAAATAGGCATTGCCATGGGCCGAACGCCGGCTGCCGTCCATGACGAACAACCCCTTCGCCGCGAAGCCGCAGCGCGTCATCAGCGCCTCCACGCGCTCCTTCAGCGCCGCGTCGGTCAGCGGCTCGAACTTGTTGAACAGGGGCGCGATGACGCTCGGGTAGACGACCATGACGAGCAGGTTGAAGCCCATCCACGCGGCCCAGGCCCACAGCCACCAGCGCGGGCCGGCGGCGCCCATCAGCCACAGGATCAGCGCCAGGATGGGCAGACCCAGCAGTGCGCTGACGAGCAGGCCCTTGAACATGTCGGCGATGAAGAGCCGCAGCGTCGTGCGGTTGAAGCCGAAGGCCTGCTCGATGCGGAACGTGGACCACAGCTCCCAGGGCAGCTCCAGCAGCGCGCCGATCAGCATGAACGCGGCGACCAGGCCCAGCTGGTAGCCCATGGCCTGCCAACCCCCGGGCAACGCGAGGCTGGCGTCCAGCACCCAGCCGTTCAGCAGGTTCAGCCCGCCCAGCAGCGTCCAGCCCAGCAGCACCGCGGAGTTGAAGGCCAGCGCCAGCAGGCCGAAGCGGCTGCGCGCGATGGTGTAGTCGGCGGCCTTCTGGTGGGCCGCCAGCGTCACGCTGCCGGCAAAGGCGGCCGGTACCTGGCCGCGGTGGGCGGCGACATGGCGCACCTGGCGCGAGGACAGCCAGAACTTGACGAGCAGCGAGGCCGCGAGCGCGACGGCGAACGCGAGGGACAACGGCAGGGGGGACATGGGCAAATTTTAGGCTGCGAGAATTCGCCCTCTTCAGAATGAGCCTCACCATGACCGACACCCTCGCCATCAGCGACAGCAATCTGATCTGGATCGACCTCGAAATGACGGGGCTCTACCCCGACAAGGACCGCATCATCGAGATCGCGGTCGTCGTCACCGACCCCCTGCTGGAGAAGCGCGTCGAAGGCCCCGTCTTCGCCATCCACCAGAGCGACGCGACGCTGGACGCGATGGACGCCTGGAACAAGGGTACGCATGGCAGGAGCGGCCTCATCGACCGCGTGAAGGCCTCCGCCGTCTCCGAGGCCGATGCCGCCGCCCAGACCATCGCCTTCCTCAAGCAGTACGTGCCCAAGGGCAAGAGCCCCATGTGCGGCAACAGCATCTGCCAGGACCGCCGTTTCCTCGCCAACTACATGCCGGAGCTGGAGGACTTCTTCCACTACCGCAACCTTGACGTGTCCACGCTCAAGGAACTGGCCAAGCGCTGGAAGCCGGCCGCGCTGGAAGGCTTCAAGAAAGCCCAGGCACACACCGCGCTGGCGGACATCCACGAGTCCATCGACGAGCTGGTGCACTACCGCACCCACTTCCTGAACCTGGCCTGATCTGCTGCACGCCGCCTTCGACTTCCCCCGTCATCCGCTGTCCCGCGAGGACGGCGAGCGGCTGCGTGGCTGCTGGCCGGTCCCGCCCGCGCGCTGGTTGCGCGCGACGCGGCTGGAAGACGTCCGCGCCGTCATTGCCGAGGCCGAGGCCGCGGCGCGCGCGGGCGCCTGGGTGTTGGGTGGCCTGCGCTACGAGGCGGCGCCGGCCTTCGATGCGGCGCTGAAGGCGCATGCGGCCACGGCGCCGCTGGTCGAGTTCGCCATCTACGACCAGCCGCCCGAGCCCTGGCCCGGTTCGCCGACTGCCTACAGCGGCTTCCTCGGCTGGCGTGATGACGCGCCCGACGCAACGGCGGCCATCGAGCGCATCCGCGACTACATCCGCGCCGGTGATTGCTATCAGGTCAACCTGACGACGCGGCTGCGCGCGGCGGCCGGCGGGCTGGACCCCGAGCAGCTGTTCCTGGCATTGCACGCCAGCCAGCCCGGTGGCTTCAGCCTGTTCCTGCGCGAGGCTGGCGCGGCCAGCGTGTCGCCGGAACTGTTCTTCGACTGGCGCCCCGTGCCGGGCGCCAAGTCGAGCTGGCTGCTGGCCGCCCAGCCCATGAAGGGCACCGCGCCGCGTGGCCGCGACCGCGGCGACGACGAGGCCGCCCAGCAGCACCTGCGCACCAGCGAGAAGGAGCGCGCCGAGAACCTGATGATCGTCGACCTGCTGCGCAACGACCTGGGCCGCGTGGCCCAGCTCGGCACGGTGCGGGTGCCGCGGTTGTTCGAGCTGCATGCGTTGCCAACGGTCTGGCAGATGACGTCCACGGTCACCGCCGTCAGCCGCGCGGGGCTGACGCTGGCCGACGCGTTCGCGGCGCTGTTTCCTTGCGGCTCGGTCACCGGTGCGCCCAAGATCCGCGCTATGCAGGTCATCCGCGAGCTGGAGCCCGCGGCGCGCGGCTGGTATTGCGGTGCGCTGGGGCTGATCCAGCCTGGCGGCGTCGCGACCTTCAACGTGCCCATACGCACCGTCGAGTTCCACCGCGACGAGCTCGCCTGCGGCCTGGGCAGCGCCATCACGCTGGACAGCGAGCCCGCCGCCGAGATCGCCGAGTGGCGCGCCAAGTCGCGCTTCCTGGCGCGTGCCGAGGCACCCGTCGAGGCGTTGGAGACGCTGCGGCTGGAGGCCGGCGTAGCCTTGCGCGGCGAGGCCCACCTGGCCCGCATGCAGCGCACGGCGCGGCATTTCGGGCTGCGTTTTTCTGCGGTCGAGGCGCGCAGCTACCTGAAGGCGGTTGCGCAAGCCCATCCCGAAGGCAGCTGGCGGCTGCGCCTGACCAGCGATGCCGAAGGCCGCTTTGCCCACACGCTGGCCGCTTTCGCCCCCATGCCCCAGCCCGTGCGGCTTGCGCTGGCGGACCGCCCCATCGCCACGTGCGGCCCGGGGGCCGAGTTCCTGGCCCACAAAACGACGCGGCGCGAGGCCTATGCCGGCTTCGCCAAGCAAGCCGACGCCTTTGACGTCATCCTCTGGAACGAGGCCGGCGAGCTGACCGAATGCAGCTTCGGCAACCTCGCCGTGCGGCTGGCCGGCGAGTGGTTGACGCCGCCACTGGACGCCGGCCTGCTGCCTGGCGTGCTGCGCGCCGAGTTGCTGGCCCAGGGGCGAATCCGCGAAGCGCGACTGACGCGCGACGACCTGGCACGGGCCGATGGCCTGGCCTTCTTCAACAGCCTGCGCGGCTGGTTGCCGGCGCACCTGGCCTGAGAGACCTCGCGGTTCCTTGGTGTTTGGTAAAAACCCTGACCCGTGCTAAAGTCGCTACTTCGCCTGGAGTCCGCTCCAGGAGTTCCACGTCTCCTCTGACCTCGTTCGATCATTCGTATCGAACTCCGAACACGGATCGGTCGGCGGCGATGAAGCCGTCGCTTTGACTGACTGTTCCCCGCGCCGCACCCGGGCTGAAGTACTGGCCCGAGCCGCACGACGCGAGCTATCGATCTCCCAGCGACTTGATGAATCCGAAGGGCTTGACCATGCCCCTCGGCGCTGCGCGTTTGCCTGCGCGGCGTGACCCTGAACGAAAGAACGAACGATGAGTTTCGAGACCCTGGGCCTGAGCCCCACCGTGCTGCAAGCCGTCAAGGACGCCGGCTACGAGAACGCCACCGACGTGCAGGCGCAGGCCATCCCGGCGGCAATAGCGAACAAGGACCTGATGGTCTCGTCGCGCACCGGCTCCGGCAAGACGGCCGCCTTCATCCTGCCCGCGCTGGAGAAGATCCTCGCCGCCCGCGGCGACAACACCAAGCGCCGCGAGAAGGGCGTCATCTACGGCCCGCGCGCGCTGGTGCTGGCACCCACGCGTGAACTGGCCATGCAGGTCAGCAAGGCCGCTCAGACCTACGGCCGTCACATCCCCGGCCTGAAGGTCGCGACGGTGCTGGGCGGCATGCCCTACCCGCTGCAGATCCGCCAGCTGACCGGCCCGCTGGACATCCTGATCGCCACGCCCGGCCGCCTCCTGGACCACCTGGCCAGCGGCAAGTGCGTGCTGAGCAATGTCGAGATGCTGGTGCTGGACGAGGCCGACCGCATGCTGGACATGGGCTTCATCGACGACATCAACGTCGTGACCAGCCACACGCCGGACACCAAGCAGACCGTGATGTTCAGCGCCACCTTCGCCGGCCACGTCGGCCGCCTGGCGCAGCAGTTGCTGAAGGACCCGCAGCGCATCGAGGTCGCGTCGCACACCGACACGCACGAGAACATCGAGCAGCGCCTGCACTGGGCCGACAACCCGCATCACAAGGACCAACTGCTGGAAGCCATCTTGGCCACGCCGGAGCTGGAGCAGGCCGTCGTCTTCACCAGCACGCAACGCGACGCCGACTGGCTGGCCGAGCGCCTGGCCGAGATCGGCCACGCCTGCGCCCCGCTGCACGGCGCCATGCCGCAGGGCAAGCGCAATCGCGTGCTGATGGGCCTGCGTCGCGGCGACCTGCGCGTGCTGGTGGCTACCGACGTGGCCGCCCGCGGCATCGACGTGCCCACCATCAGCCACGTCATCAACTACGGCCTGCCGATGAAAGCCGAGGACTATGTGCACCGCATCGGCCGCACGGGCCGCGCCGGCCGCTCGGGCCTGGCGATCACGCTGGGCCTGCGCGACGACGTCAGCATGATCCGCCGCATCCAGCAGTTCACGACGCAGACGATTCCGGTGAGCCAGATCGCCGGCCTGGAGCCCAAGACGCAGGAGCCGCGCATCTTCCCGCCGCGCCCCGCCGGCCAGGGCTTCGACCGCGGCGACCGCTTCGGCGGCCGTCCGGGCTTTGGCAACAAGAGCTTCCGCCGCGATGACAACGGCCACGGCGGCCGCCCGCACCATGGCGGCGGCAAGCCCTTCGGCCATGGCGCCCACCCTGGCGGCGGCCGTTGGGAAGAGCGCCGCTTCGGCGACAACCGCCCCCTCGACAACCAGGGCGGCGAGCCGCGCGGCTTCCAGAACCGCGACGACCGTGGCTTCGCGCCGCGTGGCGAAGGCCGCGGTTTCCAGCCGCGCCCGGACAGCCGCGGTTTTGCGCCCCGCGAGGAGCGCGGATTCCAGCCGCGCGACGATCGCGGCTTCGCACCCCGTGACGACCGGGGTTTCCAGCCGCGCGGCGACCGCCCTTTCCACGGCGGCGGCAAGCCCAGCTTTGGCGGTGACCGTCCTTCGTTCGGCGGCGAGCGCCGCGGCCCGGGTGGCCCGCGCAAGGGCGGCTTCGGCCGTTAATTGAGCATGGATCGCGTGGAACTCCACGCGATGACTCCAGCCGATCTCGACGCCGTACTGGCGCTGCAACAGCGCTGCTACGGCGTCGACTTTTTGGAGCGTCGCGAAGCGTTCGCGGCCAAGCTGGTCGCCACCGAGGGGCTGGAATGCTGCTGGATGGCCTGCGACGCCAGCGGGCCGCTGGCCTATGCCGTCAGCCTGCCGGTCTGCGAGGCGACCCTGCCGGCGCTGGACGCGCCGCACTGCGAGCGGCCGGCATCGCCGACGCTGCTCTACCTGCACGACATGGCCGTGGCGCCGCAGGCGCGCTCGCTGGGGTTGGCGGCGCGGCTGCTGGCGCGCCTGTCCGAGCGTGCGCGGGCGCTGGGCCTGGCACGCCTGGGCCTGGTGGCCGTGCAGGGCTCGGTGCCCTACTGGCAGCGCCAGGGCTTTGCCGAGCCGGCCGGGCTACCGGCGGGCCTGAGCGCCAAGCTCGCAAGCTTTGGCGCCGAGGCCCGCTTTCTGGTGCGCGATCAGTAGCCCGCGGTGAAGCGGGCGCGACGGTGCTGCGGCGCCTCCAGCTCGTCGACGATGGCGGCGGCCAGGTCGGCCACGCTGATGCGGCTCTCGCCCTGGGCGTCAAACACCGGCGCCTCGCCGCCGATGCGGAACTGACCCGTGCGCGGGCCTGGCTCCAGGTGCATGGCGGGCGACACCAGGGTCCAGTCCAGCGTGGTCCGGTCGGCGCGCAGGCGGGTCAGCATCTCCCGGGCTGCCAGGGCGCCCGACTTCCACTCGGCCGGGAAGGCCGGCGAGTCCACCAACTGCTGGCCCGGCGCGATGAACAGGCTGCCGGCGCCGCCCACCGCGATCAGCCGGGTGCCGGCCTGGCGTGCCGCGTTGGCGATGGCATCGCTGCCGCGCAGAAAGTCGTCGTAGAGATTGGGATTGCCCCAGCCGGCGTTGAAGGCGCTGACGACGGCGTCCATGCCGTGCAGTTCCGCAGCCAGGTCACCACCGCTGAGCACGTCCACCGCGTGCACTTCCAGGCCGGGGCGGGCGGCGAGCTTGGCCGTGTCACGCTGCAGCGCGCGCACCTGGTGGCCGCGGCTCAGCAGTTCTTCCAGCAGGGCGGCGCCGACGAAGCCGGTGGCGCCGATCAGGGCGATGTTCATGGAATGCTCCAACGGGTTTGTGATGAGGACATTGTTTCGACTTCACAATGCCGCGATAAGCCGGCATACGCCGCGCAGACTGTTTAGAAAAACTTCATGCTCGACCAGCTCAAACGCATGGCCGTTCTGGCCGCCGTGGTGCGGCATGGCAGCTTCGCCGCCGCTGCCCGGCAACTGCGCACCAGCACCTCGGCCGTTAGCCAGCAGGTGAGGGCGCTGGAGAAGGACATGGGCGTCACGCTGCTGCATCGCTCGACGCGCAAGCTCAGCCTGACGCCGGCCGGCGAACGCTTTCACGCCGGCTGCGCGGCCATGGTGGCCGCGGCCGAGGCCGCGCAGGCCCAGTTGCTGCAGCTGCGCGATGCGCCCGAGGGCGAGCTGCGCATCGCGATGACGATGGGCTTCGGCCGGCACATCGGCCCGGCGCTGGCGCCGTTGCTGGCGGCTCACCCGGGGCTGCGGCTGCACCTGCAGGTGGAGGACGGTTTCACCGACCTGGTGGCGCACCGCATCGACCTCGCCATCCGTTTCGGCCGGCTGCCCGACAGCCAGTGGGTGGCCCAGCGCATCGGCGCCGTGCACACCAGCCTCTACGCGGCGCCGGCCTACCTCGCACAGCGCGGCGTGCCCGCTACCACCGACGCCCTGCGCGAGGGCGACTGGCTGATGCTGCAGGACGGCACGGACCATGCGCGCCGCCTTCCCGGCAGTGAGCTGAGCGTGAAGCCGCGCCACACCAGCAACAACCAGCTGACCTTGCAGCAGCTCTGCGAGGCCGGCCTGGGCCTGGCGGCGCTGGGCGACGAGGACGTGGCCGAAGCCGTGGCCGCCGGCCGGCTGCTGCGCCTGGCCACCACGCTGGTGCTGCCCGACCTGCCCATCTGGGCCATGACGCCGCAACGCGACGCCCAGCCCGCCAAGGTGCGCCATGCGATCGCGGCGCTGAAAGCCCATCTGGGAGCACCGGGGTGAGGGGCACGCTGACGCAATGGGACGAGGTCAAGGGCTATGGCTTCATCACGCCCGACGGCGGCGGTGCCAGGATCTTCGTCCACGCGAAGGCGTTCGGGCTGCGGCCGCACCGGCCCTTCGTCGGCGAGCGGTTGAGTTACCGCGAAGGCCAAGACTCGCAGGGCAAGCGCCGCGCGCAAGGCGTGCAGAGCCTCGCGCCACGGGCCACACCGCCGGCAATCGCGCGGCCCGACGGTGGCCGCGTGCTGCTCCTGATCCCTGCCTTCGCCGGGTTGGTGCTGGCCGTCCATCTGCTCTGGGGCCTGCCCAACTGGCTGTGGGGCATCTACTCGGCGATGAGCCTGGCCACCTTCATCACCTATGCACTGGACAAGCGCGCCGCCATGCGCGGCGACTGGCGCGTTCCTGAGGTGACGCTGCACGGGCTGTCGCTGGCCTGCGGCTGGCCGGGAGCGTTGCTGGCCCAGCGGCTGCTGCGCCACAAGAGCGTGAAGCCGGCGTTCCGGCGGCTCTACTGGGCAACCGTGGCGGTCAACGTCACCGTCTTTGTCGCGGCGTTCACGCCGCTGCTGAAAAGCTGAACTCGCCCAGCCCCTCGATGGCCAGCGTGCCGCGGACCTCGCCCGCGCAAGGGTGCAGGCCGCCCCAGGCGCCTGTCGTGACGACGGTGCCGGCCTTCACGGTGGCGCCTTGCCGGGTGGCGTGGCGCAGCCAGGCGTGCAGCACGCCGGCCGGGTCGGCCAGCGAATGGCCGCCGCGGCGCACGATGTCGGGCTGACCGGGCAGCGCGAGACACCATTCGAGCTGCGCCCAGTCCAGCGCCCGGAACGGCTGCCATGCCCCCAGCAGCAGGCCGGCGTTGCTCTGGAAGTCGGCCATGCGCAGCAGCTCCGGCGCGGCAAGGCCCTCCTCCCAGCGCGAGGCGACCAGCTCGACGGCGATGCACATCGCGTCGACGACGCCGTCCAGCGCGTCCCCGGCGCGCACGTCACGGGCTATGCGCAGTGCCACCTCGGCCTCAACGCCCAGCAGCGCCTTGCCGGCCACCGGGTTCACCGGCGAATGGCTGAACGGCCCCTTCGGGCTGGCGCCGCCCGACTTCCAGCGGTCCAGGCGCCAGCCCAGTGCCTGAGCCACGCCCTCCTGCACGGCATAGGCGTCGGCCTCATTGCGCACGACGTCGCCGCAGTCGGCGGCCCGCAGCCGGCGGCCGTCGCGGTGGCTGGCGGCGAGGATTTGAATCAAGGTGGCGATCGTTGAGGCCATGAGGGGGCTGGGGCAGCGATGTCCGCGTCACCGGACCCTAAGATGACGGCGCCGCCGGGCAATCGGCCCGGCGCTCACCAGGACGTCGTCGTGCGTGGCGCGGCGACGGCAGCATTGTCCGGGAACAGCATGGCATTGAAGTTGGGCTTGGTGGGCATCGGCAAGATCGCCCGTGATCAGCACATTCCGGCGCTGGCCGCCGATCCGCGCTTCGAGCTGGTGGCAACGGCAAGCCGCAATGCGCGTGTGGCCGGCGTGGCCGGCTTCACGAGCGTCGAGGCCATGCTTGCCGAGTTGCCGGAGCTGGACGCCATCTCCATCTGCACGCCGCCGCAGGCGCACTTCGATGCCGCCGTCGCGGCCCTGCGGGCCGGAAAGCATGTCATGCTGGAGAAGCCGCCCGCGGCGACGACGCGGCAGATCGCGCTGCTGCAGGCCGAGGCGGCCCGACAGGGCCGCACGCTGTTCCAGACCTGGCACTCGCGTTTCGCCGCGGGCGTGGACGCGGCGCGCGACTGGCTGTGCGGCCGCACGCTCAGCGGCGGCAGCATCAGCTGGAAGGAAGACGTGCACCACTGGCACCCGGGGCAGCAGTGGATCTGGGAGGCCGGTGGCCTGGGCGTGTTCGACCCGGGCATCAACGCCCTGTCGGTGCTGACCGAGGTCCTGGCGGAAGAAGCCTTCGTCCACAAGGCCGTGCTGGAGTTTCCCGAGAACCAGCAGGCGCCCATCGCCGCCCGGCTGGACTTGCGCACGCCGGCTGGCGTCAGCGTGGAGGCGGCGTTCGACTTCCGCCAGAAGGGCGAGCAGACCTGGGACATCGAGCTGGTCACGACGGCCGGCCGCCTGCGCCTGTCCCAGGGCGGCGGCGTGCTGGAGATCGACGGCCAGCCCATGGCGACCGATGCGGCGCTGGCGGGTGAGTACCCGCGGCTCTACGCCCGCTTCGCCGAGCTCTGCGCGGCCGGCCGCTCCCAGGTCGACTGGCGCCCGTTCCAACTGGTGGCCGACGCCTTCCTGATTGGCGAGCGCCGCATCGTGGCGCCCCACCAGGTCTGAGCCCGGGTCAGCCGAACCTGAAGCTGGACGCCGTCACGCCGCCGAGGAAATCGGTCTCGTGATAGCTGCAGGTCGCGGCCTCACCCTCGGCGGCGCCGGCGGCCACCATCAGTGGCAGCAGGTGTTCCTCGCGCGGGTGGGCCAGTCGGGCGGCGGGCGCCTGGGCCCAGGCCAGCAAGCGTTCGGCGCGGCCCTCCGGTGCGGGCAGGACGCCCTGCAGCCAGGCGTCGAAGGCGGCGGACGGCTCGCGGCCGGCCGGGCCGTACAGGCGCAGGTTGTGGAAGCTGAAGCCGCTGCCGAGTATGAGCACGCCCTCGTCGCGCAGGGGGCTGAGCGCACGGCCCAGCGCCAGGTGGTCGGCCGGGTCAAGGCCGCGCTTGAGCGACAGCTGAACCACCGGCACGTCGGCGCCCGGGTACATGGGGACCAGGGTGCAGAACGCGCCATGGTCGTAGCCGCGCTTGGCGTCCCGCGCGGCGGGCAGCCCTGCGGCCTGGATCAGGGCGACGACGCGCTCGGCCAGCACCGGGTCGCCCGGCGCGGGATAGACCACCTCGTAGGTGTGGGCCGGGAAGCCGCCGTAGTCGTACAGCATGCTCGGCGCGGGCGAGTTCATCACCGTGAAGGCGGACTCCTCCCAGTGCGCCGAGATCATCAGGATGGCCTGGGGCCTCGCTGGCAGCGAGGCCGGCAAGGCCTGCAGCGAGGCTTCCAGCTTGGCGTGGGCGCGGCGGTAGTCGCCCTCCATGAACGGCCAGGGGCCGCCGCCGTGGGAGACGAAGAAGGTGGGCAGGCGAGGGATTTGCATGCCCACAAGATTAGGCCCGCTTGCGCGGGCCTGGTTTCAGCCGGCTTGACGTCGGCATTCGCAAAAACCGAACGTCAGGCGCGGCGGCGGCCTGCCCGCAGCGACGCGACGCCGGCCAGGCCCAGCAGGGCCAGGCTGGCCGGCTCGGGCAGCTCGTTTTCGGGGGCGACGATGGAGGTGTCGTTGGCCAGTTGCCAGCTCAGGATGTCGTGATTCTCCACGCCGGCGCCCGTCGCGGCCGTGAAGCCGACATAGGCGTCGGTGGCGCCCAGGATGCCGGCAATGTCTATGCTGTAGTCGTTGATCAGCTGGATCAGCGCCATGCCCTGCTGCTGCACGCTGACGCTGAGCTTCTGGGTGCTGCCGTCGTAGGTGATGAAGGCCGACCAGACCTTGCCGTTGCTCATGCAGCCGTCGCCGGCGTAGCTGTTGGCAGTGAAGTCGCAGAAGGCGACGCCGTAGGGGTTGACGGTGATCAGGCTGCTCAACGAGCCATTGGTGTCCACGCCGACATGGTTGCTGTTGGGGTCGAAGCTGTTCCAGTAGGTGTCGAACTCGATGGCGACGCTGTTGCCCACGCCTTGGTAACCCATGCCGCCTCCGGCGCTCCCCAGGCCCGATGTGCCCTGGGCCAGCACGAAGGTCAGGCCGTCGGCGGGGGCGATGCCGCCGGGCTGGGTCAGCTGGAACTGGAAGCTCGTGCTGAAGGTGGCGCCGGCGCCCAGCGTGATGGCCGTGGTGCTGTAGCCAGCGCCGGCCTGGCTCTGGGCGGCCGGCGTCAGGCGCAGCGCGCTGCCGTTCACCGCCGCGTTGCCCACGCAGGTCAGGCCGCTGCCGCAGGCGCCGCTGAAGCCGCTGGCGTAGTTGATGACGATGCCGGCCCTGGCCTGATGGGG
The DNA here is from genome assembly GCF_019237615.1 of Roseateles sp. Lineage (GTDB taxonomy): Bacteria > Pseudomonadota > Gammaproteobacteria > Burkholderiales > Burkholderiaceae_C > Pelomonas. The sequence goes on along the minus strand of NZ_JAFAGT010000085.1, from coordinate 182,951 downwards.
GACGATGGCTGCGATCGCGAGCGCGGCGGCGGCGAGCAATGTGCGATGGGGCATCTCGGGTTCCTCCGATTGAGGCAATGGGCCATGCACATTCGATGCCAGCACCGCCGCGGTCCCATGGGGGTAGGCCATGTAACGGCGCGTTCGGTGGGCGATTGTCAAGGTCTCCGACATCCCTAGCTATCGAGTGGGGAAGGGCGTCGATAATCCGCGCCCCATGTCCGAGCACCGCCCCAACGCCCCCGACGAGCCGCGCCCGGCTGACGAGTTCTTCCGCGACGGCGCCGCGCCGGCCGATTCGCTGCTGTGGTGGCAGCTGGAGCGCCAGGAGGCGCTGATCGCCGCCCAGCGTGCGCTGTTCGGCGGCGAGGCCGGCTGGGTCAGGCTGCGCGTCTGGGTTTTCCTGGAGCTGATGGCGCTGCCGGCCGCGCGGCTGACGCGCGAGGCCTTGAACCAGGCCTTCCACCAGCTGCGCGAAGACGCGCTGGAGACGGTGCTGAAGCGCCTGCGCGAGGCTGAGCTGCTGAGCTGGGACGCCTCCACGCAGACTTATGCGATCACGTCGCTGGCCCAGCAGCTGGCCGGCATGCTGCAGCCGCTCACTGCCGAGGACGCCGGCGAGGACGCCGACCTCGGGGCGCTGTTGGCCGGCGTGGCCGGCGCCCACCAATTGGGCCTGCTGCAGCCCCAGCAGCTGCGCCATCTGCAGGCCCAGTTGCAGCGGTTGCGCGAGGAGTTCGCCGACGCGATGGCCAGCGGCAGCGAGTTTCAGCTGCGCCGCGCGCGCACCCGCTTCGAGCGCGCGCTGGCGCTGGTGGACCGGGCCGGCGAGGCGCTCAAGGCCATCATTGAGCAGGCCCAGGGCGATGGCCGGCTGGAGCGGCTGGCGCGAGAGCTGGGCCATGCCCAGGCGGGGCTGCTGGTCATGGCCAGCCAGTTCAACCGCGCCTTGCAGCAGGCCGACCGCCAGCGCGTCACACTGGGCTCCACGGGCGTGACGACGACCGACGTGCGGCAATGGCTGCAGCGGGTCCCGGAGCTGCACGCGCTGCTGGGCGAGGCCTTGTCCACCGGCGTGCAGCCCGTCATGGTGGCGGCCCAGGAACTGGTGGATGGCGCCGAGGCCGAGTTCGAGCGTGACCGTCCGGCCAAGCCCGAGGCCGCCGGCCTGCCGCAGGCCCGCTCCGCGCCCGATGGCCGGCTGGAGGTGCTGAGCCTGCCGCCCGAGCTGGACGCGCTGCAGGCGCTGCTGAACGGCTGGACGGCCGAGGGTCAGGGCACGCAGCCCGTCGGCCCGGCCGTGCTGGGCGGCAGCTACGCGTCAGCCGCCTACCGCGCGCAGCTGCTGCCGCTGCTGGGCGACGCCCAGGCCCGCCACCTGAAAGGCGCCACCGGCGACATGGCGCGCCAGCCCTGGCGGGTGCGCTGGAGCGCCGAGCAGGGCGCCATCGATGACGAATTCGTCGCGTGGATGAGCCGCGGCGAACTGCACACCCTTTCCGAGACCGACACCGAATGAACTCCACGCTGGACGATGCCGCGAGCCTCGCGGCCCAACTGCTGGCGCGGCGCTGGCTGCCGCGCAGCCACCCGCTGATGAAACGGGCGCTGATCGACGCCGAGCTGTGGGAAGAACTGGGCCGGCGCCTCTCGGGCGTGGGCCTGCGGGTGGTCGACAACGTCTATGCGGACCAGGTCAGCGTCGCGCTGCTGCGCCCGGCCGAGAGCGCCGTCTTCGGCGAAGTGGGGCTGAACGCCAACAACAACCTGGAGCTGCCGCGCGACGGCGTGTCGCTGCTGGTGGTGCTGTGGAGCCTCATCGTGCTGCCCAAGCGCCAGCGCCAGATCAACCGCAGCGACGCGGCGGGCGACGACCAGGGCGAGATGTTCGCCAAGGACAAGCCGGTACCGGCCGCAGCCAGCGTGTCGCCCTCCCTGAGCTACCGAAGCCTGCTGGCCGACTTCGGTGACCAGCTCGGCAAGAAGCTGCGCATCGACGCCAACCTCAAGCTGCTGGAGCGTCACGGCTTCATCCAGCGTCGCGGCGAGGACATCGTCGAGGGACCGCTGCTGGACCTGCTGCTGGACTACGACCAGCTCGCGCCGCGCATCCTCGACGGCGCGCTGGCCGATGTGCTGGCCCGCGCCACCGACCCGCTGGCTGCGCCCGCCCTGGCCGAAATCCAGGCCGCCCGCCAGGAACCAGAAGAGCCGAGCGAAGACTGATGTTCCACCTGCAAACCCTTGAACTGCTGCACTGGGACTACTGCCAGCGCGTGAGCCTGCCGCTGGACGGTGCCATCATCACCATTGCCGGTCCCAACGGCTCGGGCAAGACGACGCTCCTGGACGCGCTGCGGACGCTGCTGGGCCTGGAGTGCTCGGGCGGTCGCACATTCCGCACCTATGCCCGCCACGCCAACGCCGAGACGGCCTGGCTGCGCGCGCTGGTGGACAACCGTCCGCGCGGCCGGCAGAACAGCAGCCGGCCGTTCGCGTCCTCGCTGCTCTACGCCGACCAGGTGACGCTGGCCTGCCGCATCGAGCGCCAGGGCGGAGACTGGACGCGTCGCTACCTGATGCTGGACGGTGTGCACGAAATCGAGCAGCTGGCCGAGAAGAGCGAGCGCGAGTGGCTGGGCATCGAGGCCTGGCGCCGCCGGCTTGAGGCCGCGGGCCTGACGCGGGCCATCGGCAAGGTGTTGGCACTGGAGCAGGGGCAGACCGACAAGCTCTGCGACCTCAACCCGCGCGAGCTGCTGCGCCTCGTCTTCGAGGTGTTCGGCGACCAGGAGGTGCTGGATCGCTACGAGCAGGCGCGTTCGCACCAGCAGCAACTGGCCAAGGAGGTGGAGGCGGCCGAGGGTGAGCTGGCCCGCACCCAGGCGCAGCTCAGCGAGCTGGCCAACCGCGTGACCAGTCACCGCCAGTGGCAGCTCAGGATCGCGGAGCGCGAGCGCCTGGCCACCGAGGTGCTGCCGGTCATGCAGTGGAGCGAGTCGCGCGAGAAGCTGGCGCGCGACGGCCGCGAACTGCACCGCGCCCGCCTGTTCGCCAGCGCCGACGCGCGCGCGCTGTCCGGCAAGCGCGCCAGGCTGCACGAGCTGTTCGCCGAGCATGAGGCCACCAAGGCTCGCCTCATCGAGCTGGACACGCAGCGCCGCGACGCCCGCAGCGCCTTCGACGCAGCCCGCGAGGCCGAGAAGCCGGTAGAGCTGGCGGTCAAGCGCGAGGACGAGCTGAAGGCGCTGGCCGACGTGGAGGCCGATGCCGCCGCGCTGGCTGCGCGCACCCAGGCGCTGGCGGCTGACAAGGACAGGCTGCGTGGCGAGTACACCCGCGCCGACGACAAGCTCAAGCATGTGCAGGGCCTGATCGCCGAGCTGAAGGACAAGCGCCTGCCGCCGCCTCCGCCCGAGGTGGCGCCGCTGCGCCGCGCGCTGGACGAGGCCGGCATCGCGCACCATGTCGTGGCCGACAGCATAGACATCGCCGATGAGCAGTGGCGCGCAGCCGCCGAGGGCGTGCTGCGCGGCTCGCGCTGGGTCGTGGTGCTGAAGCAGCGCAGCGACGAGGCGCGAGCATTCGCCATCGCGTCCAAGCAGAAGTACCGCCATTACGTCGTCTCCGATGCCGCGCCGGTCACCCAGGCCCGGCCCGGTTCGCTGCTGGCCGCGCTGAAGGTCAGCGCTCCGCTGCCGACCTGGCTGGCGCGCCAGCTCGACGGCATACGCTGCGTGGCCAGCACCGAGGAGGGCTCGGGCGTGGGCGGCGAATGGATCACCGCCGACGCCTACTACCGCGACGGTCGCGGCGGGCGGAGCGTCTTCATCTCGCCCGCCGACCACCAGTTCGGCGCCAACGCGGTGGCCGCACGGCGCCAGTCGCTGGAGGGGGAGCTGCTGCGGCTGGACGCCGAGCTGACCCGTGTCGTCAAGGCCCAGGGCGAGGTGGACCGGCAGCTGAAGGACGCCCAGCGTGCCGCCCAGGGCCACAAGGCCGCCCAGGAGCTGTCCGAGCGCGCCGACGAGTTTGCCGAGGCGCGTGCCCGCCTGCCGGCGCTGAAGCAGGCCCGGGCCGAGGCGTCGACGCGCATGCAGGGGCTGGAGGCCGAGCATGACCGCCTCGTCAAGGCATCGGCGCGCAGCGAGGACGGCTACAACCGCGCCCAGCAGGAGCTGGCCGACGGCGAGGCCCGCCAGGCCCAGACCGCACGCGACCATGCGGCCCGCCGCATCGCGCTGAGTCAGGCCGCCGCTGCGTCGCGCGAGGCCGGCGCCAAGTTCCCGCCGCGCTGGATCACGGCCATCGCCCTCGCGGCGCTGTGCAACGAGTTCGAGAACGCCCGCCAGGCCGAGATTCGCTCGCATCACGTCGACCAGGAGCTGGCCAGCGGGGTTTGGGAGACCGACGCCAGCGTCGTCGACCGCCACACCCGCATGGACCTGCAGGTGCGCGAACAGGCTCACCAGCTGTCCGACCGCAAGGCCAGCAACGCGCTGGCTGCCACGGCCGCAAGCAATGCCCGAGAGCGCTACATCGACGTGCTCAAGGCCACGGTGCGGCGCTACAAGAAGAACGTTGCCGAGCTGGGTGAACTGGCCGGCGTCGTCGCCGAGGCGCAACTGCCCCATCTGGACAACGACGACACCGTGCTGGCCCAGGCCGGCCTGCACGTGAAGTTCAACTTCGACGGCAAGGGCGAGGTGGGCCTGAACGACGGCGAGGCTTCGGGTGGCCAGCAGGTGCTGAAGAGCCTGATCCTGCTCGTGGGCCTGATGAAGGACGACGAGACGCCCGGCGGCTTCGTCTTCATCGACGAGCCTTTTGCCCACCTGGACGTGCGCAACATCCAGCTGGTGGGCCACTTTCTGCGCTCGACGCGGGCCCAGTACCTGCTGACGACGCCCATCACGCACAACGTCGAGGTCTTCGAGCCCAGCGAGATCACGCTGGTGACGAGCAAGAAGCCGCGCGGCGAGCGCTGGGCGCCGCCGATCGCGGTGCTGGCGCGCAGGCCGGAGGTCAGTGAGTACGCGTGAGCTGAGCTCCGGCCGCGACCGCCGCCAACGCGGGGCGTCCGCGGCGGTCTGGCCTGCCGCGTTGCCCGCGTTGGACGTGGACGAGCGCGAGCTGCTGGCCGACTGGCTGCGCGGCAGCACCGAAAGTCGCCGCTGGCAGGCCTTGCTCGAAGCGGCCGGCCCGGTCCGCATCGAACTGGCAGAGCGCCTGGCCGACAGGGCGCTGACGGCCGGCCTGTGTACCGTGACCGAGCGCTTCGCGCGCGGACGCTGGCAGCGCACGGCCCTGCAATGGGTCGAGCTGGAAGCGCTGCAGGCCGCGCTGGGCCTGGCGACGCGCAGCCAGCGTGAGGCCCGCCGCGAGGCCCTGGCCGCGCGGCTGGAAGCGTTGATGGCGAGCGCACTGGTGGGCGAGGCGGCGCAGGCGCTGGCCGAGTCGCGCATGGCCACGGCAGCGGCCGAGGCGCGGGCGGCGCTGCTGGACGCCTTGCTTGCATGGACGAGTGCCGGCGAGCAGGGGTTGCGTCGCGACTTCGCGCTGCGCCTGGGCCACACCAAGGCGATTGCCGATGGCGAGTGGCAGTGGCTGGAGCGGCATTTCGACCTTCCGGCACTCGGCATTGCGGCCTTCGCCCCGACGTTGACGCTGGCGGGCGACCTGGGCCTGCAATGGCCGGGCGGGCAACGGCTGGACCTGGGGGCGGCGGCCTTCATCACGCTGCCGGTCGACGCGCTCGCCAACTTGCAAGGCGCGACGCCGCCCGCGCGCTGGTGGTTGATCGAGAACCGCGCCAGCTTCGAGAAGCAGGCGACTCGTCGTGCACCCGGCGATGCGCTGGTGTGGATCGCCGGCCGCCCGACGCGGGCCTGGGCGCAGGCCATGGCCCGGCTGCTGGCGGTCGCGCCGGCGCCGGCCGCCGTCAGTGCCGATGCCGACCCTGCCGGCATAGAGATCGCGCTGGCCGCCGCTCAGCCCTGGGTGGATGCCGGCCTGGCCTGGGCCGCGGTCGGGATGGAGCCCGGGCGGCTATCGCGTGTCGGCCTGCCGGCCTTGGGCCGCTACGACCGCGCGCTGCTGGACCGACTTGCCGGGCAGGTGTTGCCGCCCGAACTGGCGGCCTTGCGCGATGCGCTGAACGAACGCGGCGTGAAGGCCGAACAGGAGGGCTGGCTGTGATGACCGAAGGCTGGGACCATGCGTCGCCCTTCCTGCTGGCGCTGTCGCCCCGGCCGGGCGACATCGACGGCCTGGGCCACACCAACAATGCCGTCTACGTGCAGTGGTGCGAGCAGGCCGGCTGGGCGCATTCCGAGGCGCTGGGCCTGAGCCTGGCGGACTATCGCCGTATGGACCGCGCGATGGCGATCCGCGAGGGGCATTACGACTATCTGCTGCCGTCCTTCGAGGGCGATGCGCTGCAACTGGGCACCTGGCTGACGGCCAGCGACGGCAGGCTGACGATGGAGCGGCGCTTCCAGTTGCGCCGCACCGGGGATGGCGTCACGCTGATGCGCGGGCGCTGGGCCTTGATCTGCATCGACATCAGCGGCGGCAGGCCGCGGCGCATGCCGGCGGAGTTCCTCAGCATCTACGAAGCGGCGGTGGTTTGCCGGGCATGTTGATATACGATTCGTATATGAATCGTATATAGTTGCCGCATGGGAATCGTCAAAATCTCCGATCCGTTGCATGAGAGCCTGCGCGTTGCCAGCCAGGCCTTGTCGCGTTCCATCAACGCGCAGGCCGAGCACTGGATGCGCATCGGCATGCTGGCCGAGTTGCATCCGCAGCTGTCGCACAGCGAGATCTGCCAGTTGCTGATCCGCGCCGAGCAGGAGGGCGGGCTGGATCTGGCGCGGCTGACCGGCTGGGTTCAGCCGGCCAGGGCCAAAGGGGCGGCGGCATGAAGGGCCTCAAGCTGCGCACGCCCGCCGAGGTGGCCAAGGCCCGCGAGGCCGGGCATCTGATCGCCGAGGTGCTGGCCATGCTGAAGCCCCATGTGGTGCCCGGTGTGACGACCGAGGAGCTGGACGACCTCTGCCGCGACTACATCGTCAACACGCTGAAGTGCATCCCGTCCAACGTCGGCTACCACGGCTATCCGAAGACGGCCTGCATCTCGCCCAACCACGTCGTCTGCCATGGCATCCCGTCCAGGGACAAGCGGCTGAAGAAGGGCGACATCGTCAACGTGGACGTCACGCTGACCAAGGACGGCTGGTTCGGCGACAGCAGCCGCATGTTCATCGTCGGCGAGGCCAACGTGCTGGCGCGCCGGCTGGTGATGACGACCTATGAGGCCTTGCGCGCCGGCATCCGCCAGGTGCGCCCGGGCGCGACGCTGGGCGACGTGGGGCATGCCATCCAGAAGGTGGCGCATGCGGCCGGCTTCAGCGTGGTGCGCGAATACGGTGGCCACGGCATCGGCGACGTCTATCACGACGACCCGCACGTCAACCACTTCGGACGGCCCGGTGAAGGTTTGAAGCTGCAGGAGGGCATGATCTTCACGATCGAGCCCATGATCAATGCGGGCGGCGCAGCCATCCGCGAGCTGAGCGATGGCTGGACGGTGGTCACGCGCGACCACTCCCTCTCCGCGCAGTGGGAGCACATGGTGGCGGTGACGGCCGATGGCTTCGAGATCCTGACGCCCTGGCCGGACGGCCTGGGCGACTACCCGGCCATCGCCTGAGCGGCCTCGGCCCGCAGGCGTACCTTCACGTCGGCATAGGCCGCGTCGATCAGCGCCTGCAGCGCGGCGGCGTCGACCGGCGTGCCGGGCCTGAGCTTGACGTGGCGCATGAACTTGCCCGTGCCCTGCAGCAGGACCGCCGGGTCCGGCAGCTCGGCGCCGCAGAAGAAGCCGACGTTGACATGGGCCTTGAAGGTGTTGACGTAGGCGAAGGCCGCGTCGCCCACGCAGGCGGTGGGCATGCCGTCGTGCAGAAGCTCGGTCACGTCGGTGCCGCTGCGGCGCAAGGCCGCGAACCAGGTGCGTGCCAGCGCAGCCAGCTCACCTTCGCCGGCGTCCAGCCATTGCTGCACGGCGACATCCCGGCCCACGGCTGCGGGGAAGCGCATCACGGTCCGAACCGCCTCAGTTGCGCGCGTGCGTGACGCGGTAGCTGGCCAGGCCGGGCAGCTCCGGCAGCCGGCTCGCGAAACGCGACAGCGTCTCGCCGTGGTAGTTGTGCTGCGCGGTGCAGACGAAGCGCCACTCCTGGCGCTCGTCCGTGCACTCGATGCTGACCGAGCCCGGCGCGAAGTCGTAGCCCAGCGCCGCGGCAAAGGCGACCTGCTCGGCCTGCTCGAAGCGGCGTCCCGACTGGCCCTGCAGTTGCACCGCGATGGCCGGATGGGAGGGCAGGGCGGCTTCCAGCCTGGCGCCCCACATCATCAGCGAGGCGCACAGCAGCGTCAGCGCGATGGCCGCGAAATAGAAGCCCATGCCCAGCAGGATGCCGATGGCCGAGGCTGCCCAGAGCGAGGCCGCCGTCGTCAGGCCGGAGATGTTCATGCCTTCGCGCATGATGACGCCGGCACACAGGAAGCCGATGCCGGTGACGACGCCCTGGATGACGCGCGTCGGGTCCATGAGCGGCGGGACGATGGCAGCTTCGCTGCCGCCGAACCATTGGTGGGGCAGGCCCAGCAGCACGATGACGGCCGTGGAGGCCATGCAGACGAGGGCGTAGGTTCGCATGCCGGCCGCGCGGCCATGGAAGGCGCGCTCGTAGCCCAGCATGAGGCCCAGCAGCCCTGCGCCGACGAGGTGCATCAGCACCAGCAGGTTCGCCTGCCATTGCGACAGGGTCCAGTAGCGCAGCAACTGCTCGGGTTCGATCATGGAGGGGATGGCAGGCGAGGCCCAGCCGGCCCCGCACACACGCTAACCCAGTTCCCCGCCTGGCGCCAGCGGCCCTAGGCCAGCGCCGTCATCCGCTCGACGAGCACGCAGCGCACCCATTTGCGCGCGGTGATCTGTACCGTCTGCGCGAGCAGGAACTCCTCGGCCTCGGAGTTGGGAGTCTCGAATTCGAAGCCGCAGAGCTGCACGATGCGGCTCAGCGGCCGGCTCCAGACCCGGCGCACGTCGGCGCTGAACAGCGGCACGCCCTCGTCCTCGCCGAGCAGCAGGCGCATCTCGTAATGCAGGGCGTCCAGTGGCGGCTCGGCCGAGGCGAGGATTTGCAGGCCGGCCTCGCTGAGGTTGACGACGACACCACCACGCGCCGTCGACAAACCCTCGGGCTTGATGACCCAGACCGGCAACTGCTCGTGCTCGTCGGGCACGAGGAAGAACTCGACGCGGGGGAAGCGGCGCTGGTCGGCGCCGGAGTGGAGGTCGCTCACAGGGGGCTCCTTGTTTGAGGATTTTCGCGCAAGCAGACCATGCGCGGGTGACATCGAAGTGAAGCGGGTTGGTGCGCCGCCGCTCATGGTGCTGCGGCGTCATGCCGTGGTCTACGGGTTGACCGCATTGACGGCATGTCGGTCGTGTTGGTAAAAACTCGCCATTGCTGATATATCAATATCTTTATTTGATACATCACTCGACATATCAGATTCACCCTGGCGTCCATTGACGCCGGCGGATCGCGATACGCCGGAACGTTGCAGTGGCCGGTCGATACGCGTTTGACACAGAGCAAGAGCAGGAGACAAGACATGAAGAAGTTGGGACCCTCCCGAGCGCGTCGCGGCGGTTTGCGCATGCTGGTGCTGGCGTCCATGGCGGCGCTGGCCGGCTGCGGCGGCGGCGGCTCAACGGCGGTGGTCGCGGACAGCGGCACGCCCAGCAATGGCAGCAGTTCCGGCAGCAACCCGCCCCCGGTCGACGCCGGTGGCGGCACCTGGCCGACGGCGGCGCTGACCGACCCGGCGCTGCGGGGCAGGGAGCCGACCCTGCCCAAGACCGTCTGCGCGACGCTGACCGCCACGCTGAAGAAGAACGCCGCAGGTCTGCTGGACGACGCGGTGGACGCCGCGGCCGGCAACTCGCAGCCCGACGCCGCACGCATCCAGGCCGCCATCAACGCCTGCCCGACGGGCCAAGCCGTCAAGCTGGCAACGGGCGCCCAGGGCGAGAACGCCTTCCTGTCCGGGCCCTTGAACCTCGCCGGCACGGTGACGCTGTGGATCGACAAGGGCGTGACGCTGTTCGGTTCGCGCCGTCCGGCCGATTACCAGATCGCCGGCAAGAACAACTGCGGCGAGACCGCGTCCAGCGACAACGGCTGCTCGGCGCTGATCACGACCGCGCCCAACGGCAATGGCGTGGTGGGTGACGGCGTCATCGACGGCCGCGGCGGCGCCGTGCTGACCTCGGGCCTTTACGCCGGCAAGCTGACCTGGTGGGACGTGGGTGCGTTGACCAAGACGCTCAGCAACGCCAACCAGAACAACCCGCGGCTGCTGCAGATCAACGCCGGCAGCAACTTCACGCTGCACCGCATCACGCTGCAGAACGCGCCCAAGTTCCACGCCGTCTCCAGCGGCGTCAACGGCATCACTGTCTGGGGCACCAAGCTGTTGTCGCCGTCGCTGGAGTACTCGGTGGCAGGCTACAAGTGCGATGCCGGCTCGACGCCGGTGATCTCCGGCACGGCCAACGTCAGCCGCCCCAGCACCTGCTTCACGCCGGCCACGATCAAGAACACCGACGGCTTCGATCCCGGCCAGTCGCAGAACCTGCTGATCGCGTTCAACCACATCAGCACCGGCGACGACGGTATCGCGATCAAGTCGCACAACAGCACCACCGGACCGGTCAGCAACGTGCAGATCCTGCACAACCGCCTCTACTTCACGCATGGCATGTCCATCGGCAGCGAGACGGACAGCGGCGTCAACGGCGTGACGATCCGCGACCTGGCCATCGATGGCTTCGACATGAACTCCACCAGCGGCTTCCGCATCAAGACGGACGACAGCCGCGGCGGCGAGGTGCAGAACATCACGGTGGACGGCATGTGCGCGCGTCGTGTGCAGCAGCCCATCGCGATCGACACCTACTACGGCGACGCATCGGGCTCCTCGACCAGGCAGTTCCCCAACATCCACCACGTCACGGTGCGCAACTTCCGCTACCTGGACACGCCGGGTTCGATCTACAACGGCACGGGCGCGCTGCTGCTGTTCCGCGGCTACCAGTCGCAGGGCCAGTTCAACTACCTGTACGGCATCACGCTGGACAACGTCGTCTATGACTCGACGCCCGGCTGGGTGTCCACCAAGCTCAGCACGCCGGTGCCGTCCTACGCCGAGCTGACGATGGGCCCGGGCCCCGTGTCGTTCGCCAGCACGCTGCTGGCCGCCAAGGACAGCAACCAGTTCAAGGTCTTCGACCTGCGCTCGGCCACGTCGGCGCCCTATGACTGCAGCGCCGCGTTCGTCGACTTCCCGGCGGCCAATGCACCGATGTCCGTCCGCTGAGACGGCGTGAATCAACAGGAGACAAAATGAAATTCTCTTCCCTGCATCTGGCTGCCGCATTGCTGCTGCCGGCCTGGCTGGCCGGCTGCGGTGGCGGCAACGACGCGTCGGACCCGGCGCCCGCCGCGCAGGCCGCGCTGTCCGTCACGCAGACCGTCGACAGCGCCTCGGTCTTTGCCGGTGACCGCGTCACCTGGACCGTCACCGTCACCAACGCCGGCAACGCTGCCAGCAGCGACACCACCACGCTGCTCATCGACGTGCCCAGTAGCCTGAGCGCGGTGTCCGTCGTGTCCAGCGGCGCCAGCTGCGGCCCTTCCGTCAGCACGCTGACCTGCACCATAGGCGCGGGACTGCCCCCCGGCAAGACCGCCACCGTGCTGCTGTCGGCCACCACCACCGCCACCGGCTCGCTGACCAGCACCGTCAAGCCCTCCGGCGCCGGCGTGAAGGGCTGCAGCTCGGCGGCCGACTGCAGCTCCACCACCGTCGTCAGCACGCGCCCAGTGCCGCCCAACGTCACGGTCAGCGCCGCCGTGGACGCCACCTCCACCAGCGTCGGGGGCACCGTCAAGTGGACCCTCACGGCCGTCAACACCGGCGGCGTGACGACCGCGCCCATCACGCTGACCGACACGCTGCCGGCCGCCGGCATCGGCGCCGTCACCGTCACGCCCACGGGCGCCAACTGCGGCGCGGTGGTCGGCAACACGCTGAGCTGCACCATCCCGGCGGGCCTGGCTGCCAACACCGGCACGGCCACCGTGGTCATCGCCGCACCGGCCACCGCGGCGGGCAATCTGGTCAACACCGTGGCGCCCGGCACCGGTGCGAGCTGCGCCTCCACGGCCAGTTGCACGACGACGACGGCCGTGGCCGCCGCGGCCGCGGCCGACGTCAAGGTCGGCGCTGCCGTCAACCTCGCCAGCGCGTCGATAGGCGACAAGGTCCAGTGGACCGTCACGGCCACCAACCAGGGGACCGGCGCGACGACCGCGCCCGTCACGCTGACGACGGTGCTGCCGGCCAGCGGCGTCGGCGCGTTCACGGTCACGCCCACGGGTGCCACGTGCAGCCCGATCACCGGCGCGACGCTGAACTGCAGCATCCCCGCCGGCCTGGCCGCGAGCGGCGGCAAGGCCACCGTGCTGATCTCGGCCAACACCACGGCCGCGGGCGCGCTCACCAGCACCGTCACGCCCGGCGCCGGTGCCAGCTGCACCAGCGGCGCGGCCTGCACCACCAGCACGACCGTTCTGGGCGGGGCGGCGCAGATCGCCGGCTCCTGCGGCGTCATGATCGACGCCGCCACGCTGAACGCCAGCTTCGGCGGCGCGAGCGGCACGCTGGTCGACCTGGCCGCGCTGGGCAACACTGCGACCGGCAGCAACAACACCAGCGCCTACCTCGCGGGCTTGTCCGCCACCGGCACCACGGCCACCTTCGAGAGCTGGCCCGGCGCCGTCAATGGTCCCGGCTTCGGCACGATGGTGGCGGCCTCCGGCCAGCAGTTCATCTGCGCCAGCCAGAACGACAGCGGAGCGACGGGCGCCAGTTCCGCGGTCAAGTACTCGTCCACCGTGGCCAGTGGCTCCAGCCTCGCGGCCAACATCCAGATCTCCAAGGCCGGCACCAACGCGGGCTTCGTGATGTTCAACCTGCGCAGCCTCAGCCAGTTCAGCTTCGAGTACTTCCGCGCCGGCTCCAACGGCTACCAATTGGACTATTCGACCGACGGCAGCACCTGGCGCAACATCGTCACAACGTCGCCGTCGCGCGCGGCCTGTGCAGGCAATGTCTGTACCGAGAGCAATGTGATGACCACGCAGCCCGCGAGCACCACCTCGTTCACGGCGACCGCGCCCATCATCCAGCCGGTGCTGCTGCGCCTGTCCAACACCAATACCAGCGGCACGATGGTGATCCAGAAGCTGATGATCAAGCCCTGACACCAGCACCTCGCCCGGGGCCGTCAGGCCCCAGGAGAAGACGCCCCGCCTCCCGGCGGGGTTCTTTCAGGCGTCAGACCGCCAGCAATTCGACCTCGAACAGCAGCGTCGCGTTCGGCGGAATGACGCCGCCGGCGCCATGGGCACCATAGCCCAGCTCGGGCGGCAGCACCAGCATGCGTCGGCCGCCCACCTTCATGCCCTGCACGCCCTCGTCCCAGCCGGCGATGACCTCGCCGCCGCCGAGGCTGAACTTGAAGGGCTGGCCGCGGTCCTTGCTGGAGTCGAACTTCTTGCCGCGCATGCCGTCCTTGTAGAGCCAGCCGGTGTAGTGCACCGACACGCGCTGGCCCTTGGTGGCCTCGGCGCCTTCACCGACGACGACATCCTCGTGCTGCAGGCCGCTGGATGTCGTGTGCAGGTTCAGCTCCACCGGCTCGGGACCGCCGGCCAGCCCCAGCAGCTCGACCTCGAAGCACAGCGTGGCATTGGGCGGGATGACGCCGCCGGCGCCGCGCGCGCCGTAGCCGAGCTGGGCCGGGATGATCAGCGTGCGCTTGCCGCCGATGTTCATGCCCTGCACGCCCTCGTCCCAGCCGCGGATGACCATGCCGGCGCCCAGCTCGAACTCGAAGGGATCGCCGCGGTCCTTGCTGGAGTCGAACTTGGTCGTGCGGGTGCCGTCGACCCAGAGCCAGCCGGTGTAGTGGACGGTGACGTCCTGGCCTGCCTGGGCGGTCTTGCCGTCGCCGACGACGGTGTCCTCGAACTGCAGGCCGGAAGGCGTGGTGTTCATGGGAAATCCTTGCTGTTGGGGAAATCGGGCGATTGTCGCCGCTGGCCCATGGCAAGGCCGCCGCCCGCATGGGCGGCGGGTGCGGGATCAGCTGCCGCTGCGCGGCAGCACGGTGAGGACGCGCACGATGAAGGCGTGGAACTCGGTCATGTAGTTCTGCAGGAACTGCCGCGTGCCGTCGTCCGTGACCTCGCCATCCGCGCCGATGAGGCCGGGCTTGAACTGGATGTAGGCCTCTACGGTGTTCATCAGCGGCGAATTGCAGAAGCACAGCACGCCGCGCAGGCTCTGCTGCGCCACCGCGGTACCGATGGCGCCCGGCGAGGTGCCGATCACGCCGGAGGGCTTGCGCGCGAAGGAGTTCGTGCCCCAGGGCCGGCTGGCCCAGTCGATGGCGTTCTTCAAGCCGCCGGGAATCGAGCGGTTGTATTCGGGGGTGACGAACAGCACCGCATCCGCATCCGCGATGGCCTGCTTGAAAGCGCGCGCCACCGGCGGGTAGTCGGCGTCGTAGTCCGCGCTGTAGAGCGGCAGATCCCTGATGGGGATCTCGCTCAATACCAGCTCGGGCGGCGCCAGCCGGACCAGTGCCTTGGCGAGCAGGCGATTGATGGAGTTCGAAGCGAGGCTTCCGACGAAGTAGGCAACCTTGTACTGGGCCATGTCATCTCCTGGTGCCGGTGGGCCGGCGTTGGCGGGCGCAACCGGGCTTGGCGAGAGGCCGCTTGCGGGGATGGGCTTGCGCCGCCGCTGCCGACGCAAGGCCAAATGAATCTAACCGAGGAGGGCGGACGTGGACAAGGCGTCACGCGGGCCGAACTGGGGGTATTCGGCGGGGCATTTGCCCCTCAGCCGGGACCGCCCCGCGTCATGGCGGGCATTGCGCCGTCCATTGCGCCGTCCATTGCGCGACCGCGGCGGCCAGCACTTCGCCAGGTGTCGACGCGGCCGGCCCCGGCGCCAGATTCAGCCGCAGAGCTGCCTCCCGCAGCCGCGCCGCCGGGTCGGCCAGGTCCAGCGCCGCCGCGCCGTTCTGCTTGGACAGCTTGTGCCCGTCCGCCGCCAGCACCAGCGGCGTGTGCAGATGGCGCGGCGTGGGCAGGTCCAGACACCGTTGCAGCGCGATCTGGCGCGGCGTGTTGTCGGCCAGGTCCTCGCCGCGGACGATGTCGGTGATGCCCTGCTCGGCATCGTCGACGACGACGGCGAGCTGGTAAGCCCAGAGGCCGTCGGCGCGCTTCAACACGAAGTCGCCGACTTCGGCCTCGAGGTCCTGCGACTGCGGGCCCAGGCGGCGATCCAGCCAGTCCACCCGTCCCTGGACGCGCAAGCGCCAGGCGCGCACCGGCCGGCCGAGGGTGCCGTGGCGGCAGGTGCCGGGGTAGACCAGCTCGCCATGCTTGGCGCGCGGCCCTACCGCGGCGGCGATCTCGGCGCGCGTGCAGGCGCAGCCGTAGGCATGGCCGGCGGCGATGAGGCGGTCCAGCGCGGCCTCGTAGAGGCTGCCGCGGCGGGATTGCCAGACGGGGGGCTCGTCGGGCAGCAAGCCCAGCGCGGCAAGCTGCCCCAGGATGAGCTCATCCATGCCCGGCGGGCAGCGCGGACCATCGACGTCCTCGATGCGTACGAGCCAGCAGCCGCCATGGGCGCGGGCGTCCAGCCAACTGGCCAGCGCGGCCACCAGCGAGCCGGCGTGCAGCGGGCCGGTGGGTGAGGGGGCGAAGCGGCCCCGGTACGGCGTCACAGCAGCAGGCCTTCGTGCTGTTCCAGCAGGGCCCGCTGTGTGGCGGGGCCGCGCAGCTTGTCTATCCACCAGGCCAGCGCCTTGCCGGGCGCCTGGCCCGTGTCGCGCCAGGCGTAATGCATCTGCCCGGCGCGCCGGCCTTCGTAGGTGGCCTTGCGCACCAGGCGGCCTGCCTCGATGTGCCGCCTCACCATGGGCACGGGCAGCGAGCCGCAGCCCAGGCCGCGCATCATGGCCTCCAGCTTGGTGGCCAGCGACGGCACGGTCAGCACGTCCTGACCCGGCAGCAGGCCGACGGTCAGGGGCGGGAGCAGGCGCGCGCTGTCGGCGACGGCGATGATGCGGTGCTCGGCGATCTGGCTGGCGCTCAGGGGCTCGGGCAGGGCGGCGAGCGGGTGGTGGGGGGCGATGCAGAAGGCGAACTCCAGCTCACCGCCGGGCTCGCAATGGATGCTGCTGCTGGGCAGCTGCTGCGTCGGCACGCCGATGGCCACGTCGGCCTGGCCATGCAGCAGGGCTTCCCAGGTGCCGGCCAGCACCTCAACGCGCAGCTTGAGCCGGGTCGGCGGCGGGCCGCCGCCGTCTATGGTCTGGGCGTAGAAGGCCTCCATCAGGTCGAACAGCGCGCGGCGGGCGATGGCGTCGTCGACAGCCAGCGTCAGCTCGCTCTCCCAGCCGGTGGCGATGCGGCGCACGCGGTTGGCGACGGCGTCCAGCTCCTGCAGCAGGCGCCGCCCCTCCAGCAGCAGCTCGTGGCCGGCCGTGGTCAGCACGGCCTGGCGCGAGCTGCGGTCGAACAGCAGCACGTCCAGCGCATCCTCCAGCTGGCGTACGGAATAGGTCAGCGCCGAGGGCACACGGCCCATCTCGCGCGCGGCGGCGGCGAAGCTGCCGGTGCGCGCGATGGTGTCCATCATGGACAGGGCCTCTGGGGTGAGGGCGCGGCGCTTCTCTTGGGAGGTCGACATGTGTTCAGTCTATTTGAATGATGCCTCGCAGACGCCTCATCGATGGCCTTGCCCAGGGCTCCTACATTGGCTCCATCGCAACCGGAAAAGGAGACCGAACATGCTGCAACTGATCAAGTCCGCCGACCGTGGCTATGCCGACCATGGCTGGCTGAAGTCCTTCCACAGCTTCTCCTTCGCCGACTACTACGATCCGGCCCGCATGGGCTTCGGCGCGCTGCGCGTCATCAACGAGGACAGAATCGCCCCGGGCACCGGCTTCGGCACGCATGGCCACCGCGACATGGAGATCATCAGCTACGTGCTCTCCGGCGAGCTGGCGCACAAGGACAGCATGGGCAACGGCGAGACAGGCGCCGCCAACTCGGGCGTGATCCGTCCCGGCGACGTGCAGCGCATGAGCGCGGGCAGCGGCGTCATGCACAGCGAGTTCAACCACGCCAAGGACCAGACCACGCACTTCCTGCAGATCTGGATCCAGCCGGATGCGCGCGGCATCGCGCCGAGCTACGAGCAAAAGCACTTCGACGCCGCCTCCAAGCGCGGCCAGTTGCGCCTCGTGGCGGCCAGCGACGGCGCGGGCGGTGCCGTCACCCTTCATGCCGACGCGCGTCTGTATGCCGGCCTGTTCGACGGCGACGAGACCGCCGAGCTGGACCTGGCGCCGGGCCGCCTGGCCTATGTGCACCTGGTGCGCGGCGCGCTCAGCGTGAACGGGCAGGAGCTGACGGCCGGCGATGCCCTGCAGGTTCGCCAGACATCGCGCTTGACCCTGACGGCCGGCCGCGACGCCGAAGTGCTGGTGTTCGACCTGGCCGCCTGACCGGCGCTCCACCCCGGCCTCGCCCCGCTGCTCGCGGGTGAGGCCGGTCCATCCCTATCTCGAGCCGGCTCGGGCGCGGCCCGGCGCCGTGCCCGCAAGTTCCCGGTTCACCCTTCTCCGAATGAAACAGCCCATGAGCAAGATCGTCGTTCTCTACCACTCCGGCTATGGCCACACCAGGAAGGTCGCCGAGGCCATCGCCGGCACGGCCGGCGCGCAGCTGATGCCCATCGACGCCGAGGGCAACATCTCCGAAGGCGACTGGGCCACGCTGGCGGGGGCCGACGCCATCGTCTTCGGCACGCCCACGTACATGGGCGGCGTGAGCTGGCAGTTCAAGAAGGTGGCCGACGCCAGCAGCAAGCCGTGGTACGCCCAGCTGTGGAAGGACAAGATCGCCGCCGGCTTCACAAACTCGGCCACGCTCAACGGCGACAAGCAAGGCACGATGCAGTACCTGCACACGCTGAGTCAGCAGCACGGCATGATCTGGGTGGGCATGGGCACGAAGGCGCCCAACCACAAGGCCGCCACGCGCGACGACATCAACAACCTCGGCGGCTACGCCGGCCTCATCACGCAGACGCCCAGCGACGCTTCCGCCGAGGAGATGGTGCCGGGCGACCTGGCGACGGCCCGCTACTTCGGCGAGCGCGTGAAGGCGGTCGTCGACCGCTGGGTGAGGTCCGCCTAAACCAGGCCGATATCGCGCGCGCTGGCTCCGGGGAAGACCTTGGCCAGTTGCGCGTCGTTCAGGCCGTACATGCGACGCATCAGGCCCCCGAACAGCGCGCGGTACTCGTTGAGCACCGGGTAGTCGCGGTTCTGGAACAGCGTGGCGGCCTTGACCTCCACCTGCTCGCCGGCGATACGCCCGCCCTGCACGCCGCCGCCCAGCACCCAGTAGGCGCTGCCGTGGCCATGGTCGGTGCCGCGGTTGCCGTTCTCGCGGAAGGTGCGGCCGAACTCGCTGACCACAACCACCACGGTGTTGTTCCACTGCGGCCCCATCTCGTCGGCGAACAGCGCCAGGCCCTTGCCCAGCTCGCCCAGCTTGGTGGCGAGCTGGCCCGTCGCACCGCCCTCGCCGACATGGGTGTCCCAGCCACCCACGTCGATGAAGCCCAGCGTCACGCGCTCGCGCATCAGCCGCGCGACACGGCGGGCCTCCAGCGCAAAGCCCTTGGCTGCGATGGCGCCGCGGCTGGCAGCCTCCATCTCGCCGGCCATCTCGCGCGAGACCTCGTCGCGCACCTCGAAGCCACCACTGACCGTGCCGGCCAGGCGGGTGTTGGCGTACATGCCGGCGATGACCTGGGCCTGCGCTGCGCTGATGGCCGGCTTGCCGAGGTCGCGCAAGGCCTGGTTGGCCACCGGCAGTTCGCCGCGCAGGATCAGCGGCACCTGGTCAGTGAAGGCCATGGCCTCCAGCCGCGAGCTGGCGACCCCGCCCGCGCCCAGCACGCCGGCCAGCCGGTTCATGAAGCCGCTGCGGAAGTCGCGGCTGCCCTCGTCGGGCTGGCCCAGCTCGATGTGGTCCTGGGTCTCGAAATGGCTGCGCGAGACGTCGTTGGTGCCGGCGAAGGGCACGAAGGCGGCTTGGTTCTTCAGCCACAGCGGGTGTATGGAGTCGGCCAGCGCGGGAGCCAGGCCCCAGTTCGCGTCCAGCGGCAGGGCCGCCGTCTTGGCGATGGCGATGTTGGGCCGGGCCTCGTAGTAGAAGCTCGATGCGGTCGGTACCAGCAGGTTGGCAGCGTCGTAGGCGCCGCGCAGGAAGACGACCAGCAGGCGCGGCGCGTCGGGTGACGCGGCCCAAAGCTGCAGCGGCAGCGCGGTGGCACCGAGGCCGAGTTGGAGCAGATGGCGGCGTTTCATGGCATCACCTGTACATGAAGTCGGGGGAAGCGAGCAGATAGGTGTTCCATTCCTGCGGCGACGTGGCCTGGGTCAGGGCCTGCTGCGTGGCGGATGCCAGGCGGGGCGCGATGCCGTCGTAGTACAGCGGCTGAGCGATCTGCGGGAAGGCTGGCCTGTCCTTGGCCTCACCCTCCACCTTGAAGAGGCCGGCGCTGCCACTGCCGATGGCGCGCGCGATCTCGAAGCGCGTCGTCATCTGGCCGGGGCCTGCCCAGGCGCTCTCGTCCAGCGGGTAGCCGTCGGGCGTCTGGCGGTTGTAGGGTGCCTGGCCGAGGCGGTAGAGCCAGCCGATCATGGGGCCGGTGTTCAGCACCACCTTGTCGGCATAGGCCAGGCGAACGGCCGAGACGACGTAGTGCGTCGGGTCCTTGAACTTGCGGCCGAGAGACGCCTCGAACTCCGGCGAGCCCACCATCGCGCGCAGCACCTCGGCGATGCTGCCGTCGGTCTGCTGCCAGCGCTCGGCCATGCGTTCCACCAGCGCCGGGGGCGGCTCGTCGGCGACGAAGTACTGCGCGAGCTTGCGCGAAACGAAGCGGGCCGTGCTGGGGTGTCGGGCCAGCAGGTCCAGCACCTGGTCCAGCTCGGCATAGCCGCGGCCCTTCACGGTGATGCCCAGCAGCGTCTTGTCGCCGAAGTCATGCCGCGCCGGGTTGAACTCCATCAGACCCGTGCGGTGGTACTGGGCTTCCTGGGCGGGCTTGAGCTTGGGTTTGCTGTCGGTCAGGTTCACGCCCAGGCCGGTCAGCACGCGGGCCAGCTCCTGCACGTCGCGCTGGCTGTAGCCACCGCCTATGCCCAGCGTGTGCAGCTCCAGCAGCTCGCGGGCGTAGTTCTCGTTGATGCGGTTGGCCGCGTTCTGCTCGTTGTCGAGGTAGCGCAGCATGGCCGGGTGGTGGGCCGTGTAGCCCAGCAGGTCGCGGAAGCGCCCCAGCGATCGCTCGCGCAGGCCCTGCTCGTAGTCACCCACCATGACGCGCAGGTTCGCCTTGTACTGGTGGATGTTGAAGTGGTTGAACCAGAACCAGGTCATCTGCTCGCGGACCTGGCTCGGCGAGTACAGCGCGTTCAGCAACTGCCGCGCCGAGGCCTCGCGGGCCAGCTTGGTGAGGGCCTGCTGGTAGTTCTTCTGCGCCTCGGCCTTGGCCGCGTCGTCGGTCAGCGCGTCGGCCGCCTTGCGCTGGGCCTCCATGGCCTGTACCAGTGGCGGCAGGTCCTGCTGCGTGATGGAGAAGGCCTGGACCTGGGCCCGGGCGGCCTCCGGCAGCGGCGCCGTGCCCGTCGGCTGGAGCTGGGCATCCAGCCAGGCCGCCCGGCCCTGGCTGCGCAGCGCGGCGAGGTCGGCGCTGCTGGCGCCCCAGGTTAGGCGATCCAGCCAGAGTGCGTCTTGGGCTGGCGCATGGGCCGGCGCGGCCGGCGGCGGCATGCTGGCGCAGCCGGCCAGACCGAGGAGGAGAGCGGTGTTGAGCGCGAGGTTTCTCATGGTGGCCTCATGATGAAGCCGCTAAACGCTCATTGTCGAGGCCGGGATGACCGGCGCAACAAGACTTCACATGGCGGGCCGGCCAGGCGTCGCGTTACTTCGCGCCCGGTGTGTAGATCTGGTCGAACACGCCGCCGTCGTCGAAATGTGTCTTCTGCGCCTGGCGCCAGCCACCGAAGGCCTCGTCGATGGTGAAGAGCTTCACGTTGGCGAACTGCCTGGCGTACTTGGCGGCGACCTTGGGATCGCGCGGGCGGTAGAAGTTGCGTGCTGCGATCTCCTGGCCCTCGGGGCTGTACAGGTATTCCAGGTAGGCCTGGGCCTGCTTGCGCGTGCCACGCTTGTCCACGACCTTGTCGACGACGGCCACCGGCGGTTCGGCCAGGATGGAGATGGACGGGGTGACGATCTCGAACCTGTCCTTGCCGAGTTCCTTCACGGCCAGGTAGGCCTCGTTCTCCCAGGCAATCAGCACGTCGCCGATGCCGCGCTCGACGAAGGTGGTCGTTGCGCCCCGGGCGCCGGAGTCCAGCACCTTGGTGTTGCCGTAGATGCGCTTGACGAAGGCCTTGGCCGAGTCGGCGGTGCCGCCCGGTTGCTTCAGCGCGAAGGCCCAGGCCGCCAAGTAGTTCCAGCGCGCGCCGCCGCTGGTCTTGGGGTTGGGTGTGATGACTTCCACGCCCGACCGTGCCAGGTCCGGCCAGTTGTTGATGTGCTTGGGGTTGCCCTTGCGCACCAGGAAGACGATGGTGGACGTATAGGGGGTGGAGTTGTTGGGCAGCTTCTTCTGCCAGTCCAGCCCCAGCAGCTTGTGGTCGGCCAGCGCGTCGATGTCGTAGGCCAGTGCCAGTGTCACGACGTCGGCCTCCAGGCCGTCGATGACCGAGCGGGCCTGCTTGCCGGAGCCGCCATGCGACGCCTTGATGTTGATGGTCTCGCCGGACTGGGCCTTCCAGCTGGTGGCAAAGGCCTTGTTGAAGTCCTGGTACAGCTCGCGCGTCGGGTCGTAGGAGACGTTGAGCAGGGAGGTTTGAGCGAACGCGCCGGTGGCGGCTGCGGCGAGGGAGAGGGCGGTGAGAAGGCTGCGCATGGTCTTCGCGTTGGGGAGGGAGCGGCTCACTCTAGGGAGGTGGACTGGCGGATGCAAAGAAGAAGAACGTGCAAGCTCATGCGGCCTGCGACCAGGCCAGCACAGGCGCCGCCGGCGGCGCCTCGTGGCGGGCGGCGTCGACGACCTCACGCTTGAGCGGCGAGGCAAAGGTCTGGATGAACTCGTAGACGTAGTCGCGCAGGTAGGCGCTGCGCCGTACGGCCAGGCGCGTCATGTTGTCGGCGAACAGGTGGCGGGCGTCGATGGCGCGCAGATGGCGGTCGCGCTCCTCGTCGAAGGCGATGGCCGCGACGATGCCCACGCCCAGGCCCAGTTCCACATAGGTCTTGATGACGTCGGCGTCCATCGCGCTGAGCACGATCTGGGGCGTGAGCTGGGCGGCGGCGAAGGCGTCGTCGATGTGGGAGCGGCCGGTGTAGCCGGGCTCGTAGGTGACGATGGGGAACTGCGCAACGCGGGCCAGCGTCAGCGGGCCGTCCAGCAGCGGGTGGCCCGGCGGCACGACGACCGAGTGCGTCCAGCGGTAGCAGGGCAGGGCCACGAGCTCGGGGTACTGCGCCAGCGCCTCGGTAGCGATGCCCACGTCCGCCTCACCGTCCAGCAGCAGGCGGGCGATCTGCTGCGGCGAGCCCTGCTGCAGGTGCAGGCTGACGTCGGGGTGATGGGTGCGGAAGTCGCGAACTGCCGGTGGCAGCGCGTAGCGTGCCTGGCTGTGGGTGGCGGCGATGCGAAGCCGGCCGCTGCCGGCGCTGGCGAAGTCGTCAGCCGCGCGCCTGAGGTTCTCGGCCTCCAGCAGCAGGCGTTCGATGACGGGCAGCACCTGCTCGCCAGGTTCGGTCAGCCCGGTCAGCCGCTTGCCGACGCGCACGAAGAGCTCGATGCCCAGTTCCTCCTCCAGCTCGCGAATCTGGCGGCTGACGCCCGGCTGCGACGTGTGCAGGGCCTGGGCCACCTCGGTCAGGTTGAAGCCGCGGCGCTGGGCCTCGCGGACGGAGCGGAGCTGCTGGAAATTCATGCGCAGCAATTCTGCAAAGGGCGGCCGGTCCTGTCGTCGAACCATTTGCCATATCGTTATGCGATTCGCAGCTGCTGGGGCTGCGCGGGCAGTTCCAGCCGGAAACGCACCGGTTCGCCGCGCCCGGCGCTCTCCAGTCGCGCGTGGCCGGCATGCATCTCGGCGATCTGATGTACCAGGTACAGGCCCAGGCCGGCACCTGGCGAGTGCTGCGCCTTCCGGCCGCGGAAGTATTTCTCGAAGAGGCGCGGCACCTCGTCGGCGGGAACCTCGTCGCCGGGATTGCTGACTCTGAAGCTCAGCTTGTCAGCCGACAGGCAGCCGACCTGCAGCTCGATCGGGTGGTCGGGGGCGGTGTGGCGGTCGGCATTGGCCAGCAGGTTGCGCAGCGCCACGCGCAGCAGGCCGAGGTCGCAGCACCAATGCGCGGGCAACTGGTCGAGCAGCAGCCGGATGCGTCCTTGCGGCCATTCCTCGACCAGCTCGTCGAGCATCTCCCGGATTTCCACCTGCTGGCAATCTCGTGGCTGGAACGGGGCCTGCCCGGTGTCCATTCGGTCGGCTGTCAGGTACTCGTCCACCAGCGCCGCCATGCGCTGAGCGGCAGCACGCAGGTTGGCGCAGCGGGCCAGGGTCTTCTCGCGCGCGGCGCCCAGATTCCTGGCGATTTGCTGGGCCGTGGTGCTGATGATGGCCAGCGGCGTGCGGAACTCGTGCGACACCATGGCCACGAAGTCCGACTGCGACTGCTTGGCGCGCCGCTCGGTCTCCAGCGCCGCCCGCAGCTCGACCTCCAGGCGCCGGCGTTGTTCGATCTCCTGGTGCAGGTCCACGGTACGCACCCGTACCTCATGCTCCAGCCGCTCGTTGTGACGGCCCACGACTTGCATGAGGCGCGCCTGCACCGCCTCCTTTTCGCGTCGCAGCGCGTCGTACTGGCGATTCAGCCTCATGCTCATCAGCACCATGTGCAGCAGCGTTCCCAGCGCCGCGGCATTGTTGGTCCAGACATTGGTCGGCACATAGCCCAGGTTGCGTACGAAACTCAGCGCCACTCCGGCGTAGTAGATGCCGAAGATCAGCAAGAAGGCGCGCGCCTGCCCGTCGTCGCGCCGCAGCAGCCATAACGCCGAGCCGAGCAGGCCGACGATGCTGAGCATCGCGGCGGGCTGCATCGCCAGCATGCCAAGGCCGTTGTGGCCGCTCAGAACCAGCGCACCGGCCGCAAGGCCCAGCAGCAGCATGGCCAGGAAGACCATGCGCATCGGACGCGGCCAGCGCCGGTCTATGCCCAGTTGCATCGCGGCGAAGCGGATGCCTATCGTCAGCCCGGCGCACATGCAAAGGCCCAGCAGGGGGTCGGACCAGGCTACCGGCATGGCCAGCAGTTGCTGTGGCAGACCGGCGGTCAGCGCCTCCACCGCCAGCGCATTGCTGACATAGGCCAGGTACCAGCCGCTCAGACGGTCGCGCGTCATCAGCCAGAACAGCGCGTGGAAGGCGATCAGCAGCAGGCCGAAACCCAGGCCCAGGCCGTAGAACAGGTACTCGCGCCGGGATGCGCTGCCGTAGACCTCCGGCGTCAGCAGGCTGACCGTGGTGGACATCGCGTTTTTGCTCTGCAGGCGCAGCAGCAGCTCGACGGGCCGGTCGCTGTCCAGCGTCAGCGGCAGCAGGACGTTGCGCGCATCGACCACCCAGTGCTCGCGGCCGACGTCTTCGCCCGAATGCTGCTGCAGCTGCCAGTGGCCCGCCGCATCGCGCCGGTAAAGCTGCACATCGTCCAGCAGGGCATGGCCGAACTGCAGCAGCCAGCGTGGCGACGCCGCGGTCGGGCGCTGAACCTCCATCCGCACCCACAGCGTGTCGGTGGTGTAGCCGGCATTGATGGCGCCTGGCAGGGCATGCCAGCCCAGCGAGGCGCTGGCCATCGGCGCATCCAGGCGCGCCTGCGGATCGCGCAGCATCTGCAGGTGGCCGCTGGCATGGACGGCTGATTGGGGGTCGAGCTGCAGTGGCGCGGCGGCGGCGGGCCGGGACAGGAGCAGCGCGAGTGACAGGAGCGGCAGGAACAGGGACCACAGTGGGGCCGCAAAGCGGCGCGCGAGAACGTTCATCGACGCAAATTATCCCGGCGCGGTTCAGTGACAATGCGCGCCCCGCGCGCCCCGCGCGCCCCGCGCGCCCCGCGGGACACCCGGACATGTTCAGATTCGTGCGACCACCCCAGCCCAACCTCCATCCCTTGAGAGATCTGATCCTGCTGGAAGACGAGGCGGTGCTGCGCGAGGAACTGGGTGACTTCCTCGGTGCCGCCGGCTACCGCGTCGATGCCGCCGCCTCGCTGCAGGAGTTCAGGCGGCTCTACGACCCGGAACGCCATGGCATTGCCCTGCTCGACCTGGGTCTGCCCGACGGCGATGGCCTGACCCTGGTGAGCGAGCTGCGCGCCCAGGGCCGCCCGCTGGGCATCGTCGTGCTGACCGCGCGCGGCGCCACGCGCGATCGCGTCGAGGGCTTGAACATCGGCGCCGACTACTACCTGCCCAAGACCGCGGACCTGGACGAGCTGGCCGCCACGCTGGCGGCGATGTCGCGCCGCATCGCCGAGGAGCCGCTGAGCGCGCCGCGCGACACCTGGGTGCTGGAGTTGGGCGTGCGCCGGCTGACGCCGCCCGGCCATGCGACCATCGCGCTGTCGGAGCAGGATCTGCGGGTGCTCAACGAGTTGATGCGCGAGGCCGGCAGCATCGCCAGCCGGCAACAGATCATCGAGTCGCTGGGCGAGGACTTCCTCAGCTACGACCATAGACGCCTGGACACCCAGATGCGCCGTCTGCGCCGCAAGGTCAGCGAGGCCACGGGCCTGGAGCTGCCGATCAACACCGCGCGCAACGCCGGCTACCGCTTCCACGCCCGCGCGCTGATACGGCCCTGAGCCCGCAGCCGGCGTGAAATAGGACACAGCTGGCGGAGCCGCGGCCGCGCTGCTCAGACACGCTCAGTTTCATCTGGCGGCCCGCGCTTACGCTGGTGGCATGACAGCAAATCCGTATCGCCCCCTCCATCGGGTCCTCGCGCCCGAGGGCTGATACCGGTCCGGCTGCCCCTTCCGCTCCTCCCTTGATCGGCCCGTGTATTGCGGGCCGTGCCGCCGCATGCCGCAAGCGCAGCGCGGCTCTCGCCCCACCACCTCGACATGAACAAGACCTACCGACTGATCTGGAACGAACTCAGCCAAAGCTGGGTGCCCGCCCCCGAGGGCGCACGTGCGCGCGGCAAGCGCGGCGGTGGAACCCTGCGCCTGGCGGCCCTGAGCCTGGCCCTGTTGGCCGCCGGCGCCGTGCAGGCGCAAGCCCTGCCCAGCGGTGGCCAGATCGTTGCCGGCAGCGGCAGCATTGCCCAGAACGGCAACACGCTGACCATCACCCAGACCAGCGACAAGCTGGCCGCCAACTGGCAGAGCTTCTCCATCGGCGCCGGCCAGAGCGTCAACTTCGTCCAGCCCGGCAGCAGTGCCATCGCGCTGAACCGTGTGCTGGGCTCGGATGTCTCGACCATCCAGGGCGCCCTCAATGCCAACGGCCAGGTCTTCCTGGTCAACCCCAACGGCGTGTTGTTCACGTCCACTGCCCAGGTCAACGTTGGCGGGCTGGTGGCGTCCACGCTGAACCTCAGCGATGCGGACTTCATGGCCGGCCGCTACCGCTTCAGCGGCGACAGTGCTGCCAGCGTCGTCAACGCCGGCAGCATCCAGGCCGCAGCGGGCGGCAACGTGGCACTGATTGCCGCGCGCATCAGCAACAGCGGCAGCATCGCCACCGGCGACGCGGGCCGCGTGCAGCTGGGGGCCGGCCGGCGCGTGCTGCTGGACCTGGGCGGCCCGGCCAAGCTGGAGGTGGAAGAGGGCGCGCTCAACGCGCTGATCGAGCAGGGCGGTGCGATCCGCGCCGACGGCGGCCTGATCTATCTGACGGCCAGGAGCGCCGGCGAGATCTCCGGCAGTGTCATCAAGCACACCGGCACCAGCGAGGCCCGCACCCTGGCCAGCGGTGCCAAGGGCGAGATCTATCTTCTGGGCGACCTGGCCCGCGACAGCATCCTGGTCGGCGGCAAGCTGGACGCCAGCGCCCCATCCGGCGGCGACGGGGGCTTCATCGAGACCAGCGCGGCACGGGTGCACCTGGCCGATGGTCGCAGGATCAACACCCTGGCGTCTGCCGGCAAGACCGGTACCTGGCTGATCGACCCCAACGACTACACCATCGCGGCCAGCGGTGGGGACATCACCGGCGCCCAGCTGTCCGCCGATCTGGCCAGCACCAATGTGACCATCGCCACGACCAGCCAGGGTACGGCGGGCGGCAACGGCGACATCCTGGTCAACGATCGCATCGACTGGAGCGGCGGCAATACCCTGACGCTGAAGGCGGAGCGCGATATCCAGATCAACCAGCAGATCCGCCATGCCGCGGGCACGGGCGATCTGATCCTGCGCAGCGACAGCAATGCGGATGGCACGGGTGCCGTCAAGTTCGCCAGCGCCGCGACGCGCTACATCGACTTCACCGGCTCGGACGGCAACATCAAGCTGTACTACAACCCCCTGGGCAGCGGCTGGGCCAAGTACTCGAGCCCGACGAGCTTCGACAAGAACATCGCCATGGGCGGCGGGGCGCTGGCGCCCTACATGCTGATCAACACCGGTGACGATCTCAGCAACTTCCTCCGCTCGACCATGTTCACCAGCGGCTATACGTTCGTGGCCCTGGGCCGTGACATCGACCCTGGTGCCGGCAACTCGCTCCCCGAGATGAGGGGGGGGACTTTCCGCGGCGTCTTTGACGGTGATGGCCACACCATCTCCAACATCAAGATCGGCGGCTCGGGCCTTTTCGGCACCCTCGAGGGGGCCATCCTGAAGAACCTGACCCTCGACGCCAGCAACAGCATTGTGCTGACGACGCGTGGCGGTGCGCTGGTGAACCGGGCCAGCAACAGCGTCATCGAGAACGTGCTCAACAAGGCCGACATCAGGTTCACCGACTATCCCTTCAATGACGGTGGCGGCCTGGTCGGCCAGTTCGACTACGGCGTGATGATCAACGTCGAGAACCGCGGCACCCTGCACGTGGGAAGCAACTCGCAAGGCGTGGGCGGCATCGTCGGCTCGATGTATGGCTCCAGCCTGTACGGCGTGCGCAACTACGGCGACATCCTGGTGAAGGGCACGCCGCTTGTTGAAGACACGTTCGGTCACGGCGTGGGCGGCATCGTCAATAGCGCCAACAATTCCCAGCTGTTCGATGTGCAGAACCACGGCAATATCGACGCGCAGTTCGCCACGTCGACGCCCTCTGCCGGCCGTTACGTCATCGTCGGTGGCATTGTCGGCCAGGCGGCCAACGCCACCACGATCCGGCATGCCGAAAACAGCGGCACCATCAGCGTTGCTGCGGCCGGGCGTACCTACGTGGGCGGCATCGCCGGGCAGGTGGGGGGCAATTCCGGCACCGTCTTCACTGCGTATGACCTGATCAGCCGGGGTGACTTCAACATCAGTGCGTCGTTGTCGACGGCGCCGCTCAACAGCTATCTGTACTTCGGTGGCCTGTTCGGGGCGATGTACGGGCAGGGGGGGGCCATCGTCGATGCGTCCATCGCCAAGTTCCGGCTGACGATGGATCTGGCCGCCAACTACGACTCCAGCCGGGCTTTCAGCGCCGGTCTGGTCGGTTCCGAGTCCGGGATGGCCAGCATCCAGAACTCCTACTGGACGAACTCCGGCTCGGCTCTGCGGTTTTTGGACGGCGTCTACAACGACGGCGCGGGCGCTCGGCTTGTGATGCAGAACGTGGTCGCCAAGACTGCGGCCCAGCTGCTGGATCCGGCCAACTATGCAGACAGCAATACCTGGGGCGACTGGCTGTTGGGCGACCTGGGTGGCCAGCCTCCGGGCAGCACGCCCAAGCTCAAGCACATGCTCGTCGCCTACAGCGAGCCGATGCTCAAGTACTACGACGGCCAGGTCTACTCGGCCGCCGCTGCCGCCGGGCACCTCAAGGTGTTGGGCGGCAGCCTGGCCGACGTGACGGGCGACGCTGTGGTGGAGGGCACTTTTCTCAGCGCCACCCAAGCCAAGACGGGTGGCGCCGCGGGCGATGCCAGCACGCTGTTCCTTAGCGGCCTGCGGGCCGCAGACGGTGACACGAGCGTGCTGGTCAATGCCGGTGCGCTGTCGCTCATCAAGCCCCGGCTGATCACGGTCGGTGCCGACAGCCAGAGCAAGGTCTATGGCCAGGCCGACCCGATCCTGACCTGGCAGACCACCTCCGGCAGCATGGTGAGTGGCGACAGCGTCTCTGGCAGCATCACGCGCAGCGCCGGAGAGAATGCCGGCATCTACACGTTCAGCCTGGCGGGCCTCCAGTTCAGCAGCAACTATGTCGTGGCCTTGCAGCCGGGTGCCACGTTCACCATCAACAAGGCCCCGCTGACCATCACCGCCAACGACGCGGGCAAGACCTATGACGGCCTGGGCTGGTTGGGCGGCAATGGCGTGAACTACAGCGGCTTCGTCAATGGCGAGACCGCTGCAGTGCTGGGCGGCACGCTGACCTATGGCGGTAACAGCCAGGGCGCCCGCAACGCCGGCAGCTATGCGCTGACGGCGGGCGGCCTGAGCGCGGCCAACTACGCCATCCACTATGTGCCCGGCGCGCTAACCATCGACAAGGCCCCGCTCGTCATCACGGCCAACAACGCCGGCAAGACCTATGACGGTCTGGGCTGGACGGGCGGCGACGGCGTGAGCTACGGCGGCTTTGTCAACGGCGAGACGTCAGCCGTGCTGGGCGGCAGCCTGGTCTATGGCGGCAACAGCCAGGGCGCCCGCAACGCCGGCAGCTATGTGCTGACGCCGGGCGGCCTGAGTTCGGGCAACTACGCCATCAGCTATGTCAACGGTGCGCTGACCATCAGCAAGCTCGCCCTCACGCTGAGTGGCCTGGTGGCGGCAAACAAGGTCTATGACGGCGGCGTCGCTGCCAGTCTTACCGGCACGGCGACCCTCAGCGGCGCGCTGGCTGGCGACGTGGTCAACCTGAGCGGGCCCGTCACGGGCCAGTTTGCAGACGCCAATGCGGGCAGCAACAAGACGGTGGTCATCAGCGGCCTGAGCCTGGGCGGCGCGGATGCCGGCAACTACAGCGTGACGGGGACGACCGGCTTCAGCGCCACCATCAGCGCCGCACCGCTCACCATCAGCGCCAACGATGCCAGCAAGACCTATGACCGTCTGGGCTGGTCGGGCGGCAACGGCATCAGCTACAGCGGCTTCGTTAACGGCGAGACAGCGGCTGTGCTTGGGGGCAGCCTGGTTTACGGCGGCAACGGCCAAGGCGCGGTGAATGCCGGCAGCTATGTGCTGGTGCCGGGCGGCCTGAGCTCGGGCAACTACGCCATCAGCTACGTGCCTGGCACGCTGACCATCAACAAGGCCGTGCTCACCGTGAACGGCCTGACGGTGGCCGACAAGGTCTATGACGGCAGCGCCAGCGCCAGCATCGGCGGCACGGCCAGTCTGAGCGGCGTGCTGGCCGGGGATGCGGTCAGTGCGGGTGGAACGCTGTCCGGGCAATTCGTCGACGCCAACGCCGGCTCCGGCAAGGCCGTGTTCCTCACTGGGCTGACCCTCAGCGGCGCCCAGGCCGGCAACTACCTGCTGATGGCGCCGGCCGACCTCAGCGCCACCATCGGTGCCGCGCCGCTCGTCATCACCGCAAACAACGCCGGCAAGACCTATGACGGCCTGGGCTGGACGGGAGGCAACGGCGTCGGCTACAGCGGCTTCGTCAACGGCGAGACGATGGCCGTGCTGGGCGGCAGCCTGGTCTACGGCGGCAGCAGCCAGGGCGCGAGCAATGCCGGCAGCTATGTGCTGACGGTGGGGGGCCTGAGTTCCGGCAACTACGCCATCAGTTATGTGCCCGGCAGCCTGGCCATCGCGCCGCGCGCCATCACGGTGATGGCCGACAACGCCGGCAAGGTCTATGGCAACGCGGACCCCAGGCTGGCCTATCGCGTCACCAACGGCAGCCTGGTCCAGGGCGACAGCCTGGCCGGCGCGCTGACGCGGGTGGCGGGCGAGAACGTCGGCAGCTACAAGATCGACGCCTCGGCGCTGGCCAATGGCAACTACGCCATCACGGCGGTCGACGGCGTGCTGAGCATCATGCCGCGTGCCATCACGGTGACGGCAGACAACGCAAGCAAGGTCTATGGCGAGGCCGACCCCAGGCTGGCCTATCGCGTCACCAACGGCAGCCTGGTCCAGGGCGACAGCTTGGCCGGCGCGTTGACGCGCGTGGCGGGCGAGAACGTCGGCAGCTACAAGATCGATGCCTCGGCGCTGGCCAACGGCAACTACGCCATCACGGCGGTCGACGGCGTGCTGAGCATCACGCCGCGTGCCATCACGGTGACGGCAGACAACGCCGGCAAGGTCTACGGCGAGGCCGACCCCAGGCTGGCCTATCGCGTCACCAACGGCAGCCTGGTCCAGGGCGACAGCCTGGCCGGCGCGCTGACGCGGGTGGCCGGCGAGAACGTCGGCAGCTACAAGATCGATGCCTCGGCGCTGGCCAATGGCAACTACGCCATCACGGCGGTCGACGGCCAGCTGAGCATCACGCCGCGTGCCATCACGGTGACGGCTGACAACCTCGGCAAGGTCTACGGCGAGGCAGATCCGACGCTGGCCTGGCGCGTCACGTCCGGCAGCCTGGTCCGGGGTGACAGCCTGGCCGGCGTGCTGACCCGGGTGGCCGGCGAGAACGTCGGGAGCTACAAGATCGATGCCTCGGCGCTGGCCAATGGCAACTACGTCATCACGGCGGTCAACGGCCAGCTGAGCATCACGCCGCGCGCCATCACGGTGACGGCCGACGACCTCAGCAAGATCCGCGGCGATGCCGACCCCAGGCTGAGTTGGCGCGTTACGTCCGGCAGCCTGGTGGCAGGCGACAGCCTGGCCGGCGTGCTGACCCGCGCGCCGGGTGAGGACATCGGCAGCTACAAGATCGATGCCTCGGCGCTGGCCAATGGCAACTACCTCATCACGGCGGTCGACGGCCGGCTGAGCATCATCCACCCTGCTGCCGGCACGGCCGCGCTGCAGACCGCGCAGTCCAGCGGCGCGCGCGTGAGCATGCCGACAGCGCCCGTCTACGCCGCCGCCGCCAGCCGACCGCAGCTGCAGGACAGCAGCAGCCTGAACCTCGTGCCAGTCAGCGCCGGCGGCGTGGCCGCGGCCATGGCCGGTGGTGGCCGCGACATCGGCGGCGCGCTGCGCGTGCTGGTGGTGGACGGCGGCCTGCGCCTGCCGGCTCTGGCCTCCGCCCCCGTCGAGTCGCGCGGTGCTGCGGCTCCCTAAGGCCCGGCCCACCCCGTTGACAGCCCGTTTCATGAACCGTTCCAAGCACTTGATCACCTTGAAGTCCTTCGTTCCCCACCGCCC
Source organism: Roseateles sp. (assembly GCF_019237615.1). Classification (GTDB taxonomy): domain Bacteria; phylum Pseudomonadota; class Gammaproteobacteria; order Burkholderiales; family Burkholderiaceae_C; genus Pelomonas. Next base: position 150,168 of record NZ_JAFAGT010000085.1, on the reverse strand, counting down.
CGGCGTGATCGCGCTGGCCCTTGTCGCCCTGCTGGGCAGCAGCGGCGTGCTGGCCCAGTCCCTGCCGGATGCCGGCCGCACCCTGCGCGAGCTGAACCCACCCGTCGAGCCGCCCAAGCCGCCCCAGACGCTGGATATCCTGCCCGCCGACGCCGGCCAGGCCGTCGCGCCGGGCGGTCCCCAGGTCGAGCTGCAATCGGTGAGCTTTCGCGGCAACACCGTGTTCAGCGAGGAGCAGCTACGCGCCGTGCTGGGCGAGCTGAGCGGCCGACGCTTCGACCTGGCCGGCCTGCGCGGCCTGGCGGCGCACATCACCGCCCATTACCAGGGCGCCGGCTATCCCTTTGCCCGGGCCCTGCTGCCCGCCCAGCCACTGGCCGGTGGGCGGCTGCAGATCGAGGTGATCGAAGGCCGCTGGGGCCAGGTGCGGGCCCGCAGCGACGACCCGGCGGTGCAGGCCGCCGCCCAGGCCTATCTGGCGCCGCTGCAGGGAGGCGCGCTGATTGCGCAGGCGCCGCTGGAGCGCGCGCTGCTGCTGCTGTCGGACCTGCCCGGCGTCACCAACCACCCGCTGGTGCGTCCCGGAGAAGCGGGGGGCAGCGGAGATCTGCAGGTGCCGGTGGAGCGCGTGCGCAGCGTCGGTGCGGAGGCCGCGCTGGACAACCATGGCAGCCGCTACAACGGCATCTATCGTGCCCGCCTGCTGCTGCAGATCGACAGTCCCTTCGACTTCGGCGACCAGCTGCAGCTGCGCGCCATGACCAGCGACGCCGCGCTGCAGCTTGGCTCGCTGGACTACAGCCTGCCGCTGGGCGCGGACGGTTGGCGCGGCCGCATCGGCTATGCCCATACCTCATACGAGCTGGGCCACCAGTTCGCCGCGCTGCAGGCCGGCGGCACCGCCAAGGTCGCCAGCCTGGGGCTGAGCTACCCGTTGCAACGCACCCGGCTGAGCAATGTCACTTTCAGCGCCAGCTACCAGCACAAGGACTTGCAAGACCACCAGGATGTGCTGCAGACCCGCAGTGCCAAGCGCAGCGACAGCGTGACGGTGGCGCTGCAGTTCGACCGGCGCGACGGTCTTGGCGGTGGCGGCATCAGCTATGGCAGCCTGAGCTGGGTCCCGGGCCGGTTGCGCCTGGATGCGGCCGCGCGCGCCGCCGATGCGCTGACCGCCAACAGCCAGGGCCGCTTCGACAAGCTGTCGCTGGACCTGCACCGTATCCAGTCCCTGGCGGGCGACTTCGGTTTCTACGGCCATGTGGGTGCGCAGTGGAGCACGGGCAACCTGGACTCCTCGGAGGACTTCGGCCTCGGCGGCCCGGCCGGTGTGCGCGCCTACCCGACCAGCGAAGGGTTTGGCGATCGCGGCCTGCTGGCCCAGCTGGAACTCCGCTATGCGCTGAACCCCGGCACCAGTCTGGTGGGCTTCTACGACGCCGGCCGTGTCACCATCAATGCCAAGCCCTGGGACCAAGCCGAGAACCACCGCAGCCTGGCCGGCGCCGGCCTGGGGCTGCGCTGGCAACTGCGCGGCGTCAGCGCCGACCTCAGCCTGGCCTGGCGGACCCAGGGCGGTCCGGTGCGATCGGACATGCGCCAGGGCCAGCCCATGGCCTGGTTCAACCTGGTGTCGCGTTTCTAGACCGCGAAGCTCCATTCCCGGAACTCCGCGTGGCGCGGCCGCTGCTCGGCCGCCGCGCGCTCCCGCGCAGCTTCGATCCAGGCCTTGGCGAGCGGGAGAGGCCCGAAGCCGGCTTCCGCATTGATGTGGCCGACATCGCCAAGATTGCTGTAGCTGGCGCCCCAGCGGTGGGCCCAGCGCGCGGCGCTGGCGGCGCTCATCCAGGGGTCGTTGCTGCTGGCGATCAGTCGCGCGCGCCGCGGCAGGCGCTGGTGGGGCAGGGCTTCGGCGATGCCGAACTTGTCCGGCTCGGCCGGCGCGACGAAGAGGGCTTCGCGGATGGGGGAGCCGGGGCGGTCCGCCAGATGCCGGGCCAGGGCCAGGCAGCCGAAGCTGTGCGCGACGGCCAGCCATTCACCGTCGCCCGCAACCTCCAACGTGCGCTGGATGCGCTCGGCCCAGCGCTCCAGCTCGGGGCAACTGGGATCGCGCTGCGTGACGCGACGGGCGTCGCGGTACTGGCCTTGCAGCCAGGTCTGCCAATGCGCCGGGCCGCTGTCGTGCAGGCCCGGGATGATGAGGACGCGCGGCGGCTGGTAGGCCATGGCTCAGAGCGTCGCGATCGACACTTCCGTGGACTTGACGAGGGCGACGACCTCGCGTCCCACCTCCAGGCCCAGGTCCTTGACCGAGCGCGTCGTGATGACCGAGGTGACGACGTCGCCGTGGCGCGTGACGACATCGACCTCGGAGACGACCGGGCCCTCGATGATTTCCTTGATGGTGCCGCGGAACTGGTTGCGGACATTGATGGCGGTGATGCTCATGGTCACTCCTGTGTGGGAGAGACCAGTGTGCGCGGTGGCGCCATGCGGCGGAACGAAGCGATTCGCAGCAGCGCATGCGCTTGCCGCATATCAGCGAGGCCGGATCGCGCGAGGGGCCTCAGCCCAGCGAGCCCAGCACCGCGATCTCGCGTTGCTCCGGCACCTCGTTGTAGGACAGCACGGCCAGCCCCGGAGCGAATAGCCGTGCGTAGCGGGCCAGCAGCGGACGTATCTGCGGCATCACCAGCAACACCGGTGACGCGCCCTGGGCCTTGAGTTGGTCGCGCGCGCCCGGCATGTGCAACTGCAGCTGGGCCAGCAACTGCGGGTCGACGGGATAGCTGTCCAGTGGGACCTTGGCATTGCCCTGGCGGGCCTGGTTCAGCGCGGCCAGCAGCAGGTTCTCCAGCTCGCTGCCGAGATTGAAGACGCGCAGCGCGCCGGTGGGGCCGCCCAGCTGGCCCACCAACTGACGGCGCAGCGTGCAGCGCACTTCGGCGGCGAGCAGGATGGGGTCCTTGGTGGTTTCGGCATGCTCCACCAGCGTGCTGGCGATGGGCACGATGTCCTTGATGGACACGCCCTCGGCCAGTAGCAGGCGCAGGATTTTCAGCAACTGGGCATGGTTGTAAGCCTTGTCCAGCGCAGCAGCCAGCTTGGGCGCCTGGGCGGCCAGGCGTTCCTGCAGTGCCGTGATGTCGTCGAAGCGCAGCAGCTCTGGCAGCTGCTCGCGCACGACCTTGGAGAGATGGGTGGCGATGGTGCTGGCCACGTCCACCACCTGGTAGCCCAGTCCCAGTGCGTGTGCCTTGTGCTGGGGCTCGATCCAGGTGACGGGCAGGCCATAGGCGGGGTCGGTGCCCGGGACGCCGTCCAGTTCGCCGTAGACCTGGGGCGACGCGATGGCCATCAGCCGGTCTGCTTGCACCTCGGCCTGGGCCAGCACCTGGCCGTCCAGCAAGAGAGCGTACTGGCCGGGCTTGAGCGTCAGGTCGTCGCGTACCTGGATGGTCGGCAGCAGCAGCCCCATGCCCTCGCTGAGGCTCTGGCGCATGCCGCGCACGCGCTGCTGCAGCGGCGCACCGTGCTCCGGCGCGATCAGGCCCACCAGCTTGTAGCCCAGCGTCACCGAAAGCGGCTCTACGGCGGGCAGGGCGTGCCAGTCCAGCTCGGGCGGCTGGCCGGTCAGCAGCGCGGCCTCGATGGGGGCTGCCGGCTTGATGTCCGGCGCGGAGCGCTGCGCCATGCGCCAGCCGGCATAGGCCAGCGCCGCGGCGAAGCCCAGGAAGGGCAGCGTGGGCATGCCCGGGATCAGTGCCAGCGTGGTCATGACGCCGGCGGCGCTGTAGAGCACCTGCGGAGAGGCCAGCAGCTGCTGGCCGATCTGGGCTTCGAAGGCGCCGTCGGTGTCGCCCGAGTCGCTGACGCGCGTGACGATGATGGCCGCCGCTGCGGACAGCAGCAGCGCCGGGATCTGCGCGACCAACCCGTCGCCGATGGTCAGCAGCGCATAGGTGCGGAAGGCCTCGCCCAGGCTGAGGTCATGCATCAGCGCGCCGATGGCGACGCCGCCGATCATGTTGATCAGCAGGATCAGGATGGACGCGATTGCGTCGCCGCGCACGAACTTGCTGGCGCCGTCCATGGCGCCGTAGAAGTCGGCCTCCGCGCCTACCTCCTTGCGGCGTTGCTGCGCTTTTTCCTGATTGATGAGGCCGGCGTTCAGGTCGGCGTCGATGGCCATCTGCTTGCCGGGCAGGGCGTCCAGCGTGAAGCGGGCCGACACCTCCGAGATGCGCTCCGCACCCTTGGTGACGACGATGAAGTTCACCACCATCAGGATCACGAACACGACCAGGCCGACGACGAAGTTGCCGCCGATGACGACGTTGCCGAAACTCTCGATGACCTGACCGGCCGCATGCGTGCCCTCGTGGCCTTGCAGCAGCACGACGCGCGTGGACGCCACGTTCAGCGACAGCCGCAGCAGCGTCGTGGCCAGGATGATGCTCGGGAACACCGAGAAGTCCAGCGGCCGCTTGCTGTTCACGCTGACGAGGATGACCACCAGCGCCAGCACGATGTTGAACGTGAACAGCGCATCCAGCAGCACCGGCGGCAGTGGCAGGATGACCATGCCGAGGATGGCCAGCAGGAACAGCGGCGCGGCGACGCGATAGGAGCCCAGCTGGGCCTGGAGTCGGCTGAGGAAATTCATGGGGTCTGCGGGTCCGAGAGGTGCGGGGGCACCGGCAAATCAGTGGGCGGCGGCGGGGCGCTGCGGCGCTTGCCGGTCTGGAAGGCCTTGAGCTGCATCACATAGCTCAGCACCTGGGCCACCGCCTGGTACAGCGACGCCGGGATCTGCTGCTGCACCTGGGAGCTGTTGTAGAGGGCGCGCGCCAGCGGCGGCAGCGTCAGCGTCTGAACGCCATGCTGGCGGGCAATCTCGCGGATGTAGAAGGCCATCTCGTCCACGCCCTTGGCGAGCACGTAGGGGGCCTCGGCGCGCTTGTCGTCATAGCGCAGCGCGACGGCGTAATGCTCGGGGTTGACGATGACGACGTCGGCCTGCGGCACGGTCTTGCGCACGGCGCGCTGTGCCAGCGCGCGTTGCAGCTGGCGCATGCGCTGGCGCACCTCGGGCCTGCCCTCCTGCTGCTTGTGCTCGTCCTTGACTTCCTGCTTGCTCATGCGCTGGCCGCGCATGAAGAAGAAGTGCTGCAGCGGAGCGTCGATCAGCGCGAACAGCAGCAGCACGCCGGCCAGGGACAGCAGCGCGTCCAGCATCAGCCCGGTGCCGTTGAGCAGGGCCTGGTCCAGGCTCAGGCCCTGCAGCGCCAGGTAGTCGGGGCCGAGGCGGCGACTCATGTGCACCAGCAGCGCCAGCACGCAGGCCACCTTGCCGATGGAGATGGCCAGCTCGCTGTAATGCTTGGCGCTGAAAAGCCGCCCCAGGTTGGACAGCGGCGACAGGCGGGAGAAGTCCGGCAGCCAGCGCGAGGTGCTGAACAGCAGCCCGCCGGGCATCACGGCCGCCAGCATGGCCACCGCCGGCAGCACCAGCAGTGGCAGGCACATCTTGGCCAGCATGCCCATCACGTGGAAGAAGCTGGCCGACCAGACGTTGTCCTGCGCGCCGTCGGCGTCCAGCAGCGCGAAGCCCAGCGTGAACAGCTGGCGAAAGTCGTCCAGGTACAGCGGCATCATCAGCGTGATGAGCTTGAAGCCCAGCAGCACGCCCACCGCCATCGGCAGGTCGCGCGAGCGCGGCACCTGGCCCTTCTCTCGCGCCTTGCGCAGCTTCTGTTCTGAGGGCTTCTCGGTCTTGTCGCCGCTGCTGTCGTCAGACATGGCCGGCCCCGCTGCGCAGACCCTGGCCTATCATTTCCAGCACGCGATCGGTCATGCGCAGGTAATGGCCCGGCACGAAGCTGAGCATCTGCGACAGCATGAAGAGGCCGAACAGCGTCACCACCGCGAAGCCCAGCGAGAACAGGTTCAGTGTCGGCGCCACGCGGTTCAGCAGGCCCAGCCCCATCTGCACGACAAAGGTGGACAGCACCACCGGCAGCGCCAGCAGCAGCGCGGCCGAGAACACCCAGGCCACGTTGTAGGCCAGCGTCTCCAGCGAGATGGCCAGCAGGCCCGAGCCCACCGGCCAGGCCTTGAAGCTCTGCCCCAGCACGCCCAGCAGCAGCAGGTGGCCGTCCACGCTGAAGAACACCAGCATGCACATCACGCTGAGCAGTGCCGAGATCACGTCCGACGAGCTGCCGTTGAGCGGGTCGTTCATGACCGCCATCGCCAGGCCCAGCTGCGACGACAGCAGGTAGCCAAGCACCGTGATCGCGGCCATCGCGAAGTGGAAGGCCAGGCCCAGCGCGAAGCCCAGCACCGCCTGCTCGGCAGCTGCGGCCACGCCCTGCAGCGACCATGGCGTGATGCCGGCGACGGCGGTGCTCTGCGACACCGGCAGCAGCACCACTGCCAGCACCAGCGACAGCAGCACCCGCACGCTGACCGGTACCAGGGCCTCGCCGATGGACGGTGCGGCGCTGAGCATCGCCAGCGTGCGGCAGAACGGCCACCACAGCCCGCTCAGCAGCGCCAGCAACTGCGGGAAGACGAGCTCCATCACCCAACCAAGGAAGCGGCGCGCTCGAAGATCGAGACGCAGAAGTCCATCAGGTAGCCGACGATCCAGCGTCCGGTCAGCGTCACTGCCAGCAGCGTCACCAGCAGCTTGGGCAGGAAGGACAGCGTCTGCTCGGTGATCTGCGTGGCGGCCTGGAACAGGCTCACCAGCAGGCCCACCAGCAGCCCGGGCAGCACCAGCACGAGGGCCAGCAGCATGACGATGTGCACGGCCTCGCCCATCAGGTCGACGGCGACATCTGGGCTCATCAGTTCACCATCCTGACGCTGGACACCAGCGTGTTGACGGTCAGCGTCCAGCCGTCCACCAGCACGAACAGCAGCAGCTTGAGCGGCAGCGAGATCACCAGCGGGCTGAGCATCATCATGCCCATGGCCATCAGCACGGAGGCGACGACCAAGTCGATGACCAGGAAGGGGATGAACAGCATGCAGCCGATCTGGAACGCGGTCTTCAGCTCCGACAGCACGAAGGCCGAGAGCTTGACCGGGAAGCTGTGTGCTGCGGGCTGGTCGACGCCGTCCTCGCCGGCCAGCTTGGCCACCTGCGCCAGCGCGGTCTTGCTGGTCTGGGCCAGCATGAAGCGCGACAGCGGCGCCTCGGCCACCTGCAATGCCTGCGTGAGTGTGATCTTCTCGGCGTCGTAGGGCACGAAGGCCTCGTTCCAGATCTGCGTGCCTATGGGCCGCATGACCAGGAGCGTGAGGATCAGCGCCACGCCCGTGATGAGCCGGTTGGGCAGGCCCTGCTGCAGGCCCAGCGCCTGGCGCAGCAGCGACAGCACGATGACGAAGCGCGTGAAGCTGGTCATCATGAGCACCAGCGAGGGCAGCAGCCCCAGCAGGGTCATGATGATCAGGACTTGCGTCTTGACCGTGAACTCGCCCGCGGCGCCGCCCGACTGGGCGCCGGCGATCTTGAGGGTCTGCGCCAGCACCGGGTGGTGCAGCAGCGTCAGGCCCAGGCCCAGGGCCGTCAGACCCAGGGCGCGAAAGCGTTTCATGACTGCAGCGAATCCAGGTCCAGCCCGTCGATCTCGATGATCTTCAGGCCGTAGTTCTCCCCGCTGACGACGACCTCGGCGCGGCCGATGGCGGTGCCGTTGACCTTGATGGTCAGCGGCTCGCCGGCCAGACTGTCCAGCTCCACCACGCTGTCGGCCTGCAGGTTTGCCAGGTCGTACAGCGACAGCTTGGCCTCGCCCACTTCCAGCGTCAGCGTGACCGGGATCTTGCGCATCAGCTTGGGCAGGTCTCGCGCCGGCGCCGCAGGGGCGGCGGGCTGGGCTTCGGCGGGCAGCGCCAGGTCCTGCTCGGGGAACTCGTTCAGCAGCGCCTCGATGGCTTGGTTGTCGTTCATGTTCATCGGGTTGCTCATGTCAGTCGGCGTCCGCAAAAGAAGTCAGGCACAGCTTGCCCTGGTGCTCGGCCACCGAGGCGGTGAACAGGCATGAGCCGTCGACCAGCACCTGCGTGGCCTTGGCGTTCAGGCGTACGGGCACGAGGTCGCCGGGCCGCAGGTCCAGCAGCTCGCCCAGCGACAGGGTCTGCTGCAGCAGCCGGGCCTGCAGCTTCACGTCGAGCCGGCGCGCCAGGGCCTGGGGCGGCGCGGTGCGCGGTCGCGGAGCGCGCGGCGGCTGCTCATCTGCCAGGCGCCTGAGCAGCCGGTCCATGCAGGCACTGTCCAGGCCGATGAGGACGGTGCTGGCCAGGCCCTGCCCGGGTTCACTGATGGCGGCCCGCACCATCCAGCTGCCGGGCGCCAGGCCCGGCAACGGGCTGTGGTGCAGCGCGAGGTCCGTCGCGGGCTGGCCCAGCGCCTGTTGCGCGCAACCCAGCATCTGCCGGCACAGCAGCGCCTGCAGGCGCTCCTCGGTGGCGGTTTGCTGTGCGTTTGCCACAGCGGTCGGTGTGGCGCCGTAGCGGTGAGCCATCAGGCTCTGCACCAGGCTGCGCTCCAGCAGGCAGCTCATGCGGCCTTGTGCAGAGTCGCTGACCAGCCAGCGGCCGGCCTCGCCCTGGCCGGGGGCGAGGCTGACCTCGCCGACCTGGTAGTGGGCGCGATAGCGGCGGTTGTGCTGGCGCAGCAGGTCGCCCAGGGCCTCGCGCAACTGCCCGGTGAACTGCGGCAGCAGGTGCACCGGCCGGCCCAGCGTGCGCGGGTCCAGCACGGCTGGGGCAGTGGGGGGGGCAGGGGGGCTCATGGGCGTTGGATGAGTATCAAAACGGCGCGGGCCTGCGCATATTCGGGCAGGTTGGCCGGGTATTGGGGTGTGCGGATTTTGGCGAAGTTTTATAGTCCGGCAAAGAGGGTGGCGGTCATCTGGAAAATACGCGAAGCACCGCCGCGAAAAAAATCACGCGACGCCGCTTTGTGTCGAATTTAAGTCAGTCGCCCGGCCGGTCGTCCTGGTTTCCAGAGCCGCCATTGAACTTGATGCTTGCGGCGCCTCATGCGTGACCAGGCTGCCGGCTATAAATGCGAGGCATGCCTTTTGCTGTGCGCGACATGTGCACAAAATCACGCTCGCGGATAGTGCTGCGCCGCGGTGCAGCAAAAGAACTTGTATCCAACCGTGGGGGCTGGCTACAGTCCGTTCCATCAGGGCACACCCGAGCGAAAGTCGGGGTCGCAAAGCCTCCGGTCTACCATGCGCGGCGCAGGTCGTGCATCACGATAGCGGGGTTGCCAGGCCTGAAGTCTGTCGTGCCACGCGTCGCGTGGTCGTCGTGCTCTCGTCTGCCGGGTCGCATCTTGCGGCCCGTTGTGACCTGCTGGCTATCGCCGGGTTCGCCGCCGACTCACCCGTTGGAGATTGCGACCATGAGCGAGCCGAACCTCTTCACCCTCCTTGCGCTGCCGGCCGGGCCGAGCGGGCGCTGGATGTCGTTCGCCGCATGTCCCGGTCGATCCGCCGTGTTGCCCGACTCCGAATACAAGTCATGAATCTTTGGATTGCATTATAAAAATATTAGAAAACGATGCTGGAAGCGGCAGTTGAGGGGGTGTTGATGATGCTACGCTTCTCGCAAAGATAGTTCCGAGGGAATCTCGGCCGGTAATCGAGTCAAGGGCCGGTCCGAAAATCCAAATCTAAGCCGAACAAAATATGCCCTTGACCGGGCAGGGGGTGGTTTTGCCTGCTGTGGGCCAGCCCTTTGACGCGAAGGAATAGAAAATGGCCGTCAACGCCTCCATGGCGCCTCCGCTGACCTCGGGCATGCTGGCCGAAGTGGCTCGCCTGGATCAGGACGCGCAGCGCCTGGCCGCCAACATCGAGCCGATGCAGGCGCCCGGTGCCGCCGCTGGCGCGGGCGGTTTCGCCGACAGCATGGTGCAGGCGCTGCGCGGCGTGGACGGCCTGGACCAGGACGCCGCGCAGCGCATGGCTGCGGTCGAGACCGGCGAGAGCGACGATCTTGTCGGCGCCATGCTCGCCAGCCAGCAGGCCAGCCTGTCGTTCTCCATGCTCATGCAGGTGCGCAACAAGGTCGTTGGCGCGGTGGACGAGCTGATCAAGCTGCCGCTCTGAGGCCGACATGATGAAAGCCCTGACGGCCCGGCTGGGCCCCACCTGGAACCGCCTCCCGAGCATGCCAAACGGGCTGGCGCGCGGCCTGCTGCCCGTGGTGGGGCTGGCCCTGGCCGGCACCGCGCTGGCGCTGATGCTGATGTGGCGCGACCAGGCCGGCTACAAGCCGGTGTTCGGCCAGCGCGAGCGCGTCGCCACGGCCGAGATGCTGGCGGTGCTGGATGCCGAGCGCGTCGGCTATCGGCTGCATCCCGAGACCGGCCAGGTGCTGGTGCCCGAGTCGCAGCTGGGCCGGGTGCGCATGCTGCTGGCGGCCAAGGGCGTCGTCGCCAAGCTGCCCGCCGGGTTGGAGTTGATGGATCGCAACGATCCGCTGGGCGTCAGCCAGTTCGTGCAGGACGTGCGCTTTCGCCGCGGCCTGGAGGGCGAGCTCGCGCAGAGCATGATGAGCCTGGACGCGGTGGAGTCGGCGCGCGTGCACCTGTCCATCGCCAAGTCCTCATCCTTCGTGCTGGCGGACGGCCAGAAGAGTTCCGCCTCCGTCGTGCTGACACTCAAGCCCGGCCGCACGCTGGGCAACGAGCAGATCGCCGCCGCCATCAACCTGGTGGCCGGCAGCGTCGCTAGCCTGGACCCGGCGCGCGTCAGCCTGGTGGATCAGGCCGGCAACCTGCTGTCTTCGCGCGTGGACCTCAGCGAGGGCTTCGAAGCCAGTCAGGTCACGGACGCTGCCAAGCATTTCCAGGACGAGGCGCGTCGCAACGCGCGCGACCTGCTGGCACCGGTGCTGGGTGACGAGAATTACCGCGTCTCCGTGACGGCCGAAGTCGACAACGACCGTGTCCAGGAGACGCGCGAGCAGTACGGCGACGCGCCGCGCCTGACCAACGAGGCGATGCGCGAGGAGCAGGATCGTGGCCAGCTGGCGCTGGGCATCCCGGGCTCGCTGTCCAATCGCCCAGTCAACGCGCCCAACCCGGCCGCGTCGGCGCCCGGCGACGGCAATGCGACGCAGGCGCACAAGAACGCCTCGACGCGCCAGTACGCCTACGACCGCAGCATCACACAGGTCAAGAAGAGCCGCGGCCGGCTGGCGCGGCTGTCGGTGGCCGTGGTGCTGAACAACGGTGTCGCGCCGGGCGGCGCCAAGGCCTGGACGCCGGACGACATCGCCAAGGTCGAGAAGCTGCTGCACAACGGCCTGGGTATCCACACGGAGCGCGGCGACACGCTGGTCGTCTCGACGCTGAACTTCCCCACGCCTGCGCCGGCCTCGCCCTGGTACGAGCAGCGCGACACGCTGATCGACATCGGCGGCTGGGTCGGCTGGGCGCTGGCCGCCTTGCTGGGCTATCTGCTGCTGGCCCGCCCGCTGCTGCGTCTGGCTCAGCAGTCGGTGACGCAGCGTCGCGCGCTGGCGCCGGGCCAGTTGGAGCCGCACGAGCAGGCGGCACTGGCCGGCGCCGCAGTCGGTGAGCTGGGTGGGTCAGCCGCCAGCGCCGCGCTGCCGGCGCCGGGTGCTCAGGCTGGCGCTGCGCGCCCGATGTCCGTGGTGCCGCTGCTGGAGAACTATGAACTGCCGCCCCCCGGCTCGCCGGTGGATGTCCTGGTCGACCACCTGAAGATCCTCGCCTCCAAGGAGCCGGAGCGCGTCGCCGAGGTGGTGAAGCAATGGGTGCAGAAGAAAAATGCCTGAGGCCACCGAATTCATCCCCGCCACCACGGCCGAAGGCCTGACGCCGGTTGAGCGCGCCGCCATCGTGCTGCTGAGCATGGGCGAGGAGCCCGCCGCGGCGGTGCTGCGCTGCCTGTCGCGCGATGAGCTGCTGGACGTGACGCAGGTGATGTCGCGCATGAGCGGCATCAAGGTCGACTGGGTCAAGACTGCGCTGCAGGGCTTCTTCGACGACTACCGCGAGCAAAGCGGCGTGCACGGCGCGTCGCGCAGCTACCTGAAGCGCTCGCTGGACATGGCGCTGGGCGGCGACATCGCCAACAGCGTGCTGAACAACATCTACGGTGATGCCATCCGCCCCAAGATGCAGCGCCTGCAATGGGCCTCGCCCAAATGGCTGGCCGACCACATCGCCGACGAGCATGTGCGCATGCAGGCCGTGTTCCTGGCTTTCCTGCCGCCCACGTTGGCCAGCGACGTGCTGGGCGCGCTGCCGGCCGCCGGTCGCGACCAGGTGCTGCTCAACGTGGCGCGCCTGTCCGAGGTGGACGCCGACCTGCTGGCCGAGCTGGAGCAGCTTGTCGAGCGCTGCCTGGTTGGACTGGGCCACCAGGGCGCCAACGTCGAGGGCGTGCGCCAGGTGGCGGAGATCCTGAACCGCCTGCCGGACCAGCGCCAGCAGATGGTGGAGCTGCTGCGTGCGCAGGACCCCGACGTCGTCAGCGAGATCGAAGTCAGCATGTACGACTTCTTCATCCTGTCGCGCCAGAGCGAGGCGGTGCTGACCCGCATCATCGAGGAGGTGCCCATCGAGCTGTGGGCGGTGGCGCTCAAGGGTGCCGAGCCCGCGGTGCGCAAGGCCATCCTGGCCGCGATGCCGCGCCGCCAGGCGCAGAGCTTCGAGGACCTGATCCGCCGCAGCGGCCCCATTCCGCTGTCGCGTGCCGAGCAGTCTCGCAACGAGGTCATGACGCTGGTCAAGGGTCTGGTCGACGCCGGCGAGATCCAGGTGCAGCTGTTTGCCGAGGCGACCGTCGAGTGAAGCCCGTGCTGCGTCCCCACCGCTTCCCGCCGCTGGCCCAGCTCAGCGCCGCTCGCGAGCTGGCCGGCAGCTCGCCGGCCCAGCTGCAGCAGGTGCTGGCCCAGGGCTTCCAGGAAGGCCTGGCCAAGGGCTACGAGGAAGGCCATGCCAGCGGCCTGGCCGCCGGCCGCGAGGCCGCCCAGGCGATAGGCCGGGAGGAAGGCCGCGAGCAGGGCCGGCGCGAGGCGCAGGAGCGCTTCGCCACGCTGGCGCGCCCCGTGGACGCGCTGCTGGCCGAGCTGCGCCAGCTGCAGCACGACTACCAGTCGGCGCTGCGCAAGGAGGTGGTGGACCTGGTCGAGAAGGTCGCGCGTCAGGTCATACGCGCCGAGCTGACGCTGCAGCCGACGCAGCTGCTGGCCCTGGTCGACGAGACGCTGGCCAGCATGCCGGTTCGCCGCGAGGGCGTGGAGGTGTTCCTCAACCCGGAGGACCTGCGTCGCATCCAGGACCTGGCGCCCGAGCGCGCCCAGACCTGGACGCTGGTGCCGGACGCCAAGCTGGAAAGCGGCGAGTGCCGACTGCTGGCCGGTGGCCATGAGGCCGATGCCGGCTGCCGCCAGCGCCTGGAGGCCTGCATGGACCAGGTCAAGGCGCAGATGCTGGACCCGGCTGCGGAGAGCGCGCAATGATCGCGGCGGCGCTGCGCCGGGTCGAGCTGGACGAGGTGCCGGTGGCCACGCCAACAGGCCGGCTGGTGGGAGCCTCCGGGCTGCTGCTGGAGAGCGTCGGCTGCGCGCTGCGCACCGGTCAGCGCTGCATGATCGAGGGCGCCGGCGACGAATGGATCGCGGCGCAGGTGGTGGGTTTCCGCGAGGAGGTTTCCTACCTGATGCCGTTCAAGAAGCCCGAGGGCCTCTGCACCGGCGCCCGCGTGCTGCCCGCGCCGGAGCAGCGCGCCCCCATGATCGGCCCGGCCTGGCTGGGCCGCATCGTCAACGGCCTGGGCGAGCCCATTGACGGCCTGGGCCGGCTGACCGGCGAGCATCCGCTGCCGAGCCGCCCGCCCAAGGTCAACCCGCTGAAGAAGACGCCGGTGCACGAGCCGCTGGACGTGGGCGTGCGAGCCATCAATGGCCTGTTGACGCTGGGCCGTGGCCAGCGCGTGGGCCTGATGGCCGGCTCGGGCGTGGGCAAGAGCGTGCTGCTGGGCCTGATCACGCGCCAGACCGTTGCCGACGTGGTTGTCGTGGGCTTGATCGGCGAGCGCGGCCGCGAGGTGCGCGAGTTCATCGACCTCAGCCTGGGCGAGGCGGGTCTGGCGCGCGCTGTCGTCGTCGTGGCGCCGGCCGACGAGTCGCCGCTGATGCGCATGCGCGCCACCGAGCTGTGTCACACCATCGCCGCCCATTACCGCGACCAGGGCCAGCATGTGCTGCTGCTGGTCGATTCGCTGACCCGCTACGCGATGGCCAGGCGCGAGGTCGCGCTGGCGCTGGGCGAGCCGCCGGCCACGCGCGGCTACCCGCCGTCGGTGTTCTCCGTGCTGCCTGAGCTGGTGGAGAGCGCCGGCAACGGCGAGCACACCGAGGGCAGCATGAGCGCCATCTACACCGTGCTGGCCGAGGGTGATGACCAGCAGGACCCGGTCGTGGACACCGCGCGCGCCATCCTGGACGGCCACATCGTGCTGTCGCGCGCGCTGGCCGAGCGTGGCCATTACCCCGCCATCGACGTGTCGCAATCCATCAGCCGCTGCATGGCCCTGGTGGCGGGCAGGGGCCACCAGCAGGCGGCGCGCGAGCTCAAGGCCTTGGCTGCCAAGTACGAACAGGTTCGCGAGCTGATGCCGCTGGGCGCCTACGTGCCCGGCGCCGACCCGCTGACCGACCGCGCCGTGCGGCTGTTCCCCCTGATCGAGTCCTTCCTGCACCAGGGCGTCAGCGAGCCGGCACGGCTGGACGAGACCCTGCAGCGCCTCGCGGAGATCGTGCAATGAAGCAACTGCAGCTGAACCTGCGCCGCCTCGTCGACCTGCGCGGCCGCGAGCTGGAGCGCAACCAGGCCGAGCTGGCCGCCAAGGAGCAGCTGCGCGCGCGCAGCGCCGCCGCCGTGCAGCGGCTTGAGGCGCTGAACGCGCAATTGGGCCCTACCGGTGCGTCTGCCCCCAGCCTGGCCCTCAACGGCGCCGACTACAAGCAGGCGGTCATGCAATGGGCTGACCAGCAGCGCCAGCACCTGGCCGTCCATGAGGCCGACGTGGCCGCCCAGCGCCAGGCCGTGCTGGCCGTGGCGCGCAAGCAGGAGGCCGTGGGCCAACTGTTGGACCGCGTGGGCGAACGCCTGCGGGCCGATGACGAACGGCGCCAACAAAAGGGTCAGGACGATCTGGCCGGCCAGGTCTGGCTGCGGGGGCGGGCATGAAGGGGTTTCTTAAGTTGTCGGTGGCGCGCGTCGTCTTGTCCGGTGGTAGTCCCATTCCCGTCCCGAGGAGCAGCCGATGACCACAACCTACGACCCGACGAGCACCGCCACTTCGCTGGCCAAGGCCTACACCGCGGCCGCGCAGTCGCTGATCGACACCCAGAAGACCGCCGCGACGAGCACTTCCAGTGCGTTGACCAAGCTGCAGAGCGCGCTGTCGAGCTTCCAGACTGCACTGGGCTCGCTCAGCTCCGTCTCCAGCACCAGCAGCCTGCTTAAGATGGGTGCCACGCCGTCGGACACGGCTGTCGCCAGCGCCACGGCCAACGCCAAGGCCGCGCCGGGCAGCTATTCGCTGTTCGTCGAGCAGTTGGCGAGCAACCAGCAGATCGCCTTCAAGGACCTGCCCGCCACGGCGGCCAACGCGGCCGGCAAGATCACGCTGTCGCTGGGCAGCGGCGAGAGCTTCGAGGTGGACCTCGCCGTCGCCGACGTGGACGGCAACGGCACGCTGTCGTATGCCGAGATCGCTCGCGCCGTGAATGCAGCCCAGGGCAACCAGGGCAAGGTCACCGCCATGGTCAGCACCGTCAACGGCAAGTCCAGCCTGATCTTCAGTTCGGGCGTGGGTGGCGCCAGCGGCGAGATCAGCGTCAGCGCCGATGGCAACGTCGATGCGGCGCTGGCCGCCGTGCTGAACGGTCCGCCCCAGGAGCTGGTCGCCGCGCGCGACGCCATCGTCTGGCTGGGCGCCAAGGGCTCGGGTCTGGAGATCCGCCAGAACAGCAACACCATCACCGCCATCGAAGGCGTGACGCTGACGCTGAAGGCCGCCCAGGCCGTCGGCAGCGCCCCGATGACGCTGGCCGTGGCGCAGGACACCAGCGCCACCAAGGACAACATTGCCGGTTTCGTCAACGCCTACAACACGCTGCGCGGCACGCTGGACAGCCTGCTGAAGAGCGGCGGCGAGGGCAGCACGGCCGGTCCGTTGGCCAACGACTCCGGCCTGAAGTCGCTGCGCGACCGACTCGCCAGTCTGCTGCGCCAGGACGTCGGCGGCCTGAACCTGCGTGGCCTGGGCTTCTCGCTGGACCGCGCCGGCAAGCTCAGCCTGGACGGCGACAAGCTCGCCAAGGCCCTGACCACCACCCCCGACGCGCTCGACGGCTTCCTCGGCAAGGCCACCTTGACCAGCCGCAGCGGCCTGCTCGGCAGTCTCGCCAATGCCACCGAGCCATGGACCAACAGCACCGGCGGACTGCTGAAGAAGCGCCAGGACGGCATCGGCGCCCAGCAGCGCGCGCTGAGCGAGCGCCAGACCCGGCTCGACGCCCGCTACGACCAGATGTACGGGCGCTACCTGAAGCAGTTTTCCGCCCTGCAGGCCATGCAGGAGCAGATGTCCAAGACCTCCGGGCTGCTGGACAGCCTTTTCTCATCCAAGTAGTCATGACCTACGACGCCTACCAAAGCTACCAGTCCGTCAACCTGAAGGCCCAGACCGCGCAGGCGTCGCCGGTGCAGCTGGTGCTGGTGCTGATGGACGGCCTGCTTGACGAGCTGGCGCGCGCGCGCGGCCACATCGAGGCCCGCCGCTTCGAGCTCAAGGCGGCCAGCTTGGAGAAATGCGTCGGCATCATCAACGGCATGTCCAGCGCGCTGGACATGGACGCCGGCGGCGAGGTCGTGAACAACCTCGCCCGCCTCTACGACTACTGCGCCGGGCGTCTGTACCGCGCCGGCGTGGAATTGGACGTGGCCATCATCGACGAGGTCCGCAGTCTGCTGGGCCAGATCCGCGAAGGCTGGCAGGGTGTGCAGGCCCGCCATGGATAAGGCGATGCAGCTGCTGCGTCTCGCCCAGGGCCTGCGCCAGGCCGGTCGCCACCGCGACTGGCGGGCGCTGCAGCGCCTGGATGCCGACCTGGGCGCCGCGCTGCGCGGCTGGACGCCGTCCACCGTGCCCAGCGAGCTGGAGCGCCAGGCACTGCGGGCGCTGGGCGAGGCCCATGCCGAGGCGCGCCAGCTCTGCCGCGACGAGATGCAGGCTCTGGAGCAGACCCTGAACCAGATGCGCGAGGGCCGAGAGCGCTGGCGTGCCTATGCCGCCCATGGCGGACAGCAGTTGGAGGACCAGCCATGAACACAGCAGCCCTGCTGCCCACGCCCGCCGCGCGCCCTCAGCGCGGCTTCCTGGCTGAGGTCGACGCCGAGACGACGCTGTCGCCGGACGAAGGCTTCGCCGTCGCGTTGGTGGCCAGCCTGGACGCCGCGGCCGAACCGCCCGTCCCGCCGGTGCCGTTGCCCCTGACGCAGGAGGCCGCAGCGCCAGCCGAGACGCCGGACGGCCAGCAGGCGCTGGACCCGCAATCCGCCTTTGCACTGGCGGCTCTGGGTCTGCTGGCCGTGGCGCTGCCGCCGCAGGCCGTGGCGCCCGCCGTGACAGGCTCCGACGCGATGCCTGCCGCCGAGCCCGCGCCGACCGTGGTGCTGGCGCCGGTGGCCGAAGTGGTGCCGACTGTGGTGTCTGCACTGGTGGCCGAAGCGGTGCCGACGGTGGTGTCTGCACCTGTGGCTGAATCCATGCCGAGGACGGCGCCGGTGCCGGTGCCAGTCGCCCCGTCCGGCGAGCCCCGGCCGGCCCTGGCCACGGATCCGGTCGCACCGGCGCAGGACTCACCGTCGCCGGCTGCAAGCGCTGATGCCTATGCCCAAGCGGTGCCGGCCAGCGCGGCCGCGAAGGCCGAAGAGCCGGCGCCCGAGGCGGATGAGACGACGCAAGCCGCACCGCAGAAGGCAGAGCGTGCCGGCTCCGGCGCCGAGTTGACCGCCGCCGCTCCGATGGCCGCACCACTGCGCCCGGCCGCCGCGCCGGCCATGCTCCAGCCCGCAATCACGCTCAAGGGCGAGCCCACGCAATGGCAGCAGCCGCTGCTGCAGGCGCTGGGTGACCGGCTGCAGCTGCAGATCGCCGCGCGCAGCGACCAGGCCGTCATCCGGCTGGAGCCGCCCATGCTGGGCCAGGTGGAGATCGCCATCCGCCAGCAGGCCGGCGACCTGCAGGTGCGCATCGCTGCCAGCCACGACGAGGTCACGCGCCAGATCCAGCAGGTTGGCGAGCAGTTGCGCCAGAGCCTGGTGCAGCGCCACAGCGGCGACGTCAGCGTGCAGGTACTGCAGCCCGGCGCGGCCAGCCGCGAGGCGGAGGCCCGCGGCGGCGCCCATCAGCAGGCAGCGCGCGACGGCCAGCAGCAGGCGCGCCAGGAACAGCAACAGCAACGCCGCCCGGGGCGCGGCCTGGACGGCGCAGAGGTGGCCAGTTTCGCGGCCGACCTCGCCTCCATGAAGGCCTGATGCGGGTCAAGGGAACGGAAGCAAGACCATGAAGTCCAAACTCAAACTGATCGCCGTGATCGCGCTGGTGGGCCTGCTGGCCGCCGCCGCCGCGGGCGGTGCCGTCTGGTGGGCCATGAACGCCCGCGCCACGCAGGCCGAGCAACCCGAGAGCGCGGCCCAGGCCGACGACGGGAAGCCTGCGCCGGACTACAAGTACGTCACGCTGGAGAAGGTGCTGGTGATGATGCGCGGCAGCGAGGGAGACAGCGTGCCGCACTACCTGGCGATGGACGTGGTGTTCAAGACCCTGCCCGAGCAGGAGAAGCGCGCCAAGGAGCATCTGCCCTTGCTGCGTACCGTGGCGGTGAAGGCCTTGTCGGCCTACACGCTGGAGGGCGCGCGCGCCATGACGGTGCCGCAGTTCGCCGACGTGCTGAACAAGGCCTACCACGACAGCTACGCCGCCGAGCGGCGCGAGGCGCCGTTCGCCGAGGCGCTGATCGGCAAGCTCATCATCGAGTGACGGCCTCGCCCATGCACGCCGCCGCCTACGCCGAGTACGCCCAGCCCAGCGCCAGCTTGCTGGGGCCGGACTTCGAGCGCACCCAGCTGCGCCAGTACGCACCGCTGGTCAAGCGTATCGTGCGCCAGCTCGGCGCCCAGGCCTGCGCCGTGATGGACCGCGAGGACATGGAGCAGATCGGCCTGATGGGCCTGCTGGAGGCGCTGCGCCGCTACGGCCAGCCGGACGAGGCCTTCGGCGCCTTCGCTGCGCTGCGCGTGCGCGGCGCCATCCTCGACGAGCTGCGCCGCCAGGACTGGCGGCCGCGCTCGGTGCGCCAGGAGAGCCACAAGATGCGCGACGCGCTGCGCGCGCTGACCCGCAAGCTGGGCCGTGAACCCAGCGAGGCCGAGATCCTGGCCAACCTCAAGATCACGCCGCAGGCCTACCAGGCCTTCCAGCAGGACGAGGTGGCCGAGGAGCTGGCCAGCTTCGACGAGATGGTGGCCGAGCTGAGCAACCTGCCCAGCGATGCGCGCACGCCCGAGGCCCAGCTGATGGTGACGCGCTCGCTGACCCAGGCGCTGCAGAGCCTCAACGAGCGTGAGCAGAAGGTCATCCAGCTCTATTACGAATTCGACGCCAGCCTGAAGGAGATCGCCGCAGTGCTCGATCTCACCGAGGCGCGCGTCTCCCAGATCAACAAGGCAGCGCTCGGGAAGATGAAAGCCTTCCTGCAGCAGGCCTGAAGCCGAGGAAGAATCCCATGCAGCCCTTTATCGGAATCCTCATCGTCATCGGATGCGTCTTCGGCGGCTTCCTGATCCACGGTGGCAACTTTGCCGTGATCTGGCAGCCGGTCGAGTTGCTGATCATCCTGGGCGCGGGCTTCGGCGCCATCCTGCTGGGCAACCCCAGGCACGTGTTGTCGGAGATGGTGCTGCAACTGCGCAAGGTGGCCGCGCGTCGCAAGAACGGCGAGGAGTTCCAGCGCCAGCTTCTGCTGCTGATGTACGAGCTGCTGCAGACTGCCGCCGGCGGCCTGAAGGCGCTGGACGCCCACGTCGAGGCGCCGCACGAGAGTCCGCTGTTCAAGCGCTACCCGCTGATCCTGGACGAGCCCAAGCTGCTGCACTTCATCGTCGACAACTTCCGCCTGATGGCCATGGGGAAGATCAACGCCCACGAGCTGGAGGGCGTGCTGGAGCAGGAGCTGGAGGCCATCCACGAGGAGCTGAGCCAGCCCGCGCGCTCGCTGGGCAAGATCGCCGAGGCCATGCCCGGATTCGGCATCCTGGCCGCGGTGCTGGGCATCGTGACGGCGATGAGCTCGGTGGCTGATGGCGCCGGCACCGGCGAGATCGCTCTGATGGTGGCCGCCGCCATGGTGGGTACTTTCATCGGCATCCTGTTCTGCTACGGCCTCTTCGATCCGCTGGCCAACATGATGAAGCAGGTGGTTAACGAGGAGATGGCCGCGCTGGAGTCCGTCAAGGTGGTGCTGGTCACGCACGTCGCTGGCAAGCCGCCGCTGCTGGCCATCGATGCCGGTCGCCGCCTGGTGCAGCTCAACATCAAGCCCAGCTTCGCGCTGCTGGAGGGCTGGATCAACAAGCTCAACGATCCGGGCGAGCCGGAAGAGACGCCGCGCCGCCGCGCGACCGACCGCATGCCGGGAGAGCGCAGTGCAGCCTAACGGCAAGCCTGGCCGCGCGGACGGGCAGCACCCCACCGTCGTCAAGCGCGTCTCGCGCAAGTCGCACGACGACGGGCATGGTGGTGCCTGGAAGGTCGCCTTTGCCGACTTCTGCCTGGCGCTGCTGTGCCTGTTCCTGGTCATGTGGCTGCTGGCTTCGCGCAA
Source organism: Roseateles sp. (assembly GCF_019237615.1). Lineage (GTDB taxonomy): Bacteria > Pseudomonadota > Gammaproteobacteria > Burkholderiales > Burkholderiaceae_C > Pelomonas. The sequence goes on along the minus strand of NZ_JAFAGT010000085.1, from coordinate 129,204 downwards.
CTCCGAGCGCATGCAGGTGGTGCTGAAGAGCGCAGGCGCCAACCTGCTGGACGAAGGCAACGGCATGACCAACTCGCTGGCCTCGGGTTCGCGCGGCAGCATGATCGAGCGCCACCCGGTGCCAGCCTACGGCGAGGCGCCGGCCCAGGGCCAATCGCACTACAGCCAAAAGACGATAGACAGCCCCGGCCCCGCCGCGCCTGGCAGCCGCGCCAGCTATGAGCGACCGGCCGAGCTGGCGGCGCTGGCCCGAGTCATCGAGCGCGTCAGCGCTGACGAGGGCCTGGGTGGCAACCTGCGGATGGCGGTCACGCCGCAGGGCCTGCGCGTGATGCTGCACGACACGGACTCCAGCGGCATGTTCGAGCGCGGCAGCGCTGCGCCGTCGCCGCGCTTCAAGGCCTTGCTGCAGAAGCTGGGGCCGGTGTTCGCGCAGATGCGCAACCAGCTGCTCATCGTCGGCCACACCGATGCTTCGCAGTACGTGGACCGCGGCCCAAGTGCCTTCTCCAACTGGGCGCTGTCCACGCATCGCGCGATGTCGGCCCGGTTGCATCTGCTGGAGGGGGGCATGCCCGAGAGCAGCGTCATGCAGGTCAGCGGCATGGCCGACAGCGCGCCGCTGGATCCGGACGACCGCTACGCGGCGGTGAACCGCCGCATCGAACTGATGATCCTGACCCCCCGCCAGACCCAGCAGCTTTCGCAGATGTTCGGCGCGCCGGCGCAGAGCGTGCCGCTGGCGCCCAGCGCGGCAGGCGGACAGGGCATGGCCGCGCTGAGCGCCGAATCGGCCGAGGCCGCGCGCGAGCTGCGCCGGGCGTTGCCCGCCGAGAAGGAGTGATCGGCCGTGCGAACCAAGACACGAGGTGACCGAATGAAGATCGTCGCAAACAACGGCCATGCCGTTGACAAGCCCACCGCCCGCAGCGAGCAGCCCGGCGTTGCGAAGACCGGCGGCGGCGCCCCCGCGGTGCTGGGAACGGTCAACGCAGAACTGGAGTCTCGCGTGCTGGGCCCGGCCCAGGAGGCGTTGGCCGCACTGCCCGAGATCGACCAAGCCAAGGTCGATGCGCTGCGCGAGGCGCTGGCACGCGGCGAGATCGGTTTCGATGCCGACCGCCTGGCCCGGCTGATCCAGCGCTACCACGGAGCCGGCCGGTGAAAGGCAAGAGCACCGAGGCGCTGACGCTGCTGCTGCGCGACCTGCAGGCAGACCGCGCGGGCTACGGCCGGCTGCGCGAGCTGCTTGAAGCCCAGTTCCAGGCCGCGCTGCGCCACCAGGCAGAGCCGCTGCAGCGGCTCGCCGACGAGATCGTCGCGCTGGTGGACGAGCTGGATGCCCACACTCGCCAGCGCGGCCTGCTGCTGCGCAAGCTGCTGGGTTCACAGGGCGAGCCCACCATGAGCCGCCTGCTGCAGCGCCTGCCGACCACGGCGGCGCAGGCGCTGGGTGGTCTCTGGACGGCGCTGGAGGAGCAGGTGCGCGAATGCAAGGCGTTGAACCAGCGCAACTGCCAGCTGATCACGGAACAGCAGGCGCTGATGCGCCGCGTGATGGGCGTGGAGGAGGGGCTTTATGCTGAATCCTGATTTCCGTATCGGCGGCACGGATGGCTTCCCGGCCTTGCCGGCCGCGCCGCGCGCCAACGGCGCCGCCGCCGGTTTCGGCGACCTCTACCGCCAGCTCAACGCCGAGGTCAACCACTTCATCGAGCGCGGCGACGTGGCCGGCGCCCTCAGCCCTGAGGCGCAGGTGCGCCGCCTGCAGGTCGGCGCCGTGGAGGCCCCCTCCGCCGAGCAGCAGGCCTGGCTGGAGCGCATCGCGCCGCTGGCCGAGGAGGCCGGCCGCGCGCTGGGCGTGGCGCCCGAGGTGCTGTCCGCACACGCCGCGCTGGAGTCTGGCTGGGGCCAGCGGCCCATCCGCACCGAAGCCGGCGCCGACAGCCACAACCTGTTCGCGCTGAAGGCTACGCCGGCCTGGCGCGGCGACGTGGCCGATGTGCAGACCACCGAATACGAGGGCGGCGTAGCCCAGTCGCGACGCGCGGGCTTCCGCAGCTATGCCGATGCCGGCAGCGCCTTCCGCGATTTCTCGCAGTTGCTCAGCGGCAGCCCGCGATACCAGGGTGCCTTGGGTACCGGCAGCGACGCGCTGGCCTATGGCCGCGCGCTGCAGCAGGGCGGCTATGCCACCGACCCGGCCTATGCCGACAAGCTGGCGCGCGTGGCGGCACAGATCGGCAAGGGGCGGCGTTGATGTCAGCGTACGGGTTCAACCAGGCCGGAGTCCAGCACGCGTGCCGAGATGACGCGGCCGCTGGCGCTGTTGCGCACGCGGACGACTGCGTCGCGCGCGCCGGCGTCCAGCGCCTCGCCGGCACCATGCACCTCGATGCCTTCGCTGCGCGCGACGATGCGAACGTGCTCGCCGCGGCGCACCAGCTGGGCCGGCGTGAGCTGGCGCTTCTGCAGGATCTGACCCGGTCGCAGGCTGCTGCGCGGGGCCTGGCCCAGCGCGTCCTCCAGCCGGCCCAGCGCATCGCTGGCCTGGCTGATGTCGCGGCGCTGCAGTTCGACGTCGTCTTCAGCCAGTGCACGGCCGCTGGCGACGGCCTGGCGGGCCACCAGCACCTCGGCACTGAGGCTGGCGCGCAGCACGAAGCTCTGCGCCGGCAGGGCCGGGCTGGCCGGGCAATGCGCGGCCAGGCGCAGCCGCGACAGGCTGCGCGTGTCCTGCACCGTGACGTCCCAGCCGCCGGCACAGGCCGGTGCCGGGCGGGCAGCCAGCGGCGCGAACTGCAGTTCGGGTGCCACCCAGCCCTCGCGGTCAGCGGTGTCCAGCACGGCGCGGCGGGCCGCGTCCTGCACCTGGGCTTCCAGGCTCGCGGCCAGCACGGGTGCGCCCGGCGCGAGCAGGGCCAGCAAGCACAGCAACAGATTTCTCGGAGAGCGAAGCATGAGCATTGATTTCAGCAAGGCCATGGGCCAGCACGCCGACGCCCTGCGCCTGCGTGCCGAGCGCACCAAGGTGCTGGCCTCGAACATCGCGAATGAAAGTACGCCCGGCTACCAGGCGCGCGACGTGGATTTTGCCGCCACCTTGCGCCAGCTGGGCCAGGACGCCCAGCTCGGCCAAGGCGGCCTGCTGACCGACACCGATGCGGGCGATCTGCAGTACCGCGTGCCCTTCCACGCAGCGCAGGACGGCAACACCGTGGAGCTGGGCGTGGAGCAGGCGGCGTTCGCGCAGAACGCCCAGGACTTCGGCACCAGCCTCACCTTTCTGAACATGAAGCTCAGGGGCCTGGCCAAGGCCATCAACGGGCAGTAACCCAGCACAGGAGCACAGAGATGTCCTTCAGGCAGATCAGCCAGATCGCGGGCTCGGCCATGGCGGCCCAGACCACGCGGCTCAACACCATCGCCAGCAACCTGGCCAACGCGCAGTCGGCCGCCGGCAGCGAGGACGGCGCCTACCGCGCCAGGAAGCCGGTGTTCGCGGCGCTGCCCGCCACCGCGGGGCTGGGCGGCGAGCAGCTTGCCGGCAGCCGCGTGCAGGTGCTGGACGTGGTGGAGAGCGGTGAGCCGCTGCGCCGCGTCTACGAGCCCGAGAACCCGCTGGCCAACCAGGATGGCGAGGTTTTCTACCCCAACGTCAATCCGGTCGCCGAAATGACCGACATGCTGTCCGCCTCGCGCGCCTTCGAGACCAACGTCGAGGTGCTGGGCCGGATCAAGTCCATGCAGCAGTCGCTGCTGAAACTGGGAGAAGGCTGATGAGCACGGCCGTCAACAACAACACCGCCGGCAACGGCAACGCGTCCGGTGCCGACGCCGTGGCAGCCAACGGCGGTGCGGCGCAAATCTCGCAGCTGTTTACGAAGCTGCTGGTCGCGCAGATCCAGTACCAGAACCCGCTGGAGCCCACCGACGCCAGCCAGTTCGTCAATCAGCTGTCGCAGCTCAGCCAGGTCGAGTCGCTGCAGGCGCTGACGACGCAGACGGCCTTCAACAACAGCATCCTGTCCAGCCTGCAGATGCTGAGCCTGGGCAGCCAGGTCGGCGGCACGGTGCATGTCAGCGCCGCCCAGCTGACGCTGGACGGCAGCCCCGTCGAGCTGTCTTTCACGCTGGACAACGCCGCCGCGCCGGCCACGCTCCAGCTGACCGACGCCGCCGGCCGCAAGCGCGAAGTGGACCTTGGCAAGCTCGCGCCGGGCAGCCATGGCTACAAGCTGGACCCCAAGGCCCTGGGCCTGGCCGAAGGCAGCTACTCGATCGCAGTGCTGAACGAATCCAAGCAGAGCGTCACGCCGGAAGTGGTCGGCCGCATCAGCGGCGTGCGCCTGGCCAGCGACGGCAGCGCGCTGGTGCAGCTCGGCGGCCTGGGCGAATTCAATTCGCGCCTCATCACCCAGTTCAAGGGCCAGGTCGCCGCCGCGACCACGACCCACTAACTCTCTCCTCAAGCGACAAGGATCCCATCATGAGTTTTGAAATCGCACGTTCGGGCATCAACGCGGTCAACGGCTCGCTGGAGACCATCAGCCACAACATCGCCAACACCGGCACCTACGGCTACAAGAGCAGCCGCGCCAACTTCTCGGCCATGTACGCCGGCACACAGGCCAATGGCGCCGAGGTTTCGTCGGTGACGCAGAGCATGGCGATGTCCGGCGGCGCGCTGAACACCGGCGGTGGCATGGACGCGATGATCCAGGGCAGCGGCTTCTTCGCCGTGCGCGACGCCTCCGGCCAGACCCTGTTCACTCGCGTGGGCCTGTTCAACGTCGACAAGGACGGCTATGTCGTCGACACGCTGGGCCGCAAGCTGCAGGGCAACAACGCGGTGCTGGACGCCAACGGCCAGCCGGTCGCCGGCGCCGGCCTTGGCGCCTTCGGTGACCTGCGCGTGGGCAACACGCAGGTCGGCGCCGTGGCGAGCGACAAGCTCAGCCTGAACGGCAACCTGTCGGCGGACTGGAGCGTGCCGGCCACGACGCCCTTCAGCATGACCGATGCGACCAGCTACAACAGCTCGGTCACCTCGGTGGTCTACGACTCGCAGGGTGCCAAGCATGCGTTGAGCCAGTACTACGTGAAGACCGGCAGCAACAGCGTCAATGTCTACTACAGCTTCGATGGCGCCGCGCCGGCCGCTGCGGGTTTCCCGCTGACGTTCGGTCCTGACGGCGTCCTCACCAGCGCGCCCACCAACACCTTCAACGTGACGCCGGCCGGCGTCAACCCCATTGCCCTGACCATCGACTACAAGGGCACGACGCAGTACGCCGGCGATACGACGACGCTGACCAACGCCGCCAACGGCAATGCCGCCGGCACGCTGACCGGCACCAGCCTGACGCAGGACGGCAGCGTCATCGCCACGTACAGCAACGGCAAGCAGCAGACGCTGGGGACCGTGGCGCTGGCCAACTTCGCCAACCCCTATGCGCTTCAGGCCGTCAACGACACCAGCTGGAAGGCGACGCCCGACAGCGGCACCGCGCTGTACGCGCGGCCCGGCACGTCGATGACCGGCACGCTGGCCGTGGGCGCAGTGGAGCAGTCCAACGTCGACGTCACCAGCCAGCTCGTGGACCTGATGTCCGCCCAGCGCAACTACCAGGCCAACACCAAGGTCATCTCGACCGAAAGCCAGATGATGCAGGCCCTGATGCAGGCCATCTGAGGCGGTTGAGCCATGGATGCCTTGATCTACACCGCCATGAGCGGCGCCGAGCGGGTGATGCGCGCCCAGCAGGTGCACGCCAACAACCTCGCGAACGCCGACACGGCGGGCTTCCGCGCCAACCTGGAGGTGTCCAACGCTCGTGCGGTGGATGGTGCCGGCTATGCCGCGCGCCACCTCAACCAACTGGCCAGCGACGCCGTCAGCGCCCGCGAGGGCGGCCAGCGCGACACCGGGCGCGAGCTTGATATCGCCATCCAGGGGCCCGGCCTCTTTGCGGTGCAGACGGAGCAGGGTGGCGCCACCGGCGAAGCCTACACGCGCGCTGGTGGCTTCACGCTGGACGCCGAAGGCCGGCTGCTGCTGGGCCAGCGCCCGGTGCTGGGTGAGGGCGGCCCCATCACGCTCCCGCCGTACGCCAAGCTGGAGGTCAGCGCCGACGGCGTCATCTCGGTGCGCAACGGCGACGCGGCGACGCTGCAGGCCGTGGACCGGCTCAAGCTCGTCAAGCCCGAGTTCAGCCAGCTGCGCAAGAACGATCAAGGCCTGCTGGTGGCCCGCGACGGCGCCACGCTGGACGCGGATCCCACCGTGCGGGTGGCCAACGGTCGGCTGGAGGGCAGCAATGTGTCCGCTGTCGAGGAAATGGTCACGACCATGAGCCTGTCACGCGACTTCGAAATCCAGATGCGCTTGTTCAAATCCGCCGACGGCATGGCCGAGGCCGGCAACCGCCTCATCCGCGAATAACTCACCCAAGGAGTCACAAGATGAATCCCGCCATGTGGATCAGCAAGACCGGCGTGCAGGCGCAAGACGCCAAGCTGCAGGCCATTGCCAACAACCTCGCCAACGTCAACACCGTCGGCTTCAAGCGCGACCGCGTGATGTTCGAGGACCTGTTCTACCAGGTCGAGCGCCAGCCCGGCGCGCAGGGCGACGACGGCAACGCCGCGCCGGCCGGCGTGCAGCTGGGCAACGGCACGCGGCTGGTGGGCACGCAGAAGGTGTTCACCAACGGCAGCCTGCAGACCACCGGCCAGAGCCTGGACGTGGCCATCGTGGGCCAGGGCTTCCTTCAGGTCGCCGGCCCCAACGGCCGAGCCGCCTACACGCGCGCCGGCCAGCTGCAGGTCAACACCAACGGCCAGCTGACCAATGCACAAGGCCTGGTGCTGCAGCCCGAGATCACCGTGCCGGCCAACGCGACGGCGCTGACCATCGCCGAGAACGGCGCCGTCACGGCCACCGTGGCGGGCGCGGCCACGTCCACCGAGCTGGGGCAGCTGCGTCTGACCCACTTCATCAACCCCACGGGCCTGCTGGCACTGGGCGACAACCTCTACCAGGAAACCAGCGCCAGCGGCGCGCCGGCCGAGGGCGTGCCGGGCGCGGACGGGCTGGGCAAGATCAAGCAGGGCGCGCTGGAAGGCTCCAACGTGCAGGTGGTCGAGGAGATGGTGGACATGATCGCCGCGCAGCGCACCTACGAGATGAACACCAAGGTGCTGTCGGCGGCCGACAACATGCTGCAGACGCTGGCCCAGGCCGTTCGCTGATGAAGCCGCTGCTTGCCCTGACGCTGCTGGCCGCGCTGGCCGGCTGTTCCGCCTTCGTGCCGGCACCGCTGCCCAGCGCCGAGCCGCCGGCGCTGCCGCAGGCCATGCCTGCGGCGGCGCCGGCGCAGGCCCGCGCCGGTGGCGTGTTCGTGGCCGAGCGCGCCACGCCGCTGACCTCGGACACGCGCGCCTTCCGCCCTGGCGACGTGCTGACCGTGGTGCTGCAGGAGACCACCCAGGCCAGCAAGAAGGCCGACACCACGCTGGGCAAGAAGAGCAGCGCCGACTTCGCCATGGGCATACGCAATATCGGCAGCAGCGGCAATATCGGCAGCGGCCGGGACTTCAACGGCAGCGCCACCAGCAGCCAGCAGAACACGCTCTCCGGCGCCATCACGGTGGTCGTCGGCGAGGTGCTGCCCAACGGTCTGTTGAAAGTGCAGGGCGAGAAGAGCCTCTACATCAACCAGGGCGAGGAGCTGATCCGCCTGGGCGGCTATGTGCGCGCCTCCGACGTCGACAGCGACAACCGCGTCTCGTCCCAGCGCATCGCCAACGCCCGCATCGCCTACGCGGGCCAGGGTGACCTGGCGAACGCGAACACCCCCGGCTGGCTGACGCGCTGGTTCGTCAACCCGTTGATGCCCTTCTGAAGACCGGACTCATGAAGAACCTATTCGCATCGACCGCCGCTGCGCTGGTGCTCGCGCTGCTGGCCCCGGCCGTGCAGGCTGCCCAGGCGCTGGGCCAGCTGGTGCATGTCGAGGGCATGCGCGAGAACCAGTTGCTGGGCTACGGCCTCGTCGTGGGCCTGAACGGCAGCGGCGACAGCACGCAAGTCAAGTTCTCCGGCCAGTCGGTCAACAACCTGCTGAAACAGTTCGGCATCAAGCAGGCTCAGGGTGTGGACCCCAAGTCCAAGAACGTCGCCACCGTGATGGTCAGCGCAAGCTTCCCCAGCGGCTACCGGCGCGGCCAGACCATAGACGTGACCGTGTCGTCCATGGGCGACGCCAAGAGCCTGCGCGGCGGCGTGCTGCTGCTGACGCAGCTGCAGGCGGCCGACGGCGAGGTCTATGCGCTGGCCCAGGGCAACCTGGTGGTCGGCGGGCTGTCCGCGCAGGGGCAGAGCGGCTCCAGCGTCACGGTCAACACGCCCACCACAGGCCGCATTCCCAACGGCGCCAGTATCGAGCGCGAGATCGGCAACGACCTCGCCAGCGGCAGCAGCGTGACGCTCAGCCTCAAGCGCCCCAGCTTCGAGACGGCCACCCGCATCGTGCAGGCCATCAACCAGCGCTTCGGCACCGACATCGCCAGCACGCGCGATGCCACCAGCGTCGAGGTGCAGGCGCCCGAGCAGCCGACCCAGCGCGTGGCCTTCATCGCCCAGCTGCAAGGCCTGGGCGTGGAGGCAGGCAGCGCGCTGCCCAAGGTGGTGTTCAACTCGCGCACCGGCACGGTGGTCATCGCCGAGGGCGTGCGGGTGCGCCCCGCCGCGGTCTCGCACGGCGCGCTGAAGGTGGTCATCAGCGAGCGTCCCCAGGTGAGCCAGCCGGCGCCTTTCGGCCAGGGCCAGACCCAGGTGGTGCCGCAGTCCCGCGTGTCGGTGGACCAGGGCAACGGCCGCATGCTGCGCTGGCCGGCCGGAGCCAGCCTCCAGGCCATCGTCGACACCATCAACAGCATAGGTGCCAATCCCGACGACATCATGGCCATCCTGCAGGCGCTGGACCAGGCCGGCGCCATCGACGGCGAACTGCAGGTGATCTGATGGACCTGTGCCCCTCGCCCGGTCTGCCTCCGCTGAACGCTGGGCGGCCGGGTGGGTGTCGTCCAACGCAGGCGGGCTTGGGAGCGGCCCCGCGCTCGCCCCGGCAATTCCATGTTCCTTGCTCCGGACAATTGACATGAAACTAGACAACGCCCTCACGCCCCAGCACGGCGACGCCGACGCCCGGCTGCGCCAGCGCGCCACCGACGCGGCCGTCAAGTTCGAGGCCCAGTTCATCAAGCAGATGCTGGGCCAGATGCGCGCCGCCACCCGCGAGCTGGCCGACGAGGACAGCCCGCTGAAGAAGAAGACCAGCGAGCCGTTGAACGACCTGGCCGACGGCCTGGTGGCTGATGCGCTGGCCGGCCAGCGCGCCTTCGGCATCGCCGACCTGCTGCTGAAGCAGCTGCTGCCGGCGCCGGATTTAAGTGCCGCCGCCGCCGCGTCGCCTTCCCCTCTGAAGTAGGCCCAGATCCAAGGCAGCCCTCATGAGCATGATCCACAACGCCCTGTCCGGCGCCGTCGCGGCGCAGACGGCGCTCAACACCACCAGCCAGAACATCGCCAACGCGGCGACGCCGGGCTACACCCGCCAGGGCGTGCTGCTGACCTCGCGCCAGGCGCTGGCCGGCGGCATCACGGCAGCCGGCAACGGCGTGCAGGTGTCCTCGCTGCTCCGCTTCGCGGACGGCTACAAGTCGCAGCAGATGTGGAAGGCTGCCTCCGAGTTGGGCCGCTACGACGCTGGCCAGCCCTATCTGAACCAGCTGGAATCGGTGATGTCGGACGACACCTCCAACATCAACAACGCGCTGGACGGTTTCTTCGCGTCGCTCAATGCCGCCAGCGTGCAGCCGGACTCGGCTTCGCTGCGCTCCCAGGTGCTGACCTCGGCGGACACGCTGGTCAAGCGCATCGCCAGTCAGCAGCAGCTCTTCACGACGCAGCACAACGCGCTCAGCGACCAGCGCGGTGCGGCCATCAACCAGGTCAACGGCTACACGGCCGACATCGCGCTGCTGAACCGCCAGATCGCCGCGGCCCAGGCTGGCGGCCTGAACACCTCGGGCCTGCTGGACGCGCGCGACCAGCGCATCGACGCGCTGGCCTCGCTCGTCGGCATGCAGGTGGTGCCGCAGCCCGACGGCACCGTCAACGTGTCGCTGAACAACGGTCAGCCGCTGGTGGTGGGCCGGGATGCGGCGGTCATGGGCCAGTCCTCAGGCCAGCTGGAGCTGCGCTTCGCCAACACCACCTTCGGCGTGGCCAGCCAGGGCCTGGGCGGCCAGCTGGGTGGGGTCATCGACTACGAGAAGCAGGTGCTCGAGCCCATGCAGACCACGGTCAAGGAGCTGGCCGCGGGCATCGCCACTCTGTTCAATAACCAGTTGGCCGCTGCGGGCGGGCCGCCCTTGTTCGTCCTCAATGGCGCCCAACTGGAGCTCTCCACCACCATCACCGCCGGTACGCTCGCCTTCGCGGCGACGGGCGAGGGTGCCGGCGGCGGCGGCAACCTGACGAAGCTGATCGCGCTGAAGGACAGTGCCATCGTCGTGACGCAGTTCGATAGCCAGCCGACCGTGCTGGGCGACATCTACACGCAGTTGGTGGGCACGCTGGGCGTGCGCAGCCAGCAAAACCTGGCGGCGCAGACCACCGCCCAGACCGTGCGCGACCAGTCGCAAGCCAACTGGGCCTCCACAAGCGGCGTCAACACCGACGAGGAGGCCATCAGCCTGATGCAGTACCAACAGCTCTACCAGGCCAACATGAAGGTCATCGCCGCTGCAGGCAAGCTGTTCGACAGCACGCTCGCCGCCTTCTGAACGGAGACCCCATGCGCATCGCCACCAGCCAGTACAGCCAGACCATGAACACCGCCTTGCAGACGGCCAATGCCGGCCTGACCAGGGTGATGAGCCAGATGGCCTCCGGCAGCCGCATCCTCAAGCCCTCGGACGACACCATCGCCACCGTGCGACTCGCGCGGCTGTCGCGCGAGGAGGCGGCGCTGGACCAGTACCGCAGCAACATCACGGCGCTGACGACGCGGTTGCAGAACAACGAGACCACGCTGACCAGCATGCAGGACGACCTGCTGATGGTGCGCGACCTGATGGTCTGGGCAGCCGACGGCGCTTCCACGCCCGACGACGTGAAGGCCATGGCAACCGCGCTGCAGTCGCTGCGCGACAGCCTCTTCTACAGCGCCAACACGCGCAATGCCGAGGGGCAGTACATGTTCTCGGGCACGGCATCCAACGTGGCGACGCTTGACTTGACGGCCGGTGTCTACAGCTTCGGTGCGGGCGTCGACAACACCACCCAGCAGGTGGCCGTGGGCGACGGCGTGACCATTGCCGCCAACGTCGCGTTGAGCAACTACGGCCTGGACGTCTTCCTGAATGGCCTGCAGGCCGCGATCACGGCCTTCGGCAACGGCAGCTACACCAGCGCCACGGCCGGCGGCCAGCTCAAGGCGGTCGACGATCTGATGGATTTCCTCAGCGGCCAGATCGCCCAGCAGGGCGGCCGCCGGAACGTCATCAACACGCTGGACGACAACCATGCCGCGGTCAGCCTGTCCAACCAGGAGGCCACGCTGGCCCTGGGCAAGGTGGACTATGCCGAAGCCGCCATCCGGCTGAACAGCTATGAGCTGGCCGTGCAGGCCACGCAGAAGGCCTACGCGCGCGTCAGCAACCTGAGCCTGTTCGACGTGCTCTGATGCCCGCGCTACCGGCCATTCCCGCACTGCAGAACCAGCCCGCCCGCGCCGCCGGCCGCTCTGGCGCCGGCACGGCGCTGACGCCCGTCGCCACGACGTCGCGCGTGCTCGCGCCCGCGCCATCGGCTGCCGTTGCCGCCCAGCCGCTGCGTATCGCCGCGCCCGGCGACGCCGCGCGCGAGCCGGGTGCCCAGCAGCGCCTCGGCGCGCTGCAGCAGGGCCTGGCCTATGCGCAGAAGCTGGACGCTTCGCTGCAACAGCTCAAGAGCGGCCTGAGCCTGACGCTCGCGCGCAACCTGCCGGCCAGCGCCCTGGACCTGCAGGAGCGCGTGGACGGTGTCGCCAAGCTCTGGCAGGCTCGCGGGGTCGAGGGCGCAGGCCAGATCGATGCCCGCCTGCAGGCCGTGCCGGAGGGGCGCGAGCCGCAGCGCGAGTTCGGCCTGCGCGGGCTGGACCGCAACAGCCTCGCCGCCAGCGGCGCCGAGACGCTGCGCCTGACCCTGCCCGGCCAGGGACGCGCGCTCAGCATTCATCTTGACGGCCAGGGCGTGGACAGCCACCTGCGCGCCGTTGCCCAGGGGCTGGCCGGCCTGGGCGTGCAGACCCGCGCGCAGGCCGACGGCGGGGTGCTGCTGTCGGTGGCCGAGGCCCGCTGGCCGGCGCTGCGCGACGGCCTGCAGCTGCGCGGTGACGGCCGGCGCTTTCCCAGCGGCCAGCCCGTGCGCGCCATGCTGGATGTCCGGCCCGATGCTCTCCAGCCCGCCGGTTGGCAGGTGGACGGTGCTGACGCGCAGCGCGCCAGCCTGGCCCGCGTGGTGCAGGCCCAGCAGCAGCTGGGCCTGACGCGCCAGGCCCTCGGCCGGCGCCTGGAGGCCGCGTCCGCTGCTGCGCCTGCACCTGACGCGGCCGAGGCCGCCGCCGTGGCCCGCCTGGCGCAGGACTTCGCCGAGGCAGCTCAGGGCGCGCCACTGGACTACGAGCAGCTGTCGGCCCTGTTGCCGGCCGTGGCCGGCGTGCACCGCACCCGCGTCGATCAACTGCTGGCGGCCGACGCGGCCTGAGGCCGGCGAGACCGCCATTCGGGCCGGCTGTGAAAGCCTTCTCGCTGTTCCGCCTGGTCGCGCGCGCCCAGCCTTCCGCCGCCAAAGCGCCGCTCGAGGGTGAGCCCGGCGTCCAGGCCGCCGGCGAGCCTTCCGCTGCCGATGCCTCGGTGGGCGAGCGCCGCAGCACGCCGCGCCGCGACGTGCCGCTGGGCCCGACCTTCCGCGCCGAGTTCACGCTGCTGGGCAAGCCACGCAGCTTCAGCGTCGACGACATGTCGCTGGGCGGCTTGGGCCTGCGCGGCGCCGTGGACCAGGGGCAGGGCATCTTCACCGGCCAGAAACTGCTGCAGGTGCGGCTGATGCTCGCCGGGCATGCGGCGCTGACGGTCGATCTAGAGGCTCGCTCCTATCGTTTCTATCGCTCCTTCCTGATCGGCGAGCAACTGCACGTCGGCTGCCGCTTTGTCGACCTCGGCCCGGAAACCGAGCTGGAGCTGAGGCAGCTGCTCGTCAAGCTGGCCGAGATCCGCGGCGAGGCCGCCGGGGCGGACGCCGGCCGCGGAGAGCCGGCTCAAGGGCCTGCTTAAGGGCCTGCTTAAGGGCCGGGCGCGGGCCCGGCCAGGCGTGACGGAATGCACGTCCGCCGCCGCGAATGCAGCGAAAGCGAAATTGCCGTGCGGCGCATTTAAGTTCCGCGATGCGGTGGCCGCCTTGTGCTGATGAGGGCAGGAAAGCTTGCCCCGACAAGCAGATCAACCCACCCCTTTTGGAGTTCCCCCCATGTTGAGCCTGAACACCAACGCATCGGCCCTGTCGACCCAGACCTCGCTGAGCAAGACGCAGTCGGCCCTGTCCACATCGATGGCCCGCCTGGGCACGGGCTTCCGCATCAATTCCGCAATGGACGATGCCGCCGGCCTGCAGATCGCGACCCGCCTGAACGCCCAGGTCAGCGGCATGGCCGTGGCCCAGCGCAACACTCAGAACGGCATCTCGATGCTGCAGACGGGCGAAGGCGCCCTGAACGAGGTCACCAACATCCTGAACCGGATGAAGGACCTGGCCACGCAGTCCGCCGACGCCTCGTCGACCAAGAACGACCAGGACGCGATGCAGTCCGAGTACGATGCCCTGGGCACCGAGCTGGCCAACATCATGAAGAACACCTCGTTCGGCGGCACGACGCTGTTCGGCGACAGTGCCAAGATTGATGGCACGACGGGCAAGTTCTCGGCCAGCCTGACCTTCCAGATCGGCGCGGCCGACACCGAGACGATGGATTTTAACGTTTCGGGCGCCAGCGGTGCACTGCAGACCCTGGCGGGTGCGCTCAAGGGTCTGAGCAAGCACTATGACGTGGCTGCCGTGACCACGGCCGGCACCGAAATCGACGCTGCCACCGCCAACACCACCATCAAGGGTCTGACGGACGCGCTGGACAACGTCGGCACGCTGCGCGCCGCACTGGGCGCCGCGGCCAACCGCCTCGATCATGTCTACAACAACCTGCAGAACATGAGCACCAATGTGTCGCAGGCCAAGGGCCGCATCATGGACGTGGACTACGCGACGGAAACGTCCCACATGACGACCAAGCAGATGCTGATGCAGGCCAGCACCTCGATGCTGAAGCAGGCCAACAGCATGTCCGGCATGGTCATGTCGCTGCTGCAGGGCTGATCGGCTTCGGCCTGACGGGCCGCACTGTCGGGAGACGGTGCGGCATGACAGGCCGGCGAGCGTGAAAAAACCGGGCTCAGGCCCGGTTTTCCGTTTGGGATCCGCGCCACGTCCGCAGCCTTTGCGGGGATAGTGGAAGCCCAACAGGGATAGCCGCTCTTGTCGAGAACCTCCGCATGACGATTGCCTCAATCTGGCCGCAAGGGCCGACGCGCCAAGGCCAGCGGGTCGACGAGACCAGGCGCAAGGCGATGGCGGCGCTGCTGGCCGGGGCCATCGACGCTGTCCCCGGAGTGAGCTGATGCCATTCGCCACACCCCCCGGCCGCCTGCACGCAGGGCTTGCCCCCAGCGTGGCCATCACCTACGGCACCTACGACCTGTTCCACGTCGGCCACGTCGACCTGTTCCGCCGCATCAAGGCGCGATGGGATTTCCTGGTCGTGGCCGTGTCCACCGACGAGTTCAACGCGGTCAAGGGAAAGCAGTCGGCCGTACCCTTTGCCGACCGCATCGAGCTGGTGCGGGCCTGCCGTTACGTGGACCTGGCCATCGCCGAGGAAGCGTGGGAGCAGAAGACGCGGGACATCCAGCGCTACGGCGCCCAGGCCTTCGTCATGGGCGACAACTGGCGCGGGCGTTTCGACGAACTCGAGGCGCTGTGCGAGGTGGTGTACCTGCCGTGCACGCGGGGCGTGTCGAGTACGGAGCTGCAGCGCCGCGTCCGAAGCTAGCTTTAAGTTAACGCGGCACCGGTCGCCTTACTCCTGGGCAAGCTCGTCTGCCCATGAACGCCCCCATTCCCGCCCTGAGGCCGCTGCGCCCCATCGAGGCCTGGCCTAGGCAGGCCGGTGGGCGCGAGGCGCAGGTCGGCGAGTTGCTGCGCCTGCGCGTCGCGCAGGCCACCGACGGTGGCCTGCTGGGGGACACCGAGGACGGCCTGCAGCTGGGCCTGCCGCCCGGTCTGGCCCGGCCGGGCGACATGCTGCTGCTGCGCGTGCTGTCGCGCGAACCTCGGCTGGAGCTGCAGTTGCTGCGGCGCGATGCGGCGCCCGACACCGTGCCGGATGAGGCGCCGGGCGACGAATGGGGCTGGCGCGCACTGCGTCCTGACCAGGGCCGGCTGCAGCGCTGGCACCTGAACCAGGACGCGCGCTTGCCGGCCCAGCTGGCCGTGCAATGGCGGGCCCTGATGCTGGCCGAGCAGCTGCGGCCGCCACACGGCCCGACCGGGCAGGCGCTCGGCCCGGAGTCGCTGCTCGTGGCGCATGCGGCACCGCTGCAGTTGACGGGGTGGCTGGGCCAGATGCTGTGGCTGCGCCTGCTGAGTCCGCTGGGTGGCTTCTGGCCCGCGCCGGCCGGCCACGATGAGGCGGCCCAGGAGGGCGCGACGGCGGAGGCGGGTGTGGCGGACGGTGGCGTCTGCCTGAGCCTGAACGTGGCGACGACCGAGGGTTGGGTGCTGGTGCTGCTGCAGTGGCGGCACGGCTTGCTGCTGCACTGCTGCGCCGAGCGCGCCGAGGCCTTGCCCTGGCTGCGTGCGCGGCTGCCCGTCATGGCACGCGCGCTGGCCGCCGTGCCGTTGCGCCTGCGCCATTGCAGCCTGGGCCTGCGACCGCCGCCGCTGCCGGAGGCCGGCCCCGCGCAGCGGGCCCAAGGCCTGGCCTCGGCGGCCAGCCAGCCGCTGTTCCGTGCGGCGGCGGAGGTCGTCCGCGTGCTGCAGGCCTAGCCGCGCAGGCGCCGATCCGGGCTCAGCGCGTCCGCTTGGGCCTGGGCGCGGTGGAGGTCCGCACCAAGGCCTGGCAGTCGATGGCGGCGCCATCGGGCGAGGGGTTGTCGACACAGGCGCCGTAGTCCGTGGAGGCGCGCTGGAGCGGGCCCGCGGCCGGCGGGTCGAAGCGCAGCGGCGCATCGTTGCGATGCTTGGGCGGTGCGGCCTGTGGCCGCGCCGCCGCGAGCAGCGGCATGGCGCAGACGCAAAGAACGATCAGCACGGCGCGCAGCCGTGGCTTGGCAAGGCCTGCCATGGGTGTCTCCCTGCCGGCGTCTTGCGTGGCGGGGGCATGGGCCGGCGTCGCGCCCCGCTCGTGAAGACTAGGCGGGCAGGGCGGGCATCCGTGCGTCGCCATCCCCAGGTTTGGGGATGCAGCTCTACTTACGAGTTAGGGGCTCCGGGTTCAGATGCCGGCGCCGGCCTCGAACAGGCTCAGCCTGGCCGCGCTGAGCTTGACGCGCTGGCCGCCCTGCAGGCGCAACTCCTCCGCCTGGTTGCGTGTCAGCTCGGCCTCCAGCGGCTGGCCGTCCGGGCCGATCAGCTCGACGCGGGCACTGGCGCCGAAGGCCAGCACGCGCTCCACCGTGGCGGCGAGGCCGGGAGCGGATTCGTCGGTCAGGATCTGCAGCTCGTGCGGGCGGGCATAGGCCAGCACCTCGCCTTCGCCCAGATGTGAGCTCGCACCGGGCAACTGGTGCTCGCCCATGTGCAGCACGCCGCCGCGTGCATGGCCCACGAAGCGGTTGACGGCGCCGAGGAAGCCATAGACGAAAGGCGTGGCCGGGCGTTCGTAGACCTCCTGCGGCGTGCCGACCTGCTCGACGCGGCCATGGTCCATCAGCACGATGCGGTCGGCCACCTCCAGCGCCTCGTCCTGGTCGTGGGTGACGAAGATGCTGGTGATGTGCAGCTCGTCGTGCAGGCGGCGCAGCCAGCGGCGCAGCTCCTTGCGCACCTTGGCGTCCAGTGCGCCGAAGGGCTCGTCCAGCAGCAACACGCGTGGCTCGACGGCCAGCGCGCGGGCCAGCGCGATGCGCTGGCGCTGGCCGCCGGAGAGCTGCGGCGGGAAGCGGTCGCCCAGCCAGTCCAGCTGCACGAGCTTGAGCAACTCGGTGACGCGTTTCTTGATCTCGGCTTCGGGCAGGCGCTGCTTCCTGGGCTTCACGCGCAGGCCGAAGGCGACGTTGTCGAACACCGTCATGTGGCGGAACAGCGCGTAGTGCTGGAACACGAAACCGACCTGACGCTCGCGCACATGGGTGTCGGAGGCGTCCTGGCCGTCCAGCAGTACGCGGCCGCTGTCGGCCTGCTCCAGGCCTGCAATGATGCGCAGCAGCGTGGTCTTGCCGCAGCCCGACGGGCCCAGCAGCGCGACCAGTTCGCCGCGCGGGAACTCCAGCGACACGTCACCCAGTGCGGTGAAGTTGCCGAAGCTCTTGTGGATGTTCTGGACTTCGATGCCCATCATGCGTCCTTCGTGGTCGACTGGCCGGCGCGCCACTCGATGAATTGCTTGATCACCAGCGTCACCAGCGCCAGCAGCGCCAGCAGCGAGGCCACGGCGAAGGCGGCGGCGAACTGGTATTCGTTGTAGAGGATCTCGACGTGCAGCGGCAGCGTGTTGGTCAGGCCGCGCACATGGCCGGACACGACCGACACGGCGCCGAACTCGCCCATGGCCCGCGCATTGCACAGGATGACGCCGTACAGCAGGCCCCACTTGATGTTGGGCAGCGTGACGCGGCGGAAGGTCTGCCAGCCGCTGGCGCCCAGCACGGTGGCGGCCTCCTCCTCGTCCCGTCCCTGGGCCTGCATCAGCGGGATCAGCTCGCGGGCGACGAAGGGGAAGGTGACGAGCACGGTCGCGAGCACGATGCCCGGCACGGCGAAGATGATCTTCACGTCGTGCGCCTGCAGCCAGGGACCGAACCAGCCCTGGGCGCCGAAGATCAACACATACATCAGGCCGGCCACGACGGGCGACACCGAGAAAGGCAGGTCGATCAGCGTGATCAGCAACTGCTTGCCGCGGAACTCGTGCTTGGCGATGAGCCAGGACGCGCTCAGGCCGAACACCAGGTTCAGCGGCACCGCGATGGCGGCAGCGATCAGCGTCAGCCGGATGGCCGAGAAGGTCTCCTCGTCGGCCAGCGACGCGAAATAGACCGCCCAGCCCTTTCGCAGCGCCTCGGTGAAGACGGCCACCAGCGGCAGCACGAGGAAGATGGCGAAGAAGCCCAGCCCGAGGATCAGCAGCGCGCGCCGCACCCAGGGGGCTTCGCGGGTGGCCGGGTTGTCCTGGTACTTGGCACGGGCGCGCGGCGGCGCCAGATGCAGCGCGGCGCTCATCGCTTGCTCCCCCGGCGCGAACTCCAGGCCTGCAGGCCGTTGATGGCCAGCAGCAGCACGAAGCTGAAGATCAGCATGACGGCCGCTATTGCCGTGGCGCCGACGTAGTCGTACTGCTCCAGCTTGGCGATGATCATCAGCGGCGTGATCTCGCTGACCATGGGGATGTTGCCGGCGATGAAGATCACCGAGCCGTACTCGCCGACGGCGCGGGCGAAGGCCAGCGCGAAGCCGGTCATCAGCGCGGGCAGCAGCGTCGGCAGCACAACGTAGCGGAAGGTGGTCCAGCGCTGCGCACCCAGCGACGCGGCGGCTTCCTCCAGTTCGGTCTCCATGTCCTCCAGCACCGGTTGCACGGTGCGCACGATGAAGGGCAGGCCGATGAAGATCAGTGCCAGCAGCACGCCCAGCGGCGTGAAGGCGATCTTGGCGCCGCCCTCTCCGAACAGGGGCGCCAGAAGGCCACCGGCCGCGAACAGCGAGCCGACCCAGCCGTTGGGCGCGTACAGCGCCGTCAGCGCGATGCCGGCAACCGCTGTGGGCAGGGCGAAAGGCAGGTCGATGAGGGCATCGACCAGCTTCTTGCCCGGGAACTCGTAGCGCACGATGCACCAGGCCAGGATGAGGCCGAAGACGAGGTTGATGAAGGCCGCAATCAGCGAGGCGCCGAAGCTCAAGCGGTACGAGGCCATCACACGCGGCGACGTGGCAGCGGCCCAAAAGGCGTCCCAGCCATGGCCCGAGGACTTCAGGAACACAGCGGCCAGCGGCACCAGCACGATCAGGGACAGGTAGAACAGCGTGAAGCCCAACGTCGGCGCGAAGCCGGGCAGTACACGCCGCCGTCCCAAGGAAAACGAAGCCATATCAGTTGTTGTTCATTGCATTTCGGGCCGGGCGCCGGACCGCCCCAAGCCGGCCCTCGAGCGACCGGCTGGTCTTGCCCGCGATCACCGGGGCAAGACCAGGCGAGGGGTTAACGCTTGATACTGGCCATCACCTGGTCAAAGCTCCCGCCGTCGGCGAAATGCTGCTTGCTGACCTTGGCCCAACCGCCCAGCGTCTGATCGACGGTGAACAGCTTGATGTTGGCGAAGCGCTGCGCGTGCTTCTTGAAGATGGCCGGGTCGCGCGGGCGGAAGTTGTTCCTGGCGATGATTTCCTGGCCCTCCGCGCTCCAGTGGAAGTCCAGGTAGGCCTTGGCCAGCGCGGCAGTGCCCTTTTTGGCGTTGACCTTGTCGACCAGCGCCACCGGGGCGTCGGTCTCGATGGAGATGCTGGGGTTGACCTGTTCGAACTGGCCCTTGCCGAACTCGTTCTCGATCAGCTCCACCTCAGCCTCGAAGGTGACGAGAACATCGCCGATGCCGCGCTGCGTGAAGGTGGTGGTGGCACCGCGGCCGCCGCCGTCCAGCACCGGCACGTTGGTCAGCACCTTGGTGACCAGCTCCTTGGCCTGGGCCTCGCTGCCCCCGTTGGCGATGACGCTGCCCCAGATGGCCAGATAGCTGTAGCGGCCGTTGCCGGTGACCTTGGGGTTGGGGATGATGACCTGCACGCCGGGCCGGGCCAGGTCGTTCCAGTCCTTGATGCCCTTGGGGTTGCCCTTGCGGACCAGGAAGGTCATGGTCGACGAATAGGGGGCAGCGTTATTGGGGAAGCGGCTGCGCCAGTCGGCAGGGGTCAGCCCGGCGCTGGCGAGTTGGTCCACGTCGGTGGCCTGGTTCATGGTCACGACGTCGGCCTCGAGGCCGCCGATGACGGCGCCGATCTGCTTGCTGGAGCCGCCATGGCTCTGGTTGACGACGACCGTCTGGCCCTTGGCCTTCTGCGCGGCGACGAAGGCGGGGTTGAACTGCTTGTAGAGCTCGCGCGCGACGTCGTAGGAGACATTCAGCAGCGTGGCATCCGCCGCCATTGCGGGCAGGGTGGCGCTGGCTGCGATCAGCGCGAGAACGGTGCGTCGGGAGGGCAGGAAGATGGGCATGGCGGGCCGTCGGATGAACGAAAGCCGGGAGGTTGCCCAAAGTCTCTTATTCGAGGAACGACAGAATTCTTATTTTCTTATGCGAATCCCGCCGGGGGCGGGTGTTTGCATCGCCGCGGCATGAAGCCGCCGCGCTTCGCTGTACATTGCGGCCCGCTCACAGCAAGCGCCGTCGGCGCAGAGGAACCGTCTTGACCATAGCTCCCCAGTCCATCGCAGAAGCTTTTACCACCGCGCGCGCCGCCGGCCGCGCCCTTGACGGCTTTCCTGGCACGACACCCACGACGCTGGACGAAGCCTACGCGGTGCAGGCCGCGGCGATCGCGCGCTGGCCCGATGCCGTCAAGGGCTGGAAGGTCGCACGCGTGGCGCCGGCGTTTGCCGCGCAGTTCCCCGAGGAGCGCATGATCGGCCCGGCCTTTGCCGCCAACGTGCATCGCGTGGAGGCGGGCGGCGTGGCGCAATGCCCCGTCTTCGAGGGCGGTTTCGCCGCGGTCGAGGCGGAGGTCGTCATCGTCGTCGCCGCCGATTCGCCGGCCGGCAAGGCCGACTGGACGGCCGACTCCGTGGTCCCGCTGGTGCGGTCCATGCACATCGGCGTCGAGGTCGCGAGCAGCCCGCTGGCGACGCTGAACGACATCGGCCCCGGCGCCGTCATCTCCGACTTCGGCAACAACTGGGGCGTCGTCGTTGGCGCCGAGATTGCGAACTGGCGCGAACTGGAGAGCATCGCCGTTGAGACCTTCATTGACGGCCAGTCCGTCGGTACCGGCAAGGTCGCCATCAAGCCCGGCCCGCTGGGCGCCCTGGCCTTCACGCTGAACAAGCGGGCGCAGCAGGGCGAGATCCTGCGCGCCGGCGACGTCATCTCGACCGGCATGATCACCGGCGTTCACGACATCCGCATCGGCCAGCAGTCGCGCCACGTGTTCGCGGGCGCGGGCGAGGTGCAGGTGCAGATCACGAAGGCGGTTGCCGCCGGCGCGTAACTTCGCTCACGCCGTCGCGGCCGGCAGCGGCCGCCGTGGCAGACGCAGGAATGCCAGGGCAGACAGGAACGACCCTATGCCCAGCGCAAACGCGCCGATGAACAGCCACGCGTAGCTGGACGTAGCATCAAAGATCAGCCCGCCCAGCACGGGGCCCAGCGCCATGCCGACGCTGCTGGCCATCGTCGTGCCGCCGATGACGGTGCCCATCATGCGCAGCGGGAAGTTCTCGCGCGCGATCACCGCAAACAGCGGCATCACGCCCGCGTAGGTGAAGCCGAACAGCGCCGCCACCGTGTAGAAGCTGCCCAACTGCCGTGCCTGGACGTAGCCCAGCACGACGACGGCCTGGGCCAGCAGCGCCACCACCAGCGTGCGTGCGGCGCCGAAACGGTCGCCCAGCAGCCCGAACACGAGGCGACCGCCCATGCCGGCCAGCCCCTCCAGGCTGTAGATCGAAACCGCCGCCATCAGCGGGATGCCGCAGGTGACGGCATAGCTCACCGTGTGGAAGATCGGCCCCGAGTGCGTGGCGCAGGTCAGGAAGCTGGTCAGAACGAGGACCAGGAAGGGCGTCGAGCGCACGGCCTGGCCGACCGAGGGGCCGGGCTCCCGCGCTGCGCCCGCCCCAGCCCCCGCGGCCGCCTGAGCCAGCGCCGGCGGGCGGCGCACCAGCAACGCCGCCGGCAGCATGATGCCCGCCACCACCGCCGCGATGATCTGCAGCGAGGTGCGCCAGTCATGCGCCTGCACCAGCCAGGCGGCCAGTGGCGACATCGTCAGCGGCGCCATGCCCATGCCGGCCGACACCAGCGACACGGCCAGGCTGCGCCGCGTGTCGAACCAGCCGGTGACGCAAGCCATCAACGGCGCAAAGATGGCCGCCGCGGCGAGACCGACAGCCGCGCCGAACAGCAGCTGGAAGGCCAGCAGAGACGTCGCCAGGCTGGCCAGCGCCAGGCCGGCCGTCAGCAGTAGCGAGCCTGCCATGACGACGAGGCGCGGCCCGATGCGGTCCGACAGCGTGCCCCAGGCCATGCTGCCGGCGGCCAACGCGCCGAAGGCGATGGTCATCGCGGCGGAGATGCCGGTCGTGGACCAGCCTGTGTCCAGCGCGATGGGCCGCAGCAGCACCGGCAGCGAGAAGAGCGCGCCGATGGCGACGCAGCCGAGCAGACTGCCCGTGACGACAATGACCCAGCGGTAGTGTTTGCGCACAGCGCTTGTCCAGGCAGACATGGCGAGTTCCTTGGCAGGGGACGTGGTGGGCGGTTCAGGGTTGGCGGCCGAACTCCGGTCCGTCGAGCGGGCGCACTTCGCACTCGATGTCCCAGTCGTCGCCGTGCACGCGCAGGAAGCGCCGCGTCAGCTCGATGGCTTCCGCCAGCGACGCGGCCTCCAAGATGGCGTAGCCGGCGATGACCTCCTTGGTCTCGGTGAACGGCCCGTCGACCACCGACAGCTGGCCGCCGCGCTGCAGCCGCACGCGCGCGCCTTCAGCCGTGGGGCGCAGGCCGGCGGTGCTTACCAACTGCCCGTTACGGGTCAGCTCTTCGATGAGCTGGCCCATGTCGGCCATCAACTGCGCGCTGGGCGCCTGGGCGGTGGTTTCGTCGAGGCGGATCGTCGAAAGGAATCGCATGGTCGGGTCTCCGGTGTGGTGCGCGGCGGAACCGTTCCGCCGCCTCACTCCCAAGACGAACGAGGGTGCATCGGATCGACAACTGCGCTACCGCAGGCAGGAGGGATCAGGGTTTTCATGGGGTTTTCGGCTTCGCCGGGAAGTCGTCCACCTGGATGACCTTGTCCGCCGCGCGCAGATAGGCCAGCGCCGCCTCCGGATCTCGCGACGTCGATGCCGCAGCCTCCAGCGAGCGCGCGCGGCGCAGGGCCTTGTTCAGTTCCGGCACCTCGTCGCCCAGTGCATCGGCCAGCCGCAGCGCACAGGCCAGGTCGCGCAGTCCGCCGGAGGATGGCGGCGTGAAGTCGGGGCACAGCCGGGCCACCAGCGCCGGCCGGGTGCGCAGCGCCTCGGACAGCGCGACAAGCTCACGGTCGCGCAGCGGCGCCAGATGGCCCGTACCGTGCAGCAGCAGCGGTGACGCTGCCTTCAGCGCACCTGACGGCAGGTTGGCGTGCAGGTCGCGCAGCATGGCCGCGGCGGCTTCGAGCTGGAAGCGGATGGCCGCGCGTGCAAACGGCAGCATCGCGTCGTCGGCCTCCACCTGGAAGCGCCACACGCTGGTCGCGGCCAGGTAGAGGTGCGACAGCACATCGCCCAGCCGCGCAGACAGCAGCTCCATGCGCTTCAGGCGCCCGCCCAGCAGCCCCATTGCAAGGTCGGCCGTCAGCGCGTACTTGGCCGACATGCGGGCGATGAGGCGGGCTTCCTTCTCCAGCCCCGGCGGCGCGCGGCCCTTCAGCCCCGCGCCTAACAGGCTGGCGCCGAGGTTGCGCAACACGTGGCCGGCGTGTGCCAGCAGCGCACGGCCCAGCGCGGTTTCGTCCCTGGCCTGCACGGCGGCCATCTCGTCCATCACGTGCGGATGGCAGCGCATGGCGCCCTGGCCGAAGATGATGAGCGCCCGCGACAGCAGATTGGCGCCTTCCACCGTGATGGCGATGGGCGCATGTCGGTAGGCCACGCCCAGCAGGTTGCCCGGGCCGCAGATGATGCCCTTGCCGCCCAGCACGTCCATGCCGGTCGTGACCGCGCGGCGGCCAGCCTCGGTGAGGTGCACTTTCAGGATGGCGCTGGCCACGCTGGGGCGCTCGCCGGCATCCAGCGCTGCGGTCGTGTAGCGGCGCGCGGCGTCCGATGCGTACAGGTCCGCCGCCGTGCGTGCGATCAGCCCCGCGATGGCCTCGAAGCGCGAGATCGGCAGGCCGAACTGTTCGCGGATGCGGCCGTAGCCGGCCATCACGTAGAGCGACGTCTGCTGCATGGCCGCGCCCAGCGCCGGCAGCGAGATGGCCCGGCCCGCGGCGAGGCACTCCATCAGCATGCGCCAGCCCTGGCCCACTTGCGGCTCGCCGCCGATGATCCAGTCCATCGGCACGAACACGTCCTCGCCATGAATGGGGCCGTTCATGAAGGCCGAGTCCATCGGCCGGTGGCGGCGCCCGATCTGCAGGCCCGGCGTGGGCACCGGGATCAGCGCGCAGGTGATGCCGAGCTGCTGCTGGCCCTCCGGGCGCGACGGGTCCATCGCCTGGAAGGCCAGGCCCACGACGGTGGCCACGGGCGCCAGCGTGATGTAGCGCTTGTCGAAGCGCACGACGAAGCCGCGCACGTGGCGGCCATCAACCTCGCGCTCGGCCAGCACGCCGGTGTCGGGAATGGAGGCGGCGTCCGACCCCGCATAGGGCGAGGTCAGCCCGAAGCAGGGCAGGTCGCGCCCGTCGGCCAGGCGGGGCAGGTAATGGGCCTGTTGCGCCCCGGTGCCGTAGCGCAGCAGCAGCTCGGCAGGACCCAGCGAGTTGGGCACCATCACCGTCACGGCCGCGGCCACGTTGACGGTGGCGATGCGTGTGACCACGGCCGCATGCGCGAAGTGGCCGAAGCCCAGGCCGCCATGCTCGCGCGGAATGATCATGCCGAAGAAGCGCCGCTCGCGCAGAAAGCGCCACACCTCGGGCGGCAGGTCGCGTGCCTCGTCGATGGCAAAGTCGTCCAGCATTGCGATCAGCTCGCGCACGTCGCCGTCGATGAAAGCCTGTTCGTCGGCCGTCAGGCGGTTGGGCGGCATGGCCAGCAGGCGGTTGAAGTCAGGCTTGCCGCCGAACAGCGCACCCTCGAAACCCACCGTGCCGGCCTCCAGCGCCGCACGCTCGGTGTCGCCCATCAGGGGCAGGGCTTTGGAGAACGGTTCGAACGCCAGGCGGCCCAACAGGTTGGCAATCACGGCATCGGCCTCCTTGAAGACCATGCTGCCCGAGGCCGGGGTGGCGGTGCGTCAGTCTTGTCTGATTCGCGCTTGGACTTCCGGCGGCAGCGGCATGAACTCGCGTACGTCCTGCGCGCAGCGGCAGGCGGCGGCAACCTTGGCGGCCCAATGGTGGGCCTCGTCGCGGCTGGCGACCTCGACGATGGTGAAGCCGCCGATGAAGTCCTGGCAGGACGGGTCGGGGCCTCGGGTGATGGTGCCGTCGGTTGCCACGATGGTCGTCGTGGGCGGCTCCAGCAGGCCGCCGCCGAAGATGAAGACGCCGGCGTCGATGGCTTCAAGAACTGCGGCTGCGGCGGCTTTGCCCACGGCCGGGAAATCGGCTTCCGGGATGTGGCTCATCGCGCCGTCGTTGAAGGAGATCAGGTATTGGGGCATCGAACGCTCCGTGCTTGGCTCAGGTCGTATGCCATGACGAACGAGGCAGCGATGAATCGACAAGCGGCAGGCATGCGCTGCCGCTGCCGTGTGGGCGAGCCTTACGCGCGCACGGCCAGCATGACGGCGTAGGCCTTGAACACCGCCGTCGCCGGTTGACCGACGGCCAGGCCCAGCGCGTCGACCGCGTCGTTGGTGACGCTGGCCGTCACGACCGCGCCGCCCGGCAGCGTCAGACCGATCAGCGACGACACCGTGCCGCGCTGCACGCGCGACACGGCGCCCGTCAGCTGGTTGCGCGCCGACAGCTTGTAGCCGCCGAAGTCCGTCACCAGCACGACCTCGCTGGACTTCACGAGCGCCAGCGCGGCCTTGCCGGTCTGCACCTGCAGCTCCTGCGCGGCCAGCGTCGTCAGCGAGGCGGTGATGGCCTGGCCGCCGTCCAGCTCGACGCGGACCGTCGTGGTGGCCGGGCCGGGAGTCACGCTGGCGATGCGGCCATGGAACTGGTTGCGGGCAGTGGTCTTCATGGACATCCTCTTCAGCAGCGCGTCGAGCGCAGGTTGGGTCGCGAGCCAGTCGGCCTGCTCGCGCAGGAAGGCGTCGTGGCGGGCCTGGAGCTCGCGCCAGGCGGCGAGCAGGGCTTCGCCCTCGACCGTCAGCCGCGTGCCGCCCCCGCCCGGACCGCCGGTGGCCGTGTCGACGAGCGGGGAGTGGGTCAGCGCGCCGGCGGCGTCCAGCACCAGCCAGGCGCCTTTGTAGCTGTAGCCGGCGACCTTGGCTGCCTTCTGCAGCGAACCCGTCAGCGCCAGGGCCGCCAGCAGGTCGAAGAAGCGGCCGTCCAGCCGGCCGGCGAGGCGCAGCTCGCCTTGCAGCAGCGGATGGTCCTGCGTGCTCAAGGCGCGACGAGCCTCAGGATGTCGAGCTGGCGCACCCAGCGCGTGGGCCGGCCGTCGGCCGGCACGACGAGGCGCAGCGGGCCTTCTTCGGCCTTCAGCCCGTCCTGCACGAGGAAGACGCGCCTGCCGCCCAGCGCGGCGTCCAGCTCGGTCCAGGAGAAGGCCGACGCACAGCCGTCCCGCGCACCCGCCATCAGCACGCGGCGCAGCGCCGCGCCGTGGATCTGCTGCGGCGGCTCGATGCCGGCGGCGCGCAGCACCTCGCGCAGATCCACGGCGCTGAGCTCGACGGCCTTGCCGTGCGCCTGAGCCTTGACCACCTCGTGCGGCAATGCGGCGAGACGGGCGGCGTCCCGCGTGACAGCGCTGCCGTCCAGGCTCTGCACCTGCAACTGGGCCTGGGCGGCGGCGCAGAGCAGGGCGATCCAGGCGATGGACAGGTGCTTCATGTGAGTTGTGCCTTCAGCCAGTGGCGCCGGCGCTCGTCCTCGGGCCGCGGCGCCTGAGGCAGCAGCAGCTCGCGGCTGTCACCGCCGGCCAGGTCCACCTCGCGCGTGACGCGGCCGCCGTCGACGAGATAGGCGCGGTGGGCGAGGGCGGCCACGTCGTCGAGGTCGTGCGTGATCATGATGGCCGGGATGCCCCAGCGCTCGCGCACCGCGCGCAGCTCGTCGCGCAGTTGCTCGCGCAGCATGGGATGCAGGGCGGCGAAGGGCTCGTCCAGCAGCAGCACCCGTGGGTTGCAGGCCAGCGCCCGCGCCAGCGCCACGCGCTGCTGCTGGCCGCCGGACAGCGTGGCCGGCCGGCTGCGCGCGAGCGTCGCCAGGCCGAAGGACTCGATCAGCTCGTCCACCCGCGCGGCGTCCTCGGCCTTGAGGCGGCTGCGCCAGCTGGTCAGCCCGAAGGCGACGTTGTCGCGCACGCTGAGGTGGGGGAAGAGGGCGTAGTTCTGGAACAGATAGCCCACGCCGCGGGCCTCGGGCGACAGGTCGATGCCGGTGGCCGTGTCCAGCAGCGCACGGCCGTCCAGCCTGACATGTCCGGCCCGCACCGGCAGCAGGCCGGCCATGGCCTGCAGCGTCAGCGACTTGCCGGCACCCGACGGGCCGTAGAGCGCGACAAATGGCGCCTCGGTCGCGAAGGCGATATCGAGGTCGAAGCGGCGCCGTGCGTCGCTGACCGAGAGCTGGAGGCGGACGTCGATCAAGGTTTGCCGAAGCCGTATCTGGCGAGGATGGCCTGGGCCTCGGCGCCGCCCAGGAAGGCCACGAAGTCGCGCGCCAGCGCGGCCTGCTTGCTGTCGGCCACGACGGCGGCCGGGTAGGTGACGGGCGCGTGGCCGCCCACCGTCATGCCGATGCGCACCTTGTCCTTGAGCAGTTCGGCATCGGTGCGGTAGACGAAGCCGGCCTCGACCTCGCCCCGCGAGACGTAGTCCAGCACCTGGCGCACGTTGTCGGCGAAGACGAGCTTCGGGCCCAGGGCGCCCCACAGCTGGGCGCTCTCCAGCGCCTGCTGGGTGTAGCGGCCCACCGGTACTGAGGCGACCTTGCCGACGGCGATGCGCTTGACGTCGGGCCTGTTGAGGTCCGCGAGCGCCGCGACGGCCGGCGCGCCCTGGACGGGACTGATGAGCACCAGGGAATTGGCGGCGAAGTCGCGCCGCGTGTTGGCGGCGATGAGCTTCTGGTCTGCGCCGCGGTTCATGGTCTCCTGGTCGGCGCTGGCGAAGACGTCCACCGGCGCGCCCTGGGCGATCTGCTGCAGCAGCACGCCGGAGGCGGCGAAGTTGAAGCGCAGCGTCGCACCGGGCCTGGCGGCCTCGAAGCGTGGCGCGATCTCCTTGAAGGCGTCGGTCAGGCTGGCGGCGGCCGATACCGTGAGCTGCTGGGCCGAGGCCAACAGCGGCAGGGAGGCCAGGGCGAGCGAGAGCAGCAGGCGTCTTTTCATGGCGTGGGGCGTTGCAGATAGCGGTTGGACAGCACGAGCACGGCCACCGAGACGGCCGACACGATGAGGGAGAGCATCAGGGCCAGGTCGTCGCGGCCGGCCTGCACGGCGTCATAGATGGCCATGGACGCGGTCTGGGTCTGGCCGGGGATGGAGCCGGCCACCATCAGCGAGGCGCCGAACTCGCCCATGGCGCGGGCGAAGGCCAGCAGCGTGCCGGCCAGGATGCCGGGCCAGGCCAGCGGCAGCGTCACGCGCACGAAGCAGCTCCAGCGCGACTGGCGCAGCGTACGGGCGGCGGCCTCAAGGTTGCGGTCCACCTGGGCGAAGGCGCTGCTGGCGCCCTTGAGCACCAGCGGCAGTGCCACCAGCGTGGACGCGATGACGGCGCCATGCCAGTTGAAGATGACCGTGTAGTCGAAATGCTCGCGCAGCCAGGCACCCAGGGCGCTGCGCCGGCCCATCAGCACCAGGATGCCGTAGCCCAGCACCGTGGGCGGCAGCACCAGCGGCAGCATGCAGATGGCCTCCAGCAGGCCGCGGCCGGGCAGTCGGGTGCGGGCGAACACCCAGCCCAGGGCCATGCCGAGGACGAGCGCCAGCAGCGTGGCGACGACGGCGATGCGCAGCGTCAGCGCCAGCGGCGCGGCGTCGAACTGGGTCCAGAGCTCGGATGGCATGCTTCGTAATGTAATGGACTACATCACGATGGGCCTGTGGCGGCGTGGGCAAGCTTGGCGGACTATGCTGTCGCGCCACCATGGACCTGCTGACCGATCTCTTCTCCCGCCACGGTCTGCTCGCCGTGGCCCTGGCCGTGCTGCTGGAGCAGTTCGGCGCGCCGCTGCCGTCCACGCCGGTGCTGCTGCTGGCGGGCGTGGAGTCGGCCCAGCGCCAGGGCTTTGCGCTGCAGGCCTTCGGCGTCGCGGCGCTGGCGGCGCAGATGGCCAACGGGTTGTGGTTCTGGGCCGGGCGACGCCTGGGGCGTCGCGTGCTGGCCACGCTGTGCCGCATCTCCATCTCGCCGGACAGTTGCGTGCGTCAGAACGAGGCCAGCTTTGCCCGCCGCGGCGTGCTGACGCTGGTGGTCGCCAAGTTCGTGCCGGGCCTGTCCATCCTGGCGCCGCCGCTGGCGGGCGCGCTGGGCATGCCGGCGTGGCGTTTCCTGGGCTGGAACCTGCTCGGTTCGGCGCTCTGGGCCGGCGCGGCCGTCGTCGTGGGCCGCGCCTTCCACGCACAGATCGACGTGCTGCTGCGCGCGCTCAGCAGCATGGGCAGCGCGGCCGTGCTGCTGGCGCTGGCGGCCGTGGCGGGCTATCTGGCCTGGCGGCTGTGGCGGCGCGCCCTGGTGCGCCGGGAACTGAGCCGTTTCGAGCGGCTGTCGCCCGGTGACGTGGCCGCGCTGCTGCGCCAGCGCCAGGACGTCTTCCTCGTCGACGTGCGCGCCACGTCGGCCGCGATGCCGCTGTCCAGCCGCATCCCGGGTGCGCGCCACCTTGACCTCGGCGCCCTCGGCGATGCCAGCCTGGCCGGCTGGCCGTCGACCGGCGAGTTCATCACCTACTGCGCCTGCCCCAACGATGCCTCGGCCGTCAGGGCGGCCCAGTGGCTGAAGCAACAGGGCCGTCAGGCCCGGGTGCTGCGAGGCGGCATCGATGCCTGGGCCCAGGCCGGGCTGGCCTTGGAGCCAGGCTGAGGCGACCGCTCCTCGAGGCGCTGTCTTAAAACAGGTGTTTACCCTATAATCGGGTTTACCCTAGTGAAAGACCTGGGCCACGAGCCCAAAACACCATGAGCCTGATCCAGAACCTCCTGCATTCGCTGCGCAGCGTCCTCAGCGTCGAAACCCAGACCGATATCGAAGAGCGCTACCTGTCCGACGCCATCGACCACGCCGACCTGGAGCGCCGCATTGCCGTCCAGTCGCGCGCCTACATGTCCATGTCGCCGCTGAACATCGGCCGCTGAACATCGCCTTTGAGCCTCGCCGGCAGTCGGGAAGACTGCCCCGCGAGGCTGGCCGGTGGTTCATCCTGTTGATGAGCTACCGCGGCCCATGACTCAGGGTGCCGAGTCGGCAAGAAGTCTGGCCGTGCGCCGCAGGCCCGTGAAGACGGAGGTCGCGAGCCTCCGGGTAGCCGGCAGGCAGTCGGGCGGTGGCGGCTGCGATGGCTCGCTCGAGGTTCTTCAGCACCTCTTCGATAGCATCCTACGCACTTCGCGCCGGCAGGCGAGATTCGGAAGTTGTCGTCATCTTCCACGTCCGGATGCGCGCCTGAGCCAGCAGCAGCTCCTCCACCTCACCCTCGTCGAGCGACGTGCCCTCAATGCTTGCGACGTTGGTCGGCGACTCGTCAGCGCGGAGCAGTTGGATAGCGCCCACGCAATCACGCCCGACGGCCTCGAGCAGGTCAAATGCCTGCAGGGTGTCGGTCTTGAACCGGGTGGACAGACGCCGCCGGCTGGCCCGTGAGGGGCCGGTGTCATTGCCGGGACCGGGACGGCGTCACTGGATGAGGCCGTTCTTCAGCGCGTAGTAGGTCAGGTCGCTGTTGGTCTCGAGCTTGATCTTCTCCAGCACGCGGGTGCGGTAGGTGCTGACGGTCTTGACGCTGAGGAACATGGCCTTGGCCATGGCGCCCACGGTCTCGCCCTTGGCCAGGCGCAGGAAGACCTGCAGCTCGCGCTCGGACAGGGACTCGTGCAAAGGCCGGTCGACGGCGCCGCCGGCCATGCCGTCGGCCAGCAGCTCGGCCACCTGCGGGCTGATGTAGCGACGCCCGCGCGCCACGGTGCGGATGGCATTGGCGATCTCCTCGGGATCGCATTCCTTGTTCAGGTAGCCGCTGGCACCCTGGCGCAGCAGCGCCGTCGCGTAATGTGTCTCCGGGAAGCCGCTGAGGATGAGCACCGGCAGTTCCGGGAAGCGAGCCTTGATGGCCGACAGCGCGTCCACGCCGCTCTCGCCGGGCATGGAGATGTCCAGCAGCAGCACGTCCACCTCGCCCCCGCGCGCCAGCTCCAGCGCCTCGCGCCCGTTGCCGGCCTCGCCGGTGATGCGCAGGTCGACGTTCTCGCCGAGGAACTGTCGCAGTCCGGACCGGACGATGGCGTGGTCGTCAACGATGCCAATGCGGATCATGTTGCGCTCCGAATCATCTGTCGAGGATGGATCAAGCCTAGCAACCGAGCGCCCGTCGCGCGATCGGCGCTGTCCTACAGGCGGCATGCCCGGCCTTTTGTCCTACGGCGTCTTGGGCAACCGGCCGGCAAGCAGGGGCGCGCCGTTTTTGCAAAGTCGGTCCATGCGGCCTGCCAGGCCGATTCCGAGTGATGAAGAAAGGACGCATGATGGACAAGCGCAAGACCCCCTTCCGCACGCCACTGGCCGTTGCCCTGGCCCTGACGGCGGCCCTGGCCGCCTGCGGCAAGCAGCCCGACGAGCGCACGGCCGGCCAGAAGCTCGATGGCGCGATCGCCGATGCCAAGCAGGCCGACGCCAAGGCCGAGGCCAGCCAGGCCATGGACAAGGCCGAGAACAAGCTGAAGGACGCCACGGCGGCGGCCTCCGTGGCCGTGACCGACGCGACCATCGTCACCAAGATCAACGCCGCGCTGATGGCCGACGAGCGGCTCAAGACCACCAAGATCGACGTCCGGGCCGAGGACGGCCGCGTGACGCTGACCGGCACGGCGCCCGACGCCGGCTCGCAGGCACGCGCGACGTCGCTGGCCTCGGCCGTGCACGGCGTGCGCTCGGTGGACAACCAACTGGTGGTGGCACGCAACGGCTGACCGCCACCAGCCGCCGCTGGCGCCGGCAGGCCGGCTTCAGTACGAAAAAGGGGCCCGGCTGGCGACGGGCCCCTGGGGCGGAACTGCCGGCCGCAACCCCCGCCACGGCGCGGGCGCGTCGGGCCGGTGATCAGCCGATCCGGCCTAGCAGGAGGTACTCCATGAGCGCCTTCTGCACATGCATGCGGTTCTCGGCCTCGTCCCACACCACCGACTGCGGCCCGTCGATGACGTCGGCCGCCACCTCCTCGCCGCGATGGGCGGGCAGGCAGTGCATGAAGAGGGCGTCCGGCTTGGCGCGAGCCATCATGGCGGCGTCCACGCACCAGTCCGCGAACGCGGCCTTGCGGGCCTCGTTCTCGGCCTCGTAGCCCATGCTGGTCCAGACGTCCGTCGTCACCAGGTCGGCGCCCTCGCAGGCCTCGCGCGGATCCTTGAAGACCTTGTAGCAACTTGCGTCCTTCACGCCCGCCACGGCCGGGTCCACGCCATAGCCGCTGGGCGTGCTGACATGCACCTTGAAGCCGAGGATCTCGGCCGCCTGCAGCCAGGTGTTGGCCATGTTGTTGCCGTCGCCCACCCAGGCCACGACGCGGCCCTTCAGGCAGTCCATGTCAATGGCGCCGCGGCGGTCCATGCCGCGGTTCTCGATGAAGGTGAACAGGTCGGCCAGGATCTGGCAGGGGTGGTATTCGTTGGTCAGCCCGTTGATGACCGGCACGCGCGAGTGCGCCGCGAAGCGCTCGATCTTGCTCTGCTCGAAGGTGCGGATCATGACGAGGTCGACCATGCGGCTGATGACGCGCGCCGAGTCCTCCACCGGCTCGGCGCGGCCCAGCTGGCTGTCGCCCGTGGTCAGGTGCACGACGGAGCCGCCCATCTGGTACATGCCGGCTTCGAAGCTGACGCGCGTGCGCGTGGATGCCTTCTCGAAGATCATGGCCAGCGTGCGGTCGGCCAGCGGCTGGTACTTCTCGTAGTTCTTGAAGCGTCGCTTGATGATGGCCGCGCGGTCGAACAGGTGGGCGTATTCCTCGGCCCGCAGGTCTTTGAACTGTAGGTAGTGACGCATCAGTGCATCCCCCGGCTTCATGGCTTGGGCTGGGCCAGCAAGGCCCGGATCAACGGCACCAGGATGGTCGCGATCTGGCGCGCCTCGTCGTGCGTCAGGATCAGCGGCGGCAGCAGACGCACGACGCGGTCGGCCGTGATGCTGATCAGCAGGCCGGCGTCCAGTGCCTGGGTCAGAAGCGGGCCGGCCGGGCGGTCCAGCTCGATGCCCAGCATCAGGCCCTGGCCGCGGATCTCGACAACGCCGGGTACGCCGGCCAGCCCTGAAGCCAGCGCGTCGCGCAGCGTCGCGCCGACGGCCTCGGCGTTGGCGAGCAGGCCGTCCTGCTGCATGACGGTCAGCGTCACGACGCCGGCGCGCATGGCCAGCGGGTTGCCACCGAAGGTGGTGCCGTGGTTGCCGGCCTTCAGCACGTTCGCCGCACGCGGGCCGCAGACGACCGCGCCTATGGGCACGCCCGAGCCCAGGCCCTTGGCCAGCGGCATCACGTCGGGCTGGATGCCAGCCCACTGGTGGGCGAACCATTTGCCGGTGCGCCCGATGCCGCATTGCACCTCGTCCAGCATCAGCAGCAGGTCGCGGGCGTCGCAGATGCGGCGCAGCGCCTGCAGGAACTCGATGCGGGCGGGGTTGATGCCGCCTTCGCCCTGAATGGTCTCCAGGAAGATGGCCGTGATGTTGGGGTGGGCGTCCAGCGCTGCCTCGACGGCGGGGATGTCGTTGAGCGGCACGCGCACGAAGCCCGGCACCAGCGGGCCGAAGCCGGCGTGGATCTTGGGATTGGCCGTGGCCGACAGCGTCGCGATCGAGCGGCCATGGAAGGCGCCCTCGAAGACCAGCACCTCGGGCGAGGTGTTGCCTCGGTCGTTGCCGAACTTGCGGGCGATCTTCAGCGCCGCCTCGTTGGCCTCCAGCCCGCTGTTGCAGAAGAAGACGTTGGCCAGGCCGGACAGCTCGCAGAGCTGGTCGGCGAGCTGCTCCTGCAGGGGCACGCGGTAGTAGTTGCTCGTGTGGATGAGCTTGGCGACCTGGTCCTGCAGCGCCGCCACCAGGCGCGGGTGGTTGTGGCCCAGCGTGTTGACCGCGATGCCGCCGAGGCCGTCCAGCAGTCGTCGGCCTTCCGTGTCCCAGACCCAGCAGCCCTGGCCGTGCGAGAGCGCAACGGGCAGGCGGCCATAGGTCGGCATCAGATGGGCGTCGGACGGGAGGGAATCAGCGTTCATCGGGTTTGCGATTGGGTTGAGGAAAAGTGGACATTCGATTCTAGGGGCCATGCCCTGACATTTGCTGCGCCGCAACAGATGGGCCTGCGCCGAGGCACAATAGCGGTCTCTGGCAGCGGTACCCCGCTGTACCCGCGAAGCCCTGCAGTCCATGACCGTTGCCCCCCCGCCGCGTGAAGTCTTCATCCAAGGTGTCACCCTGGATGGACGCACCTTCCGCCCGAGCGACTGGGCGGAACGGCTGGCCGGCGCGATGTCCTGCTTCCGCCCCGGCGGTGTGCGCCCCGGCATCGGGGCCCATATCGGCTACTCGCCGCTGTGCGTGCCCACCGTCATCAATGGCGTGAAGTGCGTCGTCGTCAACGAGGAGCTCAGGCGCCTGGAGCCGATGGCGTGGGATT
Organism: Roseateles sp.; assembly: GCF_019237615.1. GTDB lineage: Bacteria > Pseudomonadota > Gammaproteobacteria > Burkholderiales > Burkholderiaceae_C > Pelomonas. Next base: position 93,962 of record NZ_JAFAGT010000085.1, on the reverse strand, counting down.
TCGTCATGAACTTCGCGCGTGACAACAGTCTGCAGGTTGCCGATGCCTGCCTGCTGCCCGACAGCCCGGGCGCCAAGCCCGGCGCCTGATACCCCTCTTCTTGCGGGAGTCGGGGGCCCCGGCGGCGCGTACCGCCGTTATCCTCATCGGAAATGTATGGAAGCATGCCGATCAACCCGGCCGCGGCCGATCCGCACGTTGCTGCGGGGAGGGCTGCGTCGGTGGAGCGCGCGCCGGCGCCAGTCTGGGTGTTGTTGCGCGGCCTGTCGCGCGCGAGCGGGCACTGGGGGGTGTTTCCCGAGCATCTGTCGCGCGAACTGCGCGAGCTGCAGCCGGCGTCCCGGCTGTTGATGCTGGATCTGCCGGGCACCGGCGCGCTGCGCGGCCAGGCCAGTCCCACCCAGGTGTCGGCCATCGTCGAGAACTGCCGCGAGGCCTTGCAGCGCCATGGCGTCGTGGGGCCGGTATCGCTGGTCGGCATGTCGCTGGGGGCTGCCGTGCTGAGCGACTGGGCCAACCGTTACCCGGCCGAGGTCGAGGCCGGCGTGCTGATCAACCCCAGTCTTCGGCCCTTCAGCGAGTTATTTCGCAAGCCACGGCCGTTCAACTATCTCGGCCTGCTGTTGCTGTCGCTGAGCCGCTTCAGCGCCCGCCTGCGCGAGGAGCGCGTTCTCAGCCTGACGACGCGGCTGACGCCCAAGCAGGCCGTCATCGACCGCTGGCTGGAGCTGCAGCGCCAGCACCCGCTGGGCGTGCGAAACACGGCGCGCCAACTGCTGGCCAGCATCCGCTACCGCGCCAGCCGCACGCGACCGGCCGCGCCCATGCTGCTGTTGTGCAGCAAGGCCGACGGCCTCGTCGACTGGCGCTGCTCCCAGGCCATCAGCCGCGCCTGGGGTGCGCCACTGCGCCTGCACACCAGGGCCGGCCACGATCTGCCGCTGGACGACCCGCAGTGGGTGGCGCGGGCGGTGGCCGAGTGGCTGCGAGATCGCAGCATCCAGGGCGTCGAGCCCGGCGAGTGGCATTGAAGTGCCCCCTCGTCCAGAGGGAGTGCCTTGGCCGGTCCCCGGAGAGCGCGGGCGGCGGCGATGCCCGCGGCATCGAGCCGCAAGTGCGTCGCCAGACGCGTGCCGGCTTGGGGGCGGACCGGTGCCCGGCCCGCCAGGGATTGGCAGCTCAAATGCAAGAGGCCCGCTTTCGCGGGCCTCAGTGCTTGCACCAGAGCTGGATTGGGTCTTAGGCGGCGAGCGCCTTGATCTTGGCGGACAGGCGGCTCTTGTGGCGAGCAGCCTTGTTCTTGTGGAAGATGCCCTTGTCGGCGACGGAGTCGATGACGGTCTGGGCAGCCTTGAACAGGTCGGCGGCCTTGGACTTGTCGCCGGCCGTCACGGCCTTTTGCACGTTCTTGATGACCGTGCGGAAATGGGAGCGCAGCGCGGTGTTCGCGGCGTTGAGCTTGACGTCCTGGCGGGCGCGCTTGCGGCCCGACGCCAGGCGAACCGTCTTCTTCTTGGCTTTGGAGCTGGTTGCCATGCTGTATCTATACCCAGTTGGTGCAAAGACGACGAGTATAGCATGCCGTCAGGGTTTAAGCCAAGTGCCTGGGCGCGCTTTCAAAAGGACGGGTATGAGCGGCACAGATAATCCGCCGCCATGAATCTGCTGCGCGCTGCGTCGACCATTTCCCTGCTGACCCTGACCTCGCGCATCACCGGTCTCGTTCGTGAACAGATGGTGGCCGGCCTTTTCGGCGCCACCGGCTTCACCGACGCCTTCCTCGTCGCCTTCCGCATCCCCAATCTGCTGCGCCGGCTGTTTGCAGAAGGGGCCTTCTCGCAGGCCTTCGTGCCCCTGCTGGCGGCCTCGCGCAGCACGCAGGGCGACGAAGCCACGCACGACCTGGTCGACGCCGTGGCCACCGTGCTTCTGTGGGCACTGGCCGCGACCTCGGTGCTGGGCATCGTGGGTGCGCCCGTGCTGGTGTGGCTGCTGGGCTCCGGCCTGTCCGCGAACACCTTCGACGCCTCGGTGGTCATGACGCGCTTCATGTTCCCCTACATCGGCTTCATGTCGCTGGTGGCGCTGTCGGCCGGCATCCTGAACACCTGGCGGCGCTTTGTCGTGCCGGCTGCGTCGCCGGTGCTGCTGAACCTGAGCATGATCGTCTGCGGCTGGGCCCTCGTCGGGCCGTTGGAGCGCGCCGAGCTGCCCGGCATCTATGGCATGGCCGTGGGCGTGATGCTCGGCGGCGTGCTGCAGCTCGCCGTGCAATGGCCGGCGCTGAGCCGCATCGGCATGCGGCCGCGCATGCGCTGGAGCTGGCGCGGATTTCGCGAATCGCAGGCGCATCCCGGCGTGAAGCGCATGCTGATCAACATGCTCCCGGCGCTGCTGGGTGTGGGCGTGTCGCAGCTGTCGCTGATGATCAACACGCAGATCTCGACCCATCTGGGCGCTGGCGCGACCTCCTGGCTCAACTATGCGGACCGGCTGATGGAGTTCCCCATCGGCCTGCTCGGCGTGGCCCTCAGCGCCGTGCTGACGCCGCAGCTGTCGGCGGCCCAGGCCTCGGGCGCGAGCGAGCGCTACAGCCGCCTGCTCGACTGGGGGCTGCGCATGGTGATGCTGCTCGCGCTGCCCTGTGCCGTGGCGCTGCTGGTGTTCGCCGAGCCGCTGACGGCCGTGCTCTACCATCGCGGCAAGTTCACAGCGGTCGACGTCGCCCACACGGCGCAATCGGTCATGGGCTGGGGCGTGGGTCTGTTCGGCCTCGTCGCCGTCAAGGTTCTGGCCCCCGGCTTCTATGCCCGCCAGGACACCGGCACGCCGGCCAAGATCGCCATCGCCGTGCTGGTGCTGACACAGTGCTTCAACCTCGTCTTCGTGCCCTGGATAGGTGTCGCGGGCCTGGCGCTGTCCATCGGCCTGGGCGCGCTGGTCAACGCGGGTTGGCTGCTGTGGGGCCTGAAGAGGCTGGGCAGTTACCGCCCGGAGCCCGGCTGGCTGGGCTTCGGCCTGCGCGTGGCCTTGGGTTGCGCGGCCATGGGCCTGCTGCAATGGCAGCTGGCAGCGCGGCTGGACTGGATCGTCCTGGGTGAGCACGAGATCCAGCGCGGCCTGTTCATGGCGGCCAGCCTGGCGGTCAGCGCCGTCGTCTACTTCGCCGTGCTCTTCCTGGCCGGCATGCGCCCGCGCGCGCTGGGGCGGCCGGGCTGACCATGAAGTACGCGGCCCCGACTCCGCTGGACTACTTCGCCACGCTGGTGGCGGAGGACGCGAGCCTGAACCTGCTGGAGGCCGCCGTCAGCCTTGCCCAGGATGAGGAGCCGGGGCTGGACGTGCAGGCCGTGCTGGCCCAGGTGGATGGCCTGGCGCGCCGACTGCGCGAGCGCATCACGCCCGAGACCGTGCCGGCCGAGCGGCTGCGCCTGCTGACGCGCTTCTTCCACGGCGAGCTGGGCTTTGCTGGCAACCTGAACAACTACTACGCACCCGACAACAGCTTCGTCCATCGCGTGCTCGAGACGCGGCGGGGCATCCCCATCACGCTGGCCGTGCTGCTGCTGGAACTGGCCGAGCAGGCCGGCCTGCGCGCGGCGGGCGTGGCCTTTCCGGGGCATTTCCTCGTCAAATGCCGCATGGGGCTGGGCGAAGTCGTCATCGACCCCTTCACGGGCGAAGTGCTGTCGGCCTCGCGCCTGGACGAGCGCCTGGCCGTCTACCGCCATGGCAGCGGGCTGCCGGCGGATCTGGATCTGCCGCTGGAGTTCTTCCTGCGCGCCGCGACGCCGCGCCAGATCCTGGCCCGCATGCTGCGCAACCTGAAGGAGGTGCATCGCGCCGCCCGCGACTGGCCGCGCCTGCTGGCAGTGCAGCAGCGCCTCGTCGTGCTGCTGCCGGGCGATGCGGTCGAGCGGCGCGACCGCGGCCTGGTGCTGGATGCGCTGGGCAACGCGGCCGCGGCGGCGGACGACCTGGCCTTCTATCTGGCCGAGCAGGGCGACGGGGCGCCGGACGCCGCGGAGCTGCGAGCTCGCCTGGCCGTACTGACTGGTCTGCGGCCCCCGCCGCTTCAGTAACAATCCGCGCCCTTGCTCCCACCACCCATGATGAAGCTCAGCAAGCATCAACGCACCGCCCTGACCTGGGGCGCTGTCGCTATCGCCGGCCTCCTGCTGCTGTGGCTGCTGGCGCCCGTGCTGGCGCCCTTCATCGCGGCCATGGTGCTGGCCTATGCGCTGGCGCCCGCCGTGCAGACCCTTGTCGACCGCCGCGTGCCGCGCTCGCTGGCCGTGTTGATCGTGGAGCTGCTGTTCGCACTCGCGCTTCTGGCCCTGCTGCTGCTCGTGCTGCCCATCCTGAGCAAGGAGCTGCCGGCCCTGCGCGAGCAGATCCCGGTACTGGCCAAGGCCGCCAACGACAGGGTCTCGCCCTGGCTGGCCCAGTACGGCATCTACCTGCAGCTCGACCCGGCCAGCATCAAGGCCTTCGTGCTGAAGTATCTGGACGCCAACCTCGAGGAATGGCTCGCCACGGTGCTGAGTTCGGCCCGCATCGGCGGCAGCTTCCTGCTCGCCTTCGTCGGCAATGCCGTGCTGCTTCCGGTCGTGCTCTTCTACCTGCTGGACGACTGGCCCGGCCTGATCGAGCGCGCGAGGCGCCTGGTGCCGCCGTCGGCGCGCGAGTCGGTCGGCAGCTTCCTGCAGGACTGCGACGCGACGCTGGGCCAGTACCTGCGCGGCCAGTTGCTCGTCATGGGGGCGCTCGCCGTCTTCTACAGCACGGGACTGGCCCTGGCGCGCTTCGACCTGGCCCTGCCCATCGGCGTCTTCACGGGCCTGGCCGTCTTCATCCCCTACCTGGGCTTCGGCCTGGGCCTGCTGCTCGCGCTGCTTGCCGGCCTGCTGCAGTTCGGCAGCTTCTACGGCGTCGCGGCCGTGGCCGTCGTCTTCGGCATCGGCCAGCTGCTGGAGAGCTTCGTGCTGACGCCGCGCTTCGTCGGCGAGCGCATCGGCATGAGTCCGTTGATGGTCATTTTCGCGCTGCTGGCCTTCGGCCATCTGCTGGGCTTCGTTGGCGTGCTGATCGCGCTGCCGCTGTCGGCCGTCGCGGCCGTCGCGGCGCGCCGGCTGCACCGGGCCTATCTCTCGAGCTCGCTGTTCACTTGATGCGACAGATTCCCCTCGCGCTGCTTGCCCCGCCCGCGCACAGCTTCGACAACTTCCTGCCCGGCGCGAACGCCGAGGCCCTGGCCTACCTGACGGGTCTGATGCCCGGCGACCCGCCGGCGCTGCTGTGGGGGCCTGCGGGCTCGGGCAAGACCCATCTGCTGCAAGGCCTGGCCGAGCGCTGGCAGGCCGCCGGCCAGCGCGTCGCCTGGTATGACGCCGACACCGCCTTGCCCTGGGAGCTGCCCGCCCACGAGAGCCTGCTGCTGCTGGACGACTGCCAGCGCTTCGACGCCGGCCAGCAGCATGCGGCCTTCGCGCTCTTCGTCGCCTCGGCGGGGCAGGGCTATACCGTCGTCGCGACGGCCGACGCGCCGGCCGTCGACCTGGCCGTGCGCGAGGACTTGCGCACCCGCCTCGGATGGGGGCCCAGCTTTGCACTGGAGCCGCTGCGCGAGGCCGAGATGCGCGCCGTGCTGCGCCGCGAGGCCGACCGCCGCGGCCTGCTGCTCGGCGACGAGGTGCTGTCCTATCTGCTGACGCGCTTCGAGCGCAACCTCAAGGGCTTGATGGCCTTGCTGGAGCGCCTGGACGAATTCGCGCTGGCCAACAAGCGGGCACTGACGCTGCCGCTGTTGAAGGCCATGCTGGCCGACGAGAAAATCGACACCGACCCCACACTATGAATCTCACGCTGTTCGATCTCGACGGGACCTTGATCCCGGTGGACTCCGACCACGCCTTCGGCGGCTTCATGGTGGAGGTGGGCTGGGTGGACGGCGCGGACTGGGGGGCGCGCAACGACGAGTTCTTCGCCCAGTACAACGCCGGCACGCTGGACCTGGCTGCCTACATCGATTTCGCCACCTCGGCCTGGCGCGCCCGACCGCTGGACGAAGCGCTGGCGATGCGCGAGCGCTTCATGGCCGAGGTCATGCGCCCGGCGCTGCGGCCCGAGGCCGTGGCGCTGGTCGAGCGGCACCGGGCGGCCGGCGACCTGATGGCCATCGTCACGGCCACCAACGTCTTCGTCACCGAGCCCATCGCCCAGTCCTTCGGTATCGAGCACCTGATCGCCGTCGACCTGAAGCGCGATGTGCAAGGTCGCTACAGCGGCGAGATCGACGGCATCCCGAGCTTTCGCGAGGGCAAGATCGCGCGCGTCGAGAACTGGCTGCAGGGCCTGGGGGCACAATGGCGTGATTTCGAGCGCGTGAGCTTCTACAGCGACTCGACCAACGACTTGCCCCTGCTCGAACGCGTCAGCCACCCGGTGGCGACCAATCCCAGCCCGTCGCTCGCCGCCGTCGCCAGCGCGCGCGGCTGGCCCCAGCTGCACCTCTTCGCATGATCAAGAAGTTCATCGACAAACTGCTCGGCAAGCCCGCCGACGCGGCCTCCAGGAAGACCAGCCCGCTCGGCAAGCGGGTCGAGGTCCCCGCCGAGATTCACGGCATCAATCCCGAGCTGCTCGACGAGCGTGCCGTCAAGGTCGTCAAGACGCTGACCGACGCCGGCTTCGAGGCCTACATCGTCGGCGGGGCGGTGCGCGACCTGCTGCTGGGCATGCGGCCCAAGGACTTCGACGTCGCCACCAATGCGACGCCCGAGCAGGTCAAGGGCCTGTTCCGCCGCGCCTTCATCATCGGCCGGCGCTTTCGCATCGTCCATGTCGTCTACGGCCGTGGCCGCGAGCATGAGGTCATCGAGGTCTCGACCTTCCGCGCGCTGCCCACCGAGTCCGAGTCCGTCGCCGGCAACGAGAAGACCGCCAAGGCCGAGCTTGACGGCAAGCAGCATGCCGTGGACGCCAGCGGTCGTGTGCTGCGCGACAACGTCTGGGGCCCTCAGATCGAGGACGCCGCCCGCCGCGACTTCACGGTCAACGCGATGTATTACGACCCGCAGCGCCGCCTCGTCGTGGACTACCACGGCGGCCTGGCCGACGCCAAGGCCAAGCTGTTGCGCATGATCGGTGACCCCGAGACCCGCTACCGCGAGGACCCCGTCCGCATCATCCGTGCCGTGCGCTTCGCGGCCAAGCTGGGCTTCGAGCTGGAGAAGAAGACCCTGGCACCGGTCAAGGCCTCGTCCGCGCTGCTGGCCAACGTGCCGGCCTCGCGACTGTTCGACGAGATGATCAAGCTGCTGCAGACCGGCCACTCGCTGGCCAGCCTCGCGCAGCTGAAGAAACTGGGGTTGGGCCGCGGCGTCTTCGCCGTGCTGGACGCGATGCTGACCGACGGCGGCGACCTGCCCGACGGCATCCGCGGCGACTTCGTGCGCCAGGCCTTCGAGGACACTGATCGCCGAGTCAACGAGGGCCGTGGCGTCAGCCCCAGCTTCATGCTCGCCTGCATGCTCTGGCACGAGGTGCTGGACCGCTGGACCAGGATCCGCAACGCCGGCGAGCCGCCCGTGCCGGCGCTGGCCCAGGCCATCGACGCCGTCTTCGACGCCCGCATCGGCGACATCTCCGGCCGCGGCAAGCTGGCCGCCGACATGCGCGAGATCTGGATGATGCAGACCCGCTTCGAACGTCGTTCGGGCTCGGGCGTGTTCAGCCTCATCGAGCAGCCGCGCTATCGCGCCGGTTTCGATTTCCTGCGCCTGCGCGCCGATGTCGGCGAGATCGACGCCTCGCTGGCCGATTGGTGGGAAGACTTCGCGTTGGGCAGTGACGAAGACCGCCAGGCGCTGCTGGCCGACGCCCGCACGGCCCAGCAGAAGGCGCCCCGCGCCGTGCGTGCGCCGCGGCCTGAGACTCCTGCCGCCGAGACGGCCGAGCGGGACGCCGGTGACGCACCCGCCAAGAAGCGCCGCCGGCGTCGCCGCAAGCCGGGCGGAGGCGGGGAGGGCGCCGCGGCGCCCGTCTCCAGCGCCGAGTGACTGCGCGCGCCTATGTCGGCCTCGGTGCCAACCTCGGCGCCGATCTCTCAGCGACATTGACGCAGGCGGCGTTGCGCCTGGCGGTCCTACCGGGAACGCAGGTCGCCGCCCTGTCCAGCGTCTGGCGCAGCGCTCCGGTGGATGCCGGCGGCCCGGACTTTCTGAACGCCGTCGCGGCGCTGGACACTGCCCTCTCGCCCATCGAGCTGCTGGACGCGCTGCAGGCCATCGAGCAGTTGCATGGCCGCGAGCGTCCGTATCGCAATGCCCCGCGCACGCTGGATCTGGATCTGCTGCTCTATGCCGATCTGGTCCTGGATACCCCGCGGCTGACGCTGCCTCACCCCCGCATGGGCGAGCGCGCCTTCGTGCTGCGGCCGCTGCTCGAGGTCGCGCCCGAGCTGGTCCACCTGGCCGTCGGCGCTGGCTGGCAGGTGCAGCGCATCGAGCGCCTCGGTCCGCTCTCCGTCTGACCCGGGGCGGCCCTTGGCCGCTGTTCTCGATCTTCGCCGGCAAGCCGGTTGCATTGGTCATGGCGCGGGCTTCGGACCGGCCGCCTTCGTGCCCTTCGGCTCTGCGCATGGGCGAGCTGTCGAAGCCGGAGTTCCCCTGGGTGGGGCGTGTTCGACCGAGGCTGGGTACCTCATCTTCCGGTCGGTTTGATGACGATTCCATGACGGTGCCCGCTAAACTGCGCGCCTTCAAGAAATCCAAGGATGGCCATGCTGTTTGGCAAGCTACTGCCCCGCGAGGGCAATTTTTTTGAGCTGTTCAACGAGCACGGCAGCTTCATCCTGGAGGGCGCACGCGCCTTCCAGAAGATGATCGAGAACTACGCCAGCCCGGCGCTGCGCCAGCAGTACGCGGACGAGGTCGACAAGGCCGAGCATGCCGCCGACCGTGTCACCGCCGAGGTGAACCGCCTGCTGCACCGCACCTTCATCACGCCCATCGACCGCGAGCAGATCCACAGCCTGATCAACGCGATGGACGACATCCTCGACCTGCTGCAGGACTCGTCCGAGACGCTGTCCCTGTACGACGTGCGTGTCGTGCCCGAGCAGGTGCTGCAGCTTGCCACGCTGTCCGTGCGCTGCTGCGAGCGCGTGCAGCACGCCGTCACGCTGCTGCCCAACCTCAGCAAGCCGGCCACGACCGAGGCGGCGCTGAAGACCTGCGAGGAGATCGACCGCCTGGAGTCCGATGCCGACCGCGTCATGCGCGCGGCCATGTCGCGCCTGTTCCGCGAGGAGGCCGACGTGCGTGAGCTCATCAAGCTCAAGGCGATCTACGAGCAACTGGAATCCATTTCCGACCGCTGCGAGGACGTAGCCAATCTGATCGAGGGCATCGTCCTCGAGAATTCCTGATCCGGCGCACCGATGGCATCCGCTGAGATCGCCTTCTGGGTGGTGGCCCTGCTCGTCGTGCTGGCCCTGCTGTTCGACTTCATGAACGGTTTCCACGACGCGGCCAACTCCATCGCCACCGTCGTTTCCACCGGCGTGCTCAAGCCCCAGCAGGCCGTGCTGTTCGCCGCTTTCTTCAACGTCGTCGCCGTCGCCTTCTTCCAGCTCAAGGTCGCGGCGACGATAGGCAAGGGCATCGTCGAGCCCGGCGTCGTCGACCACCATGTCGTCTTCGGCGCGCTGATAGGCGCCATCGCGTGGAACGCCATCACCTGGTGGTGGGGCATCCCGTCGAGCTCCTCGCATGCGCTGATCGGCGGCATCGCGGGTGCGGTCGTGGCCAAGGCCGGCACGAAGGCGCTGGTCGCCGCGGGCATCTGGAAGACCGTCGCCTTCATCGTCATCTCGCCGCTGCTGGGCTATCTGCTGGGCTCGCTGATGATGGTCATCGTGTCCTGGGTCTGCCGGCACAAGTCGCCGCTGCGCATAGACCGCTGGTTCCGGCGCCTGCAGCTCGTGTCGGCGGGTCTGTACAGCCTGGGCCATGGCGGCAACGATGCGCAGAAGACCATCGGCCTGATCTGGATGCTGCTGATCGCCGCGGGCATGGTGGGCGTCGGCGACCATGCCCCGCCGACCTGGGTCATAGGCGCCTGCTACATCGCCATCGGCCTGGGTACGATGTTCGGGGGCTGGCGCATCGTGCAGACCATGGGCCAGCGCATCACCAAGCTCAAGCCGGTGGGCGGCTTCTGCGCCGAGACCGGCGGGGCCATCACGCTGTTCCTGGCGACGGCGCTGGGCGTGCCGGTGTCCACCACGCACACCATCACCGGCGCCATCGTCGGCGTGGGTTCGGTGCAGCGCCCCTCAGCCGTGCGCTGGGGCGTGGCCGGCAGCATCGTCTGGGCCTGGATCTTCACGATCCCGGCCGCCGCGCTGGTGGCCGGCATCTGCTACTGGATCAGCTTTGCCCTCTACTGACCGACCTGGGACTCGAAATAGCGCTGGGCGCTGAAGGCGATGGTCGCCATCAGCGTCGTGCCGCCGATGAAGAGGCAGAGCACGACGCCGATGACGGCGGGCCAGCCGCCCGTCGAGGCGGGGCGGCCGGCGTTGAAGCGTTCGTTCCAGCGCTCGTCCGGCGTCAGGCCGTAGAGGATGCCGCCGAGCAGGGCGGCGACGAGGCTGATGCCCAGCAGCGGGATCAGCACCCAGGCCAGCCGGTCGTCCTGCCCCAGGTGGTCCATGCGCTGCAGGCCGATCAGGCCCAGCAGCGTTGGCAGCGGGAAGGCCCAGGCCCAGCGGTCCTTCGGCCCGTGCAGGTAGAAGCGGTGCAGGCCGAAGACGCCCACCAGCAGGGCCAGCCAGGTCGCGACGGCCTTGTGCTTGACGGCGGCGCTCATTCGGCCGCCACGCTGTCGCCCAGGCCCAGCGTGCGCTGCATCAGCACGACGTCCAGCCAGCGGCCGAACTTCCAGCCGGCGCTCTTCAGCAGGCCGGTGTGCTGGAAGCCCAGCGCCGTATGCACGCCGACCGAGCCGGCATTGGCCGCGTCGCCGATGACGGCCAGCATCTGGCGTGCGCCAGCGGCCTCGCAGCGGGCCATCAGCTCGGCCAGCAGCAGCCGGCCCACGCCCTGGCCCTGGGCGGCCGGGGCAAGATAGATCGAGTCCTCGACGCAGAAGCGGTAGGCCATCCGGGGGCGGAAGTAGTTGGCGTAGGCATAGCCCAGCACCTGGCCGTCGCGCTCGGCGACCAGCCAGGGCAGGTTGCGGCCCAGCACCTCCGTGCGGCGCCGGCCCATCTCATCGATGCCGGGCACCTCGGTCTCGAAGGTGCCGGTGCCCTCCCGCACGGCCTGGGCATAGATGGCCTGGATGGCGGCCAGGTCGGTGTCGGTGCTGGGGCGTATCGTCAGCGGCTGGGCGGCAGGGGAGGGCTGTGACATCGGAAGTCTTGGGAAACTGCTGGAAATGGACTCCGTCGAGTTTATAATGCTGGGTTTGGTGCTGGTCGCAGATGGCTGCGGCGTATCTACAGTGCCGCCCCCGGCAGGGGTTCCTGCTATTCGACTTGCTCGCCCTGAGTGTCTCCTCGCGCGGTGGTCGCCCAATTTTTAGGAAACATCATGGTTGTGATTCGTCTGGCTCGCGGCGGCTCCAAGAAGCGCCCCTTCTACAACATCGTCGTGGCCAACAGCCGCCAGCGCCGTGACGGCCGCTTCATCGAGCGCGTCGGCTTCTACAACCCCGTCGCCTCCGGCGCCGCCGAGAAGCTGCGTGTTCAGCAGGATCGCGTGAGCTACTGGATCGGCGTCGGCGCCCAGCTGTCGCCCACCGTCGCCCGCCTGGTGGGCGAGGCCAAGACGGCCGCCGTCGCTGCCGCCTAAGCAGGCGTGGCAGGCAACAAGCCTCAGAAAGACGGCGCTTCGGCGCCGTCTTTTGCTTCTGACGCCGCCTGGCCGGATGACCTGATCCAGGTCGGACGCATCCTCGACGCCTGGGGCGTCAAGGGCTGGTTCAAGGTGCAGGCCTATTCCAACCAGGGCGACGCCCTTTTCAACGCCAAGCATTGGTTCCTGAAGAGCGACGCCCCCAAGCCGGGTCGGCAGATGCTGACGGTGCTGTCCGTGCGCGAGCATGGCGAGGGCATCGTCGCCAGCGCCGAGGGCATCGCCGACCGCAATGGCGCCGAGGCGCTGCGTGGCTGGGAACTGTGGGTCTCGCGCGCCGATTTCCCGCGCACGGGCGACGGCGAGTACTACTGGGTCGATCTCATCGGCCTGGACGTCGTCAACCGCGAGGGCCAGGCCCTTGGTCGCGTCATCGGCCTCATCGACACCGGGGCGCATGCCGTGCTGCGCATCCTGCCGCCCGGCGTCGCCGAGCCGGCCAAGCCGGACCAGGAGCGCCTGATCCCCTTCGTCGAGGCCTTCGTCGACGACGTCAGCCTGGCGGAGCGCCAGATCCGCGTCGACTGGGGCGTGGACTACTGACGCCGCTGCCATGCGCTTCGACGTCCTGACGATCTTTCCGGAGCTCTTCGCGCCGCATCTGACGCATGGCGTCACGCGGCGCGCCTTCGAGAGCCGCCAGGTCGACGTGCGACTGTGGCCGCTGCGCGATTTCGCCGAGGACAACTATCGCCGCGTCGACGACCGCACCTACGGTGGCGGTCCCGGCATGGTCATGCTGGCAGAGCCGCTGGAGAAGGCCCTGGCGGCCGTCAAGGCGGACCGCGGCGAGGCGGCGCCCGCCGTCATCCATTTCACGCCCACTGGCGCCCGTATCGACCAGTCCCGCGTGCAGGCGCTGGCCGCCGGCCCGGGCGCCATCCTGCTGTGCGGGCGCTACGAGGGCATAGACCAGCGCGTGCTGGACCGCCATGTGACGCTGGAGCTCAGTCTGGGCGACTTCGTGCTGTCGGGTGGCGAGTTGCCCGCGCTGGCGCTGCTGGACGCCGTCGCTCGGCTGCAGGACGGTGTGCTGGGTGATGCCAAGTCGCACCAGCAGGACAGTTTTTCCGACGGCCTGCTGGACTGCCCGCACTACAGCCGCCCCGAGGTCCTGCCCGACGGCCGCGAGGTGCCGGCGGTGCTGCTCTCCGGCCATCACGCCGACATCCGGCGCTGGCGCCGCGAGCAGTCGCTGGCGCTGACGGCTGCCCGGCGGCCCGATCTGATTGCAGCGGCCCGCGCGGCCGGCCTCCTGAGCAAGGCCGACGAGGCCTTCCTGGCCAAATCTAGGCAAAACCCGTGATCCCGGGCTATACTTGCGGGCTGTCCGATCCTCTGGCGGGTCGAGTGGACTGAAGGTCTTTACGGACCTTCGGCTGCAAACCCAACCGATAAATAGCGGTCCGCCAAGATCCCTAGGAGTACAGATGGACCTGATCCAAACCCTCGAGCAAGAAGAAATTGCTCGCCTGAACAAGACCATCCCGGCCTTCGCCCCCGGCGACACCGTGATCGTCAGCGTCAACGTCGTTGAAGGCAGCCGCAAGCGCGTGCAGGCCTACGAAGGCGTCGTCATCGCCAAGCGCAACCGCGGCCTGAACAGCAGCTTCATCGTCCGCAAGATCTCCAGCGGCGAAGGCGTCGAGCGTACTTTCCAGCTCTACAGCCCGCTGATCGCGTCGATCGAAGTCAAGCGTCGCGGTGACGTCCGCCGCGCCAAGCTGTACTACCTCCGTGAGCGTTCGGGCAAGTCGGCCCGCATCAAGGAAAAGCTGGCCTAAGCAGCACGCTTGCTGCACTCAAGCCGCCCTGGGCCTACGCTCACGGCGGCTTTTGTCTTTGTCGCCATGAAACGCCCCGTCATCACCCAGCCCCAACTGGTGCCCGTCACGCGCACCGACAGCGACCTGCCGGCCCTGCCACCCCAGGCCCTGACTGCCGCGGCCGTTCGCAATCGACTGCAGGCCTCGTCGGGCTGGACGCCCGAATACGTCGGCGACGGCGGATTGTTCTCGGATCGTCCGCCCGCCAATGCCGCCGTGCTGGTGCCGCTCGTCCAGCATGAGGCGGGGCTGAAGCTGTTGCTGACGCGCCGCACCGACCATCTGCGCGACCATGCCGGCCAGATCAGCTTCCCCGGCGGTCGCGTCGAGCCCGAGGACGACGGTCCCGTGGCGACCGCGCTGCGCGAGACCGAGGAGGAGATCGGCCTGTCGCGCCGCTACATCGAGGTCATCGGCCAACTGCCGCTCTACTCGACCGTGACGGCCTTCCAGGTCACGCCGGTCGTGGCCCTCGTCGAACCCGGCTTCACGCTGCGACTCGACGATGTCGAGGTCGCTGAGGCCTTCGAGGTGCCGCTGGACTGGCTGATGGATCCTGCCCATCACCGCCACCACCGCTTCGAGTTCGCCGGGGCCGAGCGGCGCTTCCTGTCCATGCCCTGGCAGGGCCCCCAGCGCGAGTACTTCATCTGGGGCGCGACGGCCGCGATGTTGCGCAACCTCTACCGTTTGCTGAGCAGCGCCTGACCCGGGCACTATCATCCGCGCCCATGAATTTCTTCGCGGTGCTGCTGGCCCTGTTGTGTGAGCAACTGAAGCCCTTGAGACATGGCAACCGGGTGCACCAGTCGGTCATCGCCTGGGTGCGCTGGACGGGACGCAACTTCGATGCCGGCGACGAGCACCATGCCCTCGTCGTCTGGTCCATCACCGTGCTCGTGCCGGGCCTGGTCGTCGCGCTGGTCTTCCTGGCCCTGCGCCATTTCAGCCTGCTGCTGGCGCTGGGAATGGACGTGCTGGTCCTGTACATGACGCTGGGCTTCCGCCAGTTCAGCCACTACTTCACGGACATCCGCGACGCGCTGGAGCGCGGCGACGACGCCACCGCGCGCCAGTTGCTGGCCGAGTGGCGCCATCTGGACGCGAGCGAGCTGCCGCGCACCGAGCTGATCCGCCATGTCATCGAGCATTCGCTGCTGGCCGCGCACCGCCATGTCTTCGGTGTGTTCTTCTGGTTCATCGTCTGCTCGACGCTGGGCCTGGGGCCTGCCGGCGCGGTGGTCTACCGCATGGCCGAGTTCGCCGGCCGCTACTGGGCCTTCAAGAGCCGCACGCTGGATGCGCCCACCAACACGCGCCTGCTGGCCCTGTCGCGCCAGGCTTTCACGTGGATAGACCACCTGCCCGCGCGGCTCACGGCGACGGGCTTCGCCATCGTCGGCAACTTCGAGGAGGCAGTGAACGGCTGGCGCCGCGATGCCAGCCTCTGGCTGCATCCCAACGAGGGCATCATCCTCGCGTCTGCGGCCGGTGCCGTGGGCCTGCAGCTGGGCGGCGCGGCCGCGCCCGGCATCACGCCGGATCGCAGCAAGACCTTCGACGCAGGCTCCGAGCCGGACGCCACCGGCGCTGCGGGCTCGACGGCCGGTGCGCTGCCGCAACTGGGCCATCTGCAGAGCGTCGTCGGCCTGGTCTGGCGCTCGGTGGTGCTGTGGATGCTGCTGCTGGCGCTGCTGACGCTGGCCAATCTGGTCGGCTGAGCGCCGGCCTTCGGCGCCGCCGTACGGTCCCGCCGAAGGGGAACGGCCGACAAAAAGGCCAGGCACCCTTGCCGGATGCCTGGCCTGTGCAGGGGCCTGGGAAGGCCTTACTTCAGCACGGTCTGCTGCAGGAACAGCACGGTCGCATAGAACTGGTAGTCCTGGTTGTCCTTCTTCTGGAAGCCATGGCCCTCGTTGTCGGCGCGCAGATACCAGACCGGCGTGCCGCCCTGGCGCACCGTCGCGACGATCTGCTCGGCCTCGGTATAGGGCACGCGCGGGTCGTTCTTGCCCTGGACGACGAACAGCGGCTTCTTGATCTTGGCCGCATTGGTCAGCGGCGAGATCTTCTCCAGGTGCGCCCGCATCGCCGGGTCGCGCTCGTCGCCGTACTCCACGCGCCGCAGGTCGCGGCGGTAGCTCTCGGTGTTGTTCAGGAAGGTCACGAAGTGCGAGATGCCGACGACGTCGATTGAGCCGGCGATGCGGTCCGCGTAATGCGTCGACACGGCCAGCGTCATATAGCCGCCGTAGCTGCCGCCCATGACCAGCACGCGGGAGGCGTCGAGGTCGGGCTGGGTGGCGATCCAGTCAAGCAGGGCGCCGATGTCCTTGACCGAGTCCTCTCGCTTGAAGCCGTTGTCCATGGCCAGGAAGCTCTTGCCATAGCCGCTGGAGCCGCGCACGTTGGGCTGGATCAGCGCCATGCCCAGTTCCTGCACAAAGTAGGCGTTGCGCCCCAGGAAGCCGAAGCTGGCCTGCGACTCGGGGCCACCGTGGATGGAGATCAGCACCGGGCGCTTGCCGGCGAACTTCTTGGGCGGCGCCGTCAGCAGGCCGGAGATGGTCGTGCCGTCGAAGCTCTTCCAGCGCACGATCTTCTGCTCGCTGAAGCCCGAGGTGTCCATGCCGGGGGCGGCGGCAGCACGGGTCCATTGCTGGACCTGGCCGTCCGTGCCCAGCGAATAGATCTGGCTGGGGCCCTGGGCGTTGCTGATCGAGAAGGCCAGCTCACCGCGGTCGCGGTGGAAGGAGGCCGTGCCGACGTTGCCGTTGGGCAGGGTGGCCGGGGCAGGCAGTTCCTTGGCCGTCGCCGCGTCGAAGAAGTGCAGCTCGTCGCGACCGTCGACGTTGAACTGCGCAGCCAGCTTGGTGCCGTCGTCGGTCAGCGTGACGCCACTGACGTCCCAGGGGATGTGGCTGCTGACGCGGTCGATGCGGCCGCTGGCGAGGTCCAGCTTCATCAGCTCGCGGAACTCGCCGGCGCGATCGCTTGCGATCCACAGCCAGCGGCCATCGGGTGCCCAGCCGGCCGGCGAATAGGTGGCCTGGGCCTCCTGGCTGCCGACGGCCGGCGCAATCTGCTTGGCCACGCCGCTGGCGATGTCCAGCATCCAGATCTGCGATTCATTCGCCGACAGGTAGCGCGTCAGCGTCACCAGGCGCTCGTCCGGCGAGGGCCGACCCGCGGCCCAGCCGCCGCCATCCAGCTCGGCGAGCTTGCGGCGGCCTTCCGGCTTGGCGGGGTCCATCAGCCACAGCGTCGTCGCGATCTTGCTGCGCGTGCCGCCCTGGGCGGTGCGGTCGATGGGCACGGACGAATAGATCAGCTGGCCGCTCTTGCGCAGCCAGGTGTTGATGGCGTGGCGCTCGTCGGGGCTGGTCAGCAGCACCGGCTGGGCGCCGGCCTGGTCCAGCGCCAGACGATAGATCTGGCCCACCTCGTTGCCGCCCGTGGCGCGCTCGAAGACGATGTACTGGCCCAGGCGCGGCTCGTAGCTGGCGCGCGTGACCGGGTCGACGCCGTCGGTCAGCTGCTCACCGTCGGTCAGCGGGGTCGTCACGCGGAAGATCTGCGCCGTGTTGGCGCCTGCCTTGCGATGGCTGACCAGCATCTCGCGCTGGGTCGGATGCCAATCGGCGAACGTATGCCCGCGGAAGTCGTTGTAGCGGACTATCGCGTCGGCCAGGCTCTGGGGCACGGGCGGGATGCCCTGGGCGAGCAGGTTGGCATTCGGTGCGACGACCGCGGTCGGTGCGGTCGGCGCGGCGCAGGCGGCCAGCAGGGCGGTGCCAATCGCGCAGAGGGAGGAACGGAGACGGGTCATAGGATGCTCAAAAGCAAATGGGCGCTCAAAGCGCCCATTCTCGACCGGGTTGGACTCGGGTCTAACCCGCTGTGACTTCCGTCATGCGCTCTGCTGGATGCCGGCGATCAGCCAGCCCTCGCCGGACTTGGCCAGATGCCAGATCTCGTCGAAGTCGCCGGCAGCCTGATCGCTGGCTTCGCGCACCAGGCCCCAGAAGCGCACGGAGACGATCTGCTGACCATCCTCCGTCGCGACGTCCACGACGCTGGCGTCCAGTTGCAGCACCTCGGTGCGCTGGGCCTTGCCGCCGCGCTCCAGCAGCTCCTGCTGGATGCTGGCGTACATCTGCGGCGTCGTGAAGCGGCGCAGGTCGGCCTGGTCGCCGGCGTCGTTGGCGGCCTGCAGGCGGATGAACACCTGCTTGGCGATCTTCTCAAAGCCGGCGGCGTCGAAGTCGGCCGGTACCGAGGCGGCCGCAACACCCGTTGCGGCGGCCGCTGCCACAGGTGCCGCGGAGGATGCGGGCTGAGGCTGCCATGCCGGTTGGGCGGGCTGGGGCTGCGCATCGAAGGCCATGCCGTTGGCGCTGGCCAGCTGCGGCGCCTTCGGCGCGGCGAAGCGGCGCATCAGGAAGCGGATGACGAACAGCGCCACCAGGCCCAGCAAGACCATGGTCATGATGCTGGCCAGCTCGCCACCGAAGCCGAGGTGGCTGGCCAACGCTGCCAGACCCAGGCCGGCGGCCAGGCCGGCGATGGGGCCCAGCCAGGAGCGCTTGGGAGCCGGCGCCGCGGCGCCGGCCTGCTGTGGCGTGACGGGCTTGGCCGGGGCGGCCTGCTGAGGCGCGGCGGGCTGCTGGGCCGGAGGCGTGTTCGGTGTGGTCTGGGCGGGCGTGCTGCGCTTGATGCCACCGCTGCCCAGGCGCTTGGCCTCGGCGTCATGGGCGGGCAGGGCGAGGGCTAGCAGTGTGGCCAGGCTCACGGCAAGGATGCGATTCAAGCGGAGTCTCCGGAGAAAGTAAGGGAACGAGCCAGAGATAGTGGCTCGTTGCATGATTTTCAAGCTTCTCGAATGTCGGCGACTATGGTTTTTCCGAAGTCTGGCCGCAACATAAACCGAACAATGGCCGCCGCAGTGGCCTCGGCGGTCTGCAACTGGCCGCCGTCCTTCAGACCCTGGAAGCGGGTCTGCTCGGGGAAGCGGCCGGGATCGGCGCCGCGCAGCTGCACCTGCATGTCGGTGTCGATGACGCCAGGGGCCAGCGACACGATGCCCACGCCCGGTTCCTCCAGCGCCAGCGCCCGGCTCAGATGGTCCAGCCCGGCCTTCACGGCGCAATACGCCGCGCTGCCGGCCATCGCGCGCCGGCCCAGGCCGGACGAGATGTTGAGGATGCGGCGCGTGGGCACGTCCGTCGTCTCGGCCAGGAAGACGCGGCTCAGCAGCGCGGGCGCCTCCAGGCCGACGCGCATGGCGGCGGATAGGCCGGCGAGGTCGGAGCCCGCCAGCGGGCCGGGATCGCTGAGCAGCGCCGCGTTGTTGATCAGCGTGGCGCCGTGCCAGCCCGTGTGGGCGCGCAACCAGGCCTGCAGGCGCTCGGCGGCGGGCAGCGGGTCGGCCAGGTCCAGCGCCCATTGCTCGGCATCCAGCGCCGGATTGGGCTGGCGGGCGATGCCGATGACGGTGTGATCGGGCTGCGCGAGCTGCCGGGCGAGGGCGGCTCCCAGGCCGCGGGAGCTGCCGGTGACGATGTAGAGGTGCATTCAGAACTCCGGAGGGCAGAGGAAGTGGTGGCCGGCGACGCGCAACTCGCTGGCATGCAGCAGCAGGCGCGGGCTGGCGGCGGCGATGGCGGGCGGGGCATACAGCGTGTCGCCAAGGATGGCATGGCCCAGCGCAGCCATGTGGACGCGCAGTTGGTGGCTGCGGCCGGTCAGCGGCTCCAGCGCGACGCGGGTGTGCCCGCCCTCATGGGCCAGCGCGCGCCAGCGCGTCTGCGACGGTTTGCCGCGTGTATGGTCAACCTGCTGGCGCGGCCGGTTGGGCCAGTCCGCCGCCAGCGGGAGGTCGATGTGACCTTCGCCTTCCAGGTGGCCTGCGACGACGGCGATGTAGACCTTGCCGACGCGGCGCTCGGCGAAGTCGGCGCTGAGCTCGCGCTGGGCCTCGACGCCGCGGGCGAACAGCAGCAGGCCGGAGGTGGCCTGGTCGAGGCGATGCACGATCAGCGCGTCGGCGAAGAGCGCCTGCACGCGGGCGCTGGCACAGTCGGGCTCGGTACGCCCCGGCACGCTGAGCAGGCCTGCCGGCTTGTCGATGACGACCAGACGGTCGTCGGCGTGCAGCACCCGCATCAGCGCGACGAGACCAGGATGCCCGCGGCGATCAGCGCGAAGGCCACGCCGTGGTACCAGGCTGGCGCCAGGCCCAGCAGGGCGGCCGAGATGACGGCCGCGAACACCGGGGTGAGGTTGACGAAGAAGCCGGCCAGCGCCGGCCCGGCCTCGGCTACGCCCAGGCCCCAGCAGCGGTAGGCGATCAGCGAGGGGCCGATGGCGACATAGGCCAGCACCGCGACGAGGGTGGGACTCCAGTGGATGGCCGCCGGCGCGACGAACTGCTCCGCACCGGCCGCCACGCCCGAGAAGACGACGCCGAACATCAGCTGGGCCATCAGCGCCTCGGCCCAGTTCCAGTCCGGTCGTTCGCCGGGGCGCAGCCCCGGCGCCGGACGCGCCAGCATCCAGGAGTAGACGGCCCAGGTGAAGATGGCCACCAGCATCAGCAGGTCTCCAGGCACGAAATGCACGGCCAGCAGTGCCGCGGGGTCGCCACGCGCAATGACGACCGCCACGCCGGCCAGCGACAGCGCTGCGCCGGCCAACTGGCGCCGCCGCGGCCTGACTCCGTAGCAGACGGCGCCCACGCCCAGCATCCAGACCGGCATGCTGGCCGTGATCAGCGTGACGTTCAGCGGCGACGAGGTGTGCAGGGCCAGGTATTGCAGCGCGTTGTAGCAGCCCATGCCGAGGAAACCCAGCCAGGCCAGGCCGCGCCAGCGCCTTAGCGCGTCGCCGGGGCGGGTCAGCAGCCGGCGCGCCAGCGGCGCGAGCAGCGCGAAGGCCAGCAGCCAGCGCAGCCCGTTCAGCGCCATCGGCGGGATGTCGTCGCGCACCAGCCGGCCGACGACCGCATTGCCGGCCCACAGCAGGGGCGGCAGCGTCAACAGCAGGGCGAGGCGTGGGGTCAGCTTCATCGGGCGGCGCGCGCGGGGCAAAGGGCTGGCACGATAGCCGACAACGCAACAAGGAGCGCCGTGATGAATGAGAAGGCCGTGGTGATTGACGCCCCGGGCGGGCCGGAGCAGATGAAGCTGGTGGACGTGGAGGTCGGCGCGCCCGGGCCGGGCGAGATCCGCATCCGCCACGAGGCCTGCGGGCTCAACTACATCGATGTCTACCACCGCAACGGCAGCTACCCGCTGCCGCTGCCGGCGCGGCTGGGCATGGAGGGCGCGGGCGTCGTGGAGGCGGTTGGAGAGGGCGTGACCCACCTGAAGGCGGGCGACCGCGCGGCCTATGCCAGCCAGCCGCCGGGCGCCTATGCGACGGCGCGCGTGATGCCGGCCAAGGCCGTGCTCAAGCTGCCTGATGCCATCGACTTCGAGACCGGGGCGGCCATGATGCTCAAGGGGCTGACGGTGCAGTACCTGCTGCGCAAGACCCTGCCCCAGGGCGGGCTGCGGGCGGGCGACTTCGTGCTCTTCCACGCGGCGGCCGGGGGTGTGGGCCTGATCGCCTGCCAATGGGCTCGAGCGTTGGGCCTGCAACTGATCGGCACCGCGGGCAGCGCCGAGAAATGCCAGCTTGCGCTGCAGAGCGGCGCAGCGCATGCGATCAACTACCGCAGCGAGGATTTCGCGGCGCGGGTGCGCGACATCACCGGCGGCCGCGGCGTGAAGGTGGTCTACGACTCGGTGGGCGCGGACACCTGGGAGGGCTCGCTGAACTGCCTGGCGCCCTTTGGCCTGCTGGCCAGCTTCGGCGCGGCCTCGGGGCCGGTGGCGCCGATCAACATCGGCACGCTCGCGGCCAAGGGGTCGGTCTACGTGACGCGGCCCACCCTCTTCACCCATATCGCGACGCAGGAGGCCGCGCAGGCCATGGGCGACGAGCTCTTCGGCATGGTGTCCAGCGGCCAGGTCAAGATCCGCATCGACAAGCGCTACGCACTGGCCGAGGTGGCCGAGGCGCACCGCGATCTGGAAGCCCGCCGGCTGACCGGCAGCGCCATACTGCGGCCCTGAAAACGGCCAGGCCGGCGCATGGCCGGCCTGGGTCAGAGCGACTGCCGCCGGTCAGCGGCTGCTGCGGCGGCGCGCGATGGCACCGACGGCGGCGAGGCCCAGCAGCATCAGCGCATAGCTTTCGGGCTCGGGCACCGGCTGGGCCTGGATGTTGAGCGAGCCGGTGAAGCCGACCGTGCCGCCGATCAGGTTGCCGGTGACGACCAGCGTGTGCAGACTGGGCGTCAGGTTGCTGGCCGTGTAGGTCCAGGCGTCGAGGCCGATGCCGCCGGGCAGGGTCAGGTTGACATCGGGCGTGAAGGTATTGCCGTCAAAGGTGACGCCGGTGACGTCGAAGCCGCTGCCGCCCGCGAAGTTGGCGGTGATGACGGCGTTCAGGTCGATGGCCGTCCAGCCCGACAGGCTGGAGAGATCCAGCGTGAAGGTGTTGGCGCCGGTGCTGGCGGCGGAGAAGCTGCCGGACCACTGGTTGGGACCGTTGGAGGTCAGCGTGATCGGCGTGGCGGCGGCAGCAAGGGTGCTGGCGAGCAGCAGCGCGGCAGAGACCAGGGCGGGCTTGAGCAGCATGGACGACCTCGGTGGCAAACGTTGCGACTGAGTATGTCATCGCGGCGATGACAGAGGTGCGAAAACGCGGCCCTAACCCGGATTCTCAGATGACGCGGCGCAGCACGACCTCGAAGTTGAAAGAGGAGCCGACGCCGGGCTCGCTCTCGACGTCCACACTGCCGCCCATCAGCGCCACCAGGCGCTGCACGATGGTCAGGCCCAGGCCGGTGCCGCCGTAGCGCCGCGTGATGCTGCCGTCGGCCTGCGTGAAGGGGTCGAAGATCTGCGCGATCTGGTCACGCGTCATGCCGATGCCGGTATCCACCACGGAGCCGCGCAGGCGCAGCCGCGCGGGCGGGTCGTCCTCCCTCACCTCCGCCAGCGCGATCTCTATGCGCACGTCGCCATGCTCGGTGAACTTCAGCGCATTGCCGACCAGGTTGATGAGCACCTGGCGCAGGCGCAGCGCATCGCCCACGATCCAGGACGGCACGCCGGGCTGCACGCGGGTGTGCAGGCGGATGTGTTTTTCATGGGCCTGCAGCAGCAGCGGCTGCAGCGCCTCGCCCAGGCAGTCGTGCAGGCTGAACGGCGTTTCCTCGATGACGATGCGCCCGGCCTCGATCTTGGCCACGTCCAGCAAGTCGTTGATGATGGTCATCAGCCCCTTGGCGGACTGGTGGGCCATGCTGATGAAGCGGTGCTGGCGCTCGTCGAGCTCGGTCTGCAGCACGAGCTCGGTCAGGCCCAGCACGCCGTTCATCGGCGTGCGGATCTCGTGGCTCATGTTGGCCAGGAAGGAGCTCTTGGCCTGGCTGGCGGTCTCGGCCGCCTCGCGCGCGGCGACGAGGGCAACCTGGCTGGCCTTGAGGTCGGCGATGTCACGCGCGTTGAAGAGCATGACGGTATCGCCGGTGACGGGGTCGCGCATGGGGCGGGCGTCCAGCGCATGCCAGCAAAGTCCGCTCAGGGTCTGCAGCTCGACGTCCTGGCGGCAGGTCTCGCCGCGCAGCACGCGGCGCAGGATGCTGTCGGCGTCGTGGGCGTGGGCGAACAGGCGGGTGAACTCGCTGCCGCCAGCGGGTGGCTGCGTATCGCCGAAGGTGAGGGCCGCTGCGGGGTTGCGCATCAGCAGTTCGCCAGTGCTCGCGCCCAGCAGGCCGAACACGGCGATGCGCACGGAGGTGTGCTGCAGCGCCTCGACGCCGCGCAGCATGGAGAGGTCGGCGCCGCCGCCGAGCGAGTCGGCCGCGAACAGCATGACCTGGCGGCGTTCGGGCGTGCGTATGCCGCGCGAGACCAGCATCACCGTCGTCGGCTCGCCCTTGGGGTAGAGGGTCCACTGCTCGCGGACGATCTTGCCCTGGGCATGGTCGGCCGCCGTGACGGCCAGGCGTTCCCGCACGGTCTCGCCGTGCTCGGAGAAGTCACGCGACAGGAACTCCTCAGCGCTGTCCGCATGCCAGAACCGCAGGGCTGCGGCATTGGCCCAGAGGTTGCGCTGGTGCTCGGGGTCGAAGACCCACAGGGGGACGTCGAGCCAGTCGTAGTGGCTCAGGCTGGCGAAGTCGAGGAGCATGGGGGGCGGGAAGCGGCGCGCGATTGTCACCGTTCGGCGCGGCGAAGGCGCGTGAACTACTGCGCTAACACGCGCCGGGCGGGCCCATGGCGGCGCGGTAGGCATGCCAGCTGGCATGGCCCAGCCAGGGGCCGACGACGACGAGGCCGACGAAGTACGGCAGCATGGCCCCCACGATCAGCACCGTCACGAGCAGCCCCCAGAACAGCATGACCAGGGGCTGTGTCAGGCAGAGCTTGAGGCTGGCCAGGGCGGCGGTGACGGCGTCGGTGTCGCGGTCCAGCAGCAATGGCATGGCGATGACGCTGATGGCGAAGATCAGGCCGGCGAAGACGGCGGCGACGGCCAGGTAGGCGACGATGAAGCCCAGGTTGTGGGGATTGAGCAGTTGCCGCAGCGAGCCGGCGAAGTCCGGCATGCCGTCGAAGCTGACGGCGAAGACGACCAGGGCCGCGCGCCCCCACAGCATCTCCAGGATGAGCAGCATGAAGCCGAAAATCGCGATCTGCCGGACGTTGGCCAGCCAGGCACCCAGCGAGTCCTCGATGCTGGGCCGTTCTTGCCGCTCCAGGCGCAGGCTGACTTGGTAGAGGCCCAGGCACAGCAGCGGCCCCAGCAGCAGGAAGCCGGCGCACAGCACCAGCGTGTAGATGGGGGCATGACGGAACACGGCCAGCACGGCCAGGCCCATCAGCGCGAAGCAGGTGCCGAAGAAGGTGCCTATGCCCGGTGCGCGCCGCAGGTCGGCCCAGCCCAGCCTCAGCCAGCGCAGCGGCGCCGACAGGGGCAGGTGCTGCAGCGGCGGGCCGAGCTCGACGGCGGGCTCGGGAACGTAGGGCGTGTAATGCTGTGAGGGCGGCTCAGGTGCGTCGGACACGGCGCAATTCATCGAGGACCAACAGGATGGCACCGATGGTGATCGCACTGTCTGCGACGTTGAAGGCGGGGAAATACCAGCCGCCGGCATGAACCTGGATGAAGTCGACGACATAGCCGTGGATGGCCCGGTCGATGACGTTGCCCAGGGCGCCGCCAAGGATCAGCGTCAGCGCACAGGAAAACAGCTTCTGGTGGCCGTGGCGGCGCAACATCCAGACGATGAAGCCGGCCGCGGCCAGACCCAGCGCGAGGAAGAACCAGCGCTGCCAGCCGGAGGCGCCGTGCAGGAAGCTGAAAGCAGCGCCGTAGTTGTGGGCGCGCACAAGGTTGAAAAAACCGGTGACAGGATGCACATCGCCCAGCCGGAAGGCGCCGAGGATCAGGATCTTGGTGAACTGGTCGGCCACGATGATGACGGCGGCGATCAGCAGCCAGGCCGTCAGGCCGGTAGAGGAGGATGAACGAGAGGGCATGGGTCGGGTCGCGATGCGCGGGGCGTCAATGTAACTTGCCACCGGCCCCGGGCTTGTGGGCGGGGGCGAAGCGGGGTAGAAGCAAGACTCTCTCTTCCCATTGGAGGAAGCCATGCGAAAGCGCATCTACTGGCTGCTGCCCGACCTGGGCAGTGCACGGCGGACGATGGACGAGCTGTTGCTCGCCCGCATCACGGAGCACTACATCCATTTCGTGGCTGCCGAGGGCGCGCCCATGGAGGGACTGCATGCGGCCAACGTGCTGCAGACCTCCGACCTTGTCGAGGCGGCGCAGTACGGGGCGCTGATTGGCTCGGGCCTGGGCGCGGCGGGCGGCGTGGCGGCGGCCTTCGCCTTCGGCCCGGCCTCGCCCGCGGCGCTGGTCATCGGACTGGCCGCGGTGGGCGCCATGCTGGGCACCTGGTCGGCCAGCATGATCGGCAGCTCGACGCCGAGCCGGCGCCTGAAACGCTTCGATCAGGCCATAGGTGATGGGCACTACCTGCTCATCGTCGATGTGCCGCGCACCCGGGTGAGCGAGATCGAGCGGCTGCTCCACCGTACCCATCCCGAGGCGCATTTTGAAGGCAGGGAACCCAACGTCCCGGCCTTCCCCTGATCCGGCTCAGGCGACGGTGCGGGTCTCGCCCGCACCGTACAGGTTGCTGTCACAACGCCCGCACAGCGTCGGGTGAGCGGCAACGCTGCCCACGTCGGCACGGTAATGCCAGCAGCGCTCGCATTTGGCGTGGGCGCTGGGCGTGACGACGACACCCAGGTCGGTGGCGGACACCAGCTTGACCGCGGAAGTGATGAAGACGAAGCGCAGGTCTTCGCCCAGGCTGCGCAGCAGGGCCTCGTCCTGTTCGTTGACCTGCAGCGTCAGCTCGGCCTGCAGCGAGGCGCCGACGGCGCCGGTCACGCGCACGGCCTCGATGGCCTTGTTGACCTCGTCGCGGATCTCGTGGATGCGGTTCCACTTCGCGATCAGGCCCGCATCGGTGGCGCCGAAGTCCCAGTAGGTCTCCGTGAAGATGCTCTCGCCGGCCTTCTTGGCGGCAAAGATCTTCCAGGCCTCCTCGGCCGTGAAGCTCAGGAAGGGCGCCATCCAGCGCAGCATGGCCTGGGTGATCTGCCACAGGGCCGTCTGGGCCGAGCGGCGCGCCAGCGACTTGGGCGCGGTCGTGTAGAGACGGTCCTTCAGCACGTCCAGATAGAAGGCGCCCAGGTCCTCGGAGCAGTAGACCTGCAGCTTGGCGACGACCGGATGGAACTCGTAGCGCTCGAAGTGGGCCAGGATGTCGGCCTGCAGCTCGGCCGCGCGGGCCAGCGCATAGCGGTCCACCTCCAGCAGTTCAGCGGGCACGACGGTGTCCGTGGCGGGATCGAAGTCGCTGACGTTGGCCAGCAGGAAACGCAGCGTGTTGCGGATGCGGCGGTAACCGTCGACGACGCGGGCGAGGATCTTGTCGTCACCGGCGATGTCTCCGGAATAGTCCGAAGCCGCAACCCACAGCCGGATGATCTCGGCGCCCAGCTTCTGGCTGACCTCTTGCGGCTGGATGCCGTTGCCCAGCGACTTGCTCATCTTGCGGCCCTGGCTGTCCACGGTGAAGCCGTGGGTCAGCAGGCCGCGGTAGGGCGCCCGGCCCTGAACTGCGCAGGACAGCAGCAGCGAGCTGTGGAACCAGCCGCGATGCTGGTCATGGCCTTCGAGGTAGAGGTCGGCCTCGGGGCCGGTCTCGTGGGCGGCGCCGGCATGGCTGCCCTTGAGCACATGCTGGAAGGTCGAGCCGGAGTCGAACCAGACGTCCAGGATGTCGTTGCCCTTGGTGTACTGCACGGCCTCGTCGCCCAGCCATTCGCGGGCGTCCAGCTGAGCCCAGGCCTCCACGCCGCCTTGCTCGACGAGCTGGGCGGCACGTTCGATGAACTCCAGCGTGTTCGGGTGGGCTTCGCCCGTGTCCTTGTGCAGGAAGACGGGCAGCGGCACGCCCCAGGAGCGCTGGCGCGAGATGCACCAGTCGGGCCGGCCGGAGATCATGTCGTGCAGGCGGGCACGGCCGTTCTCGGGATAGAAGCTCGTCGCCTCGATGGCGGCCAGCGCCGTCCGGCGCAGCGTGTCGGGCGCCTTGTCGACGGTGAACAGGCCCTCGCCCTCGTCCATGCGCACGAACCACTGGGCTGCGGCGCGGTAGATGACGGGCGACTTGTGGCGCCAGCAATGCGGGTAGCTGTGCGTCAGCTTGGACTGGGCCAGCAGCCGTCCGTTGTCCAGCAGCGTTTGCGCGATGGCGGCGTTGGCCTTCCAGATGTGCTGGCCGCCGAACAGCGGCAGGTCGGCGGCATAGGTGCCGTTGCCCTGCACGGGGTTCAGGATGTCGTCGAAGGCCAGGCCATGGGCGACGCAGGACTGGAAGTCGTCCAGGCCGTAGGCGGGCGCGGAGTGGACGACGCCGGTGCCGTCATCGGCGGTTGCGTAGTCGGCGAGATACACCGGGCTTTCGCGGTCATAGCCTGGGTGCACATGGGCCAGCGGGTGCTTGAACTTCAGCAGCTCCAGCTTGCGACCCGGCACGACGGCCACGACGCTGCCTTCCAGTTGCCAGCGCGCCAGGCACTTCTCCACCAGCGCCTCGGCGACGACGAAATAGCCCTTGGGCGTGTCGACCAGCGCATAGGGCAGCTCGGGGTTGAGGTTGAGCGCCTGGTTGGCCGGGATGGTCCACGGCGTGGTCGTCCAGATGACGGTGAAGGCATCCTTGGCCAGCGGGGCGACGCCGAAGGCCGCCGCGAGCCTGGTCGGCTCGGCGCTCAGGAAGGCCACGTCGACGGCCGGCGACTGCTTGTCGGCGTACTCGATCTCGAACTCGGCCAGCGAGGAGCCGCAGTCGAAGCACCAGTAGACCGGCTTGAGGCCGCGGTAGACGAAGCCGCGCTCGAACAGGCGCTTCAGCACTCGGATCTCACCGGCCTCGTTGCCGAAGTCCATCGTCTTGTAGGGCCGGTCCCATTCGCCCAGCACGCCGAGGCGCTTGAAGTCGGCGCGCTGCTGCTCGATCTGCTGGGCCGCATAGGCGCGGCTCTTGGCCTGCACTTCGTCGCGCGGCAGGCCGCGGCCGAAGGTCTTCTCGATCTGGTTCTCGATGGGCAGGCCGTGGCAGTCCCAGCCGGGGATGTAGCCGGCATCGAAGCCCGCCAACTGGCGCGCCTTGACGACCATGTCCTTCAGGATCTTGTTGACCGCGTGGCCCATGTGGATCTGGCCGTTCGCATAGGGCGGGCCGTCGTGCAGCACGAACTTCGGCTTGCCGCAGCGCGCGTCGCGCAGCTTCTTGTAGACGCCATGTTCCTCCCATTCCTGGATCCAGCCCGGCTCGCGCTTGGGCAGGTCGCCGCGCATCGGGAAGGAGGTCTCGGGCAGGTTCAGCGTGGAGCGGTAGTCCGGGGTGGTCATGGCGTGCGGCCAGGCGGCGGGCCTGGCGATCGAGAAGCGGGGAGGGCGACAGCGATGAGCGGCGGGGAGCCGCTTCAAATTCGGTCGCGCGTGGTCTGGCGGCGCTGGGCGGCGTGGGTGGCCAGGAAGCTGCGCGCGGCCTCGGTGTCGGCGGCGATGGCGGCCGTGAGCGCATCCAGCCCGTCGTACTTGGCTTCGTCGCGGAGTTTGTGCAGCAGTTCCACGCGGGCGAGTTTACCGTAGCCCCCTTCCTGGCACAGTGGCCAGTGCAGGCAATGGACTTCGAGCAGCACGCGGCCGGCGTCCTCCACCGTGGGCCGGCGGCCCAGGCTGGCGACGCCGGGCAGCGGTTCGGGTGTCAGGCCGTGGACGAGCACCGCGAAGATGCCTCCCGCTGCGGGCTTGTCATGCGTGAAGCGCAGGTTCAGCGTGCGAAAGCCGTCGCCGGCGCCGTCGCGGGTCTCGCCGAGCTGGCGCCCGAGCTTGCGGCCATGCGTGACATGGCCCGAGATGGCATAGGGGCGACCCAGCAGCGCGGTGGCGGCGGCCATGTCGCCCGCGGCGAGCGCCTCGCGCACGGCCGAGCTGCTGACGCGCAGGCCGTGCACCTCGTAGCTCATCATGCGGGCGACGTCGAAGCCGCGCGCCTGGCCGGCCGCGTCCAGCGTGGCGTAGTCGCCCTGACGCTTGGCGCCGAAGCGGAAGTCGTCGCCAACGAGCACGTAGCGCGCGTGCAGGCCGTCGACCAGGACCTGGCGGATGAAGTCCTGCGCCGGCAACGTGGCCAGCTTGTCGTCGAAGGGCAGGATGACGACCTGGTCGATGCCGCAGCGCTCCAGCTCGACCAGCTTGTCGCGCAGCGTCGCGATGCGGGCCGGCGCCAGCTCGGGCTTGCCCAGCCTGGCGGCGAAGAAGTCGCGCGGGTGCGGCTCGAAGGTCAGCACGCAGGTGGGCAGGCCGCGGTGGCGGGCCTCGGACTGCAGCAGTGCCAGCATGGCCTGGTGACCGCGGTGCACGCCGTCGAAGTTGCCTATGGTCAGCGCGCAGGCAGGCGCGATGCCGGGGTGGTGGAAACCTCTGAAAACTCGCATGGGCGAGATTGTCAGGCCCAGACTTCGGAGGGGCTCGCGACCCAGCGCCATTCGCCCGGCTTCAGATCCTCCGGCAAGCCCAGCGCGCCGAAGCGCGGCCGGTGCAAGGCCTCGACGCGATTGCCCACCGCCGCGACCATGCGCTTGACCTGGTGGTACTTGCCCTCCAGCAATGTCAGGCGCAGCAGCGTTTCGTCGACGATTTCGGCGGCTTCGACCTTGCTGATCTCGGGCGGGCGCTGGAACTTGCCTTCGGGCTCCTTGAGCTCGACGCCGGCCAGCAGCTGCTCGGCCATTGCCGCCGTCAGCGGATGCTTGCAGCGGGCCTCGTAGACCTTGGGCACATGGTGCTTGGGAGATGTCAGCTTGTGGATCAGGGCGCCGTCATCGGTCAGCAGCAGCAGGCCTGTGGTGTCTTCGTCCAGCCGGCCTATGGGTTGCACGCCGCGCTCGCGAAGCGGCGCGGGCAGCAGGCTCATGACGCTGGGGTGGTGCTTGGGCTTTTGGGAGCACTCGTAGCCGGCCGGCTTGTGCAGCAGGATGAGTGCCTTGTCGAAGCAGGGCCATTCCCGGCCGTCGACCGTGAAGCGCAGGCCCTGGGTTTCGAACTCGGCATCGGGGTCGTCGACGACCGCACCGCCGACGGACACCTCACCGTTCCAGACCAGTCCTGCACACAGCCTGCGAGTGCCGAAGCCCTGGCTGAAGAGAATTTGCGAGAGACGCTGTTTCAAGGCTTGGCCTGGTCCTTCATCGGCTTGATGTCACCGCAGTCGCTGCCCAGCCAGCGGCCCTCGCCGCTCATCGTCGTCGTCTCGGTCTTGCCGTTGCGCTGCCGGGTGATCCGGACCTGGTTGCTGAAGCCATCGCCGCCCTTGAGCGTGACCGTGCTCTCGCCTTCGCCGACCGGGTCGGTGCAGACGAAGCGGGTCTTGATGACGTTGCCGCTGCGCTGGCTGTTGTGCGTGCAGTTGCCGCGTTCGCCGGTCGGCGTCATGTTGCGCTCGGCCTGCTCCTTCGTGATGCAGGCCTTGATCGTGATCGCGCCGCCGGAGAAGCCCATGCTGACGCCATGCTGGCCCATCATGCTCTCCATCATCTTGCGCTGCTCGGGCGACATGCTCTCCATGGCCTTCTGCGCCTGCGCCATCTGGGCCTGGCGCTCGGGGTCGAGTTGGGGCGTCTGCTTCAGCTCCCACAGGCCGGGCTTCATCGCCTGGGCATGGGCGAGGCCCGCCAGGCCGGCGAGCAGCAGGAGGAGGACGGGTGCTTTCATCGGGCGGTCTCCAAGGTTAGGCGAACACCCCCGCAGTGTCCTGCATCCGCGCGCTGACTTCGCCGAGGTGGTGCAGGGTGTCGCCCCACTGCATCTCCATGACGGTCAGGCGCTTGAAGTAATGGCTGCCGGCATATTCGTCGGTGACGCCGATGCCGCCGTGCATCTGCGTGCATTGCTGGCCGACGAAGCGCATGGCGTTGCCGAGCTGCACCTTGGCCTGCGAGAGCGCGCGGCGGCGCACCGGCTCCGCGTCGCCCAGGCGCAGCGTGGCGTAATAGCTCATGGAGCGGGCCAGCTCCAGCTGCATCTTCGCGTCGGCCGTGCGGTGGCGCAGTGCCTGGAAGCTGGCGATAGCGACGCCGAACTGTTTGCGCGTGTTCAGGTAGTCGACGGTCAGCGCGAGGTAGCGCTCCATCACGCCGACGGCCTCGGCGGCCTGCGCGGCGATGCCGATGTCGGCGGCAAGCTCCAGCAGCGCCAGGCCCTGCTCGGGGCCGGCGATGAGCTGGGCGGGCGTGTTGTCGAGGTGCACCTCGGCGGCACGCGAGCCGTCGTGGAGCGAATAGGGCCGCGTGTGCACGCCGGCCGCCGAGCGCTCGACGAGGTAGAGGGCGATGCCGTCCCGGGCGTCATCGGCGCCGGCGACGCGGGCCGGCACGATGAACGCGTCGGCGATGTCGCCGGCCGGCACCAGGCTCTTCACGCCGCTCAGCCTGCCGTCGACGACGCGCGTGGCGACCCGGTTCAGCCGGTAGCGTGACTTGGCTTCCTGATGGGCCAGCACCACCAGGGCCTCGCCGCCGGCGATGCGCGGCAGCCAGGCCGCCTGCAGCTCGTCGGGCGCCTGCCGCAGCAGCGCCGGCGCGATCAGCGCGCCCTGGGCGACCGGCTCAAGCACGAGGCCGCGGCCCAGCTCCTCCATGACCACCATCGCCTCGACGGCACCGAAGCCCAGGCCGCCGTGGGCCTCGGGCACGGCCAGCGCGGTCAGCCCCAGGCCCGCCAGGCCTTGCCAGGCGTCGCGGTCGAAGCCGCCGGCGCGCGCGATCCGCGTGCGACGCTCGAAACCGTAGTCCTTGTCGATGAAGCGGCGCACGGCGTCTCGCAAGGCCTGCTGGTCTTCGCTGAAATCGAAATCCATCTCTGTCTCCCTGTCAGCCGAGCACGGTCTGCGCGACGATGTTGCGCTGCACTTCGTTGGACCCGCCATAGATCGTCGTCTTGCGGACGTTGAGGTAGTTGCCCGTCAGCGGGATGGCGTGCGAGGCCCCGCCCATCCACGCGCCGCCCAGCCATTGGTCGCCCTGCCAGCCGGCCTCCATGGCCTCGTGGATGTAGGGCAGGGCCATAGGGCCGCCGGCCAGCATCATCAACTCGGTGTAGCGCTGCTGCAGCTCGCTGCCGCGGATCTTCAGGAGGCCGGCGACGTCCAGTGGCTGCTTGCCGCTGCGCTCGCCGGACAGCACGCGCAGCACCATCATCTCCAGCGCGACGACGTCCACCTCGCACAGTGCGATCTGGTCGCGGAAGCGGGCATCGTCCAGCAGGCCCTCGGCCTTGGCGATGCGCTTGAGCCGCTCCAGCTCGCGCTTGGCGCGGTTCACGTCGGCGATATTGGTGCGCTCGTGCGAGAGCAGGTGCTTGGCATAGGTCCAGCCCTTGTTCTCCTCGCCGATCAGGTTCTCCGCCGGCACCTCGACGTTGTCGAACCAGACTTCGTTCACCTCGTGCTCGCCGTCCAGCATGATGATGGGCTTGACGCTCACGCCGGGCGACTTCATGTCGATCAGCAGGAAGCTGATGCCGGTCTGCGGCTTGCCCTCGGTGGAGGTGCGCACCAGGCAGAAGATCCAGTCGCCGTACTGGCCCAGCGTGGTCCAGGTCTTCTGGCCGTTGACGATGTACTTGTCGCCCTGGCGCTCGGCGCGGCACTTCAGTGAGGCCAGGTCCGAGCCCGAGCCGGGTTCGCTGTAGCCCTGGCTCCACCAGACCTCGCCGCTCATGATGCCCGGCAGGAAGCGCTGTTGCTGCTCGGGCGTGCCGAAGGCCATGATGACCGGTGCCACCATCACCGGGCCGAAGGGCACGATGCGTGGTGCGCAGGCGAGGGCGCATTCCTCCTCGAACAGGTGGCGCTGCACGGCGTTCCAGCCCGGGCCGCCGAACTGCTTGGGCCAGGCCCAGCCATGCCAGCCCTTGGCGCCCAGGATCTTGGCCCAGCGCTGCAGGTCGTCCTTGCTCAGGCGCAGCGCATGCCGCACCTTGTGGGCGATGTCGGACGGCAGGTTGGCCCGCACCCAGTCGCGTACCTCGGTGCGGAAGGCCAGCTCCGCCTCGGTGAAGTTGAGGTCCATGTCTCGCTGTGTCGTCGTGATGGGAATGCCGGGCTTTTTAGCACGGTCGTTCGCATCCCGGCTGTCCGGCCAGGGACAGGGCCGCGATGCAGGTGGCCCAGAACTCCGCCGGTTGAGGGCCTGGGCGGCGGAGCCGGCCGGACAGGCAAGTTCGTGGCGGCGACGCCTCGGAAGGGTCTCAAGCCCTCCTGGTGCGGTCATGGAAGCTTTACGCCAGGGCCGTCGAAGCCCTGCGGCCGCGAGCGCTGGGTTTCAGTTGCCGGTCCTCCAGGCACCAACGGCAAGACTGAAGGTGAGTCGAGCATGAGCACATCGCGCACCCGTTGCGACTTCCGCGTTGCTCGTTAAAGGGCAATCCAGTCGTGCTCGAAAACGCGCTTCCAGTCCTCGACCGGAACTTCCTTGGAGGGCCGGCTGTGCGCCTCGAAGGCCTTTCGCCAGTTCTCTCGAACGTAGGTGGTCGTCCGGTCAATTCGCTGAAGCACGTCCTTCTCATCAAGCGCAGCAATTTGCCTTCCTGCGGCCACGAGGTTGGCACGCGTGGCCGCGCGGGAAGGACGCTTCTTGGTCAGGTCCATGCTGAACGCCGGCACGCCTTGCCGCTCAGAGAACGGCAATACGTCGTACAACGGCGACAACTCCCAATCTCCCGGGCCCAACTGGCGCAGGCTGGTATTCCAGGGATGGTCGTCGGTGTTGCCAACCGCACCGTTCAGGACGATGCGTTCGAACAGCTCGCGGCTGTCTTCGACGCGTTTGAGTTTGGACCGAAGCCTGACGTAATTTTGCTTGGGGTCCTCAACGTCAGCGCCTGGCACAAGGTCGAGCGCGGTTGCAGCGCTCACGCAGTGCCAAAGCTGCTTGTCCTCCCCTTGGCGGTCGAACCGTTCAATGGCAAGTGCCGGGACGTCGTTAAACCACATCACCTGATGGAACGGCACCTGCATCCCGAGTCCAGCTGCTAGCGTCAGCGCGGTGGCCTCGGCGATGACGCTGTCAAACCGTTCGTTTGGGAGCGCAAACTTGAGCAACGTCGGCACGAGGCGTCCGTCCTCGAGTTCGAAGTGCAGCGCGACCTTTGGCCTCTCGCCTCCCATCGCTCCGGACGACGAGGCCAGCGGGCCTTCGGTCAACGAGTCCCTGGTCAGGTTGTGCAGCGCATGCGCAATGGTGCCAATAGCGTCCGGTCGTCCCTGAATGTCTCCAACGAACAGGGCCCCAAAGCCGTCGACGGGAGCGTAAACCAGCCGCTCCCACCAACCCCAGGGCTCCTCACCTTCAGCGCTTCGGGAAGCGTTCTTCTTCAGAAGGTCCAGGGTCCATCCCGAGAGGGCCACGTCACAAAAGACAGGAAAGGGCACGGAGCCAACTCGCGTGAACGGGGAGCACTGCTTCGTGCGAATTCCGGTGGGGTCCAGTTCCCATGCATCCGAGCCACGCGCCAAATAATCAGGGTCAAACACGAACTCCCACCGAGAAGACTCCTGCGTCAGCTCGCCAACGCGGATCGGAACGCGGGTCTTTGTCGCCTGGTCGATAGTCCATCGGAACACTGGAGCTCGGCGTGTCATTCGAGGTCCTTCTTGCGGCTCTTGAAGCGCGGGAGGTTTCCCCGTACAGCGTCCTGATATGCCGGGTCCTGGGCCGCCGTGGCCAGCGAGGCCTGAAGGCTCACGTCATCCAAGACCCAGAGCAACCGGGCCACATCTGCAAACCTGCTGCCAAACGAACCAGCCTCGATGGCCATGAGAGTCAGTCGGCTGATGTCAGCTCGCTCTGCCAAGTCCTTCTGGGTCAATCCTCGTGCCAGTCGCATTACCCGGATGCGTACGCCAACGTCACCCACAAACTGGGTAACCTCAAGGGGTTCGCTGGTCGGGTCCCTTCTACGCATAATGTATGTAAGTGTAGACTTAATTGACAAATAAGTCAGCATGAACAGTCTTTGCGAGTTCATGGCTCAGGGCATGCTCCCGTCCTTGCAACTGCGCCGCCAGACCCAGCTCACCGCAGGCCATGCCGCCAAGCTTGGCATCCAGCAGCTCATGGCTGCGTGCGTCCATCAGACAGGTCGCACGGATCTGTGGCCAGGGCAGCGGGCCGTGCTGGGTGCTGCAGCTGCCCAGTTGCTCGCGGTTGTCTGGCGTGTCCGGTGCCGGCCACACCACGCCGTCCACGGCCAGCACCCTCAGCGGCGCGCCGTGCACGTGCCGCGGGGCACGATTCCAAGCCCGGGTCAACAGGCCAGACAACTCGGCCAGAGGCTCTTCACCCAGGCGCTGGCGAGCCTGCACGCTGGCGCTGGGCGCAGGCAGCGGTTGCCCGTCCAGGCTCAGATCCAGTTGCTCAACCACCTGCCACAGCGGCCGGTTGCGAAACAGCGCCAGGCCAATCACCAGCCAGACGGCATGCTCGGCTGGCAGCTTGCGGCTGCGGATCGAGCCCTTCCCGCTGGCTGCCAGCGCCTGATTGATCCAGCTTGGATCGATCAAGGCGCTGAGTTCATCGAGCCGCTCGGGAACTCGGGGCAGGGGCTGGCGCAGCGCACTCTCAAGCAGGCCCATCAAGCAAAAAGGGGAACGTGCTCAACACGTTCCCCTTGTATCGGGTCGGCCTCTCTGCGGGCTTGGCTGACTGGCATTGGCCCCGAAGGGAGCCTTTCGAGCCAGGGCCCGGGCCGGCGTCAGGCGTTGGCCTTGGGCTGGCGGCGGCGCAGGCCGGCCACGCCGATCAGCGCGACGCTGGCCAGGGCCAGCGTGGCCGGCTCGGGCACGTTGGTGGTCGTGCCGCCGCAGACGCCGTTTGCATTGACGGTGCCCGTGCATTTGTTGCCCGCCACGGCGTACAGCTTGAAGTAGTCGTCGCCATCGGTCAGCGTGCCGCGGTTCTCGGTGCCCGCGCTTTGCGTGAAGCCGCTGTTGTAGGCCGTGATCAGCCACCAGCTGGACGTCTTGCCGGCGCTGTTGACCAGGTTGTAGGGGTTGGTCGTGTCCAGGATGAAGTCGCCGTAGTTGCCGACCAGCTCCCAGCCGCCCATCGTGCCGGCGGCCGTGCCAGCCAGCGTCGGGGCGCTGGTGCCGGTCCAGCGGAAGACGGAGACGTCGACCGTCACGTCGCTGGTCTTGGTGCCCTTGCTGCAGGCCGCGCTGCCGAGGACCGTGCCGACGACGGCGCCGTTGCTGACGCAGCCGTACTCGGCCGGGCCGGTGGTGGCCGTGTAGCCCAGGCCGATGCTGGTCAGCACCGTGGAGGCACTGAAGGACAGCAGCACGCCTTCGGTGTTGCCGTTGTTGTCCAGCGCGTGGTACGGCGAGCCGGAGTCGGTGCCGGTGCTCATGCCCTGGCCGTTGCCGGCGTACTGGGTCAGCGTGCCGGCGGTCCAGTTACCGGACAGCTTGTTGGAGGCGTTCAGCGTGTTGCTGACGTAGAAGCCCGACATCTTGACGGTGTAGGGGTTCTGCGCCGTCGCGGCGCTGTCGTTGACCGTTGCGGTCGGCGTGGTGTCCAGGCCCCAATAGGCCTGGGCGGCGCCGCTCCAGGCCAGACCGGCGATGAGCGCCGTGAGAGCGGTCATGCGAATGGAGCGGACGTTCATCGGTTTTCCTTGGTAGTCGCCAGCCGGCGGTCAAATTTCGAACAAGCCAAGCAGATTCAATGCCAGTCCGAGAAATTCCTTGCCGCTCAAGCGTTTGCCGAATTGCCACGTCTGGCGTGCTAAAAATTGTAAAAACATCCGACGCCGGCGCCAGGGCCTCGGCCCCCTCAGTTGAGGGTGGACAGTAATTTCTTGGCATCGTCCGCCGCGGCGAAGCCCGTGTTGGTCCGCAGCGCGGCATTCAGCTCCTCTCGGGCCTCGCCCTTGCGCCCCGTCTTGGCCAGCACCACGGCGAGGTGATAGCGGATCTCGGGCACGTCCGGCGCGCGCAGGCGCGCCTCGCGCAGCAGCTGCAGCGCCCGTTCGCCATTGCCGGCCAGGTGATTGGCCCAGCCCGCCGTGTCCATGAGCTTGGGGTTGCGCGTGTCGACCTTGTAAGCACGCTCCGCCATGGCCAAGGCACCCGGGTCCCGGGTCAGCATCAGCAGGTTGGCAAGGTTGTTCAGCGTCTCGGCGTGGTTGGGGCGCTGCTTCAGGATGGCCTCGTACTGCGCGCGGGCCGACTTGAAGTCGCGGCCGCGCAGGTCCTGTTCGGCGACGGCGCTGCGCACGGCCAGGTCGCCGGGGTTGCGCTTGAGCCAGGCCTCGCCGAGGTCGGTGGCGGCCTTGGGGCCATTCTGGTTGCCGACGGCCTGCATCAGCCGCGTGAGGCTGGCCTGGGACTTCTCGATGTCGTGCGCCTTGCGCAGCGCGTCGACGGCGGCCGCGCCCTGGCCGCGATAGAGCGCGACCTCCGCCAGCAGGTTGTAGCCCATGGCCGATTTGGGCGCCGTCTGGATGACCTGCCTGGCACGCTGCTCGGCCTTGGCGGCATCGCCCTGGGCCAGCTCGATGCTGGACAGCATGGCCATGGCCGGCATGAAGTCGGGGCTGCCGCTGAGGGCCTTGTCCAGGCTGTAGGCAGCGGCGGCGTAGTCCTTGATGCCGACCTGCTGGCGCGCGACCTCGAGCAGCCGCGGCGAGTCGAACGCGGCCCGGCGCGCGGCCTGCGTCAGCGTCGACTTGGCGCCTGCCGGGTCGCCGTTGGCGGCCTGGGCGCCGGCATAGGCCTGCAGGGCCTCGACGTCGTCGGGCAGCTTGGCCAGCAGGATCTTGGCGGCATCGGAGGCGCGCGCCGGCTGGCCCTTGCGCAGATGCCAGGCGACGAGGGCGAAGTTGGCCCGGGTGTCGCGGGCGCCGGAGGCGTCGGCGGCACTTTCAAGCCATTTCAGCGCCTCGTCGTCCTTGCCTTGGCGCTCATGCAGCAGGGCCAGCTCGAACAGCACCGTGCTGTTGCGTTCGTCACCCCTCAGCATTTCGCGCAGCCGCTTGTTGGCGGCGTCGAAGTTGCCGGCCGCCGCGTCGATGCGGACGAGGCCGAGGCGGGCCTCCGTCAGCCTGGGGTCCAGCTTGAGGGCGTTTTCGTAGCCCGCGCGGCCGCCTGCCACATCGCCGGCCTGGGTCTTGGCATAGGCCTGGACCATGAGGACGGTGGCGTTGTTCGGGTTGGCGCGGGCCAGCGTGTCGGCGACGGCCAGCGCCTTGGGTACCTGGCCCTCGCGCAGATACACGGTGATCAGCGCCAGCCCGGCATAGGTCTGCCTGGGGTCGGCCTTGTAGGCCCTGGCGAGCTCGTCTGCGGCCGGCGCGATCTTGCCGCTCTGCAGCAGAGACAGGCCCAGGGCCGTGCGGTACTCGGGGGCGTCCTTGGCGCGCAGCGCCTCCTGCATCAGCGCGGTGGCGCGCGCATGCCGGCCCTGGCTCATGTGCGCCGATGCCAGCATCAGCAAGGCCTGGCCGTCGCCGGGGCGGGCCTTCACGTAGGCGTCCAGCAGCTCGATGGCGCGGCCGACATTGGGCTCGCTCAGCGCGATCTGGGCCAGCAACTTGGTCAGCGGGCTGCCGGGCTGCTGGCGCGCCGCGAGTTCCAGGAAGGGCTTGGCCTTCTCCAGCTCGCCGAGGTCGTAATGCGCCAGGCCGTTGAGCATGAGCAGCTGCGTGCGGTAGCGGATGTACTCGATGGGGACGGGGTCCAGCAGGTCCGTGATGCGCTTCAGCGCGGCGCGCGCGGCGGCCTTGTCGTTGGCGCGCTCGGCCAGCACGGCACGCAGATAGGCGCCGCGCGGGTCGTTGGGCTTGAGGGCCTGCAAGGCGTTCACCTCGGACAGGGCGTCGGCGTCGCGGCCCAGGTCGACCAGCAGACCGGCCCGCGCCAGATGGGACTCGCCATGCCTGGGCTGGGCCGCGATGGCACGCTCGTAACCTGCCAGGGCCTGGACGATGTGGCCATTGGCGTGGTGGATGGAGGCCTTCTGGTAGAGCGCCTCTGCGTTGTCGGGCGCGAGCTTGAGGGCCTGGTCGGCGGCGGCATGCGCCTCGGCGAACTGGCGGTTGCGCACGCGCAGGGGCACCTCCGCGAGCCAGCCGTTCACGTCGCCGGGGTTGAGGGCGCGGGCCTCCAGGACACTGGCAAGCGCTGCCTTGGTGTCGCCCATGTCGGACTGGGCCAGCGCGCGCTCCAGCATCAGCTGCAGCCGGATGCCCGGCGGCAGACCGGCGGGCTGCAGGCGCGGGTCATCCAGCATCTGCGGCTGCTTGCCCTGGGCATTCAGGGCCATGGCGAGGGCGACGGCGACCTCGGCGCGGTTGACGCCCAGGCGTATGGCCTCGCCGAGCTCGAACGCCGCCGCCGCCGGCTCGCTGTTGGCCAGCAGGGCCTTGCCCAGCAGCACATGCACGGGCAACTGGCTCTTGTCGGCCTGCAGCGCGTTCTTGAGCTGGATGATGGCGCCGGGGATGTCGTGCTTCTCGTAGCGCTGCAACGCGTCTTCGTAGAAGCGCGCGGCCTTGGCGGCGTCCGGGGCCGGGGCCGCGAATGCGCCGGCGGTCAGCAGGGCGGCCAGCAGGCTGGATAGCAGAGCGTGGTGACGGGTCATCTGGACGGGCCGGCGAGAGTGAGCGCCGGATTCTTGCAGAAGGCCGTCAGCGGCGATCAGTAGCGCAGTTCCAGCGTCATGGTGTCGTTATCGCGCCGCATCCGGAAGCGGTTCAGGAAGCTGTTGCCCAGCAGCACATGGCTCATGACGCCGGGGATGACGATGGCGTCGACGTCGCGCACCTCCAGATCTCCGATCCGCACGCTGCTGAGCTGGAGTTGGTAGGCCGGCACGATGCCGTTGGCGGTCTGCGTGACGACGCGCTTGCCGTACATGTAGCGCAGACCCAGCTTCTCAGCCTCGACCTGGCTGATGG
This sequence comes from Roseateles sp., assembly GCF_019237615.1. GTDB lineage: Bacteria > Pseudomonadota > Gammaproteobacteria > Burkholderiales > Burkholderiaceae_C > Pelomonas. The sequence goes on along the minus strand of NZ_JAFAGT010000085.1, from coordinate 53,548 downwards.
ACACGTTGGTGGCGCCGGTGTCGACGAGAAAGCTCGTGACCTGGCCGTTGATCGTGCCCATGGTCGTGTAATGGCCGCCGCCGCCCATGGGCAGCACGATCTGGCGAGGAGGCTCGACGACTTGTGCGACGACACGGCCTGGCGAGGCGCCCAGGGCCAGTGTCTGGCGCCGGCCGCCGTACTCGACGACGGCGCGGCCTTCCTCCAGCGCGATGAGCCTGACGCCCATCGCCGTGTCGCCGACGGCGACGGTGCGCGGTTCACCGTCGATGATGAGCAGGGCCGCCCGGCTGCCCAGCATGCCGTTGAGCTGCACCTGGCCGGGCGACTGCACCTGGGCGGTCGCCAGGCCGCATGCCAGCAGCAACGGCGCGAGGCGGTGCATGCTCAGTCGCGGAAGTTGTTGTAGGTCAGCGGCGTGTCGCTGAAGCTCTTCTTCAGGTGGGCGATGGCTGCCTGCAGGTCGTCGCGGTTCTTGCCGGTCACGCGCACCGCATCACCCTGGATGCTGGCCTGGACCTTGAGCTTGCTGTCCTTCAGCGAGGTGACGATCTTCTTGGCGAGGGCTGCCTCGATGCCTTCCTTGATCTTGTAGACCTGGCGCACCTTGTCGCCGCCCAGCTTGTCGACCTTCTCGGCCTTGTCGAGGAAGCTGATGACGACGTCCTGCTTGGTCAGCTTGCCGTAGAGCACGGCCTCGATCTGTTCGAGCTGGAACTCGCTGTCGCCGGTGGTGTGGATTTCCTTGTCCTTGAGCTCGACCTTGGCGCCCGTGCCCTTGAAGTCGAAGCGGGTGCCAATCTCCTTGATGCTGTTGTCCACGCCATTGCGGATCTTGACGTGGTCGGGTTCGAGAACGGTGTCGAAGCTGGGCATATGAGGTCCGGGTAAAGCTGTCTGCGAAAATTTTGATGCCTGCGCGCCGCGCAAGCCATCCAAAAGTGTCCCATGTCCGCCACCGCCTCGCCCCCCCCGAACGAAGCCCCCGGCCTCCAGATCGAGACCGACGTCAACCTCAAGCCCTACAACAGCTTCGCGCTGCCGGCCGTCGCGCGCCGCCTGGTGCGCATCCGCGAGGCGGCCGACGTGCGCCGTGTCGTCGACCACCCGGAGCTCGGCCGCGCCCCGAAGTTCGTGCTGGGCGGCGGTAGCAACCTGGTGCTGACCCGGGATGTCGAGGCCGTCGTGCTGAAGGTGGAGATCCCTGGCATCCGGCTGCTGGAGGAGCGGGCGGACGCCTGGATCGTCGAGGCCGGCGCGGGTGTCGTCTGGCACGAGCTGGTCGGCTGGACGCTGGACCATGGCTACCCCGGCCTGGAAAACATGGCCCTGATCCCGGGTACCGTCGGCGCCGCACCGGTGCAGAACATCGGCGCCTATGGCATCGAGGTCAAGGACAGGCTGGAGGCGGTGGAGGTCATGGACCTTGTCACCGGCCGGCCGGCACTGCTGCCGGCCGAGGTCTGCCGCTTCGGCTACCGCGACAGCGTCTTCAAGCAAAGCGATTTCGGCGGCCTGGCGGGCAAGAGCGTCATCACCAAGGTGCGTTTGCGGCTGCCGCGCCCCTGGCAGCCGGTGCTGGGTTATCTCGAGATCGCACGCAAGATGGCCGAGACCGGCATTGCGGCGCCGGATGCGCGGCAGATCTTCGACTGGATCTGCGCGGTGCGCCGCGCCAAGCTGCCCGACCCGGCCGTCATCGGCAATGCCGGCAGTTTCTTCAAGAACCCCGTCGTCACGGCCGAGCAGTGCCGCGACATCATCGGTCGCGACCCCGGCATCGTCCACTATCCCATGCCCGACGGAAGCGTGAAGCTGGCGGCCGGATGGATGATCGACGCCTGCGGCTGGAAGGGGAAGACGGTAGGCGGAGCGGCGGTCTATGACAAGCAGGCCTTGGTGCTGGTGAACAAGGCCGACGCGCGCGGCGCCGAGGTCGTCACGCTGGCGCGGGCCATCCAGGAGAGCGTCTACGGGCGCTTCGGCATCCGGCTGGAACCGGAGCCGGTGGTGGTCTGAAGCTGACCCTGCGTGCGCTGCCGGCGCTGCTCTCGGGCGGCAGCGACCTGCTGCTCAAGCTCTGGCAGCAGGCCGACGCCATCGGCCATGAGCCCGGCAAGGGCCGGCTCGGCGCGCTGGTGCCGCAGACGCCCGACAGCGTTCGCTTCAAGGCCGGCGCGGGCTGCAGCGACGCCCCTGCGCGCGGTGGTGACCGGCCGCTACGGCGACCTCACGCCGCCCGGCAAGCCGCGCTTCGCGGGCTTTACCCGCGTGGCCGACGACTTCTGACGTCAGTGTTCAGAGCCAGCGCAACAGGACCTGCAGCCAGCGGGGCAGCGGGCGGCCGGGGACGTAGTTCTGGCGGTACTGGTTGTGCATGGTCGGGCTCCTCGGTGAGTACTGTGAATTTATACAGCATTTGCCGAGGCCTGACCAGTGGCGTTCCCGCTTACTCCAGCTTGGGCAGGCCGCCGCCGGCCAGCAGGCCCGCGCCCGTATAGACCGAGAGCTTGCCACGCGTGTCGCTGATGTCGAGGTTGCGCATCGTCAGCTGGCCGATGCGGTCGGCCGGGCTGAAGGGCGCGTCCTCCACCTTCTCCATGCTCAGGCGCTCGGGCGCGTAGGTCAGGTTGGGGCTCCGGGTGTCCAGCAGCGAGTAGTCGTTGCCACGGCGCAGCTCCAGCGCCACCTCGCCGGTGACGGCCCGCGCCACCCAGCGCTGCGCGGCCTCGCGCAGCATGATGGCCTGGGGGTCGAACCAGCGGCCCTGGTAGAGCAGCCGGCCCAGCTTCATGCCGTTGACCCGGTATTGTTCGATGGTGTCCTCGTTGTGGATGCCGGTGACGAGGCGTTCGTAGGCGATGTGCAGCAGCGCCAGGCCCGGGGCTTCGTAGATGCCGCGGCTCTTGGCCTCGATGATGCGGTTCTCGATCTGGTCGCTCATCCCGAGGCCGTGGCGGCCGCCGATCTTGTTGGCCTCAGCCAGCAGCGCCACCGGGTCACGGTACTCCACGCCGTTCAGCGCGACGGGCATGCCCTCCTCGAAACGCACCGTCACCTCCTCGGCCTTGATGACGACGTCGTCGCGCCAGAACGCCACGCCCATGATGGGGTTGACGATGCGGATGCCGCTGTTCAGGTGCTCCAGGTCCTTGGCCTCGTGGGTGGCGCCCAGCATGTTGGAGTCGGTCGAGTAGGCCTTCTCGGCACTCATCTTGTAGGCGAAGCCCTTGGCCGTCATGAAGGCCGACATCTCGGCGCGGCCGCCCAGCTCGTCGATGAAGGTCTGGTCCAGCCAGGGCTTGTAGATCTTCAGCGCCGGGTTGGTCAGCAGGCCGTAGCGGTAGAAGCGCTCGATGTCGTTGCCCTTGAAGGTCGAGCCGTCGCCCCAGATGTTGACGCCGTCGGCCTGCATCGCTGCCACCAGCATGGTGCCGGTCACGGCACGGCCGATGGGCGTGGTGTTGAAGTAGGTGACGCCGGCGGTGCTGATGTGGAAGGCGCCGGCCTGCAGCGCGGCGATGCCCTCGGCGACCAGTTGCGTGCGGCAGTCCACCAGCACGGCCTTCTCGGCGCCGTACAGCATGGCCTTGCGCGGGATCTCGTCGTAGTCGGGCTCGTCGGGCTGGCCCAGGTTGGCCGTGTAGGCATAGGGCAGGGCGCCCTTGAGCTTCATCCAGTGCAGTGCGGCGGAGGTGTCGAGGCCGCCGGAGAAGGCGATGCCGACCTTCTGGCCGACGGGAACGGATTGCAGGATCGTGGACATGGTGGGCGGTCTCTTGGCTTAGGCGACGAGGTTCTGCCACTCGGGGTGGCGCTGGATGTGGAGGTGGACGTAGCTGCAGGCCGGCACGACCTTCAGGCCCTGGGCCCGGGCCCATTGCAGGCCGGCCTCGACGAGCCTGGCCGCGAGGCCCTGGCCGCGGTAGGCCGAAGGCACGCCGGTGTGGGTGAAGACGACGCGGTCGCCGCTGAGTTGGTAGTCGAGCACGCTGGCCGGCGTCGTCGGCAACGTGAAGCGCTGGTGCTCGGGTTCGTGCAGGGGCGTCATGCGGTGGCCGCCTTGAGTGCGACGGGATGGATCTCGACCGACGCGTTCACGGTCGACACATAGATGCTGCCGTCCTGGATGCTGATCTGCAGCTGCATGCTGCGTTCGGCCAGTGCGGCCAGTGCCTGCGACTGCTCGGCCGGAATCTGCCAGACGGCCAGCTTGGGCGCGCGCGTGAGCTTGCCCTCCAGGCCGCGCCACCAGACGTCCGTGCTGGACGCATAGCTGTAGACGCTGACGCGCTCGCTGCGGCCATGGGCCTTCATCAGGCGGCGCTCGTCGGGCTGGCCGAGGTCGACCCAGTGCACGACGTCGCCGGTCAGGTCGAGCTGCCAGAGCTCGGGCTCATCCACGTCGGACAGGCCCTTGCTGAATTCCAGACGGCCACGCAAGTCGTCGGCCGGCACGTTCAGCGCATAGGCAAGCACGCGGATCATCATGCGCTCGTCGGTCTCGCTCGGGTGGCGGGCGATGGTGAGGGCATGGTCGCCATAGACATGGCGGTCCATGTCGGCGATCTGGAGCTGGGCTTTGTGGATGGTGGCTTTGAGCGCCATGGGGAGGAGGTGACCAAGAGCAGCCGCCGATTATCGGGGCGAAGCCTCGTGGCATCATTCCGCCTCCCGTTCTGAACCTTCGCAACCCCGTGTTGCGCTCTCGCCATGAAACGCACCCTTCTCCCGCTGGCCCTGGTCATTGCCGTCTCCGCCCAGGCACAGATCACCACCAACACCAAGGCCAAGGTCGACCCGAAGAACAACAAGGTCAGCAACCCGGTCGTGGAGAAACCCAAGGTCAAGCTGTTGACGCGCGACGAACTGCGCGCTTGCATCGACCAGCAGGACAGCAACAGCAAGGAGGCCGAGGCCATCAAGGCCGAGCAGAACTCCTACAAGGCCGGCGCCGAGAAACTCAAGGCCGAGAAGGCCACCCTCGAGGCTGGTGAGGCCGCGCTGGGCAAGCAGGTCAGCGACGTGAAGGCGGAACGCGAGGCCATCCTGAAGGCCCACGAGGCGCTGGCCGCGGAGGCGCCCAAGCTCTCCAAGGAAGACCTGAAGGCCCGCAACGAGGCCTACCAGGCGCGCGCTGCAGCCTTCGGCCCGATGGTCGACGCCGTGAAGTCCGCCGACGCCGAGCAGGGTGTCAAGCGCAAGGCCTTCGGCGAGAAGGTCGAGGCGCTGGAAGCGCAGTTCAAGGCCATCGAGGACCGTACCGAGAAGCACTTCGACGCCAACGACAAGTGGAAGGCCGAGTGCCAGAACAAGCCCTACGACGAGAACGACGAGAAGGCCGTTCGCAAGGAACGGGCCGCCGCTGCCGCAGGCAAGTGATCCGCGACGCACGCTGACGACCGACGACGGGCCGCCTCCGCCAGGACGCGGCCCTTCTTTCTTGTTTCTCCCCCCGGATCTCCACCGAGAGGCCCCGCATGAGCAACCCGCTGCTGCAGGACTGGGCCGGCCCGCATGGCCTGCCACCCTTTGCCGACATCGCCCCGGCGCATTTCCAGCCGGCCTTCGACGCCGCCCTCGCCGCGCACCGCGCCGAGATCGACGCGATCGCCACGCAGGCCGAGCCCCCGAGCTTTGCCAACACCCTTGCCGCTTTCGACGCCAGCGGCCGGCTGCTGACCCGGCTGGAGCATCTCTTCTACACGCTGGCCGCTTCAGCCACCTCGCCCGAGCTGCAGGCCCAGCAGCGCGCGCTGGCCGCGCCGCTTGCCGAGCATGGCAGCGCCGTCTACATGCACCAGGGCCTGTTTGCGCGCGTCGATGCGCTGTTCGAGCAGCGCGAGCGCCTGGGACTCACGTCCGAGCAGCGCCGGTTGCTGGAGCGGGTGCACCTGGACTTTCTGCGCGCCGGCGCCCGTCTCGCACCCGAGGCCCGGGCGCGCTATGCCGCCGTCATGGCACGCCTGGCGGAGCTCAACACGCGTTTCGCCCAGAACGTGCTGGCGTCCGAGAGCGACTACCAGCTGCGGCTGACGACCGAGGACGAGCTGGCCGGGCTGCCCGGCTTCGTGCGCGCCGCCGCCCGACAGGCGGCCGTGGACCGTGGCCTGGGTGAGCTGGATGGCGGGGGCGTCCACGTCATCACGCTGTCGCGCTCGTTGATCGTGCCGTTCCTGTCCTTCAGCGCCCGGCGCGACCTGCGCGAGCAGGCCTGGCGCGCCTGGGTGGGCCGGGGCGATGCCACCGGTGGGACCGACAACCGCGAGATCTGCCGCGAGATCCTGGAACTGCGCGCCGAGCAGGCCCGGCTGCACGGCCATGCCTGCTATGCCGACTACGCGCTGGAGGACACGATGGCGCGCAGCCAGGGCGCCGTCATGGGCCTGCTGGAGCGCGTCTGGCATCCCGCCGTGAGTGCGCAGGCCCGCGAGCGCGAGGCCGTGCAGGGCGCGATGGCCGCGGCCGGCGCCACACATGCACTGGAGCCCTGGGACTGGCGCTTCTTTGCCGAGCAAGCCAGGCGCGCCCGCTTCGAGCTGGACGAGGCCGAGGTCAAGCCGTATTTCGCGCTGGACCGCATGGTGGCCGCGATGTTCGACTGCGCCGGCCGCCTGTTCGGCCTGAGGTTCAAGGCCCGGCCCGACATTGCCGGCTACCACGCCGACGTGCGCGCCTACGAAGTCTGCGATGCCGACGGCGCGCTGCGCGGCCTGTTCATGCAGGACAACTTCGCCCGTCCCACCAAGCGCAGCGGCGCGTGGATGAACGCGCTGCGCAACCAGAGCCGCGCGCTGGGAGCCACGCCCGTCATTCTGAACAACAACAACTTCGCACGAGGCGCCGCCGGCGAGCCGACGCTGCTCAGCTTCGACGACGTGCGCACGCTGTTCCACGAGTTCGGCCATGGCCTGCACGGCCTGCTGTCCAGCGTCGAGTACGAGCGCCTGGCCGGTACCCAGGTGCTGCGCGACTTCGTCGAACTGCCGTCGCAGCTGTACGAGCATTGGATGGCCGAGCCCCAGGTGCTGAAGCAGTTCGCGCGCCACTGGCAGACGGACGCGCCGCTGCCCGATGCGCTGCTGGCCAAGCTTCAGGCCGCGCGCCAGTTCGGCCAGGGCTACGAGACGCTGCGCTACACGGCCAGCGCCATCGTCGATATGGCGGCCCATGCACTGCCGGCGGCACCGGCCGACGTGGTCGCCTTCGAGCGTGACACGCTGGCCAAGTGGCAGCTGCCGGCCGAGGTGGGCATGAACCACAGGCTCACCCATTTCCAGCACCTGTTCAGCAGCGCCGGCTATGCGGCCGGCTACTACGTCTACCTGTGGGCCGAGGTGCTGGATTGCGACGCCTTCGACGCCTTCGTCGAGGCCGGCAACGTCTTCGACCCGGCCGTGGCTGCGCGGCTGCGCGACTGCATCCTGTCGGCCGGCAACAGCGTCGAGCCCGGTGAGGCCTTCCGCGCCTTCCGCGGCCGCGACCCGGTCGTCGAGCCCATGCTGAAGGACCGCGGGCTGCTGCCGGCCTGACCCTGGCGCCGCTCCCGCCGCATCACCGCGGCGGCTGCACGCCCGCCAGGTGCATGCCGCTGTCCAGCAGCAGCAGTTCGCCCGTCACCGTCCTGGCGCCGTCGACCAGCCAGACGATGGCTTCGGCGACGTCCTCGGGCGAGCAGGCGCGCTGCAGCGGCACGCCGGCCTCGTAGGCCTTGAGACCTTTCTCGTAGCCCTCCTGCCCAACGCCCTGCACGAACCAGCGCGTGGTGACGAGACCCGGGCACACCGCGTTCACGCGCACGGCCGGCGCCAGGGTGCGGGCCAGGTGCAGCGTCATCGCGTTGATGGCGCCCTTGGAGGCGATGTAGGGCATGGACGATCCCACGCCCAAGGCACCGGCCACGGAGGACACGTTGACGATGCAGCCCTCGGTGGCCTTCAGATGCGCCACGCAGGCCCGCACCATCTGGAAGCTGCCCAGCGCATTGACGCCCAGGATGTGCTGGAAAGTCTCGGCGTCCAGCGCGTCCCACTCGGCCGCCTTGCCGAAGACCGAGATGCCGGCGTTGTTGACGAGGGCATCCAGACGACCCCAGCGATCCATGGCGGCCTGCGCGAGGGCGCGGCAGTCGGCGTCCTGCGAGACGTCGCCGCGCATCACCAGCACGTCGGCCCCCGCGTTGCGGCAGGCCGCGGCGCTGGCTTCGGCCTCATCGGCGCTGCGCGAGTAGTTGACGAGCAGGTCGTAGCCCCTGCGGGCCAGCAGCAGTGCGGTGGCGGCGCCGACGCCCGTACCACCGCCGGTGACCAGCGCGATCCCGCGTTCCTTCGTCATGTGCGTTTCCCGAAGTGTGTAGCCGGGCCAGTCTAGGGCTGCTCGCCGAGGCGGTGCGTGCCTAGCGCTCCGGCCGGCACCAGAGCCAGGCCGCGACGGCCAGCATCAACGCCGGTGCACCTATCTTGGCCGCCAGGTGCAGCGGCGACAACGCCATCGCGACGGCGCTGGCAGTCATCATCAGGCTGGCCAGCCACTTGGCCCGGCGCGGTACGGCGCCGCGCTCCCGCCAGTCGCGGATGCTGGGGCCGAAGCGCGGATGCCCGAGCAACCAGGCCTCCAGCGCCGGCCAGCCCTTGCCGGCGGCCCAGGCGGCCAGCAGCAGGAAGGGCACTGTCGGCAGCACCGGCAGCACCACGCCGAGCAGCGCCAGCGCGAGGCTCAGCAGCGCCAGCGCCCGCCACGCCAGCTTGTGCACGGCGCTACTTCAGCCCGCCGCTGAGGAACTGCTGCAGCCGCTCGCACTGCGGGCGCAGCAGCATCTCCTTGGGGTCTCCCTGCTCCTCGACGCGGCCCTGGTGCAGGAACAGGCAATGGTTGGAGACCTCGCGCGCAAAGCCCATCTCGTGGGTCACGACGATCATCGTGCGGCCCTCGGCCGCGAGGTCGCGCATGACCTTGAGGACCTCGCCGACCAGTTCCGGATCCAGTGCCGACGTGGGCTCGTCGAACAGCATGACCTCGGGGTCCACCGCCAGCGCGCGGGCGATGGCCACGCGCTGCTGCTCGCCGCCCGACAGCTGGGCCGGGTAGACGCCGGCGCGGTGCGCAACGCCCACGCGCGCCAGCAGCGCCTGCGCGCGCTCGACGGCCTCGGCCTTGGGCTTGCCCAGCACGTGCACGGGGGCCTCGATGATGTTCTCAAGCACCGTCATGTGGGCCCAGAGGTTGAAGTTCTGGAACACCATCGCCAGCCGTGCGCGCCAGCGCTGCAGTTGCTTGGCATCGACGGCCTTCAGGCTGCCGTCGCGGTCGCGCACCAACTCGAGGGTCTCGCCGCCCAGGCTGAGCTGGCCCTCGTGCGGCTGCTCCAGCAGGTTGAGGCAGCGCAGCAACGTGCTCTTGCCCGAGCCCGAGGAGCCGATCAGCGTGACGACGTCGCCGCGGCTGGCACTCAGTGAGACGCCCTTGAGCACCTCGCGCTCGCCGAAGCGCTTGTGGATGTTGGTGGCCTGGAGTTGGATCGTCATGTCAGTTCTTCTTTGCGGGCCGCGCGTCGGGCCGCTCCCAAGCCGGCCCCGCGCAGACGAGGCCCGCGCTCAGCGGGGCCGGGCGGGGTGAGGGGCTTCGTCATGCGCCGAGCAGCTTGCCGGTGCGCTTGGCCTCGTGGCCTGCGACCTTGGCGACGCGCATGCCGGCGAACGCGAAGCGGAGGAAGTCGCGCGCGAACAGCAGTCCATCGACGGGGCTCTTCAGCTCCGTCACCTCCGCCGTGACTGGGTCGATCACGTGGGCCAGCACCTCCCCGGCCTTGACCTCGGCGCCGACGTCCTTCAGGAAGGTCAGCACGCCGGGCTTGGGCGCGTGGATGGGCATGCTGCCGGCCAGCGGGCGGGCGTCGCCCTGAGGCGCGGGCAGGGCCGGCCTGTCGCCCTTGAGCAGGCCGCGCCAGCGCAGGAAGTCAATGATGTTGGCGGCGTCCCTTGCAGCCAGTTCATGCGTCACGTCGGCGGCGCCGCGCAGCTCCACGGTGACCGACATGCAGGCTTGCGGGATGGGGTGCTTGTCGCCGAACTGCCGGGCCCATTTCCACCATACCTGCGAGCAGGCTTCGTCGAAGGGGTTGTCGCCCGAATCCTGGGCCAGCAGCGATACGCGGGCACCGAGGAAGCGCGCCAGCGGCTCGCAGTCGGGCCAGCAGGGCGTCTCGGTGTAGAGGTGCATCACGGCCTGGGCGTCGCAGTGCAGGTCCAGCACGATGTCGGCGTCGCAGGACAGGCCCAGCAGCGTACGGCGCAGCGACTGCAACTCGGTCTCCACCGGCGCGGCGGTGACGGCGGCCTTCAGCGCGCGCCGCAGCGTGGTGACGTTGGCGGCCGCGTCGCCACCCAGCTCCGAGGCCACCGCGGCGGCCACGGCGGCCACCTGGTCCGGGTAGTGGCGGTTGAAGTTCTCGCCCGTGGTCTGCTCGAAGCGGCCCAGGTGCAGGTGCAGCAGATGCTGGGCCAGGCCGATGGGGTTGGCCATGGGCACCAGCACGATCTCGCCAGAGATCTGGCCGGCCGCGTCCAGCGCATCGAGCTGCTGTCTCAGGTGGTAGGCGACCAGCATGCCGGGCAACTCGTCGGCGTGTAGCGAGGCCTGGATGTAGGCCTTGCCCGCGGAACCGCCCGGCTGGCCGTAGTGCAGCGAGACCAGCTCGCGCTGGGTGCCGGGGGCGGGGGGGAGCAGGGGGTGTCGGACGACTTGCATGGCGATGGGCTTCAGCGGTTCATCATGGGTTTGAGCCAGCGCGCCTCGGCCCAGCGGAACAGTCCGACCAGGCCCAGCGTCAGCACGAAGTAGAAGGCGCCGGCCGTGATGAAGGCTTCGAAGGGGAGGTAGTACTTGGCGTTGACGGCGCGGGCGGCGCCGGTCACGTCCAGCAGCGTGACGACGCTGGCCAGGGCGGTGCCGTGCAGCATGAAGATGGCCTCGTTGCCGTAGGCCGGCAGCGCACGGCGCAGGGCGGCGGGCAGCACGATGCGGCGCAGCATCAGGCCGCGGCCCATGCCGAGCGCCTTGGCGGCCTCGATCTCGCCGGCCGGCAGCGCGCGGATGCTGCCGGCAATGATCTCGGTCGTGTAGGCCGCCGTGTTCAGCGTGAATGTCAGCCACGCGCAGAACGACGCCGACGACAGCCAGGGCCAGGCCCAGCTGTCGCGCACCGCGTCGAACTGCGCCAGGCCGTAGTAGCAGAGGAAGAGTTGCACCAGCATGGGTGTGCCGCGGAAGGCATAGGTGTAGACCCAGACCAGCCGCGAGGCCCAGCCCTTGGACACGGTGCGCACGACGGCCAGAGGCAGGGCCAGCAGCAGGCCGCATGCAAGCGACAGCGACAGCAGCTTCAGCGTGATGCCCAGGCCCGACAGGTAGAGCGGGAAGTTCTCGCCTATGGCCTCGAAGTTCACAGCTCTCCCTCCTTCACGCCGATGGCCAGGTGGCGCCGCGCCCAGCCGAAGGCGAGCTCGGACAGGCTCGTGAAGACGAGGTAGATCAGTGCCACGGCGAGGTAGAAGCTGAAGGGTTCGCGCGTGGTGCCGGCGGCCTGCTGGCCGCGCGTCATCAAGTCGGACAGGCCGATGATGGACACGATGGCCGTGCTCTTCAGCAGCACCAGCCAGTTGTTGGAGACGCCCGGCAGCGCGTGGCGCAGCATCTGCGGCAGCGTGATGCGCCACAGCACCTGGCGTGGGCTCATGCCGTAGGCCAGGCCGGCCTCGCGCTGGCCTGGCGGTACGGCCAGGAAGGCGCCGCGGAAGGCCTCGGTGAGATAGGCGCCGAAGATGAAGCCAATGGTCAGCACGCCCGCGAGGAAGGGGTCGATGTCGATGTAGTCCTCATGGCCCAGCAGGGGCGCGACGGTGTTCACCGCCACCTGGCCGCCGTAGAAGATCAGCAGCATCAGCACCAGGTCGGGCACGCCGCGTATCAGCGTCGTGTAGGTGGCCGCCACGCCCCGCGCGACGCGCGAGCGCGACAGCTTGGCCAAGGCGCCGCTCAGGCCCAGCAGGGCCGCGATCGCGAGCGAGGACAGGGCCACTGCGAGCGTGATCGCGGCGCCTTCGAGCAGGCTTGGGAGAAATCCGTGCAACAACATGGGGAGAGCGTCGGCGCCCGGGGGCGGCCCTGTGGGAAGCGCCGCGCGCCGTCGGCGCCGGCGTCGCGCGTCACTGCTTGGTGCGAGGTGCGATGTCGTAGTCGAAGTACTTGCCGGCCAGCGTCTTGAACGTGCCGTTGGCCTGCAGCGCATCGATGGCGGCGTTGAACTTCTTGCCCAGCGTGGCCTCGTCGGCGCGGCGCATGCCCACGCCGGTGCCGACGCCGAAGATCTTGTCGTCCAGGATGGGCGGGCCGGCGAATGCGAAGCCCTTGCCCTCGGGCTTCTTGAGGAAGCCGAAGTCGGCGGCGGGCGAATCCATCAGCGTCGCGTCGATGCGGCCGCTCTTCAGGTCCAGGAAGACCTGGTCCTGGCTGCCGTAGCGCACGATCTCGCTCTGCGTGAAGGTCTTGGCGGCGTAGGTCTCGTGCGTCGTGCCGCGCTGCACGCCGATCTTCTTGCCCTTCAGGCCGGCGGCTGTGGGCTCCAGCTTCACGCCGGCCTTGGCGACCAGGCGGGCCGGCGTGTTGTAGTAGGGCTTGGAGAAGGCGATGGTCTTCTGGCGCTCCTCGGTGATGGAGACGCTGGCGAAGATGGCGTCCACCTTGCGCGACTGCAGCGCCGGGATCAGCCCGTCGAAGTCCTGCTGCACCAGCGTGCATTGGGCCTTCATCTCGGCGCAATAGGCCAGCACCAGCTCAATCTCGAAGCCCTTGAGCTTGCCGTCCGGGCCGATCTCGGAGAACGGCGGGTAGGCACCTTCGACGCCGATGCGCAGCTTCTTCCAGTCGGGGGGCTGGGCGTGGGCGAGGCCGGCCGCGGCCAGCAGGGCCAGGGCGAGCAGGGAGGGTTTCTTCATGTCGGACCTCTCGGGTGAGACGGATTCAGCGGGCGACCTGAGGCAGCCAGTCGCGCAAGGCCGCAAGGGTAGCAGTCGGGTCCTCCTCCTGAGGCACATGGCCCAGGTTCGGGAAAACCACCAGACGGCTGCCGGGGATCGCCTTTTCGAACTCATGGCCCCAGCGCAGCGGGATCAGCCTGTCCTTGCCGCCCCAGAGGATGAGGGTGGGCACCTTGATCTCGGGCAGGCGCCCGACGGGGGTGGGTGCGAGCTGGTCCATGCGCCGCATCAGCGCGACGCGGTTGCCTTCCCGCAACGCCAGTTCGTAGTAACGGTCCACCAGCGCGGCACTCACCTTGCCTGGATCGCCGTAGACGTCCAGCACGCTGACCTCGATGGCACGGCGCGGCAGCAGCCAGCGCATGGGCTCGCGCAGCACCGGGATGCGTGCGATCCGGAAGCCCAGCGGCAGCGACTCGGGGACGAAGTCGAAACCGGCTGCGTCGACCAGCACCAGGCCGGCGACGCGGTCCGGGTCGGCCAGGGCCAACTGCCAGGCGATCTCGCCGCCCAGAGAGTTGCCGCCGACGATGGCCCGGCCCACGCCCAGGCGGGCCAGCAACTGGCGCACGAAGGCGACGTAGCGGGCGTCGCTGTAGTCGTTGTCGGCGTTCGGCCCCGTCAGGCCGAAGCCGGGCAGGTCGAAGCTGATGACGCGGCGCGTGGCGCTGAGCTCGGTTGCCCAGCCCTCCCAGGTGTGCAGGCTGGCGCTGGTGCCGTGCATGAGGACCAGGGGCACGGGATCGCTGCTGGGCCCCTGGTCGCGGTAGTGGACGAGCAGGCCGTCCAGCTCGACGAAGTCGGACGGCGGCGGCGCCCAGCGCGGCACGAGGCTCTCCAGCGAGCGGTCCGGCGCCTTGCTGACGGCAAAGCCGAGCGCGGCCAGCATCAGCAGGATGCCGGTGGCCTTCAGCAGGAGCTCGGACAGCCGGCTGCTCACGAGACCGGGCTCAGATCCGGCGCCAGCGACTCGCGCTCGTCGAAGACGAAGCAGCCGCCGTGGTAATGCTTGCCGCCGGTGTCCTCGAAGTACTTCAGGATGCCGCCGTCCAGCTGCCACGCCGTCAGGCCCTGCTCCTCCAGCACCATGGCGGCCTTCTCGCAGCGTATGCCGCCGGTGCAGTAGCTCACCACGGTCTTGCCGGCCAGCTCGTCGCGGTGGGCGGCCAGCGCGTCGGGGAAGTCGCTGAACCTGTGCAGCCGCCAGTCGATGGCGCCGTCGAAGGCGCCGTGGTCGACCTCGAAGCCGTTGCGCGTGTCCAGCATGACGACCTCGCGGCCGGCATCGTCATGACCCTGGTCCAGCCAGCGCGCCAGGGTCGCCGGCGCCAGCGCCGGTGCGCGCGGCGCCTGGTCGGGGCGGATGGTGGGGCGGTTCATGCGGATGATCTCGGCCTTGACCTTGACCTTCAGGCGCTGGAAGGGCTGGCCCTCGCTCCAGCTCTCCTTGGGCGTCAGCGCCGCGAATCGGGGGTCGGCGCGCAGCTCGTCCACCCAGGCGTTCACGGCTGAAGCCGGGCCTGCCAGGAAGAGGTTGATGCCCTCCTCGGCGATCAGCACCGTGCCCTTGAGGGCCAGGGCCTGCGCCCGCGCGTGCAGCCGCTCGCGCAGCGCCGCCGCGTCGGTCAGCGAGACGAAGAGATAGCAGGAGATGTTGAGGATGGGGGCGGACTGCATGAGGGGCAGGATTATCAATCCGCCCACCGGGAGGCGATGGCCCGCACCGGTTCCAGGCAGGCGTCCAGCGCCTCGACGATGCGCGGGTCGAAATGGCTGCCGGCGCCGCCACGGATGAAGGTCAGCGCTTCGTCGTGGGTCATGGCCTTCTTGTAGGGACGCACGCTGATCAGCGCGTCGTAGACGTCGGCCACGGCCATCAGTCGGGCGGCCAGCGGGATGGCCTCGCCGGCCAGGCCGTCCGGGTAACCGCTGCCGTCCCATTTCTCGTGGTGGTGGCGGGCGATCTGCTTGCCGAAAGTCAGCATCGGGCCGGCATCGTCGCCAAGGCGGTCAATGGCGCGCTGCAGCAGGTCGGCGCCATGCTCGGCATGGGTCTTCATGACCCGCCATTCGTCGGGTGAGAGCCGGCCGGGCTTGAGCAGGACGCCATCGGGGATGGCGACCTTGCCGATGTCATGCAGTGGCGCGGCCTTGGCCAGCTCGTCGATGGCGGCCTCGGTGAGGTCGGCCGGGCCGTCGGGCTGGGCGGCGATCCACTGTGCCAGCGTGCGCACGTACTCCTGGGTGCGCTGGATGTGGTTGCCGGTGTCTGCGTCGCGGAATTCGGCCAGGCTGACCATGACGAAGAGCGTGGTGTCGCGCAGCCGTTCGACCTCGCGCCGGCGCGCGTCCAGCTCGCCGCTGAGCTGCGCGTTGCGGCACAGCAGCTGGTCCTCGGCGAGCTTGAGCTGCAGATGGGTGCGCACGCGGGCCCGCACCGTGGCCGGGTTGAAGGGCTTGTGGATGAAGTCGGCGCCGCCGGCCTCGAAGCCGGCGCTCTCGTCCTCGGGCCGGGTCAGCGCGGTCAGGAAGATGACGGGCACGCGGCGCGTTGCCGGGTCGGCCTTGAGCCGGCGACAGACCTCGTAGCCGTCGAGCTCCGGCATCATCACATCGAGCACGATGAGGTCGGGCGGCTGGCGGCGGCAGATCTCCAGCGCCTTGGCGCCGCTGACGGCGAGTTGCACGCGGTAGCTGGGCTTGAGTACCTGGGCCAGCAGCGTCAGGTTGGCGGGCGTGTCGTCCACGACCAGCACGGTGGCCTGGGTGACGGACTGGCTCAACGCCTGGGCGGCGATCTCGGGCGGTGTCATGGCTTCGGAGCGTCCTGCAGCTCGCCGCGCAGCGCGGCCTGGGCGCCGTCGAAATCGAAGCGCTGCATCGCGCCTGCCAGGGCCTTGGCCTGGTGGGCTGGCAGCGCGTCGATGATGGCCGATTCATGCAGCTCCCAAAGCGTCAGTGCGTGGCTGTCGGCCTCGCCGAGCAGGGCGTCGAGCTCGCTGAACAGCGCGGCCGCGTCGGTGCCGGCCGGGGCGGCGGCATCGGGCGGCAGCCGCTCGGCGGGCAAGGGGTGGTCCGGGTCCAGCAGGCGGCGCAGCGCGTGCGGCAACAGCGGCTTGGCCGCCAGCGTCTCGGCGCCCTGACGTCGCGCACGTTCGCGCAGTACCGGCGTGTCGAAGGCGCTCAGCAGCACGATGCGGCGTGCGCGCGGAGGGCCGTTCTGGGCCAGGCGGGCTAGCAGTTCGCCGCCTTCCATATCCGGCAGCACCCAGTCGATGAGAACCAGGTCATAGGGCTGGCCGGCCGGTACGGCCACGAGACGGGCCAGCGCCTGCCGGCCCTGGGCGACCACGTCGACGCGGGTCGCCGGCGCCAGTGCCTTCAACAACGCCACCAGCGTTTCGTGGCCCGGGCTGTGCGCGGCCTGTACCAGCAGCATCCGGCGCGCCGTCGGCGTCGGCGGCAGCTTGAACCCGGGGCAGGGCGAGGGCGGCAGCGTCAGCTCGAACTCGCTGCCACGGCCCGGGGCACCGCGCGCCGTGAGCGTGCCGCCCATGCGCTCGGCCAGCGCGCGGCAGACGGCCAGCCCAAGGCCGGTACCGCCGAAGCGCCGCGTGGCGCCGGCCTCGGCCTGGGCGAAGGGCGTGAACAGCCGGGCGAGCTGCTCGGGCTCGAGACCCACGCCGCTGTCGCGCACGCACAGCACCCAGCCGCCGGAGGCGTCGAGGGATGCGCCGAGCCTGATCTGGCCGGTCGACGTGAATTTGACGGCATTGACGAGAAGCTCGGTGACGAGCTGGGTCAGGCGCACCGCATCGCCGCGGCGCGCGCCCGCTGCGCCCAGCAGCTCGGGCGAGGCGATGTCGCAGATCAGGTCCAGGTGCTTGGCCTGGGCCGCCGGCCGCACGGCGTCGAAGGCATGGGCCAGCACCTGTTCCAGGTGCAGCGCAGCGTCGGCCAGCTGCAGGCGGCCGGCGTCGAGGTCGGCGTAGTCCAGCAGCCCGTCGATGAGCCTCACCAGCGATTCGCCCGCCTTGGCCACCTCCTGCAGCCGCCCGCGCTGCTCGGCCGGCAGGCGACCCTGCAGCAACAGCCGGGTCTGGCCGAGCACGGTGTTCATCGGAGTGCGGATCTCGTGGCCGATGTTGGCTAGGAAGTCGGACTTGGCGCGCGACGCTGCCTCGGCCGCGGCGCGCGCGCTCTCCAGTTCGGTCAGCCGCGCGGCGACGAGGTCGTCGGGCGTGGCCAGCGCGCCGGCGGACGGGGCCAGTTGCGTCAGCCGGCCGAGCTGGCGCGACAGGCCCCACAGCGCGAGGCAGAACATCGTCTGGCACAGCGCCAGGTTGGCAATCAGCGGCCAGCCCTCGACGAGCCAGGGCGGCGGCGTGCCGAGGAATCGCAACAGCGTCGGCGGCGCCAGCATGAGGACCAGCAGGCCCAGCGAGATGAGCAGCGCCTGGCGGGCGCGCCAGGCGGTGAACAGCAGAAGGCTGCTGGCCATGGTCCAGGGCGCGAAGCTGCCCAGCGTGTAGAGACTGGGGCCGGGGCCGTCGCGCAGCGTGAAGCCCAGCATGCTGAGGCTGAAGTACAGCGCCAGCAGGGTGGCGCCGCCGCGTTGCCACAGCGGCAGCAGCTGCGGTCGTCGCCAGACAAGCAACACTAGGGCCGTGAAGGCCGCGGCGATCAGCGGATAGGCGATGCGGTCGCCGGGTTCGATGACGCCCGCGGCCGTCTCGCTGCCCCAGGCGAGCAGCGCCGACGCGACGACGATTGCGAACAGCCAGCGCGTGCCCCGCGGGCCGAGGACGACGATCAGCGACGACGTCATGCGCTGCCCCTGGTCGAGGGGCCCAGGGCCTGGGCGGCAGCGTCGAAGTCCAGCGCCGCCAGTGCGCGCTCCAGGCGCCGCTGCAGCTCGGTATCCAGGCCGCTATGAGGGCCATGGGCCTGCCACCAGTCCAGCGCCTGGCTGTCGCTCTGGGCCAGCAGTTGGCGCAGCTCCTCGACATCGCCCGGCCCGCTGCCGCGCGGCGCGGCGCCGTCCCAGGGACGGGCCAGGGCGGCCTGAATCTCGGCCTGCAGCAGCGCCAGCCCGGCCCGGACATGGTCCAGTTGCTCGTCGGCCGCTGCGATGTCGGCCGCGAGTGCGCTGCGTTCCAGCGCATGGGCTGCCCGCTGCAGGGGGCGAGCGCCCAGCGTCGCGGCCAGGCCTTGAAGCGTGTGGGCGGCGCGGCGCAGCTCGGCCCAGTCGCCCCGCGCCAGCCAGCCGGGCCAGGCGGCCAGGCCGTCCGCATACTGGTCGGCAAAGCCCTGCAGGGTGCGACGGTAGAGGGCGGCCTGGCCATCGAACTGGCGCAGGCCGAGCTGCAGGTCCAGCAGCGGCGGCGGCGAGAGCTGGGCCTGGGGGCGGTAGCGTTGCAGCTCGCGCACCAGACGCGCCACGTCCAGCGGCTTGGCGATGTGGCCCTGCATGCCTGCGGCCGCGCAGGCGGCGCGCTCCTCGGCGAGGGCATGGGCCGTCATCGCGAGCACGGGCAGGGTCTCGAAGCCGGGCAGCTCGCGCAGCCGGCGCGTCGCGCTGAGGCCGTCCATTACCGGCATCTGCAGGTCCATCAGCACGAGATCGTAGGCAGCGGGGCCGCGTTCCCTCAGTCGATCCAGGCATTCCTGGCCGTTGGCGGCGAGCTCGACCTGTGCGCCGCGGCTGCTCAGCAGGCGCAGCGCGATCTCCTGGTTGATGGCATGGTCCTCGACGAGCAGCACCCTCAGGCCGGCGAGGGACTGGGTGTCGACGCCGGCGGGGCGGTCGCCGGACGCGTCGCCCAGCAGGCGGCGCAGCTCCCCGGGTAGCAGCGGCTTGGGGCAGAGGGCGCGGGCACCAAAGGCGCGGGCCTGGGCCGGCTCATCGGCTTGGCCAGGTGGGCTCAGCACGGCGATGCGCAGGCCAGGGTGCTCGCGGCGCAGCTGGGCCAGCAGCTCGGCGCCGGTGGCGCCCGGGCCGGGCAGACGCCAGTCCAGCAGCAGCCAGTCGAAGGGCTGGGCGGCCTGGCGGGCTTGGGCCAGCGCCACCAGCATGCCTGCGACATCGCTGCTGGCGGCCAGCCCCGGGCCGAGGCCGAGGTGGCGCAGCAAGGAGAGCGTCGCTTCGGGGGCGTCGGCGGCAACCTTGGCGAGCAGCACGCGCTGCGGCCGCAGCGGCACCGGGAGCTGGCCCTGCGGGTCCAGCGGCAGCGCGAGGTGGACCTCGAAGCTGCTGCCCCGGCCCGGCTGGCTGCGCACGTGCAGGCGGCCCCCCATCAGCTCGACGAGGCGGCGCGTGAGGCCGAGCCCCAGGCCGCTGCCGCCGTCGCGCCGCGCCTGGGCTGGGCCGCCCGGCCCAGGCTCTCGGAACAGGCCGTCGAGCTGTTCGGCGCTCATGCCGATGCCGCTGTCCTGCACCGTGATGGCCAGTGATGCCCGGTCCTGCGCGTCGGCGGGCTGCATGGCCAGACGCAGCAGCACCTGACCGGAGGGCGTGAAGCGCAGCGCGTTGGACAGCAGGTTGACCAGCACCTGCTGCAGACGCTGCGCGTCGCCGAGCAGTTGGCCTTGCGCGCCCAGCAGTCCGGCATCGGCCCAGTCGCAGACCAGCGCGACATCGGGGTTGCCATGGGCCTGCCGCACCCGCTCTATGGCCTGGGCGACGACGTCCTCCAGCCGCAGCGGCTGCGACTCGATCAGCATCTGGCCGGCCTCGATCTTGGAGACGTCGATGGCGTCGTTGATCAGGCCCAACAGGCTGCGCGAGGCAGCGTCGGCCCGCGTCAGCAGCTCGCGCTGCTCGGTCGTGAGCGGTGTCTGCAGTGCGAGCTGGGTCATGCCCATGACGGCATTCATGGGCGTGCGGATCTCGTGGCTGATCTGGGCCAGCAGGCGGGACTTGGCCGCCGCCGTGGCGGCGGCACCCCGGTACCAGGCGAACAGGCCGCACAGCGGCAGCGGCAGCAGCAGGGCCGTGATCAGCAGGGCGGCGTCGATGGCCACGCCGCCGGTGCCGCGCAGCCCCCAAAGCAACAGGAACAGCGCGGCCAGCGCCGCCATGGCGAGCCAGATCAGACCGAGCGTGAGCGTGCGCAGAGGCATTGGCGGCGGTGCGGAAGGCGCAGATTATGGGAGGGCGCGATGCGCGAAATGTGCGACGGATTCACGGCACGACCCCTGGGGAAAGCCCAGGGCAGGACAGCGGCGTCGGGGCTGGGGCTGCGGTTATCCTGGGCCGCCATGCCGCTCATCCTCGTCGTAGACGATCAGCCCAGCAACATCCACGCGCTATACCAGCTGTTGGTGGATGAATGCGAGGTGTCGATGGCTACCAGCGGTGCCGAGGCGCTGGCCTACTGCGCACAGCAGCTGCCCGACCTCATCCTGCTCGACGTGCTGATGCCAGAAATGAGCGGCTACGAGGTCTGCGACCGCCTGAAGGCCGACCCGCGCACGCGCGGCATCCCCATCATCTTCGTGACCGTGCAGGGCAGCGCGGACGACGAGGCCGAGGGCTTTGCCCACGGCGCGGTCGACTACATCCCCAAGCCCTTCGTCGACGTCGTCGTGAAGGCGCGCGTGCGCACCCAGCTCGATCTCAAGCTCGCGTCCGAGAGCTTTGCACGTTCGCAGATCGAGCTGTTCCAGCGCGACAAGCTGGCCTCGGTCGGCCGAACCATCGCCGGGATCGCCCAGGAGCTGAGCTCGCCACTGGGCAATGCGCTGATCTCGGCCTGCACGCTGCAGGACGACCTGGCCCAGTTGCGCGGCCTCGCGCAGGCGGGCAGCATCAAGCGCAGCGACCTCGACCGGCATCTGCGCGTCAGCGGCGAGAGCGTGGGCCTGGTGCTGTCCAACCTCCAGCGCGCGCTGTCCATCGTGGATTCCTTCCTGCAGTCCACGGCCGACAACTTCGGCGACCAGCGCCGCAGCTTCTCGCTGCTGGAGCTGGTGCATGAGGTCGTTGCCGGCCTGGCGCCGGCGTTGGAGACCCACCAGGTGCGCTGCGAGCTGGACGCCGGCGACGACCTGCACCTGCTGAGCTTCCGCGGCGCGCTGGCCAAGGTGCTGGGGACGTTGATCCAGAACGCCATCAAGCACGCCTACCGCGAGGCCGGCGGCGAGGTGCATCTGCGCGTGCGGCCCCTGGGCGACGACCAGTTGGTCATTACGGTGCAGGACCATGGCGCGGGCATCCCGCCGGGCATGCTGGGCCGCGTCTTCGACCCCTTCTTCTCCACCCGCTTCGGCCTGAACCGCAGCGAGCCGGGGCTGTACATCGTCCGCAATCTGGTCACGTTCGCGCTGGGTGGGCAGATCCAGGTGGCATCCACGCCGGGCGTGGGCACCACGGCAAGGCTGACGCTGCCGATGATCTCGCCCGAGGCGCGGCGCGCGGCGGGCTAGGCCATGCGGGCTTTGCGGCCCCGATGGGCGTGGCCAGGCGGCCTGCTATTGGCATTGGCCCTGGGGCTGGTGGCCTACTTCGTGCAGAGGGAGGCCACCGATGCGGAGCGTCGCCCCATCGTCATCGGCCTGCTGCATGCGCTCAGCGGTCCGATGGCGGAGAGCGACGCGCCGCTGGTGGCGGCCGTCAAGATGGCGGTGGAGGAACTCAACGCCGGCGGTGGCCTGCTGGGCCGGCGCGTCGAGCTGAGGATAGGGGACTCGCGCTCCGACCCAAGCGCCGCGGCCGCGGCAGCCGAGCGGCTGATCGGTACCGAGCAGGCGGCAGTGCTGTTCGGCTGCGGGTCGTCGGCCTGCCGCGAGGCCGTCAGGCCCGTGGTGGAGGCCCACCGGCACTTGCTCTTCCACCCGGCCGCCCATGAGGGCATGGCGCTGTCGGCGCATATCGTCTACACCGGCCCGACGCCCAACCAGCAGGCGCTGCCGGCGACCGGCTGGGCCATGGGCGGTTTCGGCCGGCGTGTCTACCTGGTCGGCACCGATGGCCTCTACCAGCGCCGCCTGGGTATCGTGCTGCGCGACTTCGTCCAGCTCGGCGGCGGCCAGTTGCTGGGTGAACGCTATCTGCCGCTGGGTGCCGGCGACATGGGTGCCGTCATGGCCGACCTGCGCCGGCTGCGGCCCGACGTCGTGCTCAGCGCCATCAGCGGCGCCGGCAACCAGGCCTTCTTCGACGCCCTCGTGGCCGCCGGGCTGGGCGACCAGCCCGTGCTGTCCCTCGGCGCCGCCGAGCCCGAGATGAAGGCCTTCGGCGGCGGCCGGCTGGGCCGGCACTTCAGCGCCTGGAGCTATCTGCAGTCCCAGCCCGGGCCGGCCAACGAAGCTTTCCTGGCGCGGCTGCGGCGCCGCCAGGGCGAGGCCGCCCTGGCCAGCGACACGGCCGTGTCGGCCTACCTCGGCGTGCAGATCTGGGCCGCGGCGGTGCGCGAGGTCGGCAGCCCGCAGACCGAGGCGGTCACCGTCAACGTGCTGCATCAGTCCGTGACGGCGCCGCAGGGCTCTGCGACGGTGGACGGTCGCAGCCGCCACCTGTGGCGCCAGTTGCGCATCGCCCAGGTCAGGCCCGACGGCCAGCTCCGTGAGGTCGTCCTGCTGCCGCGCTACATCCGGCCCGAGCCCTGGCCGAGCTTCCGCTCGGCCGAGTACTGGATGGCCGAGCTGTCGCGCATCGAGGTGGAGCGTTGAGCGCCGCCCGACCGCCGACGGAGGCCCCCGTGGCCGTGGCGCCGACGCGCCGAGCCTGGCGCGTCGGGCCCGCGCTGCTGCTGGGCCTGATGCTGCTGTCCCTCCTGCCCCTTGGGCTGGTGGGGCTGTGGCAGCTGGTGAACGTCGAGCGGAGCCTGCGCGAGACGGTGACCGAGGGACTGGTCGTCCTGTCGCGCAAGAAGGTGCACGAGATCAACGAATATCTCAACGAGGTGCAGAACGACGGCCGCCTCGTCGCCCAGGCCAGCGATGCCGCCGCGCTGCTGGCGCAACGCGGCGACGCCGCCGCGACGCGCATGCCGGCGGCCAGCCGGGCCTTCTTCGAGCGGCTCTACGACACCGGCAAATACCTGGACCTGCTGCTGGTCCGGCCCGACGGCAGCATCAGCTTCGCGATGAAGGCGGCGGCGACGCGCCTGGATGGCGGGGTCTTCGAGGGCAGCGAGCTGTTTTCCGCCCACCGCCGCGCCATCGACCACCTGGATGCGCAGCTGACGTCGGTGCAGCGCCTGCGCGGCGAGGGGGCCCCGACCCTGTTCTTCGTCCACCCGGTCGTCGTCGACGACCGCGTGCTGGGCAGCGTCGTGCTGCAGCTGGGCCTCGACCGGCTGCTGCGCGTCGCGACCGAGCGTTCGGGGCTGGCGCTGGCCGGTGAGACGGTGCTGGCGCGGCGGGAGGGCGACGGGGCTGCCTTCATCAACGACCTCAGGCGCCCGCCCGGGCGGGGCCAGGCCGAGGGCATGGACCTGGTGGCGCCCGATGCGCCGCCCGCCCTGCGCGCCCTGCGTGGCGAAAGTGGCAGCGGAATGATGCGTGACTATGCGGGCGTCGAGGTCATCTCCGCCTGGCGCCACCTGCCGGCGCTGGACTGGGGCATGTCGGTCAACCTCGACGCGGCCGAGGCTTTCGCACCGGCGCACGCGCTGCGTGACCGCCTGGCCCTGGCCCTGGGCCTGGCCTTGCTGCTGGCCCTCGCGCTGTGCCTGCTGCTGAGGCGCCGCATCGTCGAGCCGGTGGAGATGCTCAGCGGTGCCGTCGCTCGCATCGCCGGCGGCAAGCTGGACGAGCGCGCCCCGGTCTGCGGCTTCAGCGAGTTCCGCGAGCTGGCGCGGGGGTTCAACCACATGACTGAGCAGCTGGTCGTCGAGCGACAACAGCTGGAGGCCCGCGTGGAGCAGCGCACGCGGGCGCTGCTCGACAGCGAGCAGCGCTTCCGCGGTATTTTCGAGCGCGCCCAGGTCGGCATCGCGCTGTGCGATGCACAGGGGGGCATCCTGGACGTGAACCAGGCGCTGACGGCCATGCTGTGCCGCGAGGCCGGCGCGTTGCGCGGCACCAAGCTCGCCGACCTGCCGGACTTCCGCGCCGGGCGCGCGCTGGGTGGCGAGCTGGCACGGCTGGCGGGCGGGCGGCAGGCACACGTGCGCTTCGAGCGCGGCTTCGCACTGCCCGGCGGCGGCGAACTCTTCGTCGATGCCAGCGCCAGCGCCATCCGCGACGGGCGCGGCCATCTCGTCAACGTCGTGCAGATGCTCGTCGACGTGACCGAGCGCCACCGCGCCGAGGTGGAACTGGTGCGTGCCCGCGTCGTGGCCGAGGCGGCCAGCCAGGCCAAGAGCGACTTCCTGGCCAACATGAGCCACGAGATCCGTACGCCAATGAACGGTGCGCTGGGCATGCTCAACCTGCTGCTGCGCACCGAACTGTCACCGCGCCAGCTCGACTACGCCAGCAAGGCCCGTACGGCCGCGCAGGCGCTGCTGGCCGTCATCAACGACGTGCTGGACTTCTCCAAGGTCGAGGCCGGCAAGATGGAGCTGGACCTGCACCGCTTCGAGCTCAGCGACTTCATGCGCGAGCTGGCCGTCATCCTGTCGGCCAACGTCGGGGCCAAGGACATCGAGGTGCTGTTTCGCCTCGACCCGCGCCTGCCCGGCGCCCTGGTGGGCGATGCGATGCGCCTTCGCCAGGTGCTGCTCAACCTGGCCGGCAATGCGCTCAAGTTCACCGAGCGGGGCGAGGTGGTCCTGGGCCTGCGGCTGCTGGGGGAGGAGGAGGGCGGGTGCGTCCGGCTGCGCTTCGAGGTCTGCGACACCGGCATCGGCATCGCACCCGACAAGCTGGAGCACATCTTCGATGGCTTCAGCCAGGCCGAGCAGAGCACGTCGCGGCGGTACGGCGGTACCGGCCTGGGCCTGGCCATCAGCCGCCGCCTCGTCGCGCTGATGGGCGGCGAGCTGGGCGTGGACAGCCAGGTCGGCGAGGGCAGCCGCTTCCACTTCGAGCTGCTGATGGAGAGTGCGCCGGCCGGCAGCGGCGACGCCGACCCGGCCCAGCGCGGCCTCAAGGTACTTGTCGTCGACGACAACCCCATGGCCCGTGACGTGCTGCAGGGCATAGGCGCGAGCCTGGGTTGGGACTGCGAGCTGGCGGCCAGTGGCGAGCAGGCCCTGGGCCTGGTGCACGAGGCTGCGCAGCGCGGCGAGCCGCACTACCAGCTCATCCTGATGGACTGGCGCATGCCGGGGCTGGACGGCTGGGAGACCGCGCGGCGCATCCGCGACAGCCATGCGTCGGACGCGCCCGTCATCATCATGGTCACGGCCCATGGCCGCGAGTTGCTGGCCGAGCGCAGCGAGCAGGACATCCAGAGCCTGGGAGGCTATCTCGTCAAGCCGGTCACGGCCTCCATGCTGTACGACGTCGTCGTCGAGGCCACGGGCGGCCGCCCCGCCCAGGCGCGTGCGCCGTCAGCGGAGCAGAGACTGGCCGGCATGCGCCTGCTCATCGTCGAGGACAACGCCTTCAACCAGCAGGTCGCGCAGGAGTTGCTGGAAGACGAGGGCGCCGTTGTCACGCTGGCCAGCGGCGGCGTGGAGGGCGCCCATCTGGCCCTCGTGGCCGAGCCGGCCTACGACGCCATCCTGATGGACCTGCAGATGCCCGACATCGACGGCTTCGAGGCGACACAGCGCATCCTCGCGCGCCGGCCCGACAGCGTCGTCATCGCGATGACGGCCAATGCGATGGAGGCCGACCGCCAGGCCTGCCTGGCCGCCGGCATGCGCGACCATGTCGCCAAGCCGGTGGACCTGGAGCAACTGGTCGCCTGCCTGTGCCGCCTTGTGGGGCCTGCCGTACCGGCCATGGCGCCCGCCGAGGTGGCCCTGCTGGAGCCCGAGGCCGCGCTGCGGCGCCTGGGCGGGCGCCGGGCGCTGTACGAGCGGCTGCTGCGTTCCTTTGCCAACGACGCGCCCCGGGAGATGGAGGCCCTTGGGCGCCATCTGGGGCATTCGGGCCGGGGCGACGCGTTGCGCGTGCTGCACACCCTGCGCGGCCTGGCTGGCGCCGTCGGCGCCAGTGCACTGGCTGCCGCGGCGGGCCGGCAGGAGCAGGCCCTGCGCGACGGCGCTGCCATGGCGTCGGTCGACCTGGCGGCCCTGCAGGGCCGGCTCGACGACAGCCTGGCCGCGCTCGCGGCGTTCACCGCGGGCGGGGCGCCGGCCGTGGCGCCCGCCCCGGCCGAGGTCGCGGGCGGTGGCCCGCTCGAGGCACTGCGCCGGCTGCGCCAGTTGCTGGTGGAGCGCAACATGCGCTCGGTCGCCGTCTGCGAGCAACTGGTGGCTGCCCACGCGGTTGCGCTCGGCCCGGAGATGCACATGTTGTCGGCCGCCGTGGCGCGGCTGGATTTCGCCAGGGCGCTGAAGGTCTGCGACCAGTTGCTGGATCACCTCAACCCGCGCTGAGCACGGCGCGCGAAAACTTCGTCGGGCAAGTCCATGCCAGCGCCCGGGTGGGCGTGGCTTTGCGTACAATGAGAATCATTCTCATCAAACCGACAGCCCGTCGACCTGCCCATGTCCGAGCCGCTGCCTTCCAGCCTCGCCGCCGCCCCTGCCGGGCGGGCGCTGACCGTCGAGCAGGTGCGCGCACCCCAGCATTCGCCGGAATGGGCCGCCTGGCTGGCCGACCTGGGCTTCCTGCCGGGTGAGGCCGTGCGCGTGCTGCGCCGCGGTGCCCAGCGCACGGGCAACCTGGTGGTGCGCGTCGGGCAGTCGACGTTTGCGCTGCGCCATGCCGAGGCCGAATGTATCGCCGTGACGACACGATGACGGAAGCCGTCGTCCACGTCCACCGCGGCGGCAAGCTCGTTGCCCTCGTCGGCAACCCGAACTGCGGCAAGACGGCCCTCTTCAACGGCCTGACTGGCAGCCACCAGAAGGTGGCGAACTACGCCGGTGTCACCGTCGAGCGCAAGGAGGGCCGCCTCGTCACGACCGCTGGCAAGGCGTTGCGCCTGCTGGACCTGCCGGGCACCTACAGCCTGCACCCGCGCTCGCCGGACGAGCGCGTGACCTGCGACGTGCTGGCCGGCCGCGCCAAGGGCGAGAAGCGGCCCGACCTGGTCGTCTGCGTGCTGGACGCGACCAACTTGCGCCGCAACCTGCGCCTGGTGCTGGCCGTGCGTCGCATGGGCCTGCCCGTGGTCGTCGCGCTGAACATGGCTGACCTGGCGGCCCGCCGCGGCCTCAAGATCGACGCTGCGGCGCTTGGCGCTCAGCTCGGCCTGCCGGTGGTGCGAACCGTCGCCATCCACAAGGAAGGCCTGGACGAGTTGCGCGCGCTGCTGGACCGGCCCGAGGTGTGGGAGAGCGCCGCCATCGCGGCCGAGCAGCAGTCCGACGACCATGTCACCGTCAAGACCTGGCTGCGCGCCCTGGATCTGGACCACGAGCTGCCCACGCTGCCCAGCGACCGCGTCGACCGCGTGCTGCTGCATCCGGTGGCCGGCTCGGTCATCCTGGCGGTGCTGCTGTTCCTGCTGTTCCAGGCGGTCTTCTCCTGGGCCGAGCTGCCCAAGGACCTGATCGAGGCCGGCATGGTCTGGCTGGGCCAGCAGGTGGGCCACTGGCTGCCGGAGGGCTGGCTGCACAGCCTTATCGTCGACGGCGTCATCGCCGGGGCCGGCGGCGTGCTGGCCTTCCTGCCGCAGATCCTGATCCTGTTCTTCTTCATCCTCATCCTGGAGGAGTCGGGCTATTTGCCGCGCGCCGCGCTGCTGCTGGACCGGCTGATGGGAAGCGTGGGCCTGTCCGGGCGCAGCTTCATCCCGTTGCTGTCGAGCTTTGCCTGCGCCATTCCCGGCATCATGGCCACGCGCTCGATCTCCAACCCGCGCGACCGCATGGTCACCATCATGATCGCGCCGCTGATGACCTGCTCGGCGCGGCTTCCCGTCTATGCGTTGCTGATCGGCGCCTTCGTGCCGCGGCGCCAGGTGATGGGGCTCGAGCT
Source organism: Roseateles sp. (assembly GCF_019237615.1). GTDB lineage: Bacteria > Pseudomonadota > Gammaproteobacteria > Burkholderiales > Burkholderiaceae_C > Pelomonas. The sequence continues at coordinate 25,526 of NZ_JAFAGT010000085.1, read as the reverse complement.
GCAGGGCCTGGTGTTGTTCGGCCTGTACCTCGCCGGCATCCTCGGGGCGTTGGTCGTCGCCTGGCTGCTGAAGCGCTTCACCAGCGCGGGCCGCCTCGTGCGGCCGCTGATGATGGAGCTGCCGAGCTACCACTGGCCGCACCCGCGCTCCATCGCCATCGGCCTGTGGCAGCGCGCGATGATCTTCGTCAAGCGCGTGGGCGGCATCATCCTGGTGCTGACGATCGCGCTGTGGCTGCTGGCCAGCTTCCCCGCGGTGCCCGAGGGCGCGACGGGCGCGCCCATCCAGTACAGCGTGGCCGGCTGGCTGGGAGCCGGCCTGGCCAAGCTATTCGAGCCGATAGGCTTCAACTGGCAGATCAGTCTGGCGCTGGTGCCGGGGCTGGCGGCGCGCGAGGTGGCCATCAGCGCGCTGGGCACGGTCTACGCGCTGTCCGCCACCGGCGACGATGCCGCCCAGGCGCTGGCGCCGCTGATCGCTCAGAGCTGGAGCCTGGCGACGGCGCTGTCGTTGCTTGCCTGGTATGTGTTCGCGCCGCAGTGCATCGCGACGCTGGCCGCCGTGAAGCGCGAGACCGGCGGCTACCGGCTGCCGCTGATCATGATGGCCTATCTGTTCGGCCTGGCCTACCTGGCCTCCTTCATCACCTACCGCGTGGCGCTGCTGCTGGGCGCCGGCTGAGGTTCAGGGCGGCGTCGGCCGCGTCGGCACGCCGGCGCTGCAGACATCCACGTGGCCGGGGCTGTGGACGAACCAGCCGCCACGGAAGCGCCGGGCGTCCAGCAACTGGGTCCAGGTGCCGGACTCGGTTTTCAGCAACTGCAGCGCGGGCCGCTCGGCCGCAGGCACGTCGGCCAGCAGGCGCACGCGCTGGATGCCGGTGCGCTGCTCGGGCTTGTCGTAGAAACCCATGGCCGCGGCGCCGCGGGGCAGGGCGGACAGCAGTTCCATGCCCTTGATGACGCGGCCGACGACGGTGATGTTCAGGTCCAGCCCGCGCGGCGCATGGCCGATGACGACGTAGAGCTCGGTCCCGTTGCTGGAATCGACGGTGTCGCCGCGGCCGGCGCCGACCATGCCGTAGCAATGCGCCAGCCAGGCCTTGCCGGCCTTGGGGTCGGCAGCGACGGGAAAGCCCTCGGCAAAACCGCTGCGCGGAGCCCAGCCGTCCACGTCGGGCAGCCTGGCGAAACGGGCGCTCTTGCCGATGCGGTCCAGCGGCACGGAGAACTCGGCCGGCAGCTTGGCCGCCACGCCCGCCGGCAGCGGCCTGGCCTTGGTGGCGTCCTCGCCGTCCGGGTCGCCCCATTGGGTGACGAAGTTGTCCTGCACGCGCACGATGGCCAGGCCGTCCCAGTAGCCGCCATGGGCCAGCGCGCGGATGTTGGCCGCGTGGGCCGGTGCGAAGCGGGGTGCCAGCTCGATGATGACCTGGCCCGAGGCGAGCTCCATCAGCAGTGTGTTGTCGGGGTCCAGCGCACGCCAGTCGCTGGCGGGCGAGGCGGCCAGGATCTCCGCGGCGGTCTTCTTTTTGGCAGGGGCCTTGGCGGGCGCGGCCATGGCGGCGGTGCATAGCAGGCCGGCCAGGGCCAGAGCGAGGGCGGTGTGGTTCATGGGCGCGCAGCTTAACGGCTGCGGCGCGCGCGAACGTGCCGGGGCCTGGCCGTCAGTTCACGTGCAGCCGCTGCAGCACGGCGCGCCATTCGGCCGGCGTGACCGGCGTGATCGACAGCCGGCTGCCGCGCTCCAGCACGCGCATGGAGGCCAGCTCGGGCGCCTCGCGCATCTCCTTCAGGCTCAGCAGCCGCGTCGTCTCGCGCCAGCGAACGTCCACGTGCACCCAGCGCGGGATCTCGGGCTTGGACTTGGGGTCGTGGTAGGGGCTGGCCGGGTCGAACTGCGTTGCGTCCGGGTAGGCCGCGCTGCAGACCTCGGCGAGGCCGGCGATGCCGGGCTCGGGGCAGGACGAGTGATAGAACAGCACGCCGTCGCCGATGCGCATGTCGTCGCGCATGAAGTTGCGCGCCTGGTAGTTGCGCACGCCGGTCCACGCAAGGGTGCCGGCCCGCTGCAGGTCGAGGATGGAGGCCTCGTCGGGCTCGGACTTCATCAGCCAGTAGTTCATCGGCCGATGCTAAGGGAGGAGAAGGTGTCCACCGCGATCCGGGGGCCGAGATCCTGAACACCCAGGGGTAATCAGGTGGGCGAGGTCAGCCGGACTTCGGGTTCATCTGACGCGAGACGATCACGCCCGTCCGGAATTTTCCAAGCCCTTGCTCATAGAGCATCGGATGAAGGAAATTAAAGCCCGTCGGAGCGGTGGACGGTAGTGATTCTAGAACCTGCGAAGCTCGCTAGGATGCGCCGCCGACAAGAAGAGCCGCAGGGAGGCTTCATGGATCAGGCCGATTTCGTGCACATGGTGCGCCTGAGCGAGCAGGCCAGCGCGCAAGACAGCCGTGCCTACCGCCGCGGCGTCGCCGCTTTCGCGGCGCTGGGACTGCTGTGGGTCAGCCTGCGCGCGCTGTGGATGCGCCTGGACGCCCCCGAGGGCCAGCTCCTCACCGCGCACGAGGCGCCGACGCTGTTCGAGGCCCTGGAGCGCATGCGCAAGAAAATCCACGGGCCGCCCATCCATGCCGTCTACCTGGACGCGGAGTTCAACGCCAGCATCCGGCAGACGCCGCACTGGGGACTGCTGGGGGGCGGTGAACACGCTCACCATCGGCCTGCCGCTGCTGATGGCACTGGACAAGCCGCGGCTCTTCGCCGTGCTGGCACACGAGTACGGCCACTTGCGCGGCGACCATGGGCGCTTCGCCGCTTGGATCTACCGCACCCGGCTGTCCTGGCTGCGCCTGCATGACAGCATGCGCAACGACTCGGGAATCGCCGCGGCATTTCGACAGGCAATGGTGCAAGGACAATGCCAGCGGCTGTAAACGGCATCACGCCTGGCTGGGCCGCGTGCGTGAGCGGGTGCAGGCGCTCGCGGCGGCGCGGGCGACGGGCAATGCCGACGAACTCGTCGAGGAGGCCACGCTGCGCCGCCGCCTCGATCGCCACGCAGACGTGCGGCCGCTGTACGAGCTGGCGCTGCAGCGCAGCGCCGAGCATGCAGGCGCGCTGCAGGGGCTGGCGCTCACGCTGGCCGACGGCGACCGCCCTCCCGGTTGCAGGCTCTGCAGCGGCTGTGGGACGCGGGCCACGATCACCGCTGGTGGGCAGCGCGCAACGCCGTGGACGAGCTGGAGACGCCACGCGCGGGCCTGGCGCACGATGCCGCGGCGCTCAAGCTCTGGCGCGAGCGCGCCCGGCTGGCGCAGGAGGGGGAGGAGAGGGCCTGGGAGGAGTTGCGCCAGATGCCGTTCTTCAGCCAGATCACGCGGCATGACCTGTCCGTCTTCGAGTTGGTCGAGGAGCAGCAGGAACTGGCGCGCTGCAGGCCCGTGGTGCGCTGTTGGCTGGTCAGCAAGGCCTTGCGCGAGTTCCCGCGCCGCCGGGCCTACCTGGTCTTCGTCGAGCTGCCGGGCATGGCGGACGAGGACCGCTACGCGCTGTGCCGCTGGCTGGAGCGCAACCTCGACCTGCCGGGACCGGCACTGGTGTTCTGGGCCGGCTAGGCACCGACGCTGGACGAGATCCGCCGCGGCGCCTTCGAGCCCGTCTATCCGCGCATGGACGCCTAGAGCAGCTGCCCGTCGTGCTCCAGCGCCTCGTCCAGGCGCATGACGAGGGCGTCCAGCTCGGGCATCGACGGCGGCGCCTCGCGAGGCACTTCCCGAGGTGTGGCCCGCGGTGCCTCGGCCAGCTGGTAGGCGAGGTTGAGTGCGGCCAGCACCGCGATGCGCTCACGCGCCTTGACCTTGCCGGCGTCGCGGATGGCGCTCATCTCGCGGTCCACCTGGGCCACGGCGGCCGTCAGTGCGGCCTCGCCGCCCTCGGGGCAGCCGAGCAGATAGCTCTGGCCCATGATGGTCACTTCCATCTGCTTCATGGCTGGTCCTCCTTGGGCGTGTCGGCGGGCAGGCGCTCCAGCAGCGCGTCAACGCGGGCGCGCGCCGCGTTCAGGCGCGAGCGCAGGCTGTCGCGCTCCTGCGTGATGGTGGACAGCTGTACCTGCAGCAGCAGGTTGGTGCGCAGGATTTCGTCGTGGCGAAGGAGCAGGCGCTCCACGCGGTCGGTCAGATCGGTCAGGCTGGCCATGGATGGGGGAGTGTCAGGCGGCGGTGGATTTTAGGTCTCGGCCGTAGTCGCATTCGGCGGCGACGGCGCAAACATTGCACAACGGCTTGCGGGCCTGGCAGACATAGCGGCCGTGCAGGATCAGCCAATGGTGGGCATCGACCTTGTAGGCCGGCGGGATGCGCTGGAGCAGGCCCAGCTCCACGGCCAGCGGCGTCTTCCCCGGCGCCAGGCCCGTGCGGTTGCTGACGCGGAAGATGTGCGTGTCCACGGCCATCGTCGGCTCGCCGAAGGCCACGTTCAGCACCACGTTGGCCGTCTTGCGGCCGACGCCGGGCAGGGCCTCCAGCGCCTCGCGGCTGCGCGGCACCTCGCCGCCGTGCAGATCGATGAGCATCCGGCAGGTCTGCAGCAGGTGCTTGGCCTTGCTGCGGTACAGACCTATGGTCTTGATGTGGGATTCCAGCCCCTCCTGCCCCAGCGCCAGGATTTGCGCCGGAGTGTTGGCGACGACGAACAGGCGGCGGGTGGCCTTGTTGACGCCCACGTCGGTGGCCTGGGCGGACAGCAGCACGGCCGTCAGCAGTTCGAAGACGCTGGCGAACTCCAGTTCGGTTTGCGGCGCGGGGTTGGCGGCCTTCAGGGTGGCGAAGAAGCGTTCGATCTGCGCGGCATTCATGCCGCGATTGTCAGCCTCGTTTGGCGCGCGCGCGGGCAAGAGCCGCCTCGATGGCGGCGCGCTTGGCGGACAGCTGCGCCGGGTCGCTGATGGCCGACGCCGCCGGCAGGTCCGCCAGCTTGGCCTCGGCCTTGTCCATCAGGCGGGCCTCGTTCTCCTGAGCCTCGCGGTGGCGGCGGAACTGTCGGAAGGCATAGCGCTCGCGCGCCTCGTCGGCCTGCGGCTGGCTCCAGGCGTCCCAGCCGGTCGTCTCGGTGACCTCGGGCAGGGAGATGCAGTCCACGGGGCAGGCCGGCACGCAGAGTTCGCAGCCGGTGCATTGCGCGGCCACCACGACATGCATGGCCTTGGGCGCGCCGACGATGCAGTCCACCGGGCAGGCCTTGATGCACAGCGTGCAGCCTATGCACCAGGCCTCGTCGATGACGGCGACGCCGCGCGTCGCCTCGATGCCGTTGACGGGGTTCAGCGCCAGGGCCGGGCGCCCGGTGAGGGCGGCGAGCCGGTGCACGCCTTCGGCGCCGCCGGGCGGGCATTGGTTGATCTCGGCCTCACCGGCGGCGATGGCGTCTGCATAGGCGCGGCAGTCCGGGTAGCCGCAACGGGTGCACTGGGTCTGCGGCAGCGCGGCGTCGATCAGGGTCGCGAGGCTCACGCTTTGCGCTTGCGGACCGGCGCGGGCCTGGCCGCCGCCTTGAGGGGCGTGGCCTTGGCGGTCTTCTTCAGCGGTGCGGCCTCGTACTTGGCAATGAAGTCGCGCACCTCGGGGTAGACCTTCTCGCGCCAGCGCCGGCCCGAGAAGATGCCGTAGTGGCCGGCGCCGATGGCGTCGTAGTGGAACTGGTGCTGCCTGGGCACGCCGGAGCAGAGATCGTGGGCGGCCCGGGTCTGGCCAGCGCCGGAGATGTCGTCCAGTTCACCCTCCACGGTCAGCAGCGCCGTGGTCGTGATGTCCTGCGGGCGCACGAAGGCGCCATCGACCTGCCAGGTGCCGTTGACCAGCGCGAAGTCCTGGAAGACGGTCTTGATGGTGTCGAGGTAGTACTCGGCCGGCATGTCCAGCACGGCGTTGTATTCGTCGTAGAAGCGGCGGTGGGCCTCGGCGCCCTCGTCGTCGCCGCGCACCAGGTCCAGGAAGTAGTCGTAGTGCGAGCTCAGGTGGCGGTCCGGGTTCATCGCGACGAAGCCGCTGTGCTGCAGGAAGCCGGGGTAGACCTCGCGGCCGGCGCCGGGGAAGTTGGTCGGCACGCGGTAGATGACGTTGTTCTCGAACCAGCTGAAGCTGCGGTTCATGGCCAGGTTGTTGACGGCCGTCGGGCTCTTGCGGGCGTCGATGGGGCCGCCCATCATGGTCATGCTGCGCGGCGTGGCCTCGCCGGCCGATGCCATCAGCGAGATGGCGGCCAGCACGGGCACCGTGGGCTGGCAGACGGAAATGACGTGACAGTCCGCGCCGCCGACATGCCGGATGAACTCCTGCACGTAGCGGATGTAGTCGTCCAGGTGGAAGGGGCCGACTTCCAGGGGCACCATGCGGGCGTCGGTCCAGTCCGTGATGTAGACCTTGTGCGACTTCAGCAACTGCTTGATGGTCTCGCGCAGCAGCGTCGCATGGTGGCCGGACAGCGGCGCGACGACCAGCACCGTGGGCTGGTCCTTCATCTGGGCCAGCACTTTCAGATCGTCCGTGTAGCGCTTGAAGCGCAGCAGCCGGCAGAAGGGCTTCTCCAGCGCCACCAGTTCCTGCACGGCGACGTCCACGCCGTCGACCTCGACCGAGCGGATGTCAAACTCCGGCTTCTCGTAGTCCTTGGCCAGGCGGTGCGCCAGGTCCAGGCCGGCCGACAGGCGCTGCGCCATGGGCGTGTGCGCGAACGGCGACAGCGGGTGGCTGTAGAGCTTGGCCGACGCCGCCGCGAACTCGGAGAAAGGGCTGAGCAGCGCGCGCTGGGTTTCGAAGAGCTGATACAGCATGGCTGGCCTTGATCTAGGGACAGGAAGGCCCCAATGGTGCCAGAAAACGCCTTGCCGGTTGTGCGGTGCAGCATTTGCCGCCGCAGGATTGGCGGCCAAACCGCCAATCCTGCGCATTCCGCGTCGGCGTCAGCCCTTCATGACGGCCGCCATCGCCGTAGCCACGACCGGCAGGTTGACCTCGTTCAGGGCCGCCACGCAGATGCGGCCCGAATCCACGCCATACACGCCGAACTCGCTGCGCAGGCGCTGCATCTGGGCGGCGGAGAGGCCAGAGTAGCTGAACATGCCCAGTTGCTCGGTGACGAAGGACAGGTCCTGCGTGACGCCAGCGGCCTGCAGCGCCGCCACCAGGGCCGAGCGCATGGCCTTGATGCGCACGCGCATGCCGGCCAGTTCCTCCTCCCACATCGCGCGCAGCCGGTCGTCGGCCAGCACCTGGGCCACGACCTGGGCGCCATGCGTGGGCGGGTTGGAGTAGTTGGTGCGGATCATGATCTTCAGCTGCGACAGCACGCGGGCTGCCTCCTCGTCGCCGCTGCAGACCACGCTCAGCGCGCCGACGCGCTCGCCGTACAGCGAGAAGCTCTTGGAGAAGCTGGTGGACACGAAGAAGCCCACTCCGGCCGCCAGGAACTGGCGCACCGCCTCGCCGTCCTCCTTCAGGCCGAAGCCGAAGCCCTGGTAGGCCATGTCCAGGAAGGGCGTCAGGCCCCTGGCCTTCACGGCAGCGACCACCTGGGCCCATTGTGCGGCCGTGATGTCGTAGCCGGTGGGGTTGTGGCAGCAGGCATGCAGCACCACGACCGTGCCGGCCGGGGCGGCGTTCAGCGCGGCCAGCATGCCGTCGAAGTTGACGCCCTTGCTGGTGGCGTCGTAGTAGGGGTAGGTCTCGACCGTGAAGCCGGCCTGCGTGAACAGTGCGCGGTGGTTCTCCCAGCTCGGGTCGGAGATCATCACCTTGGCGCCGGGGCTGAGGTGTTTGAGGAAGTCGGCGCCGATCTTCAGCGCGCCGGTGCCGCCCAGGGCCTGCACGGTGGCGACATGCTTGAGCTCGCTGCCGAAGACCAGCTTCTGCACGGCCTTGTCATAGGCAGCGATGCCGTCGATGGGCAGGTAGCCGCGCGGCTTGGGTGTCGCGGCCATGAGGCCTTCTGCTTCCCGCACGCATTTCAGCAGCGGCAGCTTGCCGGCCTCGTCGTAGTAGACGCCCACGCCGAGGTTGACCTTGCCCGGGCGGGTGTCGGCGTTGAACTGCTCGTTCAGGCCGAGGATGGGGTCACGGGGGGCCAGGGCGACGTCGGCGAACAAAGAAGACATGAGGGTTCCTGAAATGGCGTTGTCAGCAGGGGCAGGTTGAAAACCGAGGGTCTGCGCTAACCTGCCTGGTTTCGCAGCGCAGCAATTTTGCCCGTGAACCCAGGGAATTCCCCATGCAAGAAGCCTTGAACGCCATGCCCGGCTCCGAAAGCGACACGGAGGAGCGCAAGGGCGAATTCGTCAGCTTCGAAGGCTCGCCGTTCCAGCTGTTCCAGCCTTTCCCGCCGGCGGGGGATCAGCCGACCGCCATCGCCCGGCTCGTCGAGGGGGTGAACGACGGCCTGAGCTACCAGACGCTGCTGGGCGTGACCGGCTCGGGCAAGACCTTCACGATGGCCAACGTCATCGCCCGCCTGGGTCGGCCGGCCATCGTCTTCGCGCCGAACAAGACGCTGGCGGCACAGCTGTACAGCGAGTTCCGGGACTTCTTCCCCAAGAACGCGGTGGAGTACTTCGTCAGCTACTACGACTACTACCAGCCCGAGGCCTATGTGCCGCAGCGCGACCTGTTCATCGAGAAGGACAGCGCGATCAACGAGCACATCGAGCAGTTGCGCCTGTCCTGCACCAAGAGCCTGCTGGAGCGGCGCGACGTGGTCATCGTCGCGTCGGTGTCGGCCATCTACGGCATCGGCAACCCCAGCGACTACCACCAGATGGTGATGACGCTGCGCGTGGGCGACAAGCTGGGCCAGCGCGACGTCATCGCCCACCTCATACGCATGCAGTACACGCGCAATGAGATGGAGTTCACCCGCGGCCATTTCCGCGTGCGCGGCGACACCATAGACGTGTTCCCGGCCGAGCATTCCGAGCTGGCCCTGCGCATCGAGCTGTTCGACGACGAGATCGACGGACTGTCGCTGTTCGATCCGCTCACCGGCCAGGTGCGCCAGAAGATCCCGCGCTTCACCGTCTACCCCAGCAGCCACTACGTGACGCCGCGCGAGCGCGTGCTGGCCGCCGCCGAGGCCATCAAGGAGGAGTTGCGCGAGCGCGTTGGCTTCTTTGTGAAGGAGGGCAAGCTGGTCGAGGCGCAACGCATCGAGCAGCGCACCCGCTTCGACCTGGAGATGCTGCAGGAGGTGGGCCATTGCAAGGGCATCGAGAACTACACGCGCCACCTGTCCGGCGCCCAGCCGGGTGACCCGCCGCCCACGCTGGTGGACTACCTGCCCAAGGACGCCGTCATGTTCCTGGACGAAAGCCATGTGCTGATCGGCCAGTTCGGCGGCATGTACAACGGCGACCGGGCGCGCAAGACGACGCTGGTGGAGTACGGCTTCCGTCTGCCGTCCGCGCTGGACAACCGGCCGCTGAAGTTCGCCGAGTTCGAGCGCAAGATGCGCCAGGCCGTCTTCGTGTCGGCCACGCCGGCGCAGTACGAGCAGGACAACGCCGGCCAGGTGGTGGAGCAGGTCGTGCGGCCCACGGGCCTGGTGGACCCCCTCGTCGAGGTCCGCCCGGCCACGCACCAGGTGGACGACGTGCTGCAGGAGATCCGTCTGCGCGTGGAGGCCAGCGAGCGCGTGCTGATCACGACGCTGACCAAGCGCATGGCCGAGCAGCTGACCGACTACCTCAGCGACAACGGCGTCAAGGTGCGCTATCTGCACTCGGACGTGGACACGGTGGAGCGGGTGGAGATCCTGCGCGACCTGCGCCTGGGTGCCTTCGACGTGCTGGTGGGCATCAACCTGCTGCGCGAGGGGCTGGACATCCCGGAGGTGTCGCTGGTGGCCATCCTGGATGCGGACAAGGAGGGCTTCTTGCGTGCCGAGCGCAGCCTGATCCAGACCATAGGCCGGGCGGCGCGCAACCTGAACGGCAAGGCCATCCTGTACGCGGACAAGATCACCGAGTCCATGCGCAAGGCCATGGGCGAGACCGAGCGCCGCCGTGCCAAGCAGATCGCCTTCAACGAGGCTAACGGCATCACGCCGCGCAGCGTTCAAAAGCGCATCAAGGACCTCATAGATGGCGTCTATTCCGAGGAGGCCGGCCGCGACGACGCCAAGCTGCTGGCGGCGGCCCGGGTCGAGGACTTGTCCGAGAAGGACCTGGCCAAGCGCATGGCCCAGCTCGAGAAGCAGATGCTGGAACATGCGCGCAACCTGGAGTTTGAGCAGGCTGCCCGGCTGCGCGACCAGCTGGCGCAGTTGCGCGAGCAGGCCTTCGGCGCGCTGGTGCACGACAACATCGTGCCGCTGGACAGCGCCCGCAAGGGCGGCGCTTCGCGCTGACGCTGCTGCGCTGCAGCAAGAAACCCCTTGTTGCCTGTGGCTACTGGTGGCGAACAGGGTGCCGGCGAGTAGTCGAGTAAAATCATCGGAAATGAATCGCTCGACTATTGTCTGGGCCTCTCGGGTTAACCCGAATTCATTGGATCCGGACGACACCCGCCCGGACCTCTCGCAAAGGAGTTTGTATGCGTCTCACCACCAAAGGCCGGTTTGCTGTCACCGCGATGTTGGACCTGGCGCTGCGCGAGAATACGGGCCCGGTGGCCCTGGCGGCGATCAGTCAACGGCAGCAGATTTCGCTGTCCTACCTGGAGCAGCTCTTCGGCAAGCTGCGCCGCCATGAGCTGGTGGAAAGCACCCGCGGGCCCGGCGGCGGCTACTCGCTGGGCCGCAAGGCCGAGGACATCACCGTCGCCGACATCATCGTCGCCGTGGACGAGGCGCTGGACGCCACCGGCTGCGGCGGCAAGGAAAACTGCATGGGCGAGGACAGCGGCCGCTGCATCACCCATGAGCTCTGGACCAACCTGAACGCCAAGATGATCGAGTACCTCGACTCCGTGTCGCTGCGCAAGCTCGCCGACGAGCAGCTGGCCAAGGGCTTCGAGGTCGAGGCGGCGCCGGTCAAGCGCGCCATCTCCAGCCAGCCGGTGCTCAAACCCATCCGCGTGACGGCGCCGAACTCGGTGTTCGCGCTGGGCGGCGCGTTCAGCAAGTAAGAAGAATTCAAAGAGTAGTCGTTCCATGGACATGACCCCGCACTTCCCGATCTACCTCGACTACGGCGCGACGACGCCGTGCGATCCCCGCGTGGTCGACGCGATGATCCCCTGGCTGCGCGAGCATTTCGGCAACCCGGCGTCGCGCAGTCACGCCTGGGGCTGGGAGGCGGAAGAAGCGGTCGAGAAGGCCCGCGAGCAGGTCGCCGCGCTGATCGGCGCGGACCCGCGCGAGATCGTCTGGACCTCGGGCGCTACCGAATCCAACAACCTCGCGCTGAAGGGCGCCGCGCAGTTCTACAAGACCCGCGGCAAGCACCTGATCACGGTGAAGACCGAGCACAAGGCGGTGCTGGACACCATGCGCGAGCTGGAGCGCCAGGGCTTCGAGGTGACCTACCTCGACGTGCTGCAGAACGGCCTCGTCGACCTGGAGGCCTTCAAGGCCGCGCTGCGCCCGGACACCATCCTGGCCTCGGTCATGTACGTGAACAACGAGATCGGCGTCATCCAGGACGTCGTCGCGCTGGGCAACCTCTGCCGCGAGCGCGGCATCATCTTCCACGTCGATGCGGCCCAGGCCACCGGCAAGGTCGAGATCGACATGGCCCGGCTGCCCATCGACCTGATGAGCCTGGCCTCGCACAAGACCTACGGCCCCAAGGGCATAGGCGCGCTGTACGTGCGCCGCAAGCCGCGCGTGCGCCTGGAGGCCCAGATGCATGGCGGCGGCCATGAGCGCGGCATGCGCTCGGGCACGCTGCCGGTGCACCAGATCGTCGGCATGGGCGAGGCCTTCCGCATCGCCCGCGAGGAGATGGGTACCGAGAGCGAGCGCATCCGCGCGCTGCACAACCGCCTGGTCCGGGGCCTGTCCGGCATCGAGCAGACCTTCATCAACGGCGACCTCGAGCAGCGCGTGCCGCACAACCTGAACATCTCGTTCAACTACGTCGAGGGCGAGTCGCTGATCATGGGCGTCAAGGGTATTGCCGTGTCGTCCGGTTCGGCCTGCACCTCGGCCAGCCTGGAGCCCAGCTATGTGCTGCGTGCGCTGGGCCGCAGCGACGAGCTGGCCCACAGCTCGCTGCGCATGACCATCGGCCGCTTCACGACCGAGGAAGAGATCGACTATGCGATCAGCGTGCTGGCCGACCGCGTCGCCAAGCTGCGCGAGCTGTCCCCGCTGTGGGACATGTACAAGGATGGCATCGACCTGTCGACCATCCAGTGGGCGGCGCACTGATCGCGAACTAGGAGAACACCATGGCATACAGCGACAAGGTCGTCGACCACTACGAGAACCCCCGCAACGTTGGCAAGTTTGAGAACGGCGACGAGGACGTCGGCACCGGCATGGTCGGCGCCCCGGCCTGCGGCGACGTGATGAAGCTGCAGATCAAGGTCAACCCGGCCACCGGCCTCATCGAGGACGCCAAGTTCAAGACCTATGGCTGCGGCTCGGCCATCGCCTCCAGCTCGCTCGTGACCGAATGGGTCAAGGGCAAGAGCCTGGACGAGGCGCTGTCCATCAAGAACACGCAGATCGCCGAGGAACTGGCGCTGCCGCCGGTCAAGATCCATTGCTCCATCCTGGCCGAGGACGCCATCAAGGCGGCCGTGGACGACTACCGCGCCAAACACGCGAACTGATATGTCGGTGACCCTGACCGAGGCTGCTGCCCGTCATGTCAAGCGCTACATCGCCAAGCGCGGCAAGGGCATTGGCGTTCGCCTGGGCGTGAAGACAACCGGCTGCTCGGGCCTGGCCTACAAGCTGGAGTACGCCGATGAGGCCGCGCCCGAGGACGTCGTCTTCGAGGGTCATGAGGTCAAGATCCTCATCGACCCCAAGAGCCTGCCCTACCTCGACGGCACCGAGCTGGACTTTGTGCGCGAAGGCCTGAACGAAGGCTTCAAGTTCCGCAATCCGCGCGAGAAGGACCGCTGCGGCTGCGGCGAATCCTTCCGCGTGTGATCGACACCGACGATCTTCGCGAGCGCGGCACGGGCCGCGCTTTTTGCTTTTTCGCCAAACCATGCGACTGACCGACAACGACTTCCAGCTCTTCGGCCTGCCTGCGCGGCAGGCCCAGCAGCGTGCCGACATCGACGCGCGCTGGAAGACGCTGCAGGCCGAGGTCCACCCCGACCGCTTCGCCGCGGAAGGCGTTGCTGCCCAGCGCGTGGCCATGCAATGGGCCATGCGCGTGAACGAGGCCTACCAGCGCCTGAAGGACCCGCTCAAGCGTGCCGCCTATCTGTGCGAGCTGCGCGGCGCGCCGGTGCAGGCCGAGAACAACACGGCCATGCCTGCAGCCTTCCTGATGCAGCAGATGGCGTGGCGCGAGGCGCTGGACGAAGCAGGCGACGAGGCCGGGCTCGAGGCGCTGGACGACGACGCGGCGCGCGCCCAGGCCGCCGCGCTGGAGCAGGCCCGGCGCCTGCTCGACGAGGTGGGCGACGCGCCCGCCGCCGCATCCCAGGTCCGCGCGCTGATGTTCATCCAGCGCTTCCGGGCCGACATCGACAAGCGCCTTGCCGCGCTGGACGCCTGACCCATGGCTCTTCTGCAGATCTCCGAACCCGGCGCCTCGCCCGACCCGCACCAGCGCCGCATTGCCGTCGGCATCGACCTCGGCACGACGCATTCCCTTGTCGCCGCCGTGCGCCATGGCGTTGCCGAGTGCCTGCCCGACGAGCAGGGCCGCGTGATCCTGCCGTCGGCAGTGCGCTACCTGCCCGAGGGCCGCCGCCAGATCGGCGCCGACGCGCTGGCGGCACAGGCGGAGGACCCCGAGAACACGGTCGTCTCGGTCAAGCGCTTCATGGGCCGCGGCGTCGCCGACGTGGGTGATCGCGAGCATCTGCCCTACCACTTCGAGGATCGCCCCGGCATGCTGGGCATCGTGACGCGCGACGGCGTGAAGAGCCCTGTCGAGGTGTCCGCGGAGATCCTCGCGACGCTGCGCTTCCGCGCCGAGGACAGCTTCCTGGACGACTTGTTCGGCGCGGTCATCACGGTGCCGGCCTATTTCGACGACGCCCAACGCCAGGCCACCAAGGACGCCGCGGAGCTGGCGGGCCTCAAGGTGCTGCGCCTGATCAACGAGCCCACGGCGGCGGCCATCGCCTACGGCCTGGACAACGCCAGCGAGGGCCTGTATGCCGTCTACGACCTGGGCGGCGGCACCTTCGACATCTCGCTGCTGCGGCTGACGCGTGGCGTGTTCGAGGTCGTGGCGACCGGTGGCGATGCAGCGCTGGGTGGTGACGATTTCGACCGCGCGCTGGCGGACTGGGTGCTGGCCGGTCGGACTCTGGAGTCGGCCCATGACAAGCGCGCCATCCTGGTCGCCGCGCGAGCCGCCAAGGAGGCGCTGTCCGACGCCGAATCCACCGAGCTCGTTGCCGCGCTGGACGCGGGCGAGCTGCGCGTGACCGTCACGCAAGCCCAGTTCGAGGCACTGGCTCAGCCCTTGATCGCCAGGACCTTGTCGTCCGTGAAGCGCGTGCTGCGCGATGCCAAGGTCAAGGCCGCGGACGTGCAGGGTACGGTCATGGTGGGTGGTTCTACGCGCATGCCGGTCGTGCGCCGTGCGGTCGGCGATCTGTTTGGCCGCGAGGTATTGACCAACCTGAACCCCGATGAGGTCGTGGCGCTGGGTGCGGCCGTCCAGGCCAACCAGCTGGCCGGCAATGCGGCCGATGGCGAGATCCTGCTGCTGGACGTGATCCCGCTGTCGCTGGGTCTGGAGACCATGGGTGGCCTGGTCGAGCGCATCATCGAGCGCAACGCCACGATCCCCGTCGCCAAGGCCCAGGACTTCACGACATTCAAGGACGGCCAGACCGCGCTGGCGCTGCACGTGGTGCAGGGCGAGCGCGAATTGGTCAGCGAATGCCGGTCCCTCGCGCGCTTCGAGCTGCGCGGCATCCCGCCCATGGCGGCCGGCGCGGCGCGCATTCGTGTCAGCTTCCAGGTCGATGCCGATGGCCTGCTCAGCGTGTCGGCCCAGGAACTGACCTCGGGTGTGGAGGCCGCCATCGCCGTCAAGCCAAGCTATGGCCTCTCCGACGAGCAGATCGCCGGCATGCTGAAGGACGGCTTCGCCAGTGCCGACGCCGATATGGCCGCGCGCAAGCTGCGCGAGGCGAGGGTGGAGGCCGAGCGCATGGTGCTGGCCACGCGCAGCGCACTGGCCGCCGACGGCGACCTGCTGCCGGAGGCCGAGCGCGAGGCGCTGGAGGCCCGCCTGTCGGCGCTGGCCGCCATGACCGGCGACGCCGACGCCATCGAGGCTGCAACAAAGGCGCTGGCCGAGGCGACCGAAGGCTTTGCCGCCGAACGCATGAACCGCAGCATCGCCCGCGCGCTGACCGGCCGCGATGTCAGCCAGCTCTGAGATTCACACCATGCCCGTCATCAAGATCCTCCCGCACGCCGAGTACTGCCCGCAGGGCGCCAGCATCACGGCCGCCCCGGGCACGTCGATCTGCGAAGCCCTGCTGGACAACGACATCCACATCGAGCATGCCTGCGACCAGGTCTGCGCCTGCACCACCTGCCACGTCATCGTGCGCGAGGGTGGCCGCTCGCTGAGCGAGATGGAAGAGGACGAGGAAGACATGCTGGACCGCGCCTGGGGGCTTGAGCCCGACTCGCGGCTGTCCTGCCAGGCGCTGCTGCGCCAGCAGGACATCACGGTCGAGATCCCCAAGTACTCGATCAACCACGCCAAGGAAGGCAAGTGAGTTCGGTCCAGCGCGTCCTCGGCTTCGAATCGTCCTGTGACGAGACCGGGGTGGCGCTCGTCGAGGTCGACGGCGACAAGCCGCCACGGCTGGTGGCGCAGGCGCTGCACAGCCAGATCTCGATGCACCAGGCCTATGGCGGCGTGGTGCCCGAGCTGGCCTCGCGCGACCATGTGCGCCGTGTTTTGCCGCTGACGCGCGAGGTGCTGTCGCAGGCCGGCGTGGCGCTGCAGGACGTGGACCTGGTGGCCTATACGCAGGGTCCGGGCCTTGCGGGTGCGCTGCTGGTGGGTGCCGGTGTGGCGGTGTCGCTGGCCGCGGCGCTGGATGTGCCGGCGCTGCCCATCCATCACCTTGAGGGGCATCTGCTGTCGCCCTTTCTGTCGGCTGACCCTCCGGAGTTCCCCTTCGTCGCGCTGCTGGTCAGTGGCGGCCACACGCAGCTGATGCGCGTGGACGACGTGGGCAGCTACGAGATCCTCGGCGAGACCATAGACGACGCGGCCGGCGAGGCCTTCGACAAGAGCGCCAAGCTGCTGGGTCTGCCGTACCCTGGTGGCCCGCACCTGGCGCGCATGGCCGAGTTCGGCAATCCGGCAGCATTCGAGTTGCCGCGCCCGCTGCTGCACAGCGGCAGGCCGGACTTCAGCTTTGCCGGCCTCAAGACGGCCGTGTTGACGCAGGTGAAGAGGATTGGCGAATCGCCCTGCGAGCAGACCAAGGCCGACCTGGCCGCGTCGACGCAGGCCGCCATCGTCGAGGTGCTCGTGAAGAAGTCGCTGCTGGCGCTGAAGGAGACCGGCCTGAAGCGTCTCGTCGTGGCCGGTGGCGTGGGTGCGAACGTCAAGCTGCGCGAGCAGCTGAACGCGGTCTGCGCCAAGCGAGGCGTGCGCGTGCACTATCCCGAACTGTCGCTGTGCACCGACAACGGCGCCATGATCGCGATGGCCGCCGCGCTGCGCGTGCAGCGCGGCATGGCCCGACCCAGGCGGGACGGCGGCTTCGAGGTCCGCCCGCGCTGGGATCTGAGCGCGGCTTAGTTGACCGTCAGCTGGCCGCCGTTTTCGGCGACACGCTTGACCAGGGTCAGCGTCAGCACGCCGTTGTCGAAGCGGGCCTGCGATTGGGCCTGGTCGATCTCGACCGGCAGCGAGAAGCTGCGGGCGTAGCTGGCGGCGCGGCGCTCGCGGTAGAGCATGCGGGAGCCATCGCTCGGCGCGGCGGCTTCGGCGGCGGCGGTCTCGATGTGCACGCGGCGGCCTTCCACGCGGACCTTGACGGCTTCCTTGGCCACGCCGGGCATGTCAACGGTGACGCTGTAGGCCTTGTCGTCTTCGCTGACGTCCAGGGCCGGGGTGCGGGCGACGTCGGCGTCGAACTGACGCAGGACACGGGTGACTTGGCGGGGATGGGTCAGATAGAACATGGGGACAACTCCGTAGGTTTGCGCTGCTGAACCAGTCGGGAGCAGCACCCGATGACCGAGAGATAGGGTGGCCGGAATGCGCTTCAAGAGCGCTTTTCCGCCGCGGCAAGAGAAGTCACGCATTTGCAGGGCAGGGCGGTTTGGGCTCTTGAAAGCTCGAGTGGCTGGCCTTATGTGCGCCCGCCTGGCCTGCCGCGGTTTGGCCCGTTCCCGGCTTTGGGCTAGAATCCGCAGGTTTTGTGCGCCGCAAGGCGTGCGGAATGCATAGCACGGCTCGGGGCGGTTTCCCCCGTGTCCGCAAGTCAACCCCGGAAACCGTCTGCGGCAGCGCCTCGTGTGCGTCTCGCCCGGCCGGACTTCCGAAACCTTTTTGGAAAACAAAATGTCCGTCGCCGATCTGAACAAGGCCGAAATCGTCAAGGCCAATGCCCGCAGCGCCAACGACACCGGTAGCCCGGAAGTCCAAGTTGCCCTGCTGACCGCCCGCATCAACGAGCTGACCCCCCACTTCAAGCTGCACGCCAAGGACCACCATGGCCGCCGCGGCCTGCTGAAGATGGTCAACACGCGCAAGAGCCTGCTGGCCTACCTGAAGCGCGT
Organism: Roseateles sp.; assembly: GCF_019237615.1. GTDB lineage: Bacteria > Pseudomonadota > Gammaproteobacteria > Burkholderiales > Burkholderiaceae_C > Pelomonas. The sequence goes on along the minus strand of NZ_JAFAGT010000085.1, from coordinate 7,624 downwards.
GGACTCCGCCCGTTACGTCGCGCTGATCCAGAAGCTGGGCCTGCGCAAGTAAGCTAGCGAATCCGCCAAGGAGCCTGTCTGGTCCATCAAGCCCAGTACAGGCTCTTTGTCTTTCTAGCCAGGAACCAAGCTGACGTGGTCGCGGATCATTCCAAGACGGCTCCAACCCGAGCCGCCCTGGAATGGCATCTGGACCAAACCCAGCCTCGTTCCCGGTTTCACCGGACGCGATTGACTGCGTCCACCACAACCAGGAGATGAGCATGTCCATGTTCAATAAGGTCACCAAGTCCTTCCAATGGGGGCGCCACCAAGTCGTGCTGGAAACGGGTGAGATCGCCCGCCAGTCCACCGGCGCCGTCCTCGTCAACATCGAAGGCACCGTCGTGCTGGCCACCGTGGTCGCCAAGACCGAGGCCAAGGCCGGCCAGGATTTCTTCCCGCTGACCGTCGACTACCTCGAGAAGACCTATGCCGCCGGCAAGATCCCCGGCAGCTTCTTCAAGCGCGAGGGCCGCCCCAGCGAGCACGAGACGCTGACCAGCCGCCTGATCGACCGTCCGATCCGTCCGCTGTTCCCCGAAGGCTTCTTCAACGAAGTGCAGGTCGTCATCCATGTGGTGAGCCTGAACCCCGAAGTGCAGGCCGACATCGCCGCCATGATCGGCACGTCCGCCGCGCTGGCCGTGTCCGGCATCCCGTTCAACGGCCCCATCGGCGCTGCCCGCGTGGGCTACGTCAACGGCGAGTACACGCTGAACCCCAGCAAGTCCGAGCTGGCCAACAGCCAGATGGACCTGGTCGTCGCCGGCACGCAAGCCGCCGTGCTGATGGTCGAGTCCGAGGCCTCGGGCCTGTCGGAGGAAGTCATGCTGGGCGCCGTGGTCTTCGGCCACGAGCAGGGCAATGTGGCCATCGCTGCGATCAACGAGCTGGTCAAGGAAGCCGGAAAGCCGACCTGGAACTGGGTTGCTCCCGCCAAGGATGAAGCCTTCATCGCCAAGGTCAACGCCCTGGCGGAAGGCCCGCTGCGCGAGGCCTACCAGATCCGTTCCAAGCAGGCCCGCACGCAAGCCTGCCGTGCGGCATCGGCCAACGTGTTCGCCGCGCTGTCGGCCGAAGGCGTGTCGTTCGACAAGGTCGAGGTCGAAGGCCTGCTGTTCGAGATCGAAGCCCGCATCGTCCGCAGCCAGATCCTGGCCGGCGAGCCCCGCATCGACGGTCGCGACACCCGCACCGTGCGCCCCATCGAGATCAGCAACGGCATCCTGCCGCGCACCCACGGCTCGGCGCTGTTCACGCGCGGCGAGACGCAGGCCCTGGTCGTCGCCACGCTGGGGACGGACCGTGATGCGCAGCGCATCGACGCGCTGGATGGCGAGTTCGAAGACCGCTTCATGATGCACTACAACATGCCCCCGTTCGCCACTGGCGAGACGGGCCGCGTGGGCTCGCCGAAGCGCCGCGAAATCGGCCACGGCCGCCTGGCCAAGCGCGCGCTGATCGCCGCACTGCCGAGCAAGGAAGACTTCCCGTACTCGCTGCGCGTTGTCTCCGAGATCACCGAGTCCAATGGCTCCTCGTCCATGGCTTCCGTCTGCGGCGGCTGCCTGGCTTTGATGGACGCCGGCGTGCCGATGAAGGCCCACGTGGCCGGCATCGCCATGGGCCTGATCAAGGACGCCAATCGCTTCGCCGTGCTGACCGACATCCTGGGTGACGAGGACCACCTCGGCGACATGGACTTCAAGGTGGCTGGCACGACGACCGGCATCACGGCCCTGCAGATGGACATCAAGATCCAGGGCATCACCAAGGAGATCATGCAGGTCGCACTGGCTCAGGCCAAGGAGGCACGCCTGCACATCCTGGGCAAGATGGTCGAGGCCATGAGCGGCGCCAACACCGAGGTGTCGCAGTTCGCCCCGCGCCTGTACACGATGAAGATCAACCCGGAGAAGATCCGTGACGTGATCGGCAAGGGCGGCGCCACCATCCGGGCGCTGACCGAAGAGACCGGCACGACCATCGACATCGCCGAGGACGGCACCATCACCATCGCCTCGACGGATGCCGAGAAGGCCGAGATGGCCAAGAAGCGCATTGCCGAGATCACCGCTGAAGTCGAAGTGGGCAAGATCTACGAAGGCCCGATCGTCAAGATCCTGGACTTCGGCGCCCTCGTGAACCTGCTGCCCGGCAAGGACGGCCTGCTGCACATCAGCCAGATCGCCCACCAGCGCGTCGAGAAGGTGACCGACTTCCTGCAGGAAGGCCAGGTCGTCAAGGTCAAGGTGCTGGAGACCGACGAGAAGGGCCGCATCAAGCTGTCCATGAAGGCGCTGATCGACCGTCCGGAGCGTGAGCCCCGTGAAGCTGCGTCGGGCGCTGAAGAAGCGCCGGCCGCCGCGGAGTAACAGACCGGCGATGAAAGCCATCGCGATCACCCGCCCCGGCGGGCCCGAGGTGCTGGAATTGGCCGAGCGGCCGGATCCGGTCGCGGGCCCGGGTGAGTGCCTGATCCGTGTTGCAGCTTCGGGCGTCAACCGTCCGGACGTGCTGCAGCGCAAGGGCGCCTACCCTCCGCCGCCCGGGGCGAGCGAGTTGCCGGGTCTGGAGGTTGCGGGCGAGATCGTCGCCGGCGACGAGCAGGCCCTGGCTGCGCTTGGCTTCAAGGTCGGCGACAAGGTCTGTGCGCTGGTCAACGGCGGCGGCTATGCCGAGCTGTGCACGGCTCCGGTGGGCCAATGCCTGCCGCTGCCCCAGGGCTGGACGCTGGCGCAGGCGGCCACGCTGCCGGAGACCTGCTTCACCGTTTGGGCCAACGTGTTTGACCGTGCCGGTCTGCAGGCTGGTGAGACGCTGCTGATCCATGGTGGCTCCAGCGGTATCGGCGTGACGGCCATCCAAATCGCCAAGGCGCTGGGCGCCCGCGTGCTGGTGACGGTCGGCAGCGCCGACAAGGCCGAGGCCTGCAAGGCACTGGGCGCCGACATCGCGATCAATTACCGCGAGCAGGACTTCGTCGCCGAGGCCAAGGCCGCCACGGGTGGTCGCGGTGTCGACGTGATCCTGGACATGGTGGCCGGCGACTACATCGGCCGTGGCGTGCAGGCGCTGGCCGACGACGGTCGTCTGGCGCTGATCGCGGTGCAGGGTGGCGTGAAGTCGGAGATCGATGCCGGCCTCGTTCTGCGCAAGCGCCTGACCATCACCGGCTCGACGCTGCGCCCGCGCTCGGCGGCCTTCAAGGCCGGCCTGGCGCGTTCGCTGCGCGACCGGGTCTGGCCGCTGATCGAGGCGGGCCGTATTCGGCCGGTCATCGACCGTGAGCTGCCCGCCGCGCAGGCGGCCGAGGCGCACGCGCGGATGGAGTCCAACCAGCACATCGGCAAGATCGTGCTGACCTGGTGAGGGAGAGCAAGAGATGAGAAGAAAGCTCGTCGCGGGCAACTGGAAGATGCATGGCAGCCGGGCTGCCAATGCCCAGCTGCTTGCCGGCCTGAAGGAGGCCGGCCCCTGGAACGCCGACGTCGCCGTCTGCGTGCCCTTCCCCTATATCGCCGAGACGGCCCTCGCGTTGACCGGTACGGCCATCGCGTACGGTGCGCAGGACTGCTCGGCTCACGAGCAGGGGGCCTACACCGGCGAGGTGTCCAGCGCGATGCTGGCCGACGTCGGTTGCCGCTATGCCATCGTTGGTCACTCGGAGCGGCGGGCCTATCACGCGGAGAGCGACCAGCTCGTCGCCGACAAGGCCAAGGCCGCGCTGGCGCATGGCGTGACGCCCATCGTCTGCGTGGGCGAGACGCGTGCCGAGCGCGAGGCCGGCCAGACCGAAGCTGTCGTCAAGCGCCAGCTCGCGGCGGTCATCCACACGCTGGGGCATTGCTGCGGCGAGATGGTCGTGGCCTATGAGCCTGTCTGGGCCATCGGCACCGGCCTGACCGCCACGCCCGCCGAAGCGCAGGCCGTGCATGCGGTGCTGCGCGCCCAGATGCAGGCTGCGACGGACCGCGCGTCGGCAATGCGCATCCTGTACGGCGGCAGCGTCAAGGCCGACAACGCCGCCCAGCTGTTCGGCCAGCCCGACATCGATGGCGGTCTGATCGGGGGCGCATCCCTGAAGGTGGCCGACTTCGCGGCCATCTGCCTGGCTGCGGCCCACTGAGTTTTCCCGGCGCCTGGCCAAGAGGGCAGGGCGCCACAAGAGTTTTGATGGAGTGTTTGGAATGCAGGTCTTTGCGAATCTGGTGTTGATCGTTCAGTTGCTGTCGGCTCTGGTGATCATCGGTCTGGTGCTGGTGCAGCACGGCAAGGGCGCCGACATGGGCGCCTCCTTCGGCAGTGGTGCGTCGGGAAGCCTGTTCGGTGCCACCGGCAGTGCCAACTTCCTGTCGCGCAGCACGGCCGTCGCCGCGACGCTGTTCTTCGGTTGCACCCTGGGCCTGGCCTTCCTGTCCAACGGCCGCACCTCCGCGCCGGCCGTCGACAACGTGCTGGACCGCGCTGCCATCGTGGCGCCGGCCGCCTCGGGAGCCGCTGCCATCCCCGGTGCCGTCGTCGCCCCCGCAGCGCCGGCATCCCCGGCGTCGCACTGAAGAAGGCGAACTAACCCTCGCGTCTTCGCCGGAGGCCAGGCTTTTCCGGTATAGAATGCGAGGCTGTCTGGCAATGCAAACCCTCCTTTGTTGCCAGGCAAATTGAGTACCTGCCGTCGTGGTGAAATTGGTAGACACGCTATCTTGAGGGGGTAGTGGCGAAAGCTGTGCGAGTTCGAGTCTCGCCGACGGCACCAAACAATCGGCAAGGCTTCCGCTGTTGTGGGAGTCAGCCAAAGCGGCCTGTCGCGGAGATCGCCCGGTTCGAGCCGGGAGGTGGATGCAAGGTTCCAGGCGGGCGCGATCCGCGAGCGACATCATTCGATTCGCTGGTGGCGCGCCTGTTTGCTTTTGTGACACGAGAAAGCGCAGATGAATCTCGAACAATACCTGCCCGTCATCCTCTTCATCCTGGTTGGCGCAGTGGTCGGGATCGCGCCCCAGGTGCTCGGCGCGCTGTTGGGTCCCAATCGGCCGGATCAGGCCAAGAACTCCCCCTACGAGTGTGGCTTCGAGGCCTTTGAAGACGCGCGCATGAAATTCGACGTGCGCTACTACCTCGTCGCCATCCTGTTCATTCTTTTCGACCTGGAAATCGCCTTCCTGTTCCCCTGGGCCGTGGCGCTCAGGGAAATCGGTGCGACCGGCTTCTGGGCGATGATGATCTTCCTCGGCATCCTCGTCGTGGGCTTCGCCTACGAGTGGAAAAAAGGCGCCCTCGATTGGGAATAAGCGTCCGCCGACACAAGCTGGGAATTTCAAATGGGTATTGAAGGCGTCCTGAAAGAGGGCTTTGTCACGACATCGGTCGACAAGCTCATCAACTGGTCCAAGACCGGCTCGTTGTGGCCAATGACGTTCGGTCTGGCCTGCTGTGCCGTCGAGATGATGCACGCGGGTGCCGCGCGCTACGACATCGACCGCTTCGGCATGCTGTTCCGCCCGAGCCCGCGTCAGTCCGACCTGATGATCGTGGCCGGCACGTTGTGCAACAAGATGGCGCCGGCCCTGCGCAAGGTCTACGACCAGATGGCTGAGCCGCGCTGGGTGCTCTCCATGGGCTCCTGCGCCAACGGCGGCGGCTACTACCACTACAGCTACTCGGTGGTGCGCGGCTGTGACCGCATCGTGCCGGTGGACGTCTACGTGCCCGGCTGCCCGCCGACGGCCGAGGCCCTGCTGTACGGCATCCTGCAGCTGCAGGCCAAGATCCGCCGCGAAAACACCATTGCCCGCTGAGCGCCAAGGTATGAGCCTGAATCTCGAAACCCTGGCCCAGCAGATTGGCGCCATCCTGGGCGAGCGCGTCGTCTCGCTGCAGTCCGCCCTGGGCGAGCTGACGCTGACTGTTCGCGCGGCCGACTATCTCGACGTTGCGACCACGCTGCGCGACCATCCCGAGCTGCAGCTGGAGCAGCTGATCGACCTCTGCGGCGTCGACTACAGCGGCTATGGCGACGGCGCCTGGGAGGGCCAGCGCTACGCCGTCGTGAGCCACCTGCTGTCGATCAGCAAGAACTGGCGCCTGCGCCTCAAGGTCTTCGCCACCGACGACGACTTCCCCTGCGTGGCCTCGGTCACGCCGGTGTGGAACTCGGCCAACTGGTTCGAGCGCGAGGCCTTCGACATGTACGGCGTCATCTTCGACGGCCACGATGACCTGCGCCGCATCCTGACGGACTACGGTTTCATCGGCCACCCGATGCGCAAGGACTTCCCGGTGTCGGGTCACGTCGAGATGCGCTACGACGCCGAACAGAAGCGCGTGATCTACCAGCCGGTCACCATCGAGCCGCGCGAGATCACGCCCCGCATCATCCGCGAAGACAAGTACGGCGGTCTGTAATGGCAGAAATCAAGAACTACACGCTGAACTTCGGTCCCCAGCACCCGGCCGCCCACGGCGTGCTGCGTCTGGTGCTGGAGCTTGACGGCGAAGTCATCCAGCGCGCCGACCCCCACATCGGCCTGCTGCACCGTGCCACCGAGAAGCTGGCCGAAAGCAAGACCTTCATCCAGTCGCTGCCCTACATGGACCGCCTCGACTACGTGTCGATGATGTCCAACGAGCATGCCTACTGCCTGGCCATCGAGAAGATGCTGGGCCTCGAAGTGCCCATCCGCGCCCAGTACATCCGCGTGATGTTCGGCGAGCTGACCCGCATTCTGAATCACCTGCTCTGGCTGGGTGCGCACGGGTTGGACTGCGGTGCGATGAACATCCTCATCTACTGCTTCCGCGAGCGTGAGGACATCTTCGACATGTACGAGGCGGTGTCGGGCGCGCGCATGCACGCGGCCTACTTCCGTCCGGGCGGCGTCTACCGCGACCTGCCGGACAGCATGCCGCAATACCAGGTCAGCAAGATCCGCAATGCCAAGGCCATCGCGCAGCTCAACGAGAACCGTTCGGGCTCGCTGCTCGACTTCATCGAGGACTTCTGCCGTCGCTTCCCGAAGAACGTCGACGACTACGAGACGCTGCTGACGGACAACCGCATCTGGAAGCAGCGCACGGTCGGCATCGGCGTCGTGTCGCCCGAGCGCGCGCTCAACCTGGGCTTCAGCGGCGCGATGCTGCGCGGCTCGGGCATCGCCTGGGACCTGCGCAAGAAGCAGCCCTACGACGTCTACGGCCAGATGGACTTCGACGTGGCCATCGGCACGAACGGCGACACCTACGACCGCTACCTCGTGCGCGTTGAGGAAATGCGCCAGGCCAACCGCATCGTCCAGCAGTGCGTGGCCTGGCTGCGCGCCAACCCGGGCCCGGTCATCACGGACAACCACAAGGTCGCCCCGCCGAGCCGCGAGTCGATGAAGTCCTCGATGGAAGAGCTGATCCACCATTTCAAGCTCTTCACCGAAGGATTCCGCGTGCCCGAAGGCCAGGCCTATGCCGCAGTCGAGCACCCGAAGGGTGAGTTTGGCATCTACATCGTCAGCGACGGTGCGAACAAGCCGTACCGGCTGAAGATCCGCGCTCCCGGCTATTCGCACCTTGCCGCGCTGGACGAAATGGC
>NZ_JAFAGT010000028.1 GCF_019237615.1 Roseateles sp. | reverse complement strand
GATCACGCGCTTGGCCAGATCGACCCCGACTCGGGTAATCTCGTTCATGGGCTTCCCCTTTCACAGGCTTGCAGATTGACGTTTCGCACCATCAATCTTGGCGCTTCGACGCCGTGGGCCAGAAGGTGGGAAGTCCCTTCGTATTCAGCCGCGTCAAAAAAAACGATTGTGGAGCATCCTATGAGGTCGGCTGTTTTGCGCTCAGACTCAATAACCAGCACTTCAACAGCCTGCTAAGGCTTAGTATCAGATCCTGCCACACCCGATTTAGGAACGACTGCTGCGGCTGCAATGGCCTGTAACTCACGCTTCGCCCTATCGAACTCGTCGCGCTCCTGCTGGACTGCGTCAAGGATCCAAGCGGTGTGCTGAGTGTCCTCAATCAAGTACGCACCACGCCCGGCCTTCCAAACAAATTTTTCGCTGCGAAGACGCTCGAGCGCAGTTTGGACAGCTGATTGCGTGATCTCATCGGGCGGCACACCCGTGGAGGCAAAAATGAAGGCCTGATAGCTCATGTTCGACGCCTTCGAATAGGGGACGAATTTCTTCCCCTCCATGGCCATCACCTTGAGAACCGCAGCGTCAAGCGGTTCGAGACCGTTCAGTTGCTGATAGAAGTTCGACTTCGCATTTGCTAGCGCTTCATCCATCTTCTGGAGAAAGTACACATCAATCGTTTCTGCTGCTAGCTTTGACGCAAGCCGAAGAGCTTGGAACACCTTTCTAAGCGGCTCTGGGCGGTGATTGCATGCATCAAATCCGCGAACCATTGCTTCAATACTTGGCTTCGGCTCAAATGCTTGGCTGTTCCGATACCATTTCAGGTAATCCACGTCGAGAGTTGGCAACTCAACGAGTGGAGCATGGTAGAAGGCTTGGTCTTTATCCTCTACTAGCGATGCCAACTTATCGGAACTTGAGCCTGTTGCCAGCATCCTGAAGCCTGGACCTGTACTTGCATTCAGAGCATCACGTGCAGCCTTGAGCGCGTAAAGCGCTTCGCGGCCTTCTTCCGAAACTTGAGAATGTTGCGCTTCATCAATGATCAGTGTGATCGACTTCTTCGACGCAGCCGCCAACAGAGTGAGTGCTTTGGTAAGCGTTTCGCCTTTTCCAAACCCAATGTGGTCGATACTCATTTCGAGGCCGCCAACTTTGATCTTGTCGAGGCCAACCCCCTTCGCTGCCCTCAAGATGAATCCGTCAAACTTCAAAAGCTCACTTTTGATTGCTTGCACGATTACATGGCCTGGGTTGGCCGATTTATCCTCCCACAAATCCGCATAAACGATTTGTGTGCCATAGGCTTTGGATAGCTCAGGAATCAGATCTTCACGAATGAACGTGCTTTTCCCGGTTCGGCGTGGCCCAGTGACGAACAGCCCAGACGAGCTGTCTGCGGACATGAGCTCACCAGCCAGCCGCTTGGCAAGCTCTTCACGGTGGAAGACTTCGATACGCTCCATGGAGGTGCCTCGAACTATGGCAAATTATGCCGAATTATGCCGCGGCGACGCTGTGGCAGCCATGGGAACTATGAGGAATTACGCAAGCTCCAGTCGCCTCTCAGAAGCAGCCGTAACGCATTGATTTTAAAGATTTAATGCGGGAAACATCCCCCTGCGCCAACCGCGACCATCCATACTGCTCAGGCTCCGCGCCCGTGAGTCGCGACTTCGAGCCGCCATCCGCTCATCGTGATTCGTTCTGGCCTGAAGAGCGTTTGGAACGCGTCTCATGCAAGCTGACAGCTGTTGACGCCGGACGGGAACGTTTTTAGCTTTTTTGTCCGAGGTCTTGAGGCGACTTCACCGCCCCGGCCAGCACTGTGGCTGCCTGCACCAATCGCACCATTGCGGATTTGTAAACGGCACTGCCATCCGCCTGTCCGCAGTCGGGACCAAAAGCAGGACCAGGAGCCACTCCTCCCCCCACCATGCCGTTGCCCAAACGGTGCCGCTGCCAAGCCTTCCCGGCCCCAGTTACAAACCTTGGGTCAGCAGCGCAGTAGGACCTTTGGCGCCAACGGGCCTCAGGCCGCCACCGCCTCCGCCAAACGCTGGGCGCAGCGCTGCGCCAGGCCGGCATCCGACGCCTCGACCATGACGCGCAGCAGCGGCTCCGTGCCCGAGGCGCGGATCAGCACCCGGCCGCGGTTGCCCAGTTCGGCCACCACCGCCGCCTGAGCCTCGGCCAGGCGCGTGTTGGTCTTCCAGTCTTGGCCCGCCTGCAGGCGTACGTTGATCAGCGTCTGCGGGAACAGGTCCACACCCTGCAGTTGCTCGGCGAGGCTGCGGCCGCTGCGGCAGACCGACTGCAGCACCAGCAGTGCGCTGACGATGCCGTCGCCCGTCGTGTGCTTGTCCAGCGCCAGCAGGTGGCCGGAGCCCTCCCCGCCCAGTTGCCAGCCGCGGGCAGCCAGCTCTTCCAGCACATAGCGGTCGCCGACCTTGGCGCGCACGAACTCGACGTCGCGCGAGCGCAGCGCCAGTTCGACGGCCATGTTGGTCATCAGCGTGCCAACGGCGCCCGGCACGCGCAGGCCCTGGCCGAGGCGGTCGGCCACCATCACGTAGAGCAGCTCGTCGCCGTTGTAGAGGCGGCCCTGGGCGTCAACCAGTTGCAACCGGTCGGCGTCGCCGTCCAGTGCCACGCCATAGTCCGCGCCATGGGCCTTGACGGCCTCGACCAGCGCGCCGGGCGAGGTCGCGCCGAAACCGGCATTGATGTTGAACCCGTCGGGCTTGCAGCCGATGGCGACGACCTCGGCCCCCAGTTCATGGAAGACGTCGGGCGCGACGTGATAGGCCGCGCCATGGGCCGCGTCGACGACGATCTTCAGGCCCTTGAGCGTCAGGTCCGACCCGAAGCTGTTCTTGCAGAACTCGATGTAGCGGCCGCGCGCGTCTTCCAGGCGCTTGGCGCGGCCCAGGCTGGCCGAGTCCACCCACTGCGGCGCCTCCTCCAGCGCGGCCTCGACGGCCAGCTCCCAGGCGTCCGGCAGCTTCTCGCCCTTGGCGGAGAAGAACTTGATGCCGTTGTCGGCAAAGGGGTTGTGCGAGGCGCTGATGACGACGCCCAGGTCCTGGCGCAGCGCGCGGGTCAGGTAGGCGACGCCGGGCGTGGGCAGCGGACCGGTCAGCAGCACGTTGACGCCCGCGGAGGCGAAGCCGGCTTCCAGCGCGGACTCGATCATGTAGCCGGAGATGCGGGTGTCCTTGCCAATCAGCACCGTCGGGCGCTTGGCGGTCTGGCGCAGCACGCGGCCCACCGCATGGCCCAGGCGCAACATGAAGTCGGGCGTGACCGGGGCCTGGCCCACCGTGCCTCGAATGCCGTCGGTTCCGAAATACTTGCGGCTCATCGAGCATCTTCCTTTTGTACTGTGGGCGGAATTGTCGCCGCATCGACGGCGGCCCAGACCTTGAGGGCGTCCACCGTGGCAGGGACATCGTGCACGCGAATCACGCTTGCGCCGGCGCTGACGGCGCGCAGCGCGGCGGCGAGGCTGGCGGCCACGCGCTGGTCCACAGGCCGGCCGGTAAGGTCGCCCAGGGTGCGCTTGCGCGACCAGCCCACCAGCAGCGGGTAGCCCAGTTCGGCCAGGCGTTGCTGGCCGGCGAGCAGCCTGAGATTGTGCTCGGCGGTCTTCGCGAAGCCATAGCCGGGATCCAGCGCGATGCACCCGGCCGGGATACCCGAGTCGCGTGCGGCCCGGGCGCGCCGCGCCAGGAAGTCAGCCACCTCGGCGACGACGTCGCCATAGACGGCCAACTCCATCATGGACGCCGGCTCGCCGCGCATGTGCATCAGGCAGACGCCCGCGCCGCTGCCAGCCACGGCCGCCAGCGCACCCGGTGCCTGCAAGGCCTGCACGTCGTTGATGATGTCCGCGCCCGCCTCCAGCGCACGGCGCATGACCTCAGGCTTGTAGGTATCGACCGAGACCGGAACGCCCAGCGTCACGGCCGCGGCAAGCACGTCGGCGATGCGCGCCCATTCGCTGTCGGCATCGACGCGCGGCGCACCGGGGCGGGTGGACTCGCCGCCGATATCCAGGATGTCGGCCCCTTCCGCGACGAGGTGCTCGCAGTGCGCGATGGCCGCGCGGCTGTCGTCATGCCGACCGCCGTCGGAGAAGGAGTCGGGCGTCACGTTGACGATGCCCATCACGCGCGGGCGGCTCAGGTCCAACAGGAAGCGGCGGGTCTGCCAATGCATGGTCTTGAATGACCGACGGGCCCTTGCGGGCCCGTCGGTTGCGGGTGGTGGATCAGGCCGCGGCGGGGGCGCCATCGGTGCTGACCGGGGGCGTGCCGCCTGTGGGGCCGCTGGGCGTGGTCGGCTTGTCGTCGGGCGCGCGCGGCGGGCGGCCGGCCATGATGTCCAGGATCTGGTCACGGTCGATGGTTTCCCACTTCATCAGCGCATCGGTCATGGCCTCGACCTTGTCGCGGTTGTCCTCGAGGATCTTCTGCGCCACGGCGTACTGCTCGTCGAGGATGCGGCGGATCTCGCCGTCGACTTTCTGCTGCGTGCTCTCGCTGATGTTGGCCGTCTTGGTCATGTTGCGACCGAGGAAGACCTCGCCCTCGTTCTCGGCATAGACCATGGGACCCAGCAGGTCGCTCATGCCGTAGCGCGTGACCATGTCGCGGGCCATGCGCGTGGCGCGCTCATAGTCGTTGGACGCGCCGGTGGAGATGTCGTGGACGAACAGATCCTCGGCGATGCGACCACCGAACATGATGCTGATGCTGTTGAGCATCTGCTTGAAGTACAGGCTGTGCTGGTCGCGCTCGGGCAGCTGCCAGGTCACGCCCAGGGCGCGGCCGCGCGGCATGATGGTGACCTTGTGGACCGGGTCGGTGTTGGGCAGCAGCTCGGCGACGACGGCGTGACCGGACTCGTGGTAGGCCGTGGCCTTCTTCTCGTCCTCGGTCATGACCATGCTCTTGCGCTCGGGGCCCATGTAGAGCTTGTCCTTGGCACGCTCGAAGTCGATCATCTCGACGAGGCGGGCATTGCGGCGGGCGGCGAACAGGGCGGCCTCGTTGACGAGGTTGGCCAGGTCGGCGCCGCTCATGCCGGGCGTGCCGCGGGCCAGGATGGACGCGTTGACGTCCTGGCCGATGGGCACCTTGCGCATGTGCACGTTCAGGATCTGCTCGCGGCCACGGATGTCCGGCAGCGTCACATAGACCTGGCGGTCGAAACGCCCCGGACGCAGCAGGGCCGGGTCCAGGATGTCGGGGCGGTTGGTGGCCGCGATGACGATGACGCCGAGGTTGGTGTCGAAGCCGTCCATCTCGACGAGCATCTGGTTCAGCGTCTGCTCGCGCTCGTCGTTGCCGCCGCCCAGGCCGGCGCCACGGTGGCGGCCGACGGCGTCGATTTCGTCGATGAAGATGATGCAGGGCGCGCTCTTCTTGGCCTGCTCGAACATGTCGCGCACGCGGGCGGCGCCCACGCCGACGAACATCTCGACGAAGTCGGAACCCGAGATCGTGAAGAACGGCACCTTGGCTTCACCGGCAATGGACTTGGCCAGCAGAGTCTTGCCGGTACCCGGGGGGCCCACCATCAGCACGCCGCGCGGGATGCGGCCGCCCAGCTTCTGGAACTTCTGCGGGTCCTTCAGGAAGTCGACCAGTTCCTTCACCTCTTCCTTGGCCTCGTCGCAACCGGCCACGTCGGCAAAGGTGATGGTGTTGTTGTTCTCGTCCAGCATGCGGGCTTTGGATTTGCCGAAGCTGAACGCCCCGCCTTTGCCGCCGCCCTGCATCTGACGCATGAAATAGACCCAGACGCCGATCAGCAGCAGCATGGGCGTCCAGTTGATCAGCATGCTGACCAAGAAGCTCTGCTCCTCACGGGGCTTGATGTCGAACTTGACGCCGTTGTTGCGCAGGTCGCCGACGAGGCCGCGGTCCTGGTAGGTGGCCAGGGTGCGGATCTTGTTGCCTTCGGTGTCTTCGGCGTAGATGTCACCGGTGATGCCGTCGGGCAGCGTCGCGGACTTGATCCGGTGCGCCTGGACGAGGTCCAGGAACTCGGAATAGGTCACCTGCTTGCCGGGTGCCGTGGTGCCGCCGAACTGCTTGACGACCGTGAACAGCACCAGCGCGATCACGATCCAGACGGCGAACTTAGAAAACCATTGATTGTTCACTGCGACTCCTTGGCCCTGATGGCCCAGCGCGGGTTTCAGGACAGTGGGGGCGATTTTAGTTGAGGCAAGGGGACAACCCCTGTAATCAGCGGTTTTTCAACCCCAGGCCGACCAAGAATGTCTCGGAAGACCGCTCCCGCGAGGCCTTGGGCTTGACCACCTTGACGGTCTTGAACTGCGCCCGGAACAGCTGCACCAGCTCGTTGTAGCCGCTGCCATGGAAGACCTTGGCCACCAACGCCCCCTCGGGCCTGAGGTGCTTGCCGGCGAAATCGACGGCCAGCTCGATCAGGTTGGAGATGCGGGCGGCGTCCGTCGACGCAATGCCCGACAGGTTGGGCGCCATGTCCGAGACGACCACGTCCACAGCCCTGCCGGCCAGCGCCGCCTCCAGCTGCGCCAGCACGGCGTCCTCCTGGAAGTCGCCCTGGATGAACTGCACGCCCTCGATGGGCTCGAAGTCCAGCAGGTCCAGCGCGATGATGGTGCCGTTGAGCTGGCCCACCGCCGCCCCGCCCTGCCCCGCCTCCTTGGGCGCGAACCTGCGGCGCAGGTACTGGCTCCAGGCGCCGGGCGTGGCACCCAGGTCCACCACCACCTGGCCCGGGCGGATCAACTTCAGCTCCTCGTCGATCTCCTTGAGCTTGTAGGCCGCGCGCGAGCGGTAGCCGTCCTTCTGCGCCTGCTGCACATAGGGATCCGACACATGGTTGTTCAGCCACGCCTTGTTGAGCTTTTTGCTCTTGGTTTGAGTTTTCATGCCTACGGGATAATACGGGGATGCCTCAAATCAATCTGACCCCCGCCCAGCGCAAGGACAAGCGCGCCGATGCCCACCATCTCGACCCGGTCGTGATGATCGGCGGCGAGGGCCTGACGCCCGCCGTCGTCAAGGAAACCGACGCTGCGCTGAAGTCGCACGGCCTCATCAAGGTGCGCGTGCTCGGCGACGACCGCGCGGCCCGCGAGGAAATGTTTGCGCAGCTCTGCGACGAGCTGAACGCCGCGCCCATCCAGCACATCGGCAAGCTGCTGGTGCTGTGGCGCCCCATGCCCGAGAAGGCCAAGGTCGAGCGCGAAAACGCGATGCCCGGCCCGCGCGTCGTGAAGATCGTCAAGTTCTCCAAGAGCGGCAACGGCCGCCCCCAGATCAACAAGGTCAAGGTGATGGGCAACGAGCGCGTGACGCAGGGCGGCGAGATCAAGCGCATCAAGAAGCGCAACAAGACCACCAGCGTCAAGAAGACCGTCGCTGAGTGATCCAGGCGAGGGCCAGCACCGCCAGGCCCTTCACGCCGAAAAAGGCCAGCGACACGCCGTGCAGCGCCGCGAAGGACGCGACGCCGGCGCCCGCCTTCGCATTCGCCATCAGCGGTTGCAGGCCGTAGTAGCCGGCGATGGTGCAGAACAGCGCCACGGCCGGCAGCAGCAGTCGGGCGGAGAAGACATGGCTCGCCGCGCCGGCTTCCACCGCATCGCGCGACAGCCGGCGCTCGATGAGCATCAGCACCAAGGCAAGCGCCAGGCTGACCTGCGCCTCGGTGGCGAACATCCGCGCCACGTAGGCACCGGCCTGGGCGCGCTCCAGCACGGCAAAGGCGCTGGGCGCGGCGACGAACGCGACGCACAGCAAAAGGCCGCCCCATAGGGCGGCCAGCAGGGCTTGGAGCCGCGGCAACATCACACGTAGCGGACTTCGACGATCTCGTAGCGCTTGATGCCGCCCGGGGCCTGCACCTCGGCCACGTCGCCGGCTTCCTTGCCGATCAGCGCGCGGGCAATGGGCGAGCTGACCGAGATGCGACCCAGCTTGATGTCGGCCTCGTCGTCGCCGGTGATCTGGTAGGTCACTTCCGTGCCGCTGGCCTCTTCCTCCAGGTCCACCGTGGCGCCGAACACCACGCGGCCACCGGCGTCGAGCGCGGCGGGGTCGATGATCTGCGCCGCGGCCAGCTTGCCCTCGATCTCGAGGATGCGGCCTTCGATGAAGCCCTGCTTGTCCTTGGCGGCGTCGTATTCCGCGTTTTCGCTCAGGTCGCCTTGCGCGCGCGCCTCGGCAATGGCCTGGATCACCGCATGGCGCTCGACGGTCTTGAGCCGATGCAGCTCTTCCTTGAGCTTCTCGGCGCCGCGCTTGGTCAGGGGGATGGTCGTCATGTCAAAACTCGATGAGCAAAAAGAGTTCCGCCGCTGCGGCCCAGGCAACCCGGACTGCGGCGGCGGAAGTGTTGAGGGCGAATTTTAGGCCAGCTCGGCGTGCAATTCCTGCAGGGATTGCACGAGCAGTCCGTCCCTGTGCTTCATGCCTTCCACGGCCGCTTCGCAGCCCGCCATCGTCGTGTAGTAGGTGACGCGGTTGGCCAGCGCGGCCTGCCGGATGTAGCGGCTGTCGGCGATGGCCGTGCGCGTCTCGTCCACCGTCGTGAAGACGAGCTGGATGTCGCCGCCCTTGAGCGCATCGACGATGTGCGGGCGGCCATCCTTGATCTTGTTGATCGGCTTGACCGGCACGCCGGCCTCGGCGATGGCCGCGGCCGTGCCCTTGGTGGCGACGATGCCGAATCCCAGCTCGTGCAAGTCCTTGGCGATGGCAACGGCGCGGGCCTTGTCGCTGTTCTTCACGGTGATCAGCACATTGCCCTGGCGCGGCAGGCGCGAACCGGCGCCGATCTGGCTCTTCAGCATCGCCTCGCCGAAGGTGCGGGCGGCACCCATGACCTCGCCGGTCGAGCGCATCTCGGGGCTGAGGATGGGGTCCACGCCCGGGAACTTGTTGAACGGGAAGACGGCTTCCTTGACGCTGTAGTAGGGCGGCACCACTTCGCGCGGCTGCTTGCCGTTGCGGTCCTTCTGGTCCTTCAGCTTGACGCCGGCCATGCAGCGCGCGGCCACCTTCGCCAGTTGCTGGCCCGTGGCCTTGGAGACGTAGGGCACCGTGCGCGACGCACGTGGGTTCACTTCCAGCACGTAGATCGTGCAGTGCTCCAGGCCCTTGGCCACGTCGCCCTGGATGGCGAACTGCACATTCATCAGGCCGACGACCTTCAGCGCCATGGCCATCGCAGCCGTCTGGCGGCGCAGTTCATCCTGCACGTCGGCGGCCAGCGTGTACGGCGGCAGCGAGCAGGCGGAGTCGCCGGAGTGGATGCCGGCCGCCTCGATGTGCTCCATGATGCCGCCGATCATCGTGTCGACGCCGTCGGAGATGCAGTCGACATCGACCTCGACGGCGTCCTGCAGGAAGTGGTCCAGCAGCACGGGCGACTTCTCGGACACGCGCACGGCCTCGCGCATGTAGCGCTCCAGGTCCTTGTCGCCGTGCACGATCTCCATCGCACGGCCACCCAGCACATAGCTGGGGCGCACGACCAGCGGATAGCCGATCTCGTTGGCCAGCGTGACAGCCTGCTCCTCGGTGCGCGCCGTGCGGTTGGGCGGCTGCTTCAGACCCAGCTCGTGGAGCAGCTTCTGGAAGCGCTCGCGGTCCTCGGCGATGTCGATGGAATCGGGTGTCGTGCCGATGATGGGCACGCCGGCGCGCTCCAGGTCCAGCGCCAGCTTCAGCGGCGTCTGGCCGCCGTACTGCACGATGACGCCGGCCGGCTTTTCCTTGTCGACGATCTCCAGCACGTCCTCCAGCGTGACGGGCTCGAAGTAGAGGCGGTCGCTGGTGTCGTAGTCGGTCGAGACGGTCTCGGGGTTGCAGTTGACCATCAGCGTCTCGTAGCCGTCCTCGCGCATGGCGAGCGCGGCATGCACGCAGCAGTAGTCGAACTCGATGCCCTGGCCGATGCGGTTGGGGCCACCGCCCAGCACCATGATCTTCTTCCTGTCGGTCGGCTGCGCCTCGCACTCCGCGCCCTCGCCTTCGTAGGTCGAGTACATGTAGGCCGTCTGCGTCGAGAACTCGGCGGCGCAGGTGTCCACGCGCTTGTAGACCGGGCGCACGTTCAGGGCGTGGCGGCGGGCACGGACTTCGTGCTGGTTGGTGCCCAGCAGCTTGGCCAGGCGCTTGTCCGAGAAGCCCTTGGTCTTCAGCAGGCGCAGCTCGGCTTCGGTGACGGATTCGATGCTGCGGCCCTTCAGGTCGCCCTCGATCTGGATCAGCTGCTCGATCTGCGCGAGGAACCACGGATCCACCGCGGTCTCCTCGTAGATCTCGTCCAGCGTCATGCCGATGCGGAAGGCATCGGCCAGGAACAGGATGCGCTCGGGGCCGGCTTCACCGATCTCCTGCACGATCTCCTCGCGATCGGTCGAGCGCTCGGTCAGTCCGTCGATGCCCGTCTCCAGGCCGCGCAGCGCCTTCTGGAAGGATTCCTGGAAGGTACGGCCCATGGCCATCACCTCGCCGACGGACTTCATCTGCGTCGTCAGGCGCGAATCGGCCATCGGGAACTTCTCGAACGCGAAGCGCGGGATCTTCGTGACGACGTAGTCGATGCTGGGCTCGAAGGACGCCGGCGTGGCGCCGCCGGTGATGTCGTTCTTCAGCTCATCCAGCGTATAGCCGACGGCCAGCTTGGCAGCAACCTTGGCGATCGGGAAGCCCGTGGCCTTGGATGCCAGCGCGGACGAACGCGACACGCGCGGGTTCATCTCGATGACGATCATGCGGCCGTTCTTCGGGTTGATCGAGAACTGCACGTTCGAGCCACCGGTATCCACGCCGATCTCGCGCAGCACGGCGAGGGACGCATTGCGCAGCAGCTGGTATTCCTTGTCCGACAGCGTCTGCGAGGGCGCCACGGTGATGGAGTCACCGGTATGGATGCCCATCGGGTCCAGGTTCTCGATGGAGCAGACGATGATGCAGTTGTCCGCCTTGTCGCGGACGACCTCCATCTCGTATTCCTTCCAGCCGATCAGGCTCTCCTCGATGAGCAGCTCGTTGGTGGGCGAGAGGTCCAGGCCGCGCTTGCAGATCTCTTCGAACTCTTCAGGGTTGTAAGCAATGCCGCCACCCGTGCCGCCCAGCGTGAAGCTGGGGCGGATGACCATGGGGAAGCCGTTTCCACCGATCTCGGCATGGATGCGCTTCTGCACGCCCCAGGCCTCTTCCAGCGTGTGCGCGATGCCCGACTTGGCCGAGTCCAGGCCGATCTTGGTCATCGCGTCCTTGAACTTGAGGCGGTCCTCGGCCTTCTCGATGGCGACCTCGTTGGCGCCGATCATCTCGACGCCGTACTTGGCCAGCACGCCGTGCTTGTGCAGGTCCAGCGCGCAGTTCAGCGCTGTCTGGCCGCCCATCGTCGGCAGCACCGCGTCGGGCCGCTCCTTGGCGATGATCTTCTCGACCACCTGCCAGGTGATGGGCTCGATGTAGGTGACGTCCGCCGTATCCGGGTCCGTCATGATGGTCGCCGGGTTGCTGTTGACCAGGATGACCTTGTAGCCCTCCTCGCGCAACGCCTTGCAGGCCTGGGCGCCGGAGTAGTCGAACTCGCAGGCCTGGCCGATGATGATCGGGCCGGCGCCGATGATGAGGATGCTCTTGAGGTCTGTACGTTTCGGCATGGCGGTCTGCTTAGAGAGTGGCGGTCGCGAGCTTGGCCCCGAACCCAACGAAAAGTGCCCCGACGCCGGCATTGGCGGCGCCCGAGAGCCGACGCCGCGCGCGGAAGGCCGCCGCGAGGCGGGCGCCGGCGAAGATCAGCGTCGAGAGGTAGATGAAGCTCAGCACCTGAATGATGGTGCCCAGGATCAGGAAGGTCAGCGCCGGATGCGGGTAGGCCGGATCGACGAACTGGATGAAGAAGGACAGCAGGAAGGCGATGGCCTTGGGGTTCAACAGGCTGACGACCAGCGCCTTGCGGAAGGGCTGGCTGGCGTCCACGACGCGCGGCGCGTCATCGGCCCCGGCCTCGCCGCGCCAGCTGCGCATGCCGCCACGCAGCAGCTGGATGCCGATCCAGCCGAGGTAGACGGCGCCGACCATCTTCACGACGAAGAAGATCTGCGGACTGGCCATCAGCAGCGACGCGCCGCCGGCCGCTGCCGCCGTCATCAGCACCGTGTCGCCGACGAACACGCCGCAGGCAGCCGTATAGCCGGCACGCACGCCGCGCTGCGCGGCCACGGACAGCACGTACAGCGAGTTGGGCCCGGGCAGCAGGATGATGAAGATCGCTGCCGCGAGGTAGGTGCCGAGGTCGGTGATACCGAACATGCGAAGCCCTCCTTCAGGCCTTGCTCATCATCGAAACGAAGCGGTCGAACAGGTAGGCGATGTCATGCGGGCCGGGGCTGGCTTCCGGGTGCCCCTGGAAGCTGAAGGCCGGCTTGTCGGTGCGGGCGATGCCCTGCAGCGTGCCGTCGAACAGGCTGACGTGCGTGGCGCGCAGGTGGGCCGGCAGCGTCTCGGGATCGACCGCGAAGCCGTGGTTCTGGCTGGTGATGCCGACGCGACCGCTGTCCAGGTCCTTGACCGGATGGTTGGCGCCGTGGTGGCCGAACTTCATCTTGAAGGTCTTCGCGCCCGAGGCCAGCGCAAGGATCTGGTGGCCCAGGCAGATGCCGAACACGGGGATGCCGGACTCGATCAGCTGGGCCGTGGCCTTGATGGCGTAGTCGCAGGGCTCCGGGTCGCCGGGGCCGTTGGACAGGAAGACGCCGTCCGGCTCCAGGTCGAAGACGGCGCTGGCGGGTGTCTGCGCCGGCACGACGGTGACCTTGCAGCCGCGCTCGGCCAGCATGCGCAGGATGTTGTGCTTGACGCCGAAGTCGTAGGCGACGACGTGGAACTTCGGCGCAGCCTGCGTGCCATAGCCGCTGCCGAGCTTCCATTCGGTCTGCGTCCAGACCTCGTTCTCGGTGCGACTGACGACCTTGGCCAGGTCCAGGCCGGCCATGGACGGCGCGGCCTTGGCAGCCGCGACCGCCATGTCGATGTGGGCCTGCGTCAGCGCCTCGCCGGCGGCCAGCGCCAGGATGCAGCCGTTCTGCGCGCCGTGGGTGCGCAGAACGCGCGTCAGGCGGCGCGTGTCCAGACCGGCGATGGCCACCGTGCCCTGCTCGCGCAGGTAGGCGTCCAGCGTCTTGCCGGCGCGGAAGTTGGACGCGCGCAGCGGCAGGTCCTTGATGACCAGGCCGGCGGCGAACACCTTGGTGGCCTCGATGTCCTCCTCGCTGATGCCGTAGCTGCCGATGTGCGGATACGTCAGCGTGACGATCTGCTTGCAGTAGCTTGGGTCGGTCAGGATTTCCTGGTAGCCGGTCAGCGCGGTGTTGAACACCACTTCGCCGACCGTCTGGCCGGTGGCGCCGATGGACTGGCCTCGGAACACCGTCCCATCCGCCAGAGCCAAGATCGCTTGAGGGGGATGGAGCAGGTCGGTCAGCACAAAGGATCTCCGCAAGTGGGGCGCCTGCCCAGCATCAATCCGTCCGGGGGGACGGATCAACTTGGAGAAACCAGAGCGGTTTTATGCCGGGCAGCGTGGGGTTCAGGTAAACCCATCGAGTATAGCCGACAAGGGTAAGTACCGAGCCTTCGTGACGCTGGCGTGACCCTTCAAAGCGCCGCGATGCCCGCCTTGGCGATCTCGGCGTCCTCGCTGGACTTGACGCCGCTGACACCCACGGCGCCCACGCACTGGCCATCCACCAGGATGGGCACGCCGCCCTCCAGCATGCCGTGCATGCCGGGCACGCTGAGGAAGGACTGGCGGCCGCCGTTGATCATGTCCTCGTAAAGCTTGGACTCACGCCGGCCCAGCGCCGAGGTGTGCGCCTTGGCCGGCGCGAACAGGGCGGAGTTGGGCGAGGCGCCGTCCAGCCGCTGCAGCCAAAGCAGATGGCCGCCGGCGTCGACGATGGCGATGGATACGGCCCAGCCCTTGCCGATGGCATGGGCCTCGGCGGCTGCGGCGATGCGCTTGACGTCTTGGAGTTCGAGTTGAGCTTGCTGTTTCATGGTCTTGCTTTCCCAGGGACGGACCCCAATGTAGCTGCCCGGTACCGCCCTAGAATCTCTGCGGTTTCCATTCGTCTCCGGAGGATCGTCATGAACGAAAGCTTGCAAACCCAATACGGCCACGCCGAGATGGGCCTCGCGGCCGACCGTCAGCGCGTGCTGCGCAATACCTACTGGCTGCTGGCACTGTCCCTGGTGCCGACCGTGCTGGGCGCCTGGATAGGCGTGGCCACCGGCCTGTTCGCCACGATGGGCCCTGGCACGAGCGCCATCGTCTTCTTCGCCGGCGCCTTCGGCCTGATGTTCGTCATCGAGAAGACCAAGGACAGTGCAGCCGGCGTCGCCGCGCTGCTGGCCTTCACCTTCTTCATGGGCCTGATGCTGTCGCGCCTGGTGGGCTATGTGCTGGGCTTCAAGAACGGCACGTCGCTGGTCATGACGGCCTTCGGCGGCACGGCTGCGGTCTTCTTCACGATGGCCACGCTGGCCACCGTCATCAAGCGCGACCTGTCCGGCATGGGCAAGTTCCTG
The DNA here is from genome assembly GCF_019237615.1 of Roseateles sp. GTDB lineage: Bacteria > Pseudomonadota > Gammaproteobacteria > Burkholderiales > Burkholderiaceae_C > Pelomonas. The sequence goes on along the minus strand of NZ_JAFAGT010000028.1, from coordinate 14,250 downwards.
ACCGTCGGCGCCGTCGTGCTGCTGGTGGCCGGCATTGCCAACATCTTCCTGCAGTCCTCGGCCCTGATGCTGACCATCCTGGTGCTGATGCTGGGCGTGTTCTCGGCCTTCATGCTGTACGACATCAAGCGCGTCGTCGACGGCGGAGAAACCAACTACATCAGCGCCACGCTGGCCATCTACCTGGACCTCTACAACGTGTTCCAGAGCCTGCTGTCGCTGCTGGGCATCTTCGGCGGCGATCGCGACTAAGCCCCTCCTCGCAAAGAAAAAGGCGGCTTCGGCCGCCTTTTTCTTTCGCCTTGTCACGGAGCCGTGTTGCCCCCTCCGAGACGCCAGGGCTATGCCTCAGCGCTGGGGTGGCCGCGGCCGTCTCGGGCACCAGTGCGCCGTGCAGGGTCTTGACCCAGCCATCCGTCTTCGCGTCCCAGAGCACGAAGGCGGAGTCGAGCTGCCAATAGGGCCAGCCGAAGCCGCGCGCCGAACTCGCCCGGCAGGACGGGTCGCCCATGCCGGTCCGGCCACGCCTTGACCCGGCCCAGGTCCTTCTGCAACCGCCCCCGATCCGTCGCCGCGCCCCAAGTCACACCCCGACAGCTGCTGGACACGCAAGTCTGTTCATCCATCTTCTCCAGCACACCGGATCCGGCACCCTGGACTTATGCGGAGACGAGCAGCGCACCCGACGAGCCCGCACAGGCGCCGCCGGAGGCCGGGGAGGAGGACGTTCAGCGGTCGAAGACGGCGATCGACTCGACGTGCGCCGTGTGCGGGAACATGTTGACCGCGCTGGCCGCCGTGCAGCGGTAGCCGGCCACGTTGACCAGCAGGCCCGCGTCGCGCGCAAGCGTCGCCGGGTTGCAGCTGACGTAGACGATGCGCTTGGGCGGCGTCCAGCCGGTGGCCAGCGACGGGTCCTGCGCGATGTCCGCCACCGCCTTGGCGAGCGCGAACGCGCCCTCGCGTGGCGGGTCGATCAGCCAGCGGTCGGCCGTACCGTCCTGGGCCAACTGCTCGGGCGTCATGTCGAACAGGTTGCGGGCGACGAAGCGGGTCTTGTGCGCCAGGCCATTGGCCTCGGCGTTCTCTCGCGAGCGCTGCACCAGCGTCTCGCTGCCCTCGATGCCCAGCACCTCGCGCGCCTGTGTCGCCAGCGGCAATGTGAAGTTGCCCATGCCGCAGAACCAGTCGATGACGCGGTCGCCCGGCTCGACGGCCAGCAGCCGCAGCGCGCGGCCGACGAGGGCCGCGTTGATGTGCGGGTTGACCTGCGTGAAGTCCGTCGGCTTGAACGGCATGGTCACACCGAACTCGGGCAGCCGGTAGGCCAACTGCGGGCCGCCTTCGTCGAGCAGCTTCACGGTGTCCGGCCCCTTGGGCTGCAGCCACCACTGCACACCATGCTGGGCGGCGAACTCGCGCAGCAGCGCGATGTCGCCGTCCGGCAGCGGGTTCAGGTGACGCAGCACCAGCGCGATGACCTCGTCGCCCATCGCCAGCTCGATCTGCGGCAGGCGGTCGCGCTCGGCCATGGCGGCGATCAACTCGCGCAGCGGCATCAGCAGGTCGCTGACGACCTGCGGCACGACCTTGCAGACCTGCATGTCGGCGACGTAGCGGCTCTTGCGCTCATGGAAGCCGATCAGCACCACACCCTTCTTCTGCACATAGCGCACCGAGAAGCGTGCCCGGTAGCGATAGCCCCAGGTCGGGCCCTCGATGGGCCGCAGCAGCACCTCGGGCTTCACCTTGCCGAGATGCCAGAGCTGGTCTTCCACGACGCGCTGCTTGACGGCCACCTGCGCGCCTGCCTGCAGGTGCTGCATCTTGCAGCCGCCGCAGGCACCGGCATGCAGGCCGAAGTGCGGGCAGCCCGGTGTCACGCGCAGCGGGCTTTCCTTCCTGATCTCGGTGAGCTGCCCCTGCTCCCAGTTGTTCTTGCGGCGCGAGATCTGCGCCTTCACCACTTCGCCCGGCAAGGCGCCGTCGATGAAGACCACCTTGCCCTCGGCGTTGTGCGCCACGCCCTGCGCCTCAAGTTCGATGCTTTCGACCTTGAGCCATTCCGTCATCTGATTCATGGGCCGGATTATCCCGGCTGGCCTCGCCGGCCTCAGAAGATGCTGTCCCGGTCCACGCCGTGGCGCATCATGTTGCGCTTGAGCTTGGCCAGCGCCTCGATCTGGATCTGGCGGATGCGCTCGCGCGTCAGCTTCAGGCGAATGGCCAGCACGTCCAGCGTCTCGGGCTCGCGATCCGACAGGCCGTAACGGCCCGACAACACCTCGCGCTCGCGGTCATTCAGGCTCGCGAGGCCATGCCGCAGCAACTCCTCGACCTCGTGCGACAGACGCTGGCCCATGGGGTCTATGGCCTGGTCGTCGGCGACAAGGTCCAGCATGGACTCGCCACCCTCGCCGTTGCGGTCCACCGGCGAGTCGAGGGAGCTGGGCAGTTCGGCGTAGGCCAGCAGTTCGGCCACCTCGTCCACCGGCCGGCCCAGCGCCTGGGCCACGTCCTCGGCGCGCACGCGGCCCTCCGAGCCGTCGGCGCTCTGCAGGGCCTCCAGCGCGCGGCGCGCCTTCAGCACCTGGTTGAGCTCACGCACGATGTGCACCGGCAGCCGCACCAGACGGGCCTGGTGCATCAGCGCGCGCTCTATGCTCTGGCGTATCCACCAGCTCGAATAGGTGGAAAAGCGGAAGCCCCGCTCGGGCTCGAACTTGCCGATCGCATGCATCAGGCCGAGGTTGCCCTCCTCGATGAGGTCGCTCATCGGCAGGCCGCGGCCCAGGTAGTTCTTGGCGATGCTGACGACCAGGCGCAGGTTGTGCTCGATCATGGCCTGGCGGGCCTCGAAATCACCCGAGCGCGCGGCCTGGGCCGTCTCGAACTCCTGCTGCGGCGTCAGCAGCGGCGTGCGGCGGATGTCGCGCAGATAGGCCTGCAGTGCATTGCCGAGTTCGACGTCGTCGCTCGCGGCGCGCAGCACCTGGTTGTCTTCCTCGGGCGCCTCGGGGCCGACGTCGGAATCGGCGCCGCTCCCATTCAGGGCCGACAGCATGGCGCCCTGCGGGCGGGCGGCACCGTCATGGCCATTGGGTTTGGGCACAGCGCGTTTCATGGCGGGTTCGCTGGCCCAGTTTGTTTGGCGGTCCTGCCTGCCGACGTCCTCAGCGCGCCGGCAGCAGCTTGGCCGGGTCGACGGGCTTGCCGAGCTTGCGCACTTCGAAGTGCAGCTTCACGGTATCACTCTCGGTGGAACCCATCTCGGCAATCCTCTGGCCCTTGCGCACGACTTGGTCCTGCTCGACCAGCATCGCCCGGTTGTGGGCATACGCCGTCAGGTAGGTGTTGTTGTGCTTGATGATGACCAAGTTGCCGTAGCCGCGCAAGCCCGAACCGGCGTAAACCACGCGCCCATCGGCAACCGCCAGCACCGGGTCGCCCGCCTTGCCGGCGAAGTCCAGGCCCTTGTTGCGCTGGTCGTCGAAACCAGCGCTGACCGGATGCGAGACGGGCCAGCCCCAGGCCATCGCGTCGTCATCCGAGGATGCGGCGACTGGCGCCGACGACGCGGCATTCGCCGGGGTGTTGTTGGCCGCGACCGCGGGCTTGCTGTCCAGCGGGCGCGATTCGACCTTGGCCGCGCTCGCGATCGGCTTGGCCGTCACGGTGCTCGCATCCACACCCGGAGGTACGACACGCAGCACCTGTCCGACCTCGATGCGGTTGGGGTTGTCGAGGCTGTTCCACTTGGCGATGTCGCGCCAGCCCTGGCCGTTGTCCAGCGCGATGCGGATCAACGCATCGCCCGGCTTGACGGTGTAGTAGCCCGGCTTGCCCGCGTTCTCGGCGCCGGGCGGCAGCTTGACCTCGGCCGCCGAGGCCGCGGAGGCCGCAGGCAGCGGCGCCGAGGCGGCCGGCTTGGGCAGCGGCGGGTTGCGATCCTCGACCGGGGCCTGGTGCAGCGAAGTGCCGCAGGCGCTGAGCAGCAGCGAGGTGGTGACGACGATTAGAAGGCGCAGGCTATAGGGCATCGTGTGGCTGGAGCACGTTGGAGGCCGACCCGATTGTGTGGCGCGGTGCGCCGGCGGCCCCGTCAGACGACGCCAGATTTTAGGGGGACGAAGAGGACGGCCTCGTGTTCGCTTCGAACCCAGCGCCCGACGCCGCCTTCGACGACATGGTCGAGCACCACCAACACCTGCCCTCGACCGCTCGCTGCCGTCGGGGCCACAAGGCGTCCACCGGGCGCGAGCTGCTCCAGCCAGGCCTGGGGGATGTCCTCGCCGCCGGCGGCCGCGATGATGCTGTCAAAGGGGCCGCTGGCCGCGTGGCCGACGCGGCCATCCCCCCAGACCAGGCGCGGCGTGGCGTGGGGCTTGGGCAAAACCACCCGCTGCAGATGGAGCCGCGCCTTGTCGTGCAGCCCCTGCAGGCGCTCGATGGAGGTGACGTGGCGCGCCAGCAGCGCGATGACGGCGGCCTGGTAGCCGCAGCCCGTGCCGATCTCCAGCACCCGGCCCAGCGTGCCGCGCTGCCGGGCGCCCGCGCCGGCCATCAGCAAGCCCAGCATGTGGGCGACGACCGAGGGCTTGGAAATGGTCTGGCCGTGCCCGATGGGCAGCGCCGTGTCCTCATAGGCCTGGGCCGCGAGGGCGCTGTCGACGAATTCATGGCGCGGCACGGCGGCCATCGCGGCGAGCACGCGCTCGTTGAACTTCCCTTCGGCGCGCAGCCGGGCCACCATGCGTTCGCGCACCGCGCCGCTGTCCAGCCCCGTGCCGCTGGGGCGCGCCAGCCGCGCCGCGTCGGCCGTGGCCTGGCGCAGGTGGCGCTGCGGCATCAGCAGCTCGCGCTGGGGCGAGACGGCCGACTTCAGGCTGGCAGGGAAGCGCTTCGGGGTAGTCATTCAGACGCCGAGACGCTGCGCCCAGGCGCCCAGCGATGCATGCTCCGTCAGGTCCACCTGCAGCGGCGTGATGGACACCTGGCCGTTGGACGTCGCATGGAAGTCCGTGCCTTCGCCGGCATCCCGGGCGTCGCCCGCCGGGCCGATCCAGTAGATGGTCTCGCCGCGCGGGTTGACCTGCTGGATGATGCCCTCGCTGGCATGGCGCCGGCCCAGCCGCGTGATGCGGCGTGGCAACTGGTCGGCATCATGCCGGTTGGGGATGTTGACGTTGAGCAGGAAGCCCTGGCCCAGGCCGCCGGCGATGACCTGCTCGACGACGCTGCGCGCCGTGCGGGCCGCCGCCTCCAGCTCGCCCCAGCCCTTCTCGACCTGCGAGAAGGCGATGGACGGGATGCCGAACAAATAGCCCTCGGTCGCCGCGGCGACGGTGCCGGAGTACAGCGTGTCGTCCCCCATGTTGGCGCCGTTGTTGATGCCCGAGAGCACCAGGTCGGGCCGGTAGCCCAGCAGGCCGGTCAGCGCAAGGTGGACACCGTCGGACGGCGTGCCGCTGACGTAGCGGAAACCGTTGGCGGCACGGTAGACGTTGAGGGGGCGGTTCAGCGTCAGCGAGTTGGACGTGCCGCTGGCGTTCTGCTCGGGAGCGATGACGTCGATCTCGCCCAGGCCTTGGCAGGCCTTCACCAGGGCAGCAAGGCCCGGCGCGAGGTAGCCGTCGTCGTTGGAAATCAGGATGCGCATGGTTGCCAATTGTAGGGAGGGCGTCACCTGCGAGACCGGGTGTAACCACCTTGATTCCTATCATGAGCTTTTCAGAAATCTGGAGACGACGATGAAAGCATGGCTCTGCGAGAACCCGGTGGGCGTCGAGGCGCTGCAATGGCGCGAACTGCCGCGGCCGGCGCTTGGCGCAGGCCAGATCCGCGTGCAGATCAAGGCCGCCAGCCTGAACTTTCCTGACCTGCTCATCGTGCAGAACAAGTACCAGATGAAGCCCGCCCTGCCCTTTGTGCCGGGCACCGAGTTCGCGGGCGTCGTCAGCGAGGTGGGCGAAGGCGTCCAGGGCTTGGCCGTGGGCCAGCGCGTCGCGGCCTTCGGCGGTCTGGGCGGCTTTGCCACCGAGGTCTGCATCCCGGCCGCGCTGGCGATGCCGCTGCCGGACGGCTTCGCCTTCGAGGACGCCGCCGCCTTCATCTGCACCTATGCCACCAGCCACCACGCGCTGATGGATCGCGCCGCGCTGCAGGCGGGAGAAACCGTGCTCATCCTCGGCGCGGCGGGCGGCGTCGGCACGGCAGCCCTGCAGATCGCCAAGGCAGCAGACGCGCGCGTCATCGCCGCGGCGGGCGGCGCAGCCAAATGCGAGGCCTGCAAGGCCATGGGTGCCGACGCAGTCATCAACTACGCCACGCAGAACCTGCGCGACGAGCTGAAGGCGCTGACGGAGGGCAAGGGGCCGAACGTCGTCGTCGACCCCGTGGGCGGCGACCTGGCAGAGGCCGCCTTCCGTGCCATCGCCTGGCGCGGGCGCTACCTCGTCATCGGCTTCGCGCAGGGGCAGATCCCGGCGCTGCCGCTGAATCTCGCGCTGCTCAAGGGCGCGTCGCTCGTGGGCGTGTTCTGGGGTGAGTTCGCCAAGCGCGAGCCCGGCCGCAACGCCAGGATGCTGGGAGAGCTGGCGGCCTGGTATGCCGCCGGCAGGATCAAGCCGGTGCTGGACCGCGTGCTGCCCATGGAGGAGCTGCCCGCGGCCTTCGCCCGCATGGCCGCCCGCGAAGTCGTCGGCAAGTTGGTTCTTACCAATCCTTGAAGCCTGAAACTGGGGCTTGAGCCGGGACGTTAGGCCCAGGCTCGGAGGAGGCGGTGCGCTACATTCAGCGGTCGAACCGACAGCCGCCGCCCGACCCGCGCCATGACCGTCAAAGTCCTCATCATCGAAGACAACCCCGTTGCCCGCAGCTTCCTTTGCCGTGTGGTGCGAGAGAGCTTCAGCGATGCCATGGAGATCACCGAGGTCGGTGACCTCGAGAACGCGCGCCGACAGGTGGCCAAGCTGTCCGGCGGCAACCCGGAAATCGGCTTCAAGCTCATCCTGGTCGACCTGGAACTGCCCGACGGCAACGGCATGGAGTTCCTGACCGAGCTGGCGGGCTCGACTGCCATCAAGATCGTCACGACGCTGTACTCGGACGACGACCACCTCTTCCCGGCCCTGCAATGCGGCGCAGACGGCTACCTGCTGAAGGAAGACCGCTTCGAGGTGCTGGTGGAAGAACTGCAGCGCATCGTGCGCGGCCAGCCGCCGCTGTCGCCGGCCATCGCCCGCCGCCTGCTGTCCCACTTCCGCCCCAGTTCCAGTGACAGCGCACCGATGCCGCTGAACTCCGGCTTCGGTGCGCTGTCGACCTCGCAGGCACCGTTTGCCAATAGCCGCGGCGTCGCCTTGGATCCGCCGCCCGAGTGGGAACGCCTGACGCCGCGCGAAAGCGAGGTGCTGACCTATCTGAGCAAGGGCTTCACGATCAAGGAGATCGCGAACCTGATGGGTATCAAGTGGTTCACCGTCAACGACCACATCAAGAGCATCTACAAGAAGCTCAATGTGTCCAGCCGCGCCGAAGCAGCGGTGCTGGCGTCCAAGCAGGGGCTGGTCTGATGTGTCTGTGAAGGCGCGGACTTGGTCCCGCTTCGAACTCTCGATTTCTGTAGCACCAGTACAGAGGTGACTCCGCCGCCTCGCGCCGCCTGTTGCAGCGTGACCCTGTAGAAATGGCCGGCCGAGGCGCCCATGCGCCGGCTCACCATCGAATCCCATGCTGAGCCCCTTGCGGGCAAGGGCGTCAGCCGCGTCGCAGGGCTCGGCTGGACAGAGCCGTACCCGCTGATTCTTGGCAAGCCCTTGAATCAGAAAGGAAACTCGGCCTCGGGGTATCGGGACTTCAGGCTAGAGCCTCGACCGGCACGCCGATGGTGGTCGGCACCATCACAATGGCCACCAATCCGCCCGAGGGCACATTGGCGCTGCCTTTGCTGGCCAGCATGGTGGGCATGTCCAGCGGCACGTGGTAGGCGTCCGCCAGAAAACCCACGGCCAGCACGAAATACATGGCGGTCAGGCCATGCCTGAGGCCCGCAAGCTGCGCAGCCACTGTCGGCCCCCCTGATCTGAGCCGCCTCGGCGGCGCAACTCGGCAAGGCGCTTATGCCCCTGCCCTATTGCGCTCTTCCGGCAGCACCGCCTCAATACAGCGGACAAAGTACTCGGCCGGCGCCGTCAGGATCGCGCTGTCACGATAGAGCAAGTAGAGCTTGCGGGCGGGCGGCTGCTGCACCAGATCCAGCGTGATCAATTCATCCGATGCGCCTTCGGTCCTAAGCGCAAGGTGCGTCCAGGAGGTCACGACGTTGCTGTTCACCGCCAGGCTATAGAAGAGTGTCTGCGACGCACAGCGCGTGATCCGAGATGGAGCAGGCAGTCCGGCGCGTCCGAACAGGTCGTCCAGGAAGGCGCGGAACTCTGCGGTGGGGTTGGTATGCAGCCATTCGGCGCTCTGCAAGTCGGCCAGCGAGGTGGCTCCCGCAAGCTGGCCGCGCCGGCTTACCGCAAACCACATCGGGAAGGTTGCCAGGTGCACGCAGCGAAGCGACGCAAAATCGCGTGCGTCCGTGCCGGAACCCAGGGCGAAGTCCAGCGCGCCGTTCTTGAGTTGTTCCACCAACTGGGCAGCGCTGAGTTCAACGAACTCGATCTGGACGTCCGGCATGGCCTCGCGAAAGCGGTTGTAGGCCTGGGGCAGCAGCGTGATGCCCGCCAGCGGCGCCACACCGATCGCGACACGCCCCCTGCGGTTATCTCGCAGCCAGGACATCTCTTCCTCGGTTCGCGCAATCTCGTTCACAACCAGCTCCGCTCGCCGGAGCATCGCCTTCCCGTCATCGGTCAGCGTCACACCCGATGAACTGCGCGTCAGCAGCATGAGCCCGACTTCATCTTCGAGGTCGCGCAGCGAGCGCGTCACTGCGGGCTGGCTCAGGTGCAAGGTACGCGCCGCTTCATGGATGCTGCCCGAAGTTGCGACCGCAACCAGGGCCCGGAGCTGATGTAGCTTCATACCGAATAGTGATCGTCCAGCCACGCGAATTGCGGATTCACCCTGATCAATGAAAAGTATCAGGATAAAAAATGACGCGTATCGCAATTATCACTGCGTCACTACTATCCAGCCAACGTTGCCGCGCCGCCTGCCTTGATTTGGCAGGCGTCACGAGAGCGACATTCGCCTGGAGACACAAGTGATGCCACATGCCACCACGCCGGTCGACACCGCGCTGCTCGCGCCGCGACGCCTTTCGGCACAGACCAAGACCATCGTCGCCACCTCCGCGGGCAATGCCCTGGAGATGTTCGACTTCACCGTGTTCAGCTATTTCGCGGGGCTGATCGGCAAGACCTTCTTTCCGGTCGACTCGAGCATCGGCCCATTTCTGCTGGCCATGGCGACCTTCGGCGTCGGCTTCGTGATGCGCCCGCTCGGCGGCATCTTGATCGGCAACTACGCAGACCGGGCCGGCCGGCGCGCCGCGCTGACGCTCACGATTGCGCTGATGATGATCGGGACGGCCATCATCGCACTGACACCCGGCTACGCACAGATCGGCATCGCCGCGCCGGTGCTCGTGGTGATCGGCCGGTTGCTGCAGGGCTTGTCGGCGGGTGGCGAGATCGGTGCCTCGACCACCTTCCTGATGGAATCGGGCCCGTTGTCACGGCGCGGCTTCATGGTGAGCTGGCAGATGATGAGCCAAGGCGTGGCCGCCTTGCTCGGCTCGCTCAGCGGTGCCGTGCTGTCGGCCATGCTGCCGGTGGCCGCGCTCGAAAGCTGGGGGTGGCGCATTCCGTTCCTGTTCGGCCTGTTGCTCGGTCCCGTGGGCCTCTATATCCGCCGCCACCTCGACGAGACCCACACGGCGCCGGCCGAAAGCGGCAGCGCTTTCCGCGAATTGATGCGCGAGCACCTGGGCCAGGTCGTGCTGGGCGCGCTGATGATCATCGGCGGCACCTCGATGCTCTACATCCTCGTCTTCTACATGCCGGCGTACGCCGTTCGCACGCTGCATCTGCCCGTGGCCACGTCCTTCCTGGCGGGCTGCGCGTCCGGACTGACCATGATGGTGGCGGCCTTGGTATCCGGTTTGTGGATCATCGACCGCATACCCCAGCGCAAGCCCCTGGTGGCCGTCACCTCGCTGCTCTCGCTGGCCTGTGTGTACCCGGCCTTCCAGCGGTTAATTGCAGCGCCTTCGGTGGCCCTGATGGTCGGCATCGTCACGGTGGTCATGGGCCTCGCGACGTTGGGTACCTCGTCCTTCTTCCTGCTCATCATGGAAGCCTTTCCGCAACGGGTGAGGGCCACTGCATTGGCCGTCATCTATAGCGTGGGCGTCACGATCTTTGGCGGCTTCGCCCAGTTCAACGTCACCTGGCTGCTGCATCGCACCGGCGATCCCATGTCGCCTGCCTGGTACTTGCTAGCCACCGGGGCGGTCAGCCTGCTCGCCCTATGGCGCTTCACCGAAGGGCCCGGCGCCGACAAGCCGGTAGCGCACTAGCGCCCTGTCGGCGCACGGCGCGCGCCATCGATTTCCCCAGCCCGTTCATGGTCTCGCACCGCTCCCGCGCGGACGCGATGGACTCGGCTCGCCTTTTTTCCATCAAAGCCACGCAAAAAGAGACTGAGACATGAAACCGCATCGTTCCTCAATTGCCTCCGACACGTGGCGCAGGCCCCGCATCCAGCCCGCACTGCGGCTGATCGGTGCGCTCGGCACCCTGGCCTGGGCCGGCTCCGCCGCAGCGGCGGTGCAACTCTACGGCGCGCTCGACGGCTTCATTCAATATTCGAACAACGCGGGCCAAGCGAGCACGCGATTGCTCAGCGGTGGCGCCTCGACCTCGCGCTGGGGCATCACCGGCGACGAAGACCTGGGCGGCGGACTGCATGCGGACTTCCGCCTCGAGAGCGGCTTCAACCTGATGTCCGGCAGCCCGCAAAACGCAAGCTCGATGTACAACCGCGAAGCCAATGTCTCGATCGGCTCGCATGAGTGGGGAACCGTCAAGCTCGGCAAGCAGTATCCCGCGCTGCCTCCCGAGTGGACGGACCCCTTCCTCTCGGTGGGTCAGCTATCGCCCTTCGCAAGCAGCGCGCTGGCGACCCGGGATCTTGGCAATGGCGCCACGGCTGTTCAGGCGCGCGTCAACGGTGCCATCAGTTACCAGACGCCGGACTTCGGTGGCCTGAACACCACCTTCCTCTACGCACCGCGCAACGCGGCGGACGCCGGCCCCGCCATCGGCAATACCGGCTTCGTCACCAGCTACACGCGCGGCGAGTTGGTGGTGAGCGGCTCCTACAACGCGGTCTGGGCACCGACCTCGCAAGTCCCTGGCGGCCCGCAGGATAGCCCGCGCACCGATGTCGTCATGGCCAGTGCTCTCTACACCATGGGCGCGACGCTCGGCTCTCTCAGCTACACGCTGCTCCGACCGACCACGCCCGGCAGCCACACAGCGCAAACGCTCTCGCTCGGCGCCGTCTGGCAGCAAGGGCCGCATGTGATCCGCACGGGCGCGGCTTTCCGCAATGTCAGCGGCCAGTCCAATCACGCGATCGGCGCGCTGCTCGGCTACGACTACCAATTCTCGAAGCTGACGGGCCTCTATGCGCGCATCGGCGGCTTCAAGAACAGCGGCCTGTCGGCCCTCTCGTTCGGCTCCGACCCCATTGCTGCGGCTGGCGTCAGCCCCATCGTCTTCGCGCTCGGATTCAGACAGAAGTTCTGACGCCCGCGCCCCATTCCTCTATTGGAGAGCACCATGACTGCATTTGCACCGGCCTTGGATTTCGTCGAACGCCACAGCCCTCGTTTCACCGCCATGTCGGACCAGATCTGGAATCTGGCCGAACTGCGCTACGAGGAGTTCGCCTCGGCCCAGCTGCATATCGACATGCTGGAAGCGGCCGGGTTCCGCATCACGCGCGGCGTCGCCGACATTCCCACCGCCTTCGTTGCCGAAGCGGGCAGCGGCGGCCCGGTGATCGGCATCCTGGGTGAATACGACGCGCTGTCCGGCCTGAGCCAGGAAGCCGGCGTCATGACCTGCACGCCATCGAGCGAGATCGCCAATGGCAACGGCCACGGCTGCGGTCACCATCTGCTCGGTACTGCCGCCCATCTGGCCGCCGCCGCGGTCAAGGACCACCTCGAACGCACGGGGCGATCCGGCACCGTGCGCTTCTACGGCTGCCCGGCTGAAGAAGGCGGTTCCGGCAAGACCTTCATGGCGCGTGCCGGCCTGTTCGATGACCTCGACGCCGCGCTGTCCTGGCATCCGGGCGTGCACAACGGCGTGTTCTCGGGCGAAACGCTGGCCAATATTCAGGCCTATTTCCGCTTCCGCGGCAAGGCCTCCCACGCGGCCAGCTCGCCGCACCTGGGTCGCAGCGCGCTGGATGCCGTCGAGCTGATGAATGTCGGCGTCAACTACATGCGCGAGCACATGCTGCCCGACGCGCGCGTGCACTATGCCGTGACCAACACGGGCGGGCTGTCTCCGAACGTCGTGCAGGCCAATGCCGAGGTGCTGTATCTGGTGCGTGCGCCGCGCAATAGCCAGGCGGCCGAGCTCTTCGAGCGCGTCAAAAACGTGGCGCAAGGTGCCGCATTGATGACCGATTGCCAGATTGAGGTCGTCTTCGACAAAGCCTGTTCCAACCTGGTCCAGAACTCGGTGCTCAACCAGCTCGTGCATAAGCATCTGCAAGCCATCGGCGCACCCGCCTTCAACGCGGACGAGATGGCACTGGCAGCGGAGTTCCAGAAGCAGACACTGACCCCCGAGGACATCGAAGGCGCTGGACGTTCGCTTGGCCAGGCCTGGCGTGCTCCCAAGCCCCTGTTCGACCACATCGACCCGTATACGCCGGGCAGTGAACGCAAGCTGCACGGTTCAACCGACGTGGGCGATGTCAGCTGGATCACACCGACCGCACAGTGCTTCACCGCCTGCTACGCCTTCGGCACGCCCTTCCATTCCTGGCAACTCGTCTCGCAGGGCAAAAGCTCGCTCGCGCACAAGGGCATGCTGCTCGCGGCCAAGACATTGGCTGCGTCAGCCATCGAGCTCTTCAACCAGCCCAATCTTCTCTCGCAGGCCAAGGCGGAACTGCTGGAACGACGCGCAGGCAGGCCCTATGCCTGCCCCATTCCCGACGATGTGGTGCTGCCTTTCCGGCGCTGATCCGCATAGCTGTCGGTGACAGCTGAGCAACGGCTGGTGGCCGCCTGCCGATCTGCCAGTTCCAACAGTCCTCGCAGACGACACGCGCGTAGTTCCGCTTCTTGCGAGGATGAAGCACATCGCTGGGCCGCACGTCGGTGGCCGGATTGCGAGCTGGCATTCCGTCCAACATCGCCGCGACGTAGTCCCCCTGCGTCACATCAGCGCCTTGGGATCGACTTCCTTCATCGCTCACTCACCTCATGGGGTTGGGAAGCGCCAATGACAGCCGAGGCCGAGCCTGCCCGCCAGAGGGCACAGCGTGTGGGGCCCCGCCCGGGGCGGGTCCAGCGCCGTGGCGCGCGGGTTCAGGGTCAGCGCATCACGGGACGACCAGCTCGCGGTCCAGTGCGCTCATCGCCCGCTGCAGCGACAGCTGGTCGATGACGTTGCGCCAGAAGGCATTGAAGTCGGCAACGCGACCCAGCTCGGGCCAGCGGCCGCGCAGGAAGAAGGCGAACGCCTCGTCGCGCTCGTGCAGCCCGTCGCGCCAGCGCCGCACGGTGGGTCGATCCAGGCCGCTGGCGCGCACGCTGCCGTGCAGTGACACCCCGCTGAGCAACAGCAGCAGCACCGCCTGCTGCACCGCCCAGTCATACCAGCGCCGCGGTGCCAAGCACGCCGGCAGCCACGAGCAGGTCTGCGGGCAAGCCGCGCACAGGAAGCGCAGCACCGCCACCGGGGTCGTGCGCCCCGCCGCGGCTGCGATCGGCCTTGCGGTGGTAGCAGCCGTGGCGCCACACGCGGGCGAAGCCACAGTGCGGGCACGCCGCCGGACGGTATTGCTCGGGGTCGGTGGCCAGCGTGATCAGGTGCTGGGCCAGGCTGGCAATGCTTTCTACAATGCGGTTCATAGGCCGGTCTTGGTTGTGTTGTGGAGCTTGGTAACCCCACGATAACAACCAAGCACCGGCCTATCTCGTTGGTGCGTCCCGCGCTGGCGCCGGCGGCGTTCTCAACAACGCCCGAAATGTCCCTGGGACATCAGCCC
>NZ_JAFAGT010000057.1 GCF_019237615.1 Roseateles sp. | reverse complement strand
GCCAGGCCGCCAGCTGGGATGCCGGCGCGTCGGCCCAGGGCTGGCGGGCCTCGGCGGCCGGCACGGACGCGGCGTGAGCGGCGGCCGCGACCGCCGCACGGCGGGTCGGCGCGGCCACGGCGGCCGGCGCCTCGTCCTCGGGTCGCGAGGCCACCCAGGCGGTGGCCGCCAGCGTCGCCGCGAGGGCGCCGCCCAGCATCAGTTGACGACGCTCGATCATGGCGCCCTCCCGTGCAGCGACCACTGCAGCTCGGCGTCGACGTCGGTGCTGATCGGGCTGACCCGGCGCAGCTTGATCGCGTCCAGGCTCAGCGCCGGGTCGTGTTCCAGCGCGGCACCGATGAAGCGGCGCACCTGGGCATAGCTGCCGGTCACCGGCATCGTCACGCGCAGCCGCTCCAGGCCTTCGCTGGTGGACAGCCGATGCTCGGTGCGCGCACCGTTGAGGTCGAGGCGGATCCCGAGTTCCAGCAGGTCGGCCAGACGCTGCTGGCGGTCCCGGGACGGCGGCAACGCGGCCTGCCATTGCTGCACGCTGACCGGCGCCGTCTCGACGGCAGCGGGCCGCGCCTTGGCGCGCAGTGCGCGGGCCTCGGCCTGCAGGTGCGCAGCCTGGGCATCCCAGCGCTGGCCCAGCGCCACGGCAACGACGGCCAGCACCAGCGCTGCGAGGCCGGCCAGGCCAGGCCAGCCCAGCGCCTTGACGAGGGCGTACCGGTTCACGAGCCGCCTCCGGTCGCCACGCGGGCCTGGATCTCGAAGCGCTGGCCGACGAGGCCCGTCTCGGCCGCCGAGAAGCGCGACAGCACGACCTGGCGCCAGCCGGGCGTCGTGCCCAGCTGCTCGGCCAGCTGCAGTGCCAGCAGTTTGTCGGGCGTCAGGCCTTCCAGGCGCAGCTCGCCGCGGCCGGCGCTGGCGTCCAGGCCCAGCCAGGCGATGGTCTTGGCCTCGGCGCCGGCGGTCTCGACGCGGGTCAGAAGCGGCTCCCAGGGCATGGCCAGCAAGGCACGGGCCTCGACGGCCGAACGGTTCTCGGCTGGCTCGGCACGGGCGCTCCGCACGGCGGGCCTGGGTGCCGGCGAGGGGCGCAGCGTCGCGACGCGGTCGCGCGCGGCCTGGGCCACGTCCAGCGCGCGATGGCTGTCGACGGCGCTCCAGGCGGCCGTGGCGAGCACGAGGGCGCCCGTCGCCGCCAGCGGCCAGGCCAGCGATGAGCGGGCGCTGCGCGGCAGGAAGTCGGGCCGGGGCGCCACGGGGCCGGGCTGGGGCGCGAGATCGCTGGCGGGTGTGCCGACGGCCAGCGGCCCGCCTTCATCCAGGCCGCCCAGGTCGGCCAGGCTCTGCACGCGGCGCGACTGCAGGCCCGTGACCAGGCCGCGGTCGAGCCGGATGACGACGGCCGTCAACGCCCCTTCAGCGCCCTCATGCCAGACCACGCTGCCGGACGCAGCACGCGTGGCGGCGGGCAGCGAAGCCAGCCACGTGGCCCAGGCTGGGCGCACGGCCGCCAGACGCACGCGGGCGGCCTGGGCCTGGGCGCGCAGGGCGGTCAGGTCCAGCCCATGCAGGGCCGAAGCCCCCGCCGCATCGCCGAGGCGCCAGGGTGCGATCGCAAAGCGCTGGGCAGTGGCGCCGAAGTAGTGGGCGAACTGCTGCTGGGCGTAGGCCTGCACGGCGTCCAGGTCGGTCAGCGGCAGGCCCGGCTCAGCGACCAGCTCGTGCAGGGCCAGCGCGCTGACGACCAGCTCAACGGCCGTGCCGGGCCGTTCGCGGCACCAGGCCTCGAACTCGCCGCCCGTGGGCGTGACGAAGAGGCGGTACGGCTTGGCCAGACGCGCGGCGACCGACAGGCGCAGGCTTTCACTCATCGAGGGTGACACGTTCAAGCTCCTCGAAGGTGGTGTCGCCGCGGCAGACGGCCGCCAGCGCCATCTCGCGCAGCGACTTCATGCCGCGCGCCTTGGCCGCGGCCTTGATCTCGGACATGGGCGCACGCGCGGCAATCAGGTCGCGCAGGCCGTCGTCCAGCTTGAGCAGCTCGGCCACCGCGCGCCGGCCCTTGTAGCCGGTGCCGCGGCAATGGCCGCAGCCCTCGCCCTTCATGAACGCCCCGTTGACGACGCCGTGGCGGGCCAGCGTCGCGGCATCGGGCGTGAAGGGCTGGGCGCAGTGCCTGCACGTCAGCCGCACCAGGCGCTGCGCCAGCACGGCGTTCAGCGCGGAGACGACGTTGTAGAGGTCCAGGCCCATGTGCATGAAGCGGCCGATGACGTCGAACGCGTTGTTGGCATGCACGGTGCTGAAGACGAGGTGACCCGTCAGCGCGGCCTGTACGGCGATCTGTGCCGTCTCGGCATCGCGGATCTCGCCGACCATCACGCGGTCGGGGTCGTGGCGCAGGATGGAGCGCAGGCCGCGCGAGAAGGTCAGGCCCTTCTTCTCGTTGACGGGGATCTGCACGACACCGCTGAGCTGGTACTCGACAGGGTCCTCAATGGTGATGATCTTGTCGGCGCCGGTATGAATCTCGGCCAGCGTGGCGTACAGCGTGGTCGTCTTGCCGGAGCCGGTGGGGCCGGTCACCAGCAGCATGCCGTGGGGCTGGCGCGCCTGGTGGCGGATGGCGGCGCGCTCCTCGTCATCGAAGCCCAGCGCATCCAGCGTCAGCGTGCCGGCGCGCGCGATGGCGGCACGGTCCAGGATGCGGATGACGGCGTCCTCGCCGAAGACACTGGGCATGATCGACAGACGGAAGTCGATCTCGCGCCCCTGCACGCGCAGCTTGAAGCGGCCGTCCTGCGGCAGGCGGCGCTCGCCGATGTCCAGCTCGGCCATGACCTTGAGGCGCGACACCAGCTGCTCGGCCACCTGCGGGCTCTCGACCTGGCGCACGACGGCCATCACGCCGTCGACGCGGAAGCGGATCGTCGCGCCACGGGCCGTGCATTCGATGTGGATGTCGGAAGCGGTGTCCTGCAGCGCGTCGTAGAGGGTGGCGTTGAGCAAGCGCACCACGGGGCTGGCCTGCTCACTGAGGGCCAGCGCCGACAACTCCTCGGTATGGTCCTCGACGGCGGCCAGCGCGTCCTCGACGTCGGACAGCGCGCGGAAGTCCGCCTCGCCGGCACCGAGGAAATGCGTCACCGCCTCGGGCGCGCAACACTGCCAGCCCACCGGCGCGTTGAGCCGCGACTCGACGCTCTGCAGCAGCATCGCGTCCTCGTCGCGCTCGGCCAGCAGCACGCGCCGGTTGCCGGCGCCCACGGCCAGCACGGCGCGCCAGCGCTGGGCCTGGGCCTGCGGCCATTGCTCGAAATCCAGGTGCCAGGGGCCCTGTTCGGCGGGCAGCCAATCGTTGAGGCTGGTGCTCATTGAACCTGCTCCACCAACTGGAAGATGGGCAGGTACATCAGCACGATGATGCCGCCGATCAGCACGCCCATGATGAGCATCAGCGCCGGGTTGACAAGGCGGGACAGCAGGTCCGTCAGCCGCGCGGCCTCCTCGTCGTGGAAGGCGGCGGCGCGCTCCAGCATGGTCGCGACCTCGCCGCTGCGCTCGCCGACTCGCAGCATGCGGCGCGCGACCGGCGTGGCCAGGTCCTGCGCATCGAAGGCGGCCGACAGGCGCTCGCCGCGCTCGATCTGCGCCGCCGCGGCCTGCACGGCGGCCCGCCAGGGCGCGGCGACCACGTCGACGACGATCTTCAGCGCCGCCAGCGCCGGCACGCCCGAGGCCAGCAGCATGGCCAGCGAACGGTACAGCCGCGCCAGTGCCAGCACGCGCAGACGGGGGCCCAGGCCAGGCATGGTCCACAGCGCCGCCTGGGCGCGCTGGCGCACGGCGGGCTGGCGGATCAGCGCGAAGACCGCAAAGCCGATGGCGGCGATGCCACCGATGACCAGGGCCGGATGCGCGCCAGCCGTCTGGCCGAACTCGATGAGGACGCGCGATGCCCAGGGCAGATCCGCGCTGGTCTGCTCCAGGATGCCGGCAAAGCGCGGCAGCACGTAGAGCAGCAGGAAGAGGATGACCGCGCCCCCCACGCCCAGCAGCATCAGCGGATAGACCATGGCTGCCACGAGGCGCGAGCGCAGCGCATCCACCCAGGCGAGGTAGCGCGCATGCTGGGCCAGCGCCGTGGACAGCTGGCCGGTCTTCTCGTTGGCCGCGACGATGGCGCAGATCAGCTCGTCGAAGGCCTGCGGCTGCTGGCGCAGCGCGACGGACAGCGGCTGGCCCTGCTCGATCTGGGTGATGACGCCGTCCAGCGCCGCGCGCACGCCGGGCTGGCCTTCCTTCTCGCGCAGCGTGTTCAGCGCCTCCAGCAGCGCGATGCCGGCATCCAGCAGCACGGCCAGTTCCTGGCTGAAGAGCTGCAGCGGGAATTTGCTGCTGCGCCGCCAGGGGCGTGCCACCTCGGTGCTCGCGATCTCGCGCGCCTCCAGTACATGCTGCGGCAGCACGCCCAGCACGGCGGCGACGGCGGAGCGATCGGGCGCCTCGACGCGTTCCGAACTGACGGCGCCCGCGCGCAGCACGCGGGTCTGGAATTGAGGCACGGGACGGGCTTCTTCTTACCAGGAGGTGAGGTCGGCGTCCTCACCCTCGCCGCCGGGGCGGCCGTCCTTGCCGAAGCTCAGCAGGTCGTATTCGCCATGCTCTCCGGGGCTGCGGTACTGGTAGTCGTTGC
This sequence comes from Roseateles sp., assembly GCF_019237615.1. Taxonomy (GTDB): domain Bacteria; phylum Pseudomonadota; class Gammaproteobacteria; order Burkholderiales; family Burkholderiaceae_C; genus Pelomonas. The sequence continues at coordinate 97,104 of NZ_JAFAGT010000057.1, read as the reverse complement.
CCCAGGGGTCCTTGGGTACGGCCTTGGACAGATAGGGGCCGGCCCACTTGGGTTCGTCGGCCGGCCTGGTGACGAGCACGGCCAGGCCCTGCTCGGTGCTGGGATAGCGGCCGACGTCCAGGCGGTACTGGTCCAGCGACTTGGTCAGCGCATCGATCTGGGCGCGGGCCGCCTTGACCTCGCTCTTGCCGATCTGGCCGAAGAACTTGGGGCCGACGTAGCCGGCCAGCAGGCCGATGATGACCATGACGACCAGCAGTTCAAGCAGGGTGAAGCCGCGGATGCGGGCGGTGAAGGGGCGGGACATGGTCGGTCAGGGTACAGCGGGAGGGCGACTGTTCATCGTCGGGCGCCACCCGGCAATCGGGATTTGACCGCCCCACATTCTCAGGGGCGGAATTGGTGTATCCGACCCGGTCGGCGCACGGCAGGGATCGGCCGCCCGGAAAGAGCGCCGCTGGGCATCACGCCGATGTCGGCTTTTGACAACGCAAGCCCGACCGCCGGATGACGCGCTCCGCCCTCCAGTACGCACAGGGTTGGGGCGCTTACGCACCTTTCGTGGCCGGCGAACCCGGGCTTACCCCAGTGCCATGCACCGTCGAGGGGCACTACATTGCTGGCACTCGACGCGGTTCCGGGCTCCGGTCCAGGACCGCCGGGCGGGTTGTGAGGAGACAAGACAAGCGACAAGCGCACAAGGTTGCTTCGTAACCCCGAAGACAATCACGACGGCCACCAAGGCACCCTTGGTGGCCGTTTTCTTTGTCTCCCCGGCCGCTCGCGCCGGCCTCTTTCGCACCCCGCCATGCTGGACCTGTTCACCGTCGCCGCCGCCTCCCTGCTCGCAGGCTTCATCGACGCGGTGGCCGGCGGCGGCGGCCTGGTGCTGGTGCCAGCCCTGTTCAGCACCTTCCCGGGCGCGGCGCCGGCGACGCTGCTGGGCACGAACAAGGGCGCGTCCATCTGGGGAACGGGCTGGGCCACGCTGCAGTACGTGAAGCGCGTCGACCTGCCCTGGCGCCGCCTGATGCCGGCCGCCGTGCTGGCCGGTGCCGGCAGCTTCGCCGGCGCCTGGAGTCTGACCCTGATCAGCCCTGACGGCCTGCGCAAGGCCTTGCCACTGGTGCTGCTGGCCGTGCTCGTCTACACGCTGGCCAAGAAGGATCTGGGCCGTGAACATGCGCCGCGCTACAGCGGCAGGGCCGAGGCCTGGGTCGCCGGCGGCATCGCGCTCGCGGTGGGTTTCTACGACGGTTTCTTCGGCCCTGGCACGGGCAGCTTCTTCGTCTTCCTGTTCGTGCGGTTGCTGGGTTATGACTTCTTGCATGCATCGGCCACGGCCAAGCTGATGAACCTGCTGACCAATGCGGCCGCCATCGCCCTGTTCGTCAGCAAGGGCCATTTCTGGTGGCAGGTCGCCGCCGTCATGGCCGTGACCAACGTCATCGGCAGCCTGATGGGCACCCGGATGGCGCTCAAGCACGGGGCCGGCTTCGTGCGCGGCGCCTTCGTCGTCGTCGTGGGGTGTTTGATCCTCAAAACGGCGTGGGACGCCTTCTTCCGCTGATCTACCATCGGGCATTCCCTAGCGCCTCCATTCACCATGCCCGTCGACCCGCAACTGCGCAATCTGGACATCGAGATCCCGACCCAGCCCGAGGTCCTGGTCAAGCTCTCGCTGCTGATGGCGGCGGAGGACATCGACCTGCAGGCCATGTCCTCGCTGGTCGAGACCGACATGGCCCTCGCGGCCGCCGTCATGAAGGCGGTCAACTCCTCGCTCTACGGCCTGCGCGGCCGTGTGCAGACGGTGCACCAGGCGCTGACATACCTGGGCATGCGCGAGGTCGCGGCCATCACCTTCGAGATGGGGCTGCGCGCCGCCTTCCCGACCGCGGCCGAGCTGGAATCGGTGTGGTCGCGCGCCTCGCAGCGCGGCCTGCTGATGGGCCGAATGGGGCAGATGCTGGGCGTGGACCCCTGGGCCGCCCACTCGGCCGGCCTGTTCGAGGAATGCGGCAAGGCCGTGCTGTACCGCCATGCACCGACCCACTACCCGGCCATGCTGCGCGCCGCGACGCGCGATGCCGAGCTCGTGGAGCTGGAGCGCACGGCCTTCGGCGTCAGCCACGACGCGCTCGGCGCGGCGCTGTGCGAGAGCTGGGGCCTGGCCCCGGCGGCGGTGGCCAGCGTGCGCCATCACGTCGAGATCCAGGCCACGCTGACCATGCCCGAGAGCCTCGCGCGCCGCAGCGTCGCTGCCATCTCGACGGTGGCCTGGGCCTTGCTCGCCCATCCCCATCAGCTCGACGACATCGCCAGCCAGATCGCCCCGCAGGCCCAGCTGGACGAGACGCTGGTGCTGCGTGCCGCGCGGCGCGTCAACGAGCAACTGCTGGCCGCGCAAGAGCACGGCCGCTGAACGTCAGGCCGCCAGGCTGAGGCGGTCCCGGCCCGCGTGCTTGGCCATGTAGAGGGCCTCGTCGGCCGCCTGCAGCAGCGCCTGCGCGCTCAGGTAGGGGTGGGCCGGGCTGGCCGCGGCGAGGCCGATGCTCAGCGTCAGGCTGCCCTGGCCGTCGGGCAGGCGCAGTGCACGCAGGTCGTCGCGCAGCGACTCCAGCACGCTTTGCGCCTCGGCCATGCCGAAGCCGGGCAGCAGCGTCACGAACTCCTCGCCTCCCAGGCGCGCGACGACGTCGGTGTCGCGCTTGAAGCGCTCCTTCAGCAGCGCCGCGACGCGCCGCAGCGCGGTGTCGCCGACCGCCGTGCCGTGGGCGAGGTTGAACTGCTTGAACTGGTCCAGGTCCAGCACGGCCACGGCCAGCAGGCCGCGCTGGCGCTGGGCCCGCTTGAACTCGCGGCGCAGGGCCTCGTCGAAGGCGCGCTGGTTGGCGATGCCGGTCAGCGCGTCGGTGCGCACCAGGCCGGCCAGCTCGCGCTGATGGGCCTCGATGGCGGAATGGGCCTCCTGCAGCTGATCGCGCTGCTGGGCCAGTTCGCGCCGCAGTTCGCGGGCATGCTGGTCCTGTTGCCACAGCGAGCCGCGGGCGCGCAGCATGGCGTGGCCGATGCGGTCGAGTTCGGCGATGCGGCCAGGCGCCGGCACGGCGGCCTCGGGCGACAGCGGCACCGGTGCCGATTCCATCGCCTCGCAGCCGGCCGCGAGCCGGCGCAGCGGCCTCAGCAGCAAGGCGTCGATGAGCAGCAACTGCGCGGCGCTGAGCAGCAGCACCAGCCAGGCGATGCGCGCCAGGCCGTCGGCCAGCGGCTCGAAGCCGCCCAGGCTCCACTCGAAGAGGCCCACGACGGTGGCCGCCAACAGCGGCACGGCCAGCGTCAGCCGCAACCGCAGCGAACCCAGCCGGCGCGGCCTGACGCGGTTCACGGGTTCAGCGAGGGATTCGGTACTCATGGTCGGCGCTGACAACGGCCCAAATTGTCGGGGCCGGCGGCGCCGCCGTGCAGTGCGGGAACCCCGGGGTCTGTCGGGACGAGGCGTCCCTCATCGGCCTTGCGCCGCCGCATCGGGCTCGGCCGCGACGGTGCGGTTGCGGCCGGCGCGCTTGGCGTCGTAGACGGCCCGGTCGGCTGCCGACAGCAGGTCGGCAAAGCTCGTCGCGCCGGGAGGCAGCATGGCCAGTCCCACGGACAGCGTCGCGCTCAGGGTGCCACCATCGGGCGTCACGAAGGGTGCTTCCTGCACCAGCAGCCGGATGCGCTCTGCCACCTCGCAGGCGCCGGCCAGGTCGGTGCGCGGCAGCAGCACGACGAACTCCTCGCCGCCATAGCGCGCGGCCAGGTCGCCGGTACGCAGCGAGCGCAGGATGAGGCCTCCGACCTGGCGCAGCACCTCGTCGCCGGCCGGGTGGCCGTGGTGGTCGTTGATGGCCTTGAAATGGTCGATGTCCAGGAACAGGCAGGCCAGCGGATAGCGATGGCGCACGGCCTGGCTGAACTCGATGAGGCTGCGATGGTCGAAGTAGCGGCGGTTGTGCACACCGGTCAGGCCGTCTGTCATGCCGGCGCGGCGCAGGCGCTCGCGATTGAGCATGCTCTCGATGGCGATGGCCGCGATGGCCGCGAGGCGGTCCAGGAACTTGGTGCCCGAGGCTGCGTCGTAGCGCTCGGGGTCGCGCGAGCCGAAATGCAGGCTGCCGATCAGCAGGCCCTGTCGGATCAGCGGCAGCAGCGCCGCCGAGCGCACGCAGGTGGCCTCGCCGAAAGCGCGGGCGAGCAGGGCCGCGTCGGGCCCCGCGCCGATGAGGCGGGTCGCGCGCGCGGCGCCGAACAACTCCTTCAGCGGGCCATGGCCGTCCAGCAGCGTGGGCGCCTTCGTCATGGGCAGCGCCGGCAGCGCGCGGCGCAGCTCCTCGTCGGGATCCAGCAGCCACAGCTCGGCGGCGTCCAGGCCGAAGTCCTCGCGGCAGTCGACCAGCAGCAGGTTGACCAGCTCCTCCATCGAGCTCACCGCGATGAGGCGGCGCTCCAGCGCGTCGAAGCGGTCCAGCTTGCGCTCGTTGGCCGTCGCGGCGTCGAGCAGCGACTGCAGCTGGCGGCGCAGCTCCTGGACCTGGGCTTGAGGGTTGGGCGCGTTCATGAAGGCGCGATTGTCAGGGCGGCGCGCTCGAAACGACGTGGCTGGCCCGTGACAGGATCCGTGAACGCGATCACGCGCGCCACCAGCTGCAGCGGCGCGTCGAAGCGCGGCGGGTGCTCCTGCGGCTGCAGCCGCGGGTAGATGCGGTCGCCGGCGATGGGCAGGCCCAGGGCGTTCATCTGCGCGCGCAGCTGGTGCTTGACGCCGCTGCGCGGACGCAGCTGGTAGCGCGCGAGGCCGGCGCCGACGGACTCGACCAGGTCCACCCAGGTCTCGGCATTGGGCTCGCCATCCACGGCCTGCATCTGCATGAAGGCCTCGCCTTCACGCTCCACCAGCCGGTGCCTCAGCACGCGCGGCCAGGGCCCGGCGCCGGCGGGCGCGACGGCCTCGTAGACCTTGTCGACGGCGCGATCGCGGAACAGGTTCTGGTAGGCGCCGCGCTCGGCGGCGCGCAGGCTGAAGACGACCAGGCCCGCCGTCTCGCGGTCGAGGCGGTGGATGGGGCTGAGCTCGGCCAGGCCGGTGGCGCGGCGTAGCCGCGTCAGCAGCGTCTGCTGCACATAGGCGCCGCCAGGCGTGACCGGCAGGAAATGGGGCTTGTCGGCGACGAGCAGGTGCTCGTCCCGGAAGACGATGCGGGCCTCGAACGGGACTTCGGGCTCGGCATCGAGCCGGCGCCAGTAGAAGACGCGGCGGTTGGCCACATAGGCCTCGGCGACCGGCCGGCCGGTCTCGTTGACGACCTCGTCGCGGGCGATGCGCAGCGCCCAGTTGTCCACCATGGGCAGGCGCTCCGCGAGAAAGGCGCTCAGCGTGGTCCAGGGACCGGGCGGACAGAACACGGCGCTGGCGCCGACGCCGTCGCGCAGCGGCAGCACCGGCTTTGGCGGGCGGCTCACTCGATGCGCGCCCCGCCGCGGGCGCGCTCGTCCATGTAGGCATTGAGGCGCTTCTGGTCCTGGGGCTCGGCGCGGCCGCCGCGCCATTCACGCACCCAGGCCTCGCGGTCGGGGTCGCTTGCGAGCTCGCGCACGGCGGCGTCTATGGCCTTGATCTGGCGCAGCCCTTCGGGCGTGCGGCTGCAGGACACGGTGGCGAGCAGCGTACTCAGGCCTTCGGCCATGGGCAGTGCGACGAGGGCGCCGGGGTCGCCGACACGCGCGAGGTAGTCCTGGACGAGGGCCGGGTACTCCAGCGTGTAGTCCATGCGGCCGGCGCGCAGCATGTCCATCAACTGGTGGCTGAACTTGGCCCCGACGGCCAGGCGCGGCACCGCGTGGCGGGACAGCAGGCTGTCGATCTGGACGCCGAAGGCGCGGTCGCGGGCCACCAGCGGGCGCAGGTCCTGGCGCTCCAGCAGCCGAGCCAGCGCGAGTCGGCCATCCTGGGGCCGGCCCGCGGCCAGCTCAGCCATCAGCTTGCGCGGCACGATGACGTGGATCTCGCGCGAGGCCAGTGGCGGATAGAGGTGCGAGAAATACAGCCATTGCAGGCGCTCGGGCGTGCGCACGTGCAGGGTCGAGCACAGCGTCCGCCCCCGGCGACTTTCCGTCTCGTAGCGTGCCGTGCTGGCCTCGACGAACTCATGCCGGTAGCCGGGCATGCGCGGCAGCAGCACGCGCATGAAGCCGTCCACCTCGCCGCGACCGAGTTCGGCCACCGAACCCGGCGGACGGCCCTGGACGAAGCTGAAATGGGGCGGCACGTCCTGCGCCACCCAGCGTATGGTGTCCACCGGCGGCGCGGCCAGGACGGCGGACGCCGCCGGCAAGGCCGCGAGCACCGACGCCCAGCGCATCAGTCGCCGTCCACCCACTCCATGCGCGCCCCCAGCTCGCCGATGTGCTCGACGAAGTTGGGGTGGGCGCGGCGGATGGGTGTCGCATTCCGGATCACGCTCTTGCCAGGGATGCTGGCCGCCACCATCAGCAGCGCGATTGCGACGCGGATGATGTAGGGACTCTCGACCTCGGCAGGACTCAGCGGCTTGCCGCCGAAGGTGATCATGCGGTGCGGGTCGCTGAGGAAGGCATGGGCGCCGAACTTGGCCAGCTCGGAGGTCCAGCCCATTGCGCCGTCATAGATCTTGTTCCAGAACATCACGCTGCCCTCGGCCTTGACGCCCAGTGCGACGAAGATGGGCAGCAGGTCCACCGGCACATAGGGCCAGGGCGCGGCTTCCACCTTCTGCAGGATGTTGCGCGTGAAGGGCTCCTTGACCTTCAGCGGGCCCTGGGTCCGCACGCTGCTCCAGCCGTCCTCGTGTTGGACGTGCACGCCGAACTTCGCGAAGGTGCGGTCCAGCAGCGGGAACATCTCCGGCGCACCGTTCTTGACCTGCACGTTGCCGCCGGTGATGGCGCCCAAGGCGAGGAAGGTGACGATCTCGTGGAAGTCCTCGGTGAAGGTGTAGTCCGCGCCGCCCAGCTCCTGCACGCCGGTGATCCTCAGCTTGGACGTGCCGTGGCCCTCGATCTTGGCGCCCAGCAGCGACATGAAGTTGCAGAACTCCTGCACATGCGGCTCGCTGGCCGCGTTGGTCAGCGTGGACACGCCGTCGGCAAGCGCCGCGCAGAGCACGAAGTTCTCGGTCGTCGTGACGGAGGCGTAGTCCGTCCAATGCGCGTTGGCCGTCAGCGGCCGGTGCACGCGCAGGATGAGACCGTCCGGCAGGCGCTCGACCTGGGCGCCGAAGCGCTCGAACACCTCCACATGCGGGTCGATCTCGCGCGCGCCCAGCGTGCAGCCCTTGACGTCGTCCTCGATGCGCGCGGCACCGAAGCGGGCCATCAGGCCCGGCACCAGCATGATGGAGGAGCGCATCTCCTCGGGCAGGCGGTCGAGGTTGGGGTCGAAGCGGGTGTGCTCGTGGTGGACGTCGAGGATGCCGGTCTTGAAATCCAGCTCGACATGCGAGCCGAGCTTGCGGAAGACCTCGACGATCTTCTTCACGTCGGTGATCTCGGGTACGCCGCGCAGGCGCACGGGCTGCTTGGTCAGCAGCGTGGCACAGAGGATGGGCAGGACGGCATTCTTGTTGGCCGAGGGGGTGATGCGGCCCGAGAGGGGCGTGCCGCCGTGGACGATCAGGTGGGACATGGATGGTTGCTCGCAGCGAGGCGCCGATTGTCCTCGCTCCGGCCACCGGCCCCTTACGGCGGGTCATCGGTCGCCGTGCGCCAAGGAGATATTGCCCCCCACGAACCGTGGGGCGTGGATGTCGCCAAGCCGCGACAAACCATCTCGGCCGCATGACCGCTGCGTCAGCGGGGCGCGCCGAGCGGCAGATTTCGACCGGAGGATCCGCCGCTCGCCCTTCGCGCCGGCGATGCCGCGCTGATCAGCCTCGCGGCCTGACACGCCAACGACTTGTCGCGTTCCACACAAAACGGCATGGAGCGCTGATGACGATTCCGCTCAAGTCGTTGATTTCATTGATGTGAACGACTCTTGCGGCATAACACGCCCTGGACAAGAAATCTCCCCCGTAAGGCTTCCAGGTGCAGTTCGAGCGGCGGGCGCAGAAGAATCTGCTTAACGCAAAGCAGCCAACAAGCGCTCAGCGAAGAAAACATCAAGAAAACTCAGGGAGATTTCATGTCCATCGTCAAGGACAAGCAAGGCGCTCTGCCATTGCTTCACCCCAGGTACTACCTGGCCCCGCTGATTACGCCGGTGAATTCGCCCCTGAGACCAGGCGCGAGCGTTTTTTAACAGGGCTCCGGCCTACCCGCCCACGTATCGCATCCCTACGGGACAGCCGCCGGATGCGGATGGCCACCCGAACCGGCGCCGGCCGTGAGACAGGTGGCGAACAGAATCTGCGCGACGAGACGAAATCCAGCCCGGGAGGATGAGTTGGATTGCACGGGTGCGGAAATAATCGACCGCTATATCGATTTTACTGGGCCAATGAATTGGCGGGGCTCAAGTTCTCGATATTGCCGGCCCTGAGTGCACGCATGATGACGGAGCGAAGCCGCCTGAGTTGGCAATCCCTGGCTTTGATTTCTGCTGCGGGACCCGTGGAGGCAGGCGCTATTGCATTGGCCATCAACGCGCTATCGGCCGGTCATTCCTGGCTGTACTGGGGAAGCCTCGGAACAATAATCTCGTCGCTTTTCAACCTGCTACCAGTCAATGGTTTTGACGGTTGCCACTTCATTTGCGCGCCAAAAATGCCCGCTCGGTAGATGCTTTCAACCCATCGTTCAAACCCCATCCTCACCACGCTTATGTTGGCGGTGCTACCGTCCGCGCAGGCGGCCGACGTTGATGCCAAGCAGGCGTTGCTGGAATACAACACATTGCTCAAGCATGTGTATGCGTCCGAAGTCAAGGTTGCCGTGATCGATCGTGCTGACGGGAACAAGGTTTCTCGCGGCACATATTTGGTGCAAAAGCCGATCGCCGGCGTGAAACCGCAACGGGAGCTCGTCAAGACGAATGAGCAGCCGCCCAAGTCGGCCATCATGGACCTGCCGATCGATCTGGCCGTCAAACCGGAACTCGCCCTGCCCTTGGGTGAAAAAATTGAACTGCTGGGTACCGAAACCTGCGACAAGGTCGAATGCGTGATCGTGCGCACCAGTGGCGATCTGAACGGCAAAGGCAAGATATTCTTCGAAGCACGAATCCGACTGCTCAAGCAGTCGGGCGTACCCGTGGATAGCGCCGTGACCATCACGAAGATTCCCTTCGCGGACAGTTATTCTTACTCCGCCAGTTTTGCGAAATCTCCAGAAGGATTTTCCATCGTCGGCAGCCAGGAATCCTTCCTGCTCAAGGTGGCGATGATGAGGATGGATCTGGAGAGAACCCAGTCTTTCGCCGGCTGGAAATCCCGCGACTGATTACGCGAGTGCATGCCAGGCCGATCTGACTCTGAATATTCATTGGATTCGAGAGTGAAGTCGATCCGGAAAAAATTTTCGTAGCGGGCGCGGTGATCTGCCTTTCGGCAGTGGTGGCGGCCAAAATACTTCGTCCTCGTCCCGCTTCGGCGCCCGTCACCGAGGAAATCGCCCGGGCCGACATCCGTCAGCTGGTGCGCGCCTCCGGCACCGTCCATCCACTGCGCAAGGTTGACGTTGGCGCCCAGGTCAGCGGGCAGGTGCGGACCTTGTTCGTGAGTCTGGGTAGCGAGGTCAAGGCCGGCGACCGCCTGGTCAGCCTCGACGCCGACCTGGCGTCCAGCGACGTTGTGCAGGGCGAGGCCGCACTGGCCCAGCAGGAAGCAGCTCTCAAAGTGAGGCAGCTCGACAGTGACCGGGCCCTGCTCAGCGACATGACGGTCGCCGTGCAGATCGAAACCGGCGCGGCCAAGAATGCCGCAGCCGTCCCGATGCGCGCGCTGGGCATGCGCTCCACCTATGGCACCTACGGCGTCGAGGTGCTGCTGGCCGACGGCTCCGTGGAGACACGTCAGGTTCGTGTCGGCCTGAACGATGGCAGCAAGGCACAGATCGTCGAGGGCGTGACGGTCGGCGAGCGTGTGGTGGTCGGAGTGGGTGCGGCCACGGCCGAGAAACCGGATCTGGCCAGACCCCGGAAGATCTGATGCCGCGCTTGATCGAGTTGCATGGCGCAGGGCGCTCGTATGCGCAGGGCGATGCCAGCGTGCATGCGCTGCACGGCGTCAACCTCAGCATCGATAGCGGCGAGTTCGTCGCCATCGTCGGCAAGTCGGGTTCCGGCAAGAGCACGCTGCTGAACATCCTCGGCTGCCTGGATCAGCTCACCCAGGGCCGACTATCCACTGCCATTGGCCTGATCTCAGGCACGGTCCCGGCTCGGCGGGCGGCGCAGATGAGCCCGCTGGTCGCGCTGGCGCGGGACTGAGCTCCAGGCAGCGCGGCCCCGTCCCTTTTGAACGTCAGTCGCCTGGATCCAGCCGTCGCGCCCGCGCCAGCCGCCAGGCGTCGGCCGGGTCGGTGAAGACGGCCTCGGCCGTCGTGCCCGTCTCGCGGCCGGCGGCGTCGATGGCGATGCGCTTGTCGAAGACGTAGCACTCGCCCTGCCAGTCCCGTGCGGCGTCCTCGGGGAAGGCCTCGAGGTAGTTCAGGATGCCGCCGTCGAGCTGGGCGACCTTCAGCCCCAAGGCCTGCATCCAGGCCGCCGTCTTCTCGCAGCGGATGCCGCCGGTGCAGTACATGGCGACGGTCTTGCCCTGCCATTCGTCGCGGTGCGCCTCGACATAGGCCGGGAAATCGCGGAAATGGGCCACGCCGGGGTCGACGGCGCCGCGGAACCGGCCCAGCTTGAACTCGAACGTGTTGCGGTTGTCGAGTACGACCGTGTCGGGATCGGCCAGCAGCTCGCGCCAACGTTGCGGGTTGACATGGGTGTCCGTCGCATCGCGGCCGCTGACGCCCGGGACGCCGAAGGCGACGATCTCGCGCTTGACCGATACCTTGAGGCGGCTGAAGGGCGGCCGCTCGCAGGCGTTGTGCTTGACGTGCAGTCCGGCAAAGCCGGGCTGGCGCTGCAGCGCGGCCTCGAAGCCGGCCAGTGTCTGGGCCGGCCCGGCCACGGCGGCGCTGAGGCCTTCCCCGGCGACGATGACCACGCCGCCCAGCCCGGCGGCGGCCTCACGCAGCCAGCCGGCGAGGGCGTCGGGATCCGCCACGGGCGTGAAGCGGTAGAAGGAGCTGTGAACCAGGGACATCACCCGCCATTGTCCGCGCTGACCCTAGTCCTTGGGCGGCAGGCGCGCTCCTAGAATCCGCGACCCTCCACGGCCCCCATGCCATGTCCGACCGTCTCAAAGTCCTGCCGCAGTACCTGATGCCCAAGATGGCCATGACGCGCCTGGCCGGGCACTACGCGTCCCAACCGCTGGGCGGCATCACGACGGCCACCATACGTCGCTTCGTCGCGCGCTATGGCGTCAACATGGCGGAGGCGGCGGAGCCGGACATCGCCGCCTACAAGACCTTCAACGACTTCTTCACTCGCGCCCTCAAGCCCGGCGCGCGGCCCATGGCCGACGCACCGCTGGTCTGCCCGGTGGACGGCGCCATCAGCCAGGTGGGCCGCGTCCAGGGCGACCAGGTCTACCAGGCCAAGGGCCAGGCCTTCTCGACGACGGCCCTGGTCGGCGGTGACGCGCAGCTGGCAGCACGCTTCCAGGACGGCCTGTTCGCCAACCTCTACCTCAGCCCCAAGGACTACCACCGCATCCACATGCCGGCCGCGGGCCGGCTGGTGCGCATGGTGCATGTGCCGGGCGCGCTGTTCTCGGTGAACCCGACGACGGCGCGCGGCGTGCCGGGCCTGTTCGCGCGCAACGAGCGCGTCGTCTGCGTGTTCGACGACGACGCGCTGGGCCGCTGGGTGCTGGTGCTGGTCGGCGCCACCATCGTCGGCAGCATGGCGACGGTCTGGCATGGCCGGATCAAGCGTGGCGGCCCTGTGCGCGAATGGGACTACGCGCCTGGCGAGGTCACGCTGGCCCAGGGCGACGAGATGGGCCGCTTTCTGCTCGGCTCCACCGTCGTCATGCTGTTCGAGAACAGCGGCCTGCAGTTCAACCCGGCGTGGCGGCCTGGAGGCTCGATCCGGATGGGCGAGTCGATGGCGCGCTGAGCAGCGCGCCGGCCGCCTCGGCCGGCAGGGGCTTGGACAGCAGCCAGCCCTGCAGATGCGTGCAGCCCAGGCGCTCGACTTCGGCGGCATGGGCCTCGGTCTCCACCCCTTCCGCGACGGTGGCCAGGCCCAGGGCCTGAGCCAGCACGCAGGCCGCGCGCACGACGGCGCCGGCCGAGGGTTCGGGCAGCGGGTCGACCATGCTGCGGTCCAGCTTGAGCGTCGTGATGGGCAGGCGGCGCAGCAGCGTCAGAGAGCTCTGGCCGGTGCCGAAGTCGTCGAAGGCCACGCCGACGCCGGCCTCGCGCAGGCGCGCCAGCTGCGGCAGCACGCGGTCCATGTGCGTCATCGCGGCGGTCTCGGTGATCTCGATCTCGATCAGCACCGGATCGACGCCATGGGCCTGCACCAGGGCCAGCAGCCAGTCGGCGAAGCCGCTGTCCTCGAACTGAAGCGGCGACACGTTGACCGCCACCTGCAGCGGGGTCAGACCTTGCTGGGCCCAGGTGCGAAGCTGCCGGGCGGCCAGGCGCAGGATGAGGGCGCCCAGCGGCACGATCTGGCCGGTGCGTTCGGCGGCGGGGATGAAGTCGGCCGGGCTGACGCGCCCAAACCCCGGCCGCTGCCAGCGCACCAGGGCTTCGAAGCCCGCCAGCCGCCGCGTGCCGGCTTCGAACTTGGGCTGGTAGTCGAGCTGGAACTCCTCGTGCTCGATGGCGGCGGCCAGCGCCTGCTCGATCTCCAGCAGGCCGCCGGCGCCGGCCGCCATGCCGGGCTGGAAGGTAACGACGGCCGCGCCGGCCTGCTGCTTGGCCCGGTGCATGGCCACGTCGGCCGCGCGCAGCAGAGCCGCGCCGTCCTGGCCGTGGGCCGGGAAGCGCGCGATGCCGACCGACAGGTGTACGTAGAGTGCGCGGTGGCCGACGAAGAAGGGCGCGTTCATCAGTGCGAGCAGGCGCTGGCCGGCCAGCATCGCGGCCGCGTCATCGGCCACGCCGGGCTGCAGCAGCAGGAACTGGTCCTCGCCAAGGCGCGCGACCATGGCCTCGGGCGGCAGCGCATCGCGCAGTCGCACCGCGATGGCCTGCAGCAGCGCGTCGCCGGTTTCATGGCCCAGGCTTTCGTTGACGAGCTGGAAGCGATCCAGGTCGGCAGATAGCAGCGCGAAGCCGGGGCTGCCGGGCGCCGTCTGCTCGGCCAGGCGGGCCAGCACCGCGTGGCGGTTGGGCAGGTCGGTCAGGTCGTCGTGCAGGGCCTGCCGGCGCAGGGCCTCGGTGGCGCGCTGTCGCTCGGTGTCGTCCAGCATCAGCACCAGCAGGGCCGGGCCGCCGTCCCATTCGAGGTAGCTGGAGACGCCGCGCACGTAGATGGCGCTGCCGTCGCTGCGGCGGCGCTCGCCCTCCCAGGCGATCTGGCCGCCGCGCTGGCGGATCAGTTGGGCCTCGCGCGCCCTGGCGCCTTCGGCGTCTGCCGGCGCGATGACCTCGTCGATGGAGCGCGAGCCCGCGCGCTCCAGGCCGAACATCGCCAGAGCCGCCGGGTTGGCGTAGACGGCGCGCCCCTCGCGCACGACGACCAGCCCCTGCATGGACTGCTCGTAGAGATGGCGCAGCCGCGCGTTGACGCGCGCGGTCTCGTGGTGGGCACGCCGCACCGACAGCAGGATGAGGGCCATGGCCAGCGTCATCTGCACATAGGTGCCGAGGATGTGGGTGAGCGTGGAGCGGGCCAGCGGGTCCAGCAGCGGGCCGCTGAGGTGCACGCCGCCCGAGGCGAAGAAGCAGGCGGCGACGAAGCGCTCGCTGGCCCCGCCACCGCGCCACAGCCAGGCCGCCGCCAGCCAGGCGCCGCCAGCCAGCACGACGGCCGCGACGACGACGGCCCAGTGCCGGTTTACCAGGGCCAGCACCAGGATCAGGCCCAGCAGCGCGGCGAACAGCGGCGCGTTGCGCTTCCAGTGCCAGGCCCGGCCGCGGTAGCGCGCGGCGCCGGCGAGCTGCAAGGCCAGCGACGCGATGATGCAGCCCGTCGCCCAGGCGGCCTGCACCTCGTAGTGCAGCGAGTGCGGGTCGGGCGGCACCAGGGCCACGCCCAGCGTCAGGCCCAGGGCCAGCAGCACATGGCTCCAGCCCCAGTCGCTGATGTGGGGATGGCCGGGCTCCAGCCGGGCCAGCGCGAGCAGCGTCAAGCCGAGCATGGTGATCAAGCTGGTGCTGATCAGGAGCAGGCCGGTCATTCGGCCATCCTAGCGACGGCATCCCGAACCGCGCCATGGGGTGAAAGTTCCCCGTCAGAACTCCGGCCGGATGTCACGAGTGGACAGCGGCCACCGGTCGCTGCGCCAGGGCGAGGCCGGCAGGCCGTCGCCGTCGACGAGGTTGGCCTCCAGCGGCGTGTCGGCCCAGGCGTAGCGCAGGGCGGCGGGCCGCGGCACGGCGTCGCTCCACACGCGCAGGCGGTCCTTGCCGACGATCACGGCCTGGGCCGGGACGAAGCGCCGGTCGGCGCCCGCGACGGCGAAACCCCGCAGCGGCTCGCCGCCGCGCGTGGACAGGCCGCCGGCCACGTCGCCGAAGCTCAGCTCGAAACTGCCGTCAGGCAGCTGGTGGCTGGCACGCAGCGTCGGGCCCTTGAAGGGCATGGGCTTGCCATAGGACCGTGCCAGCGCGATGCGGGCCAGTCGCTCGCCCACCGTACGCTTGTCGCGCGGGTGGATGTCGTTGGCGTCGCCCACGTCGATGCTGACCGCCATGCCGGTGGCGGGCAGCGCGAGCGCCTGGCGCTGCGCGTCGCGCAGCTCGGCGAAGGCGCTGCCATCGGGCTGCGGCGGGCGCGGGCCGTAGGACGAGAGCTGTACGAAGTAGAACGGCAGCCGCGGCAGACGCCACTGCGCGCGCCAGTCCGTGATGAGGCGCGGGAAGGCCTGGGCATAGCGGGCCGCGCGCGGCGCGTTGGTCTCGCCCTGGTACCAGATCACGCCGCGCACGGCGAGCGGGGTGAAGGGGCTGACCATGCCGTTGAACAGCAGGCCGGGCAGGTCGTTGGGGCCGGGCTCCTGCACGGGCAGCAGCGACTCGACGCGCGCCAGCCAGCGGCCGGCCAGGGGCTTGGTGCCGGCGGCGGTGTCGAGGCGCAGATTGGCCGCCGGGCCGTGGATACCGCCATCGCCGCCGGTGTCGGTCACGCGCACGGAGACGAGGTTGTCGCCCTCGCGCAGCAGGCCGGCCGGTAGCGCGTAGGCGCGCGGCGTGTCCCAGCCGCAGGTCTGGCCGACGGGCTGCCCGTTGACGAAGCTCTCGTCACAGTCGTCGACGAGCCCCAGGTGCAGCGTCGCGCTGCCTGCGGCCTCGGCCGCCGTCAGCGTGACGTGGCGGCGCAGCCAGACCTTGCCGTCCAGGCCCGGCAGGCCTTGTGCTTCCCAGACCTGTGGCGCGTTCAGCGTGGGCCAGGCACGGTCGTCCAGCCGGGGGTCGGCGCCAGCCACGTCCGCGGGCTCGTCGCCCTGGAAGCGGCGCACGCGCTCCAGCAAGCGCTCGCGGCGGCGCTGCACGAAGGCGGCCGCGTCGGCGGGCATGGCACGCATCGTGTCGGCCAGATCCGGGTCCGTCGCCGCGGCGCGCGGACTGGTCCAGGTCTCGACATGGGTGCCGCCCCAGCTGAGGTTGAGGATGCCGATGGGTACGTTCAGGTCGGCCTGCACATGGCGCGCGAAATGCCAGGCCACGGCGCTGAAGTCGCCGGCCGTCGCCGGACCGCTGACATCCCAGCGCAGCGGCGGCGCGTCCGGCTGCGGCTGCAGGCTGACGCGGTGCGGCATCTTGGCGTGGCGGATCTGCGGGTGCGCGCCGGCGGCGGCGATGGCGACGGCGGCGTCGCTGGCATCGGCCAGCCGCCATTCCATGTTGGATTGGCCGGCGGCGACCCAGACGTCCCCGATCAGCACGTCGTCAAGGCGGCGCTGTTCGGACCCGGCGCTGACCTGGAGCCGGTGCGGCCCGCCCGCCTTCAGCGGCGCGAGACTTGCACGCCAGCGGCCGTCGCTGCCTGCCATCGCCTCCGCGCTGCGGCCGGCCAGCTGCACCTGCACCTTCTGGCCAGGCTCGGCCCGGCCCCAGATGCGCAGCGGCACATCGCGCTGCAGCACCATGTGGTCGGCGAACACGCCGGCCAGATCCAGCGCCTGGGCGGCGCCGCTGACGGCGATCAACGCGGCAACGAGCGGTGTGCGCATCGCGATCACCAGGTGAAGGTCACGACGCCGCTGGCCGGCAGCTCGTAGCCGAAGCGCTGGCCCGGCGCCTGCACCGTGAAGCGGCGCGGCACGGCGGCGGAGTTGCTGACGATGAGGACGGTGCCGCCGTCGGGGTTGGTGAAGGCGACGTGATCCAGTCCGGTCTTCTTGTCCGCGCCGCCCTCGGATTCGATCCGTCGCGCGCCCTGGTGCACGAAGCGGCTGGCGTGGCCGAAGGCGTAGTACTCGATGTTGCGGGTGACCTTGCCGTCCTTGGGGTCGATGGTGACGACGCCGCGGCAGTCCGTGCAGCCGCCCAGGTGCGGGCCGTACTTCGGGTCCAGCGCCAGGTTCCACATCAGCACGCCGCGCGCCCCGTGACGGGTGCTGCCGATGATGAGGTTGCGCATCATCCACGGCAGCGTCTCGGCCCATTGCGGCTTCCACTCGCCGCCTGAGCATTCCGTGAACCAGACGTCCAGCTCGGGGAATTGCCGCGCCACCTGCGACTGCGCCGACACGTCGCCGGCGTAGCAGTGCCAGGCCACGCCGGACACATACTGCCGCGCCGTCTTGTCGGCGAGCATCGCCATCGGGCTCCAGGGCTCGTCCCAGTTATGGTCCCACTCCAGGATCTGCGTCTGCATGCCCCGGGCCTTCAGCAGCGGGCCGAGATGCTGGCCGACGACGGCGGCGCGCGTCGCGGGCGGCATGCGCATGCCGGGGTAGTCGCCGGGCTCGAAGTGGGGCTCGTTCTGCAGCGTCAGCGCGAAGATGGGCACGCCCTCGGCCTTCATCTCATCGACATAGCGCACCATGTAGCGGGCGAAGGCGCCGTAGAACTCGGGCCGGAGCTGGCCCTGCACCAGGCTGTCGGTCGTCTTCATCCAGCCCGGCGCGCTCCAGGGTGAGGCCATGACCTGCAGCCGCGGGTTCAGCGCCAGCGCCTGCCTGACAGCCGGGATCACGTCCTCGCGCTCGGGCGCCAGCGAGAAATGCTTCAGCTCCGGGTCGGTGCGGCCCGGCGGCATGTCGTCCAGGCTGTAGTGGCGGCGCGAGAAGTCCGACGCGCCGATGGTCAGTCGCGTCAGTTCGAAGCCCAGGCCCGTGCCGTCGCGCGTGAACAGCTCGCGCATCAGCGCGTCGCGCTGGGCCTCGCTCATGCCGTGGCGCATCAGCCAGGCCGAGCCCTCGGTGATGGCCGCGCCGAAGCCGGCCATGCGCTGGTGCTGGCGGCCGGGGTCGATGCGGATGACGGCATCGGCCCCGGCCGCGGGCCGGGCGACGTTGCCGGGCGCCAGCAGCCGCTGCTGGTCGGCCGTGGTCAGGAAGGCCTGCACGGGTGCCGCGTTGGCGAGGCCGGCGAGCACGGCGGTCAGGGTCAGGAGCAAGGTCTTCATGGCGTCGTCGAAGGGGCCGCGCAGTGGGCGGCGATGAAGTCGGCATGGGCCGGGATGACGGCGACGCAGCGGCGCACGACGTCGCGGGTGTTGGCGACAAAGGCCTGCACGCGGTCGCGCGCGCTCAGCTCGGCCAGCGGATGGAGGTGGCGTGGACGCAGGCCCTGGCCGACCAGCACCTGCAGCCAGCTTGGCTCCGAGAACAGCTCCTGGTCCCGGCGGTGGATGCGGCCGCTGGCGGCGAACAGGTCCAGCCGTGCCTGCAGTGCTTCGGGCACGGCCATGTCGCGGCAATGGCGCCAGAAGGGCGAGTCGTCGCGGCGCGTCAGCTTGTAGTGCAGGATGACGAAGTCGCGCACCGCGTCCATCTCGGCGGCGGTCTGGCGGTTGTATTCGGCGACATCGGCCGGGTCGGGCACCGCGCCGGGGAAGCAGTCGATCAGCCGCAGCACGGCGCTCTGGATCAGGTGGATGCTGGTGGACTCCAGCGGCTCCAGGAAGCCGCAGGCCAGGCCGATGGCGACGCAGTTGCCGACCCAGGCCTCGCGGCGGCGGCCGGTGCGGAAGCGGATCAGCCGCGGCTCGGCCAGCGGCGTCGCGTCGAGGTGGCGCAGCAGCGTGTCGCGCGCCGCGGTCTCGTCGACGAAGGCGCTGGCGAAGACATGGCCGTTGCCCACGCGATGCTGCAGCGGGATGCGCCACTGCCAGCCGGCGTCATGGGCCGTCGCCCGCGTGCAGGGCAGCAGCGGGCCGTGGGAGGCGGTGGGTACGGCCCAGGCGCGATCGCAGGGCAGCCAGCGGGACCAGTCCTCGAAGGCCACGCCCAGCGTCTTGTCGATCAGCAGGCCGTGCAGGCCGGAGCAGTCGATGAAGAAGTCGCCCTCGACCGTCGCGCCGCCCTGCAGATGCAGGCGGCGTATGCCCGCGTCGTCGCGCTCGACGCGGGCGATGCGGCCTTCGATGCGCTGCACGCCTTGTGCCTGCGAGTGCCGGCGCAGCAGGGCCGCGTAGCGCGCGGCATCGAAGTGGAAGGCGTAGGTGATCTCGGCCAGCGGCGAGCCGGCCATGTCGGGCCGCGGGCGCATGAAGCGGCCGGCGAGCGCGGCCTGGTTGCCGATGGAGTACTCGGCGAGCGGCAGCCCGGCCCCCGCGCGCAGCCAATGCTGGTGGAAGGGCAGCCCGTCCAGCGGCCGCCCCACGTCGCCGAAGGCATGCATGTAGCGCTCGCCGATGGCGCCCCAGTTCAGGAACTCTATGCCCAGCTTGAACGTGCCGCCGGTCTCGCGCAGGAACTCGTCCTCGTCCAGCCCGATCAGCGCGTTGAAGCCGCGGATCGGCGGGATGGTGGCCTCACCGACGCCGACGATGCCGATCTCGTCGGACTCGACGAGCTGCAACTGCCAACGGCCCTCGCCGTCCTTGCCGAGCAGCCGCGCCGCCAGGGCCGCCGCCGCCATCCAGCCGGCGGTGCCGCCGCCCACGATGACGATGCGGCGCGCGACGTCCATCAGCCCAGGCGCCGCTCGGTGCCCGCGTCGAAGATGCTGAGCATGGACTCGTCGATGTCGAAGGCCAGCGTGTCGCCGGCCGTCACGCGGCGGCCGTCGTGCACCAGCGCCGACAGGGCCTGCGCGCCCAGCTGCATCCAGACGACCTGGTGGTTGCCCATGGGCTCCACGAGCTGCACGCGGGCGCGCCAGCGGCCGTCGGCCTGCAGGCGCAGATGCTCGGGCCGGATGCCCAGCACGACGCCCTGGCCGGCGCTCGCGCGGCCCGGCGCGAGGGTCAGCGGCAGAGCGCCTTCCAGCGTGCGGCCGTCTGTGCCCACGCGGGCCGGCACGAGATTGATGGCCGGCGCGCCAAGGAAGCCGGCGACGAAGAGGTTTGCAGGCTGCTCGTAGACCTCGGCCGGCGTGCCGATCTGCTGGATGACGCCGCTCTTCATGACGACGATGCGCGAGGCCAGCGTCATCGCCTCGACCTGGTCGTGGGTCACGTAGACCATGGTGCTGCCCAGCGTCTGGTGCAGCAGCTTGAGCTCGCGGCGCAGTTCGGCGCGCAGCTTGGCGTCGAGGTTGGACAGCGGCTCGTCGAACAGGAACACGCCGGCCTCGCGCACCAGCGCCCGGCCTATGGCGACGCGCTGGCGCTGGCCGCCGGACAGCTGGGCCGGCTTGCGGTCCAGCAGCGCGGTCAGCTGCAGCATCTGCGCGGCCTTGTCGACGCGGCGCGCGATCTCGGCCTTGGGCGTGCCGGCCACGCGCAGGCCGAAGCTCATGTTCTTCTCGACGGTCATCGTCGGGTAGAGGGCGTAGCTCTGGAACACCATGCCGATGCCGCGCTCGGAGGGCTCCGCGTCGGTCATGTCCTGGCCGCCGATGTGGATGTGGCCGCCGCTGACGTCTATGAGCCCGGCGATGCTGTGCAGCAGCGTGGACTTGCCGCAGCCCGAGGGGCCCAGCAGCACGAGGAACTCGCCCTCGTGGACCTGCAGGTCCAGGCCCTTGATGACCTCGTTGTGGCCGAAGCGGATGCTCAGGCCCTGGATGTTCACGCCACTCACTTGACGGCTCCCGCTGCGATGCCGCGGACGAACCAGCGGCCGGAAATCAGATAGACCAACAGGGGCACGGCCGACGTCAGTATGGTGGCCGCCATGTTGAGGTTGTAGAGGCGCTCGCCCGTCGTCGTGTTGATGACGTTGTTGAGCTGCACCGTCATCGGCAGGTGGTCGCGGCCGGCAAAGGTCAGGCCCAGGATGTAGTCGTTCCACACCCCGGTGATCTGCATGATGGCCGCGACGATGAGCATGGGCGTGGACATGGGCAGCACCAGCTGCACGAAGATGCGCCAGAAGCCGCCGCCGTCCACGCGCGCCGCCTTGAACAGCTCGGCCGGCAGGCCCGCGTAGTAGTTGCGGAACAGCAGCGTCATGATGGGCATGGCGAACACCAGGTGCACGGCGACGATGCCGGGCAGGCTGCTGTAGATGCCGATGGCTGCCTCCAGCTTGACGAGCGGGTAGATCATCACCTGGATGGGGATGAAGGCGCCCAGCATCAGCACGCCGAACAGCCACTGGCTGCCCTTGGGCTTCCACCAGGACAGCGCATAGCCGTTGAGGGCGCCCAGAAGGATGGGCAGGATGACGGAGGGCACGGCGATGGCCACCGAGTTCCAGAAGCCGCCGCGCACACCCTCGCAGCTGACGCCCGTGCAGGCCTCGCTCCAGGCGGCGCGCCAGGCCTCGAACGTGGGCGCCGTGGGCAGCGCGAACAGCTGGCCCAGGCGGATCTCGTCCATGCTCTTGAACGAGGTCGTCAGCATCACGTACAGCGGCAGCAGGAAGAAGGCCGCGGCGAACCCCAGGAAGGCGTAGACGCCCGCCCTGGCCCAGAGCGCCGTTGACTTGCGCTTGCCCATCAATGGCCTCCCTTCGCCTTTTGCCGGCTGCGCACGTAGGCCAGCGGTGCGACGAGGGCCAGCACCGTGATCAGCAGCATCACCGCGCCTGCCGAGGCCAGCGCCAGGTTGGCGCGGCCGAACAGGTGGTCCATGATGAACTTGGCCGGCACGTCGCTGGCCGTGCCGGGGCCGCCCTGGGTCATGGCGACGACGGTGTCGAAGACTTTGACGACGCCGGTGGCCAGCAGCGTGAAGACGGTGGCCAGCGTCGGCCCCATCATGGGCAGCACGACGGACAGGTAGACGCGCCAGGCCGGGATGCCGTCCAGCCGCGCGGCCTTCCAGATCTCCTCGTCGATGCCGCGCAGGCCGGCCAGCATCAGCGCCATGACGAGCCCCGCCCCTTGCCATGTCCCGGCGATGACGACGGTGTAGATGACCATGTCCTGGTCGACGATCCAGTCGAAGGTGAAGTCCTGCCAGCCCAGCTGCTGCATCGTGTTCTGCAGGCCGCTGTCGGGGTTGAGCACCCATTGCCAGACCAGGCCCGTCGCGACGAAGGACATCGCGTAGGGGTAGAGGAAGGCCGTGCGCAGCACGCCCTCGCCGCGCACCTTCTGGTCGATGAAGACGGCCAGCAGGAAGCCGACGACCATGGCCGCCGCGATGTACAGCACGCCATAGACCGCGAGGTTGTGGATGGCATGCAGCCAGCGCTCGTTGTCCAGCAGGCGCTCGAACTGCTGCAGGCCGACGAAGTCGTCCTTGGGGAAGGTGCGCGACGTTGACATGGACGTTCTTGCAGTCCACAGCACCGTGCCGACATAGCCGACGCAGACGATGAGGGCCAGGGGCAGCAGCGCTCCCCAGGCCGCGAGGGACCGACGCTTCATGTCAGTTCCTGAGTGCGGAGACGATGTCCTTCTGGACCTTCTCGACCGGGATGTTGCGGTTCCAGTAGGCCGTCAGCACGTCCTGCAGGGCGCCGTTCTGGTCGGGCGTGATGTAGATCTCGCCGTTGGCCAGGTGGCGCGACTTGTCCTTCATCGCCGCCACGCCCATCTGCGCGCACAGGTCCATCTTGCCGACGTCCACGTCGGTGCGGATGGGGATGCTGCCCTTCTTCATGCTGAAGGCGACCTGCGTGGCCGGCTGCGTGATGACGCTGGCCAGCAGCTGCTGGGCCTTGACCTGGTCGGGTTTGCTGGTCTTGGGGAAGACCATCACGTCGCCCTGGATGATGTAGGGCGCGTGCGGGCCGAAGCCGGGCGCACAGCCGTAGTCCTTGCCGGCCTCCTGCCGGGCCTGGGCGAACTCGCCCTTGGCCCAGTCGCCCATGATCTGCACCCCGGCGCGGCCGCTGATCAGCATGGCGGTGGCGTCGTTCCAGTTGCGGCCCGGCGAGCCCTTGTCGGTGTAGCTCTGCAGCTTCTTGAAGGCCAGCAGCACCTTCCTGAACTCCTCGCCCTGGATGGCCCTGGGGTCGCGGTCGCGGAAGATCTTCAGGTACAGGTCGCGGCCGCCGTAATGGGCCAGCGTGGCGGTGAAGACGATGCCGTCCTGCCAGGGTTGGCCGCCATGGGCCAGCGGCACGAGGCCGGCGGCCTTGAGCTTGTCCAGCGCGGCGAACAGTTCGTCGAAGCTCCGGGGCTCCTCCGCGATGCCGGCTTTCTTGAAGGCGGCCTTGGAGAACCAGAACCACGTCATGTTGTGGATGTTGACCGGCGCCGCGTAGTAGTGGCCGTTGACGCGTATGGCCTGCAGCACGGTGTCGGGCAGGAACTTGTCCCAGCCGTCGCGCCTGGCGACCTCGTCGACGTTGTTCAGCAGCCCCTGGTCGACGATGTCGCGGAACTGCTGCGTGGTGTTGAACTGCGCGGCCGTCGGCGGGTTGCCGCCGGCGATGCGGTTGATGGCCACCGAGCGCGCCTGCTCGCCGAGCGCCACCGCGGTGTCGACCCAGACGCCGCCCTGGGCGCGGTAGGCATCGGCCAGCGTCTTGGCGGCAGCGGATTCGCCACCCGAGGTCCACCAGTGGATGACTTCGGCCTTCAGCTGCGCCGAGGCGGTGGACGGGACGCAAGCCGCGGCGGCGAGCGCGATGGCGGCCAGGGCGTGGCGGGGGAACTTCATCTTGTCTCCGGTTCTCGTGGGGTGGCGGGCGCAGTGTCACCCGGCAGGGCGTGGTGCGCCTGAGGGACGACTCTGTAATATTTCATTTAGAAACTGGCCGTTCCCCATCAAAAAATCAACCCATCGCGTTAATCATTCGTTCAGGAATCGGCCATACCAGAGGCCGCTGTCCTTGAGCGTGCGCTGCTGGGTGGCGTAGTCCACATAGGCCAGGCCGAAGCGGCGCATATAGCCCTCGGCCCATTCGAAGTTGTCCAGCAGGCTCCAGGCGAAGTAGCCCTTGACGGGCACGCCGGCATCCATCGCCTGCTTCAGCGCGGCGAGGTGGCGCTGCAGATAGGACAGGCGCTGGGCATCGTGCACGCGGCCGTCGGGTGTCAGCCGGTCCTCGAAGGTGGAGCCGTTCTCGGTCAGCTGGATGGCGGGCGGGTTGTAGTCGCGCTGGATGCGGGTCAGCAGGTCCACGAGGCCTTGCGGCGACACCTCCCAGCCGAAGCCGGTGCGCTCCACGCCCTCGCGCTCGACGAGCCGGGTGCGCATCGGGCCGTCATGGCCGGCATCGGGAGCGTCGGCCACCATCTCGGGGAAGTAGTAGTTCACGCCGAGGAAGTCGGTCGGCGCGGCAATGGCCTCCAGGTCGCCGGGCAGCACGTGGGGCGCGGCGTCGCCCAGCAGCGCCAGCGTGTCCTCGGGGTAGCCGCGGCCGAACAGCGGGTCCAGGAACCAGCGGTTGCGCAGGCCATCGTGGCGCTGCAGCGCGGCGCGGTCCTCGGCGCTGCCGGACGCCGCGCTGACGGGGTGCAGGCTCAGCGTGATGCCGACCCGGGCCTCGGCCACGTTACGGCGTATCAGCGCCACGGCCTGGCCGTGGGACAGGAGCACATGGTGGCTGGCCTGCATCGCATCGGCCAGGCGAGTGCCGCCGGGGGCGTGCACGCCCTCCCAGTAACCCATGATGCAGGAGCACCAGGGCTCGTTGTGCGTGATCCAGTGCTTCACGCGGTCGCCCAGGCGACGGGTCACGAGGTCGGTGTACTCGAGGAAGGCCGCGACCGTGTCGCGCGTGGTCCAGCCACCCTGCTCCTGCAGCGTCTGCGGCAGGTCCCAGTGATAGAGCGTGGCCCAGGGGTCCAGGCCGCGCTCCAGCATGCCGTCCACCAGCCGGTCGTAGAAGGCAAGGCCGGCCTCGTTGGGGGCACCGCGGCCTTGCGGCAGGATGCGCGGCCAGGCGATGGAGAAGCGATAGGCGTTGACGCCCAGCGACTTGGCCAGGTCGAGATCCTCCGGCCAGCGGTGGTAGTGGTCGCAGGCGACCAGGCCGTTGGAGCCGTCGCGGATGCGGCCGGGCTCGCTGCAGAAGCGATCCCAGATGGACTCGCCCTTGCCGTCCTCCTGGCCGGCGCCTTCGATCTGGAAGGAGGAGGTGGACACGCCCCATCGGAAGTCGGCGGGGAACTGCTTGCGGGTCGGGGCGGGGGTAGCGCTCATGCTTGGGGTGCGGGGCGCCGGCCGGGACGCATCCAGGCCGGTGCAGGTTCAGGAACGGTGCTCATGCCTGCCGGCTTGCAGGCTGGCAGTCCTGCGACGGGCGTCGAACAAGCCGCGAGACTTGTCCGCGGTCCCATCTCAGAACTTGTAGCTGCCGCCCAGCAGGAACTGGCGGCCATAGGTGGTGTAGCGCTCGGGCAGCGTCGCGTTCGGGTCCTTGGAGCCGGTCGAGATGCCCACCCGTGTGCGGTAGGGACGGTCGCGCAGGTTGTTGACCTGCAGCGTCAGCGACAGGCCCTTGAGCGACCCGGTCTCGAAGGCATAGCCGACCTGCGCGTCGATGATGGTCTCGCTGGAGATCATGCTGGGCACGTTCTCGCCGAAGGTGCCGCGCACCATGGTCACGAAGGGCGAGCGGTGGCGGCTGCCGAGGCGGGCCGAGACGCCGTTGCGTTCGTAGTAGACGGTGAAGTTCGTCGCCTTGCCGGAGAGTCCGTCCAGCGGCTTGCTGACGTCGTTGTCCTCGTGCAGCGAGCTGCGCGTGTCGGAGTAGCTCAGCGTGACGCCGATGCCGTCCAGCGCCGGGCTGATCAGCGACCCGTCCAGCGAGCCGCTGAGCTCGGTGCCGGCGATCATGCCGCCCTTGCCATTGGCCTGGGTCGTCAGCGTGCCGATGTTGCTGATGGGCGTGTAGGCCGTCGGGTTGGGGAAGCCCGTGAAGTCGAAGTCGATGGACTGCGAGTAGACGAAGTTCTTGATCTTCTTGTAGAACGCCGCCGCCGCGACATAGCTGCGCTTGCTGAAGTAGTGCTCGACGGACAGGTCGGCCGCGTCGGCACGCCAGGGCTCCAGCTTGGGGTTGCCGCCGCTGGCCGACCACTTGCGGTCCATCTGGCCCACGCTGATGTCCCTGAAGCCGGCGCGCATGTCCTCCATGTTGGGCCGCGCCATCACCTTGGCCAGGCCGAAGCGCACGATGGTGTTGGCGGTGACGTCCGCCGCGAGGTTGAAGCTGGGCAGCGTGTCGGTGTAGCTGGTGCCGCCGTTCTCGGGCACGGTGCTGCTCGTCGCCGGGTTCCACAGCAGGCCGTTGCTCCACTGCTTGGCATGCACGACGCGCAGGCCCAGGTTGCCGTGTACCGGCACGCCCCAGTCGAACTCGAAGCCGAGCTTGGCATGCGCCGCCGTGACCTTCTCGTGCACGGACCAGATGCGGCCCGGCGCCTGGTCGAGGGCGGTGGGCGTCACGTCGTACAGGCTCAGCGCGCTGGGCAGATCGAAGTTGACCATGCGGATGTTGCTGCCGGCGAAGCTCAGGTCCGTCGGCCCGCGCAGCAGGTTGGACGGGATCAGCATGGGCGCGCGGCCGTTCTTGAGGTTGTAGTTCACCTCGGTGCGGTTCATGCTCTTGTCGCGCTCGGAGTAGTCCAGTCCGGCCTCGAAGCTGCTGAGCCAGCTCTCGAAGGAGCGAGCGGCCGTGAGCTTGAACGCCTTGATCTGGTCGCGCACCTTGGGGAACTGGCTGCGGCCGTCGCGGCCCCAGCCCGAGGGGTCGCTGAGGTAGACGTTCTTGGCGTCGCCGAAGTCGAAGCTGGGCGCGAAGGTGGAGAGGCCGTCGCCGGTGGCGATGGTGGTCTGGCCCAGGCTCACGCGGCCCAGCGAGCCGGCCTGCAGCTCGGCGTTCTGCTCGTCGCGCTTGGCCTTGGACCAGCTCAGGTCGCCCACCAGCTTCCAGTCGGCCAGCTTGAGCTCGTTGTTCCAGCCTATGGCGCGGATGTCGTCCCGGCGCTTGTTGAAGGTCGTCAGCGCCACGGGCGTCGTGTTGTTGACGATGCCGCTGGTGACGATCTTGTCGCCGTTGACCACCGTCGTCTGCGCGTTGCTCCAGCTCACGCCGGCCCAGGTGGACATGTCCGCCATCACGGTGCGGCGCGCCTCGGTCTGGTCGAACTTGGAGTAATAGAGGTCCAGCGTGCTGTGGAAGTCGGCGTTGGGTTTGTACTCCAGCACGCCCATCAGGCCGTCGCGCTTCTGGCGCGACGATGCCGCGCCCAGCTCGAAGCCCTGCAGCGCGACGGCATCCGTTGGCGCCCCGGGCAGCGGCGAGCCCCAGTCGTTGGTGTTGGCCCACCACCAGCTCTTGTAATGCTTCTCCTGGTTGGGCGAGTCCAGGTGGGCGAAGCCCACGGCCGCCCCCCAGGTGCGGTCGGCCGACTGCGTCACGTAGGAGGCGCTGAGGCGGTTGCCGGTGCCCGAGATCTCGGGGTTCAGCGAGCCGTTGGAATTGCGCTCCAGGCGTGCGCCGACGACGGCCTGGGTCTTGCTGAAGTCCAGCGGGCGCAGCGTCTTCATGTTGACCGTGCCCGACAGGCCCTGCGCCGACAGGCTGGCATCGGGCGTCTTGTAGACGGTGGCCGCGTTGATCAGCTCCGACGGGAACTGGTCGTACTCCACCGAGCGGTTGTCGCCCGTGGAGACGATCTCGCGGCCGTTCAGCAGCGTCACGCCGTAGCGCGGCGCCATGCCGCGGATGCTGATGACCGAAGAGCGGCCGGCGATGCGCTGGGTCGTCAGGCCCGGCAGGCGCGAGATGGCGTCGGCAATGGACACGTCGGGCAGCTTGCCGATGTCCTCGGCCGACACGGACTCGACGATGGCATCGGCGTTGCGCTTGGTGCTGATGGACGTCTCCAGGCTGGCGCGGAAGCCCGTGACCGTCACGGTGTCGAGTTTCTTCCCGGGCGCCGGCTCGGCCTGGGCCAGCGCCAGCAACGGCGCGCTCAGCAGGCCGACGCAGACGGCGGCGACGGGGGTGAGGCGGGGCCGGATGGAGAGGGGGGCGCGCCGTGGATGGGGCTGTCGAGCGCGCGACATGGGGCTGGGCATTTTCGTCTCCTGGTTCGATCTTGTTCGCTGCCTGGACAGGACCCGGGAATGCGCCCTCTTGCCAGGCAGGAGGATCGCGCTTCAAAATGGAACCGGTTCCAAACGCGGCGCAAATCTAAGGCGGCGAAGTCGACGCTGTCAATCTCGTCGGCCCGGGGGTTGACGTTTTTTCGCTTCACCCCCTACCGTCGCGCCCCAACCCCAAGACGACGATGACGCGCAAACCCTCACTCCTCCTGCTCGCCGGCGCGCTGCTGGCCACAGCCGCGGGCGCGGCCGACACCGATGCCGTCGTGCAGGCATGGCCGGCGCGCAGGCCGCTGCGCGATGCCGCGCTGGAGGCGCGCGTCGAGGCGGCGCTGAAGACGCTGTCGCTGCGCCAGAAGATAGGCCAGATGACCCAGCCCGAGATCGGCGCCATCACGCCGGACGAGGTGCGCGAGTACGCCATAGGCACGGTGCTGAACGGCGGCGGCGGCTGGCCGGGCCAGGACCGCGCGGCCACGCCGGCGCAGTGGCGCGCACTGTCCGAGCAGTTCCAGGCCGCGGCGCTGCAGGCCACGCCGGGCATCCCGCTGCTCTGGGGCACGGACGCCGTCCACGGCCACAACAACGTGCGCGGCGCCACGCTGTTCCCGCACAACATCGCGCTGGGCGCGACGCGCGACGCCGACCTCGTGCGCGACATCGGCCGCGCCACCGCCCGCGCCGTGCGCGCCTCGGGCCTGCACTGGGCCTTCGCGCCGACGCTGGCCGTCGTGCAGGACATCCGCTGGGGCCGCACCTACGAGAGCTTCGGCGCCGACCCGGCGCTGGTGAAGCGCCTGGGCCAGGCCTCGGTCGAGGGGCTGCAGGAGGGCATGAAGGACGGCCGCGGCGTCCTCGCGACGGCCAAGCACTACATCGCCGACGGCGGAACGCGCCGCGGCATCGACCAGGGCGTCAGCCCCGCCACGCCGGCCGAACTGGCACAGGTCCATGGCGCCGGCTATCTCGGCGCGCTTGATGCGGGCGTGCTGACCGTCATGGCCTCGTTCAGCAGCTGGACCGACAGCGCCGGCCATGTGGAGCACGGCAAGATGCATGGCAACCGGCTCCTGATGACCGGCGTGCTGAAAGACCGGCTGGCCTTCGACGGCCTCATCGTCAGCGACTGGGACGGCATAGGCCAGGTGCCGGGCTGCACGGTTGACGACTGTCCGGCCGCCATCAACGCCGGCATCGACGTCGTCATGGTGCCCCTGCACTGGAAGCCCTTCATCGCCAACACGGTGAAGGCCGTCGAGCAGGGGCGCATCCCCATCGCCCGCGTCGACGATGCGGTGCGCCGCATCCTGCGCGTGAAGCTCAGCCTCGCGGCGACCACGCCGGTGCCCGCCACCGTCGAGGCGCTGCAGGCGCCGGAGCTGGCCCGTCGCGCGGTGCGCGAGTCGCTGGTGCTGCTCAAGCACAGTCCCGGGCTGCTGCCGCTGAAGCCGACCGCGCGCGTGCTGGTCGTCGGCCCGGCGGCCGACAGCCTGGCCCACCAGAGCGGCGGCTGGAGCGTGACCTGGCAGGGCCGCGACACCAGCAACGTCGACTACCCGCAGGGCACGACGCTGCTGGCCGCGCTGCGCCAGCGCCTGGGCGCGACCCGGGTCAGCTACGACGCCGACGGCAGCCAGAGCGACCCGAAGGACTTCGATGCCGTCATCGCGGTGCTGGCTGAGACGCCCTATGCCGAGGGCGAGGGCGACGTGCGCATCACCGAGAACCTGCGCCACAGCCGCCGCCATCCGCAGGACGAGGCCGTGCTGCAGCGCGTGTCGGGCCGCGGCGCGCCGGTGGTCACGCTGCTGTACTCCGGCCGGCCGCTGTACGTGAACGATCTGGCCAACCGGAGCGACGCCTTCATCGCCGCCTGGCAGCCGGGCACCGAGGGCGCGGGCCTCGCGGACCTGTTGGTCGCGCCGGCCGATGGCAAGCCCTGGCCCGGCTTCACCGGCCGACTGTCCTTCCCCTGGCCCGCCGGCCCCTGCCAGTTCAGCGCCCGTGAGGCCAGGCCCTGGTGGCCGGTCGGCGGCGGCCTGAGCGGCAGGGAGACGCGGGCCGACGCCAGGCCCCTGCCCGAGCCGGCGGACCCCGCGCCGATCTGCCCGCTGTGATTCAATCCGCCCTGCTAACCTAGAGGGCGAATGGCAACGATCAAGGACGTGGCGCGGCTGGCCGGCGTGGGCGTGGGCACCGCCTCTCGCGTCATCAGTGGAAACGGTTCCGTGGCGCCCGCCACGGCCGAGCGGGTGCGCAAGGTCATCGCGCAGCTGAAGTTCCGGCCCTCGCACACGGCACGGGCGCTGGGCGCCGGCACGTCCAAGCTGATCGGTGTCTACATCCCCTTCCTGCGCGGCACCTACTACACGCCCATCCTGCGCGTCATAGACACGGTGCTGCGTACCCAGGGCCTGCACATGGTGGTGGCTTTCGGCGAGGGCATAGAGGACGAGCGCGTCGAGACCAACGACGGCATGCGCTTCCTGCTGGACCGCGACTGCGACGGCCTCATCGTGCTGTCCAACGCCATGCAGTACGAGGACCTCAAGGCCCTCGGGCCGGCGGCGCGCCAGGTGGTCGTGCTGAACCGCCACTTCGACCGCATCAAGGACCAGTGCTTCACTGCCGACCATGTGCAGGGCGGCGTGCAGGCCGCACGCGCGCTGCTGCAGCACAAGCACAAGGACATCGCCGTCGTCTCCGGTCCCACCACCTCGCCCGACAACGTCGCCCGCCTGGCAGGCTTCATGGGCGAGCTGGCGCTGCGCGGGCTGGACGTGTCCAAGATCCTGAACGTGCCCGGCGACTTCTCCAACCAGGCCGGCTGGGACGCAGCCGGCACGCTGCTCGCGCGCAAGCGCCTGCCCACCGCGGTGTTCTGCGCCAACGACGAGATGGCCATCGGCCTGCTGGCGCATTTCCAGGAGCGCGGCGTGTCGGTGCCGCACCAGGTGTCGGTGCTGGGCTATGACGACTCGCCCAGCGCCGAGTTCGCCGCGCCGCGACTGACCTCGGTGCGCATCCCCAGCCACGAGGTCACGCTGGCCGGCCTGCACTGGCTGCTGAACCGCTGCTACGGCCTGGCGCTGCCTGCCGCGCGACAGTTCGACATCTCCGTCACCTGGCGCGCCTCCGTGGCCGCACCTGCGGCGCGCAAACGGTGACAATCCGGGCCGAACTTGGCTTCGGCTTGAACATGTCTCATCGCGTCCTGACCGGCATCACCACCACCGGCACCCTGCACCTCGGCAACTACGTCGGCGCCATCCGCCCGGCCATTGCCGCCAGCCGCGCGCCCGGCGTGGAGAGCTTCTTCTTCATGGCCGACTTCCATGCGCTGATCAAGTGCGACGACCCCGATCGCCTGGCTCGTTCCAGCCGCGCCATCGCCGCCACCTGGCTCGCTGCCGGCCTGGACCCCGAGCGCGTCACCTTCTATCGCCAGAGCGACATCCCCGAGATCCCGGAGCTGACCTGGCTGCTGGACTGCGTCACCGCCAAGGGCCAGATGAACCGGGCCCATGCCTACAAGGCCGCGGTGGACGCCGCCGTCGCTGCCGGCGAGGAGCCGGACGCCAACGTTTCCATGGGCCTGTTCAGCTATCCGGTGCTGATGGCGGCCGACATCCTGATGTTCAACGCCCACCACGTGCCGGTCGGCAAGGACCAGATCCAGCACATCGAGATGGCGCGCGACGTCGGCCAGCGCTTCAACCACCTGTTCGGCCAGGGCCAGGCCCTGTTCACGCTGCCCGAAGCGCAGGTGGACGCCGAGATGGAGCTGCTGCCTGGCCTGGACGGCCGCAAGATGAGCAAGAGCTATGACAACGTCATTCCGCTCTTCGAGGGCGGCAGCGCGGCGCTGAGGGACGCGGTCGCGCGCATCGTCACCGACAGCAAGCTGCCCGGCGAGCCCAAGGATCCCGAAGGCCAGGCGCTGGTCGCCCTCTACGACGCCTTCTCGACGCCCGAGCAGCGCGCGGCCTTCCGCGCGGCGCTGCGCGGCGGCCTGGGCTGGGGCGAGGCCAAGCAGCAGCTGGTCGCGCAGATCGAGGCGCAGATCGGCCCCATGCGCGAGCGCTATGCCGAGCTGATGGCCAATCCCGAGCAGCTCGAGGCCACGCTGCAGGCCGGCGCGGCCAAGGCGCGCGCGATCGCCCGGCCATTCCTGAAGCAACTGCGCGCCGCTGTCGGCCTGCGCCCCTACACGGACACGGCGACGACCGCGGCTGCCAAGGCCGAGAAGTCCGCGCTGCCGGTTTTCAAGCAGTACCGCGAGGCGGACGGCAAGTTCTACTTCAAGCTGCTGTCCGCGGGCGGCGAGCTGCTGCTGCAGAGCAGTGGCTTCGAGCAGGGCCGCGAGGCCGGCCAGTGGGTGGCGCGACTGAAGCGCGAGGGCCTGACGGCCGACGCGCCCGTGCAGCGCGAGGCGCGCGACGCCGACATCGCGGCCGCGCTGGCGGCCTTCCAGGAGTCCTGAGGAGGCACCGGCGGCGCGGCGATGGCGCGCCGCCGCAAGGTGTTTTCCCGTAGCGGCGGGCCGTTTGCGCGCGGTTAACTTTGCGTCTCCGAAAAGAATCCCTAGGAGACGCGCCATGGCAACCATCGCCACCGATCAGCTCGCCCTGCAACGCCTCTATCACTGGGAGCGCGTGGCCGGCGCCAGCGTGACGCTGACGCAACCCATGGGCGCGGGCGAGCTCCGTGACTTCAGCTGGGCCCAGGTCGGCGACCAGGTGCGCCGCATGGCGGCCTTCCTCAAGGCCAGGGGCCAGGCCGAGGGCTGGCCGGCCGATGCCAAGGTGGCCATCCTGTCCAAGAACTGCGCCTGGTGGCTGATGAGCGACCTCGCCATCTGGATGGCCGGCTATGTCAGCGTGCCGCTGTACCCGACGCTGGCGGCCGAGACCATCGCGCAGATCCTCACCCACAGCGAGGCGCGTTTCATCTTCGTCGGCAAGCTCGACGGCTGGGAGGGCATGAAGCCCGGCGTGCCGGCCGGCCTGGCCGGCGCCAGCTACACGCTGTCGCCCGACGACGCCCGGCAGGCCTGGGAGGACTGGGACGCCATCTGCGCCCGCACCGAGCCGCTGCAGGGCGAGCCCACGCGCGGCGCCGACGAGCTCTGCACGCTGATCTACACCTCGGGCACGACCGGCCTGCCCAAAGGCGTCATGCACAGCTTCGGCGCCTTCGCCTGGGCGGTGGGCGCCGGCCTCCAGCGCATCCCGCTGACGGGCCGCGACCGCATGCTGTCCTATCTGCCGCTGGCCCATGTGGTGGAGCGCACGCTGGTCGAGCATGGCTGGCTGGCCACCGGCATGCGGGTCTACTTCGCCGAGTCGCTGGACACCTTCGCTGCCGACCTGCAGCGCGCGCTGCCGACGGTGTTCTTCAGCGTGCCGCGGCTGTGGGTCAAGTTCCAGCAGGGCGTGCAGGCCAAGATGCCGCAGCAGAAGCTGGACAGGCTGCTGCGCCTGCCCCTCATCGGCGGCCTGGTGCGCAAGAAAGTGCTCAAGGCCCTGGGCCTGAACCATTGCCAGTTCGCGGCCGGCGGCGCCGCACCCATGCCGGTGGCCCTGCTGGAGTGGTATGCGGGGCTGGGCCTGCACATCAACGAGGGCTATGGCATGACCGAGAACCTGGCCCTGTCCCACCTGACCGTGCCGGGCAGGAACCAGCGCGGCACGGTGGGGCCGGCCTATGACGGCGTGGAGGTGCGCATCGACGCCGTCAGCGGCGAGCTGCAGATGCGCAGCCCGGCCGTGATGCTGGGCTATTACAAGGCGCCCGAGCTGACGCGCGACACCTTCACCGCCGACGGCTGGCTGCGCACCGGCGACAAGGCCAGCCAGGACCCCGACGGCTGCGTGCGCATCACCGGCCGCGTGAAGGATCTGTTCAAGACCAGCAAGGGCAAGTACGTGGCCCCCGCGCCCATCGAGGACCGGCTGGGCATGAACCCCAACGTGGAGGCCTGCTGCGTGGCCGGCGCCAACATGGGGCAGCCGCTGGGCATCGCGATGCTGTCGCCGCAGGGCCTGCAGCGCGCCGCCAGCGATGCGGCAGGTTTGCAGGTCGAGCTGGCCAGGCACCTGGACGACGTCAACGCGCGCCTGGACCCGCATGAGCAGCTGGACGCGCTGGTGCTGATCAAGACGCCCTGGACCGTGGACAACGGTTTCATCACGCCCACCTTCAAGGTCAAGCGCAACCGCATCGAGGAGGCCTACGCGGGCCGGTTCGACGCGTGGGCCGGCGCGCGCGCCAAGGTGGTCTTTGGCGACTGACGTCAGCCGCGCCAGTAGTCGGCGCGCCCGTAGTGCGCGCGCAGGTGCTCGACCCACAGCCGCGTGCGCAGCGGCAGGTGGCGGGCCTGCGGAAAGACCGCGTAGATGCCGTTGGGCGGCGCGGCGAACTCGTCCAGCAAGCTGACCAGGCGGCCCGCCGCCAGGTCGGCCTCGACCTCCCAGGTGCTGCGCCAGGCGATGCCCAGTCCCGCCACGCACCAGTCGTGCAGCACCTGGCCGTCGCTGCAGTCCAGCCGCCCGACGGGCCGCAGGTGCTGGACGGCGTCGTCCATGCGGAAGGCCCAGCCGCGCGTCTGGCTGGCCTCGGAGCTGAGCGTCAGGCAGGCATGCCGCGCGAGTTCGTCGGGATGCTTGGGCGTGCCGGCTCGCTTCAGATAGCTGGGCGCCGCCACGCACAGCCGCCGGTTGTCGGCCAGCCGCGTGCTGACGAGGCTGGAGTCCGGCAGGTCGCCCACGCGCACCGCGCAGTCGAAGCCCTCGTGGACGATGTCGACGACGCGGTCGCTGAGGTTGAGGGACAGGTTGAGGTCGGCATGCTCGGCCAGGAAGCCCGGCACCAGTGGCGCGACGTGGCGGCGGCCGAAGCCGGCCGGCGCGGTGACGCGCAGATGGCCGCTGGCCTTGAGCCCGCCGGCGCTGACGGCGGCCTCGGCGTCGGCCAGCGCCGCGACGAGGCGCTGGCAGTCCTCCAGGAAGGCCTGGCCCTCGGGCGTCAGCGTCAGCCGCCGCGTCGTGCGCAGCATCAGCTTGACGCCCAGGCGGGCCTCCAGCGCATCCAGTCGCCGGCCCATGACGGCGGGCGCCAACCCTTCCGCCTGCGCCGCCGCCGTCAGGCTGCCCTTGGCGGCGACGAGGACGAAGGACTCCATCTGCTTGAGCTTGTCCATGCCGGGATTGTGCTGTCGCACCCATGCAAAGATAGCGGTTTCATCGCGTATCTTTGCGTTTTAGTCACAGATTCCATGCGCCGGCCGTTGCGAATCGGACCTCGCGCAACGGCAAGATGTGCGCCAATCTTTCATCCTTCTCCCTGGAGGCCGCCCCATGTCCAGCACCAGCCGCACCCCCCTCCACCGCCTGCAGGTCGATGCCGACCTGGCCCGCTTCATCGCCACTGAGGTGCTGCCCGGCACCGGCATCGAGGTGGACGCCTTCTGGGCCGGCTTCAGCCAGATCGCTCACGACCTGGCGCCGAAGAACCGCGCGCTGCTGGCCGAGCGTGACCGCCTGCAGGGCGAGATCGACGCCTGGCACCAGGCCCATCCCGGTCCCATCGCCGACATGCCGGCCTACCGCGCCTTCCTGGCGCGCATCGGCTACCTCGTCGAACCGCCGGCCCAGGTGCAGGCGACGACCGCCAACGTCGACGCCGAGCTGGCCCTGCAGGCCGGCCCGCAGCTGGTCGTGCCCATCCTGAACGCGCGCTACGCGCTGAACGCCGCGAATGCGCGCTGGGGTTCGCTGTACGACGCGCTCTACGGCACCGACGCGATCCCCGAGACCGATGGCGCGACGCGGGACGGCGCCTACAACCCGGTGCGCGGCGCCAAGGTCATCGCCTTCGCCCGCCGGGTGCTGGACCTGGCCGCGCCGCTGGCCGCGGGCTCGCATGCCGACGCGACCGGCTACCGCGTCGAGGGCGGCCGGCTGGTCGTCGCGCTCGCCTCGGGCGCCACGACCGGGCTGAAGGATGCGGCCGCCTTCGCCGGCTACCAGGGCGACGCCGCCGCACCCGGCAGCGTGCTGCTGGTCCACCACGGCCTTCACCTGGACATCCGCATCGACCGCGCGACGCCCATTGGCAGCCGCGATGCAGCCGGCATTGCCGACGTGGTGCTGGAAGCGGCGCTGTCCACCATCCTCGACCTGGAGGACTCCATCGCCGCTGTCGACGCCGAGGACAAGCTGCTGGCCTATCGCAACTGGCTGGGCATCCAGCAGGGCACGCTGACCGAGGAGGTCGCCAAGGGGGGCAAGACCTTCACGCGCCGCCTGAACGCTGACCGCGTCTATACGGCGCCCGACGGTGGTGCCGTGACGCTGCACGGCCGCTCGCTCATGTTCGTGCGCAACGTGGGCCACCTGATGACCAACCCGGCCATGCTGCTGGACGATGGCAGCGAGATCCCCGAGGGCATCATGGACGCGGTCGTGACGACCACCATCGCGATGCACGACCTCAAGAGGCGCGGCAACAGCCGCGCCGGCTCGGTCTACATCGTCAAGCCCAAGATGCACGGCCCGGCCGAGGTGGCCTTCGCCGCCGAGCTGTTCACCCGTGTCGAGCAACTGCTGGGCCTGCCGGACAGCACGGTCAAGCTGGGCATCATGGACGAGGAGCGCCGCACCTCGGTCAACCTGAAGGCATGCATCGCCGCCGCCGCCAGCCGCGTGGCCTTCATCAACACCGGTTTCCTGGACCGTACCGGTGACGAGATGCACACCGCCATGCGCGCCGGCCCCATGCTGCGCAAGGGCGACATGAAGACCACGCCCTGGATCCAGGCCTACGAGCGCAGCAACGTGCTGACCGGCCTGGCCTGCGGCCTGCGCGGCCGGGCCCAGATCGGCAAGG
This sequence comes from Roseateles sp., assembly GCF_019237615.1. GTDB lineage: Bacteria > Pseudomonadota > Gammaproteobacteria > Burkholderiales > Burkholderiaceae_C > Pelomonas. Next base: position 60,455 of record NZ_JAFAGT010000057.1, on the reverse strand, counting down.
GCATGTGGGCCATGCCCGACCTGATGGCGGCCATGCTGGAGCAGAAGGTCGCCCACCCCAAGGCCGGTGCCAACACCGCATGGGTGCCCTCGCCCACGGCCGCGACGCTGCACGCGCTGCACTACCACCAGGTCAGCGTCGCCGCCGTGCAGCAGGAGCTGGAGCAGGTCGACCTGGCTGCCGAGAGCGAGGGCCTGCTGAACGCGCTGCTGACCATCCCCGTCGCACCGCGGTCCGACTGGACGGCCGAGCAGCGCCAGCAGGAACTGGACAATAACGTGCAGGGCATCCTGGGTTATGTGGTGCGCTGGATCGACCAGGGCGTGGGCTGCTCAAAGGTGCCCGACATCAACGGCATCGGCCTGATGGAGGACCGCGCGACGCTGCGCATCTCCAGCCAGCACATCGCCAACTGGCTGCGCCACGGCGTTGTGTCGGCCGAGCAGGTGCGCGAGAGCTTCACACGCATGGCCCGGATCGTCGACGGCCAGAACGCCGGCGATCCGGCCTACCGGCCCCTTGCGGCCCACCCGCAGGGCGCGGCCATGCAGGCGGCGCTGGACCTGGTGTTCAAGGGCGAGGCCCAGCCCAGCGGCTACACGGAGCCGTTGCTGCATGCCTGGCGCCTGAGGGTGAAACAGGCGCGTTGAGCCGGGTCGAGGTGGCCAGTTGTGCGTGACAGCTGCTAGGCTTGCCGCATGCGCATCCTCCTCATGACCACCCTTTCGATCGCCACCCTGCCGGCGCTGGCCCAGGACGGCCTGCAGCGCTGCCGCGGGCTGGCGGATGCCACGGCCCGGCTGGCCTGCTATGACGCGCTGGCCGATGTGGCCCGCGTGCCGGCAGCGCCGGTACGGCCTGCGGCACCCGTTGCAGCGGCGCCGGTGGCCGCTCCGGCCGCCGTGCCGGCGCGCAACGGCGAGGCCGTCTTCGGCCTGCCGGAGTCGCGGCGGCCCGGCGCGGTGGAGTCGGTCGAGAGTTCGGTGGGTCCGAGCTTCGGTGGCTGGGGGCCCAACTCCCGCATCCGGCTTGCCAACGGCCAGGTCTGGCAGGTCATCGACGGCACCTCCGTCGCGCTGCCGGAAGGACCGCGCAAGGTCAGCGTGAAGCGCGGTGCCCTGAGTTCCTTCTACCTGGACTTCGAAGGCCTGAAGAGCTCGCCGCGGGTGCGCCGCGTCGAGTGACTGGAGTCAGTCCGGCAGCACGTCGAAGGCCACCGTCAGCCGGTGGGCCGCATCCTGGAAGGGCGTCGTGCCGTGCCATAGATAGGACGGGAACAGCGCGAGGCGGCCCGGCTTGGGCGCCTCCATGCGCCCCGCGGGCAGGCTGGAGCGCAGCGGCTCGGGCAGGTCGGGCTCGCCGAACTTGATCCAGCCGTCGCGGCTTCCTTGTCCCAGCGCGCTGGGCGGCGTCGCCACGTAGTAGCAACTGCTCAGCCAGCCATGCGTGTGCACATGGTTGGTGTGGAAGCCGCTGCTGCGCAGCCGCGAGCTCCAGCTGTCGGTGAAATGCCAGTCCCCGGGGCGCGAGGGCAGCCGACCCAGGAAGGGGTGCTCGGCCTCGGCCGGCCGCGTGGCCAGCCAGGCCGTGATCGCCGCGGTGATCTGGACCTTGAGCGCCTGCACCAGCGGCAGGTCGAGGTCGAAGATGTTGCCGCGCGTCTGCGTGCCGTGGCGCAGCGTCTGGTCTATGGGCGCCTCGGCGTCGGTGTGCAGCCGCGTGAGCTCCTCGGCCAGCGCCGCATTGAAGCTGGCGATATCGGGCCAGCCGGGTGGAGCCTCAATATCGATGACGGCCACGCAGCGGTCCAGGTCGTTCAGCCAGCCGGCGCGCGCATCGCCCGTCAGCCGCCAGCCCAGGCCGGCGAGAGCCAGGGCATGCTGGTCCCGGGGCGCCAGCGCCAGCGCGCGCTCGGCCAGCGCCAGGCCCTCGGTCGACAGGCCGCCCGCATACAGGCTGCGCGCCGCGTTGCCGAGCACGACCACGTCCGCCGGGGCCAGGGACACGGCGCGACGGTGGGCGGCGCAGGCCTCCTCGTGGCGGCAGAGCAGGCTCAGGGCCTGTCCCAGGCCGTCGGCATAGGCGGCGTTGGTGGGCGCCAGCGCGGCGGCGCGGCGGTAGGCGGCCGCTGCGGCTTCGCCCCGCTCGGCACGCAGCAGCAGCAGGCCCAGCAGGCTGGGCGGCACGTCGGACTGCGGCACCGCGCGCTCGGCGGCGTCGAGCTCCGCCGTGAAGTCGGCATGCCCCAGCGCCCATCGCAGCTTGGCAAGGTCGTAGAGACTCAAGGCATGCAGGGGGGCCAGGGTAAGCGCGCGGCGGTAGGCCGCAAGCGCCGCCTCGGCGCGACCCAGAGCCTGCAGCGTGTTGCCGAGGTTGTAGTGCGCGTCGGCGACATCCAGGCCGAGGCCCAGCGCGCGTTCGTGCGCCGCCAGCGCTTGGGCATGGTGACCGAGGCGATGCAGCACGACGCCGCGGTTGTGGTGCAGCGCGGCGCGGTCCGGCGCCTGCCGCAGCGCGGCGTCCAGCGTCGGCAACGCGGCGGCCAGATCACCGCTCTCCTCCTGCAGCATGGCCAGCAGTTGCAGCGCGTTGGTGTCCTGCGGCGCCAGCTGCGCGGCCCGCTGGGCCGCCTGCAGGGCGCGCGGTCGCTCGCCCAGCTCACGGCGCAGGCGGGCATGCTGGTAATGCGCGGCCGCAAGATCGGGCTGGTACTCGGCGGCCTGGCCGAAGGCCTCGGCTGCTGCTGCGGGGCGCTGCAGCATCTCCAGGATCTGGCCCCGCGCCAGCCAGACGCGTGGCTGGCGGGCCTGCAGCTGCAACGATTGCTGGAACCAGGTCTCGGCTTCGGCCCATTGCCGGCGCTGCGCGGCCAGTTGGCCCAGGGCAGCGGGAACTTCCGGGGCGGTGGGCATCTCGCGCAGCGCGCGCTGCAGCAGGGGCTGGGCCGCGTCGAACTGGCCGGCGACCAATGCACGCAGGCCCTGACCCAGGGAGGAGGCCGGATGTATGGATGCCATGAGACGGTGAGTAGGGCCTGTCGTTGTTGGTGCCAATGAAGGGGCTAGGGCCGCAGCGCACGCTCCAGGAAGCCCGTCATGCCCAGGCGCTCGAACTCGCGTCGGGCCTGGTCGAGGGCGGCCTGCCAGCCGTCGTCCAGGCGCAGCTCGGCTTCCAGCAGCGCCGTGACGGCGGCCTCGTGGGCGGAGTTGCGCTGCTCGCCGGCGCCTCGCGCCAGGCCCAGATAGCGCCGGGCGCGGTCGGTGTCGCCGACGCCGGCCGCCAGGCGGGCCGCGGCGCGGTAGGCCATGGCGCCCCCTATCCAGTCGTGCCGGCGGCCGCGCCTGAGCGCCAGCGCGACATGGTGACGGGCCGCGCCGGCGTCGCCCTGGGTGGCCAGGATGTCGGCCAGCCAGCCATGCTGGAAGCTGCTGTACAGGCCACCGCCGCGCGGCGCGAGCCAGGCGGTGGCGTCAAGGATGTGCTGGCGCGCGGCTGGGTCGGCGTCCTGCATCCAGGCGCCGTAGGCGCCGGCCGCGTGGCCCATGGCGCAGGTGAACATGCTGCGCACCTGGGCGCCGACGCGGTTCGCCACGGCCGCGGCCTCGCGGGCCTCGGCCCAGCGACCCTGCCACAGCAGCACGGCGGCGCGCCAGCCCTGGATGCTGGCCTCCACCGCATGGCCGCTGCCGTCGAAGGGCGCCAGGGCCTCGGCGAAGACCTCGTGGGCCTGCTCGAACCGGCCCTGGTCGCCCAGCACATAGGCGCGGCAGCACAGCGAGAAGGACAGGCCGATCTGGTTGACGGCACTCTTGCTTGCGCGGATGCGCTGGCGCTCTATGGCCAGGTCCAGCATGGGCAGGGCGCTGGCGTAGTCGGCCGCGGCGGCCCGCAGCTGGCCGACCGTGCCGGGCAACTGGGCCAGCAGTGCATGGTCGCCGCAGCGCTGGGCGGTCTCGACGGCGGCCTGGGCGTGGTGCAGGCTGTCGCGCGTCTCGCCGAGGGCGTAGCCGACATAGGCCAGCCAGTACTCCGTGCGGGCGATGAGGCCGGGATCGCCTATGGCATGGGCCAGCGCGGCGGCATGCTTGAGCACGCGCAGGTCGTCCTGCGAGGCGTCGAAGACGCAGGCCATGCCCAGGCGCTGTGCGATGGCGATCCAGCGGCGCTGGTGGTCCGCGGCGTCCGGCAGGAACTCGAGGGCCGCCAGCGCGGCGCGGAACTGCTTCTTCGCGCGATCCAGTGCCGACACGGCCAGGGCCTGGTCGCCGGCGGCCTCGGCGTGGCGGGCGGCGGCGGGCCAGTCGTTTGCGGCGGCGTCGTGGTAGGCGAGCTGCTCGTGCAGCTGGTCCTCGGCACCACCATGCGCGCTCAGCGCGGCGCTGATGTGGCGGTGCAAGGCCTGGCGCGCGTGCAGTCCCGTGGCCTCGTAGACGACGTCGCGCGTGATGCCATGCTTGAAGCGCAGGTGGCCGGGACGCTGGTCCGGGAAGATGAAGTCCTGCGCGGCCAGGGCCAGCACGTCGGGGTGGCGTTCGCCGCGGCCGGACAAGGCCTTCAGCAGCCAGACCGGGATGACGTTGCCGATGACGGCGGCCAGGCGCACGAGCTGGGCCTGCGCGGGCGGCAGGCGGCCGACGCGCGACTCGACGAGGGCGGCCAGCCAGGCCGAGCTGCTCTGGCCCTCGACGAGGCCGCTGCCGCTGTCGGCCGCGGCGTGGCAGAGCTCCTCGATGAAGAGCGGGTTGCCGCCGGCGTGGCGCTGCACCTCGGAGGCGATGAAGGGGTCGGTCTGCGGCAGCAGCTGCTGCACGGCGCGGGCGGCCTCGGCCTCGGTCAGCGGCGGCAGCTCGATGATGTCGGCGTCGCCATCGTTGGCGCCTGGCAGCGCGACGAGACCGGGCGCGGGCCGGCTGGCGCTCAGCAGCAGCAGCGGCAGGCCCTGGGCCGAGGCGGCGCTGCGCAGCCGGTGCAGCAGGCGCAACGAGGCGTCGTCGGCCCATTGCAGGTCGTCGATGCAGACGAGCTGCGGCGTGCGCCGCGCCAGCGCCAGCAGCAGGGCCAGCAGGGCGTCGGCGCGCTGGGCCGGGGCGCTCTGCCGGGCGGCGAAGAGCTCGGGTGGCGCGTCGGTCAAGCCGCCGTCATAGGCGTCCATGGCGCGCAGCATCTGCAGGAAGGGCTGCAGCGGCTCGGCGCTGAGGTAGCTTTCGCAGTAGCCGCGGTGGATCTGGATGGCCTGGTCGGCCTGGTCCGCCGCCAGGCGCAGGAATTCCTCGGTGAGCCGGGTCTTGCCGACGCCGGCGCCGGCGCGTATGCCCAGCCATTGCGACTGGCCGGCCAGCGTGCGGGCCAGGGCCGCATCCAGCGCCGCGAGCTCGCCCCGGCGGCCGACGAAGGGCGCCAGGCCGCGGCGCACGCTGGCCTCGAAGCGCCGCCCGACCGGCGCGCGGCCGTGGACGCGGTAGGCCGCCAGCGGCGTCGCGCGGCCGCGCAGCTGCAGCGAGAAGCGCGGGCCGGTCTCGAAGAACTGGCTCTGCAGGCCCAGGCTCTCCTCGCTGGCGATGATCTCGTCGCGCCGCGCGGCCTCGGACAGGCGGGCGGCGATGTTGGGCGCATTGCCCAGCAGCTCGAAGCGGCCGCGCATCTGGTCGCCCTCGTTGACGAGGACGATGCCGGCATGGATGCCGCTGTGCAGGGCCAGGCCCGCGAAGTCGGCGGGCTTGGGGCCGGGCGGCACGATGTCGCGCACGGCGGCGTGCAGCTCCAGCGCGGCTTCGGTGGCTCGGCGGCCGTCGTCCTCGCGCACCTCGGGATGGCCGAAGACGGCCAGCATGCCGTCGCCCTGGATGCGTGCGATGACGCCGCCATGGTGGGGCACGATGCGCTCGTACAGCGTGCGCAGGCCGGCCAGCATGGCCGCGTAGTGCTCGGCCTCCATCCATTCGGCCATGGCCGTGGAGCCGCTCAGGTCGACGAACAGCAGGGTTAGCAGCCGGCGCTGGCCGACGGCGTTGGAGCTGACGACGGTAGAGGCGGGGGACTCGGTCACAACGCCCGGAATGCTAGCTGTTGCGGCCCCCTCGCGGCGGCAAAAACGGGCGTTTTGGAGACGTAACTCCAGACTGCCGCGCAGTCGCCTACTCCTGCAGTGGCGTGTAGTCCGTGTCCGCCGTCGTGCGTGGCGCGTCCTCCGGCAGGTCTTCCTCGCGCAAGCCCAGGTAGATGGGCTCGCCGTTGCGGCGGTGGATGTTGATCTTGGCGTTGTAGACGCGGTGGATGAGCCCGTGCTTGTCGGCCATCTGGTATTCGCTGATGCCCCACAGGCCGGCGGCGTCGCGGCGGCCGGTCAGGTAGCAGGCGATCTCGTCGACCTCGGAGCCGGCGAGCTTGAGGCCGTTGAGGCTGCGCAGCGGCGCGCGCGTGCGCTCGACGAAGTCCAGGCTGTCGATGCGCACGTCGCCGCCGCTGGCCTCGTCGTGCATCAGCGTGTTGAACTTGCCGACCAGGATCTGCCCCGGCTCGGCGCGCTCGATCATGCGCGCGAGCTCGATGGTCACCTGGCCGACCAGGTAGCTGAAGGAGGTCGGGTTCAGGCCCTCGGACTGGTAGAACTCGTAGTGCGAGCCGACGTGGAAGCAGGCGCGCAGCCGGGGCACCGACTCCGGCCGCGTCGCGCGTTCCTGGGCCAGCGCGTTGTCGGCCAGGATGAACTGCATCAGCTGGTACAGCTCGACGTTGGCCTCGACGCCTCGCATGCGGTTCCAGATGTAGAAGCCGTCGCCCGTCGTCGTGCGGGCGAAATTGATGTTGATCTCGCGGTCCAGCAGCTTGGCGTAGGCCGCATTGACGGAGCAGGACAGGCTGTTGAGCTGCACGACCTGCTGCAGCGGCGTCAGCAGCGAGAAGCCGACGGCGTCGAACAGGATGACGGCGCGGTCCTCCACCAGGCGGATGCCGTAGCGCGCCGCGATGGCCGCGATCAGCGGCAGGCCCAGGCCGCGCTCGGGTGCGAACGGCAGCTCGATGAACGTGGGCGCGACGCCGAGCGCGTTGCAGACGGCGTCGAAGGCCTGGGCGTCGAGCTGCTCCTGGTTGGACAGCAGCTTGTCCAGCAGCCGGGTGCGGCGCTTGACCTCGGGCTGCTCCAGCGTGCCGTCGCCGAGGGCGTACTCCGTCAGCATCTGGTGCGGCGCGACCAGCACGCGCAGGCCGCGCCCCTCGGGCATCCAGGCGTAGACGAGGTTGTCCCCCAGGCTCCACAGCGCATAGAGCGCCTGGTCCAGCAGGATGATGTTGTCGCGCAGCGTGGTTTCGCTGAGACCGGCCGGGGCCGGGTAGGCCATGAAGCCGTCCAGCCAGGATCGGCGTTTGCGCAGCTCTTCTTTCACTCGCGGGCTCCGTTCAAGAAGCCCGGATTGTCTTTCAGAGACGGCGGTTTGGCTGAGGGCAAGCCGACTCGGCGGCGCAGCCCCGGCCGCCGGCCTGCTGCGCCGGCGACTCGGCTCGGTGGTTCAGCGTCGAAGACGTCGTCATGCGAGGCTCAGGCGCGGCGCGCGATGATGGTCACGCGGGGCAGCTGGGCGAGCTCGCGGGTGGCGTAGCCGGTCACGACGACGCGCGGCAGCTGGGCGATTTCCGGTGTGGCCTTGCCCGTGATGACGACGCGGGGCAGTTGCTGGACTTCCCGGGGGGCGGCGCTGGCGGCGAGGGCGGTGAACGCGAAGGCGGCGACGGCGGCGGCTTGGATCAGGACGGTGGCTTGCATGAGGCTTCCTTGTGCGGCACGGCGGGATTGCGGTGTCGATGCAGGCAGTTTCGTCACCGCGGCCGTGCGCCGCCATGGCGCTGCGATGAAGCGTCAGACATGGGGCGCGAGCTGCAGGCGGCCGGGATGAACGGTCAGTTCTTGGTGCCGAGATGCCGGGCCAGGAAGCGCTCGACGCGGCCCCAGAAATCCTCGTTGGTCTTCAGGTTGAACCAGCCATGGCCTTCGTCGGCATAGACCACCCATTCCAGCGGCTGGTCGGCGCGCAGCGCGGCCTTCATGTCGGTGCCATGCTTCAGCGGCACGCGGTAGTCCTCGCCGCCGTAGGCCATCAGCAGCGGCATGCGGATCTCGCCGGCGCGCGCCAGCGGCGAGGTTTTGCGCATCTGCTCGGCGTCGGTGTCCGGGTCGGCCACGAGGCGCTTCATGCCGTACTGCTTCCATTCTTCGGAGAAGTCGCTCCAGTGGATGCTGCTCATCAGCCCGATGTCGGTGACGCCGACCCAGTTGACGGCGCATCTGAAGACATCCTGCTGCGTGACGGCCGCCATCATGGCCGCGTAGCCGCCGTAGCTGGCGCCCATGATGCAGGCGCGTCTGGGGTCGGCCCAGCCCCGCTTCACGGCCCAGGCCAGCGTGTCGGCGAGGTCGTCCTGCATGGCCAGGCCCCACTGCTTCCAGCCGGCCCGGAAATGCTTGAAGCCGTAGCCGGTGCTGCCGCGGAATTCGGGCTCCAGCACCAGGTAGCCGCGGCTGGCGAGGAACTGCGCATCGGGCGACCAGGGCCAGTGGGTGCCTCGCACATAGGGCCCGCCGTGCACCAGCACGACGGTGGGCGCACGGCCCTTCAGGCCGCCGGCCGGCTGGGTGACTAGCACCGGCAGCTCCAGCCCGTCGCGGGCGGGGACGCGGTGGTAGTCGCGCTGGCCCATGGCGGTGATGGGCAGGTCGGGACGGGTGCCGGCCAGCGGTTGCAGCTCCTTCCCGGCCGTCTGGTACAGGAAGTACAGCGGCGGCCGTGCGTCCGACAGCGAGGTGATGACGAAGTGGCTGGCCCCCACGCAGCGCAGGCACTCGATCAGGTTGACGCTGCCTGGCAGGCGGGCGTCGATGTCGGCCTGGTGTGCCTGCATCGTCTTGTCCAGCCAGACGATGCCGGGGGCGTCGGTCTCGAAGCGCACGCCCAGCAGCCGGCCGCTGCCGGGCTCGGAGATGAGGCGGCCCGTGAAGTCGTAGCCCGGCGTGGAGATCAACGGCTCGCCCACGGCGCGGCCGTCAGGGTCGAGGCGGAAGACGGCGTCGTAGCCGGCGTAGCCCTGCTCGCCCAGCATCAGGCCGTCCGGCCCCCACCAGATCGGCCAGGGGTGCTTGCGCGCCTGGGGATCGTCGTCGTACCAGGGCTGCCAGCGGCCCGCCTCGTCGCGGCGGAACAGCCGGCTGCGGCCCTGGCTCAGGGTCTCGATGAGGCGCGGGTCGCCGCGCCAGTCGAGCAGCCATTGCCGGCTATGGTCGGGGATGCCTTCGCTGAGCGAGCGCGTGAGCCCGGTCCGGGTGTCCAGCCGTGCAAGCTGCACACCTGTTGCGGTGCCTTCGCTCAGCCACGGCCGGCGCAGGACGATCACGTCGCCGCCGTCAAGCTGGGGTGGCACGCTGTGCAGTACCCAGTTGGCGTCCAGCCGGCGGTCGGCGATCAGCGTGGCCGTCGTGATGAAGGGCTTGTCGGTCTTGATCAGCTGGCGGAAGTTGCTGCCGTCGCGGTCCACCGCCCACAGGCCCTGGCCATTGACCCGCGTCGTGCCGTCGGGGGAGTCGGACACGTCGAACACCAGCCGGTCCTCGCTGATCCAGTGCTGGTTCGAGATGTCTGCGTCGTTGAAGCCGGCGACGAACTTCGGCGACTGCAGGTCCTGCAGGTCCAGCACGGCCAGCCAGAGGCGGTCGCCCTTGCCGGCGGCCTGCACGGCCAGGTAGCGGCCGCTCGGGCTGAGCTTGGGCGCCCGCACCGCGGCGCGCTTGAAGAAGGCGGCAGCGGGTGGTGGCTCGACCGCGCCGGCCCCGGCGGGGGCCAGCGTGGCGGTCACTGCGAGCAGGGCGGCAGCCAGATGGTTCTTCATGTTGGCCTTGCTGTCGTTTGGAGCGATGGATTGTGGCGGCCTATCATGGCCGGTTCGCTTGTGAAAACTGCCATGGCTCTCCCGGATCTGCCCGAGTCGAAATTCATTCGCGTGCGCGGCGCGCGCACCCATAACCTCAAGAACATCGACGTCGACCTGCCGCGGCATGCGCTGGTCGTCATCACCGGGCTGTCCGGCTCCGGTAAGTCCTCGCTGGCCTTCGACACGCTGTACGCGGAGGGCCAGCGGCGCTATGTGGAAAGCCTGTCCAGCTACGCGCGGCAGTTCCTGCAGCTGATGGACAAGCCGGACGTGGACGTCATCGAGGGCCTGTCGCCGGCCATCTCCATCGAGCAGAAGGCCACCTCGCACAACCCGCGCTCCACGGTCGGCACGGTCACCGAGATCCACGACTACCTGCGCCTGCTCTATGCCCGCGCCGGCACGCCCTTCTGCCCCGACCATGACCTGCCGCTGGAGGCGCAGTCGGTCAGCCAGATGGTGGACGCCGTGCTGGCCATGCCGGACGAGTCGCGGCTGATGCTGCTGGCGCCCGTCGTGCGCGACCGCAAGGGCGAGTTCGTCGAGCTGTTCCAGGACCTGCAGGCCCAGGGCTATGTGCGCTTCCGCGTCGACGGCGCCACCGTCGAGGCGCCGGACATCCCGGCGCTGAAGAAGGCAGAGAAGCACGACATCGACGTCGTCATCGATCGCATCAAGCTGCGCCACGAAGGGGCGGACGGCCTGCGCCAGCGCCTGGCCGAGAGCTTCGAGGCGGCGCTGCGGCTGGCCGACGGCCGCGCGCTGGTGATGAACATGGACAGCAACGAGACGACGCTGTTCTCAAGCAAGTTCGCCTGCCCGGTCTGCTCCTACTCGCTGCCCGAGCTTGAGCCGAGGCTGTTCTCGTTCAACTCGCCGGTGGGCGCCTGTCCCAGCTGCGAGGGGCTGGGACAGGTCACCGTCTTCGACGCGGACCGCGTCGTCGCCTTCCCGACGCTGTCGCTCGCCAGCGGGGCCGTCAAGGGTTGGGACCGTCGCAACCCCTACACCTTCTCGATGCTGGAGTCGGTCGCGGCCCACTACCAGTTCGACGTGGAGGCGCCCTGGGAGACGCTGCCGGCCCAGGCACGGGACGTGCTGCTGCACGGCTCTGGGCAGGAGGACATCGGCTTCGTCTACCAGGCCGAGACGGCCAGCGGCAAGAAGCGCTCGGTGAAGCGCAGCCACCCGTTCGAGGGCATCCTGCCCAACCTGCAGCGGCGCTACAAGGAGACCGACTCGGCCGCCGTGCGCGAGGACCTGGCCCGCTACATGGCCGCCAAGCCCTGCCCGGCCTGCGAGGGCTCGCGGCTGCGGCGCGAGGCGCGCAACGTCGTGCTGCAGCCCGCCGACGCGCCCGACGGCCAGCGCGGCCGGCCCATCTACGAGGTCGAGCATTCGACGCTGCGCGAGTGCCTGGACTATTTCGAAGGGCTCAGGCTCAAGGGCAACAAGGCCGAGATCGGCGACAAGGTCATCCGCGAGATCGCGTCGCGGCTGCGCTTCCTGAACGACGTGGGCCTGAACTACCTGAGCCTGGACCGTAGCGCCGACACGCTCTCCGGCGGCGAGGCCCAGCGCATCCGCCTCGCGTCGCAGATCGGCTCGGGCCTGACCGGCGTCATGTATGTGCTGGACGAGCCCAGCATCGGCCTGCACCAACGCGACAACGACCGCCTCATCGCGACGCTGCGGCGGCTGCGCGACCTGGGCAACTCGGTGCTGGTGGTGGAGCATGACGAGGACGCCATCCGCGCCGCCGACTGGGTGCTGGACCTCGGCCCCGGCGCAGGCGCGCACGGCGGCCGCGTGATGGCCCAGGGCACGCCCGCGCAGGTGGCGGCCGATCCGAACTCGCTGACAGGCCGCTACCTCAGTGGCGTGGCACGCATCGAGGTGCCCGCCAGGCGCCACCAGCCGGCCGCCGACCAGCAGCTGCGCATCGTCAACGCGCGCGGCAACAACCTCAAGGGCGTGACGGTGGAGCTCCCGGTGGGCCTCTTCACCTGCGTGACCGGCGTGTCGGGCTCGGGCAAGAGCACGCTGGTCAACGACACGCTCTACGCCGCCGTCGCCAAGAAGCTCTACCAGAGCCATGCGGACCCGGCCGCGCACGACGAGATCGAGGGCCTGGACGCGTTCGACAAGGTCATCAACGTCGACCAGTCGCCCATCGGCCGCACGCCTCGTTCCAACCCGGCCACCTACACCGGCCTGTTCACGCCCATCCGCGAGCTGTTCGCCGAGATGCCGACGGCGCGTGAGCGCGGCTACGGCGCCGGTCGTTTCAGCTTCAACGTGGCCGGCGGTCGCTGCGAGGCCTGCCAGGGCGACGGTGTGCTGAAGGTGGAGATGCACTTCCTGCCCGACGTCTACGTGCCCTGCGATGTCTGCCAGGGCCGGCGCTACAACCGCGAGACGCTGGAGGTGCTCTACAAGGGCAAGAACATCACCCAGGTGCTGGACATGACGGTGGAGGACGCCTTCGAGTTGTTCAACGCCGTGCCGACGCTGGCGCGCAAGCTGCAGACGCTCTTGGACGTGGGCCTGGGCTATGTGAAGCTGGGCCAGAGCGCGACGACGCTGTCCGGCGGCGAGGCGCAGCGCGTCAAGCTGGCGCTGGAGCTCTCCAAGCGCGACACGGGGCGGACGCTCTACATCCTGGACGAGCCGACGACGGGCCTGCACTTCGCCGACATCGCCCTCTTGATGAAGGTCCTGCACCAGCTGCGCGACGCGGGCAACACCATCGTCGTCATCGAGCACAACCTGGACGTCATCAAGACGGCCGACTGGCTGGTCGACATGGGGCCGGAAGGCGGCGCCGGCGGCGGCACGCTGCTGGTGGCCGGCACGCCGGAAGACGTGGCCGCCTGCGAGGCCAGCCACACGGGGCGCTACCTGGCGCCCTTGCTGCGACGCTGACCAGACGGGTCTGGCGCCGGGCCCGGCCCTCGGGGGCCGGCCCGGGGCTGTCCTGGCCGACGGGCCTCAGCGCTTCTGGCGGGCGCGAAACACGACGACCAGCAGGCCCAGGGCGATCATGGCCCAGGTGCCGGGCTCGGGCACGGCCGGGACGCCTTCGCCGGGGCCGGTGGAGTCGGTGGGCGTCACGCGGCCGGGCGGCAGCGCGGGGATGCCCAGGTCGACCAGGCCCGGGCCGCGACCGCCGCCACCGACCGAGGGGGCCGGGCCGCCGGGCAGGATGAAGCCGCCTGTGGCCGGGGCGTCGCTCAGCGCCGGCACGCCGGAGGCGGTGGCGAAGCTCTGCGCGGCCGGGCCGGCCATCGGGCCGGCGGCGGGCGCCTCGAACTCCAGCGGCACCTCCTCGCCCTCGCGGGTCGACGAGGCGACGTTGGAGGCCCCGGTCGCGGCGGGCTTGTCCAGGCGGCGGATGCGGCTGACGTTGCGGCAGACGGTGGGCACCAGGATGCATTGGCCGTCCTCGCAGTAGACGAGGCCGCGCTCCTGCGTCTGCGCCGTCCATTTCGAACGTGTCACCGTGCGGCAGACGGCGCCGGGGCCGAAATGCATGTCGCGGATCTCCGGCGCGTAGTCGGCCTGGCCCTTGATGGCGTCGCGCTCGATGAGGGCGATGTCGTCGTAGCTGCGCGCTTTCATGCGCGCCTTGAGCTTCTCGCGCGTCGCGGCGGGGATGTCCTGATAGCGATCCACGGCCGCGACCACGTCACCCATGAAGGGGTTGACGCCCGGGCGGTCCCAGCTGCACTGGGGCAGCGTGGTGCCGGCGGAAACGGCGAGGGCGAGGGTGGCGATCAACGACATTCGGCGGTCCGGAAAAAAAACGCGCCCGAACCAGGGCGCATGAACTGATTGTTAGGGATGACCAGGGTCTTCACCCGCCCCGCCCCCCGCGAAGCAGGGGTGAGCCGCGGGTGAGAAAAATCACGCAAAAGGCCGAAAACCTTTGTCGCGGCCCGGCACCGGCCGGCCCGGCATTGCTGCTATCGTGCCGACCGCTTCCCGCCGCCGCCCCCGAATCCGCCATGCCCGATCGCGCCCCGCCGCTGGTGCTCTATGTCGAAGACGACCGCATCCACCTCATCCTGATGGAGGAGGTGTTCCGGCTGATGCCGGGCTGGGAGCTGCGCTGCGCCGAGACCGGCGCCGAGGCGCTGGCGGCGCTGGCCGAGAGCCGGCCCAGCCTGGTGCTCGTCGACATGAACCTGCCGGACATGACGGGGCTGGATCTGATCGCCCGGGCGCGCGCCGATGGCAGCCTGGACGCGGCGCTCAGGGACGTGCGCTGGGTGGCGTTGTCGGCCGACGATCCCGGCAGCGTCGTGCGCGCCGCGCGCGAGGCGGGCTTCCACGACTACTGGCTCAAGCCCATCGACGTGCCGCGGCTGCAGGCGGCGCTGCACGAGCTCATGGCCTGAGCGGGCGACGCGCCGCCCGCCGCGGCCGAAAAAAAAGCCCGGCAGTGCCGGGCTTGGTTTCACGGGCCGCTGGCGCGGCGCCGCATCACTTCAGGTGGCTGTTGATCAGCTTGGTCATCTCAAACATGTCGGCCTTGGCCTTGCCGAAGATTTCCTTCAGCTTGGCGTCGGCGTTGATGACGCGCTTCTGCAGCTCGTCCTGCAGCTTGTTCTTCTTGATGTACTCCCAGACCTTCTTGGTCACGTCGGTGCGCGGCAGCGGGGCCGCGCCGACGATGGCCGCGAGGGCGGCGCTGGGGGTCAGTGCCTTCATGAAGGCGGCGTTGGGCGTGCGCTTCTTGGCGGGTGCCGCGGCCTTCTTGGCCGGGGCCGCCTTCTTCGCGGGGGCGGCCTTCTTGGCCGGTGCCGCCGCCTTCTTCGCAGCGGGCGCTGCCGCCTTCTTCGCCGGGGCCTTCTTGGCCGGCGCCGTCGCCTTCTTCGCGGGCGCGGCCTTCTTCGCAGTTGCCATGTCGATTCACTCCATCAAAGGTTGTTGATGTGCCGGGCCTGGGTGAAGGCCGCGTAAGCCTTCAATACTCTCTAGCACCCTGCGGCGGCGATGGTACTGCGCTCCCTAGGGGAAGAGAAGGCTTTCATAGAGGGGATGACCCGCAATAGCCCATGAAATGGGCCCTTTGAGGCCTTGCTTGTCGCGGGGCCGCATCACTCGGGCCTTCTCGCGGCCTGCGTTGAGCGGTGCACCCTCAGGCCCGCAGCCCGTCCCGCGAGGCGCGAGCGGGCCTGCCTGGGGCTGTCCGAGACTGCGGCGCTCAATCGACGTCGCCGCCTGCGGGGCCGCGCTTCATGCCGCTGAGCATCGCGGCGGCGAGGTTCTCGCGATGCCGCCAGCTGGTCGCGACGACGCCGCCCAGATGCGCACCGACCAGGGCCGCAATGAGCCAGCCCAGGGCCGCGTGCAGCTGCTCGAGCCATGCATAACCCCAGAGCCATTCGGTCGTGTAGAGCCAGCCGGTGGCGGCCACGGCGGCCGCGCACAGCCACAGCGTCAGCGCCATCCAGCCGCCCAGCGGGTTGTGGCCGATGTAGCGCGGCTCGTGGCCGGCACGCAGCGCGCGCGCATAGGCCAGCACCGCGCGCGGCCCGCGCAGGAACTGCGCGAGGCGCGCATGGCGGCTGCCGGCGAAGCCCCAGGCCAGGCGCATCGCGACGGCCGCGAGCGCGACATAGCCGGCGGTGTGGTGCACCGCGTCGAAGTCGCCGGGCGGCCAGTGACCGCTGATCCAGGCCGTCGCGACGGCGCCGGCCAGCGTCCAGTGCAGCGTGCGGACGATGCGGTCCCAGACGCGGATGCGCATGCCGCTGGCTTACTTCTTCTCGGCCGGCGACTCGCCCTCGGGATGGACGCGCTCGAAGGTCTTGGGGTTGAAGAAGGCCTCGGCCTTCTTGCCCTGGCCGTCGAAGCCGTAGACCTCGTAGCAGCCGTTGAAGTTCTTCACCTGGCGCACCTTCCAGCCCTCGCCCTCGAGCTTCTTCTGCAGCTCCATCTGCGGCCTCTTCTCTTCCTTGGGCATGGCGGGGCAGGAGACGTTGCCGTGGGCGAAGGCGGCGGTGACGCCGAGGGCAAGCAGGGCGCCGGCGATGAGACGTTGCATGGTGTTCTCCTTGGGGGTGAATGAAAGTGAAAGGATCAGCAATCCAGCCACATGCGCAGCAGGTTGTGATACGTGCCGGTCAGGCCGATGACGGCGGGGTCGCCCTCGCCAAGCCGGCTGCGCAGGCTCATCAAATGGGCGTCCATGTCGAACAGCAGCCGGCGGTGTTCGGCGCTGCGCACCATGCTCTGCACCCAGAAGTAGCTGGCCAGGCGGTGGCCGCGCGTGACCGGCTCGACGCGGTGCACGCTGTGGCCGGGATAGAGGATGAGGTCGCCGGCCGGCAGCTTGACGCGCTGCTGGCCGAAGGTGTCCTCCATCGTCAGCTCGCCGCCCTCGTACTCGCCGGGGTCGGCGAGGAAGAGGGTGCAGGACACGTCGGTGCGCACGCGCCCCTGGCCATCGCGCAGATAGCGCACGGCGCTGTCCACATGGTTGCCGAAGCTGTTTGCCGTGCCGCCGTAGCGGTTGAACAGCGGCGGCGAGATCACCTTGGGCAGCGCGGCCGAGAAGAACAGCGGATGGCGCTGCAGCGCCGGCAGCACCAGCGCCTGCAGCTGCAGCGTCGCCTCGCAGGTCTCGGGCAGCTGCTGGTTGTTCTTGGCCACCGCCGACTGGGAGCCGGCCGTCATGCGGCCGTCGCCCCAGGGCGCCTTGGCCAGGATGGCCCGGGCCCGGCGCAGTTCGTCGGGCGTGAGGACTTGCGGAACGTGCAGCAGCATGGCGTTGCTCCCCGGGCCTAGAAGCGCATGCCCAGCGTGGTCTTCAGCGTGCGGCCCTCGCCCGGCGTGTAGAAGCCGGGGTAGAGCTGGTCGCCGTAGAGCTTGTTGCCCAGGTTGTTGATGTTGAACTGCAGGAAGAGGTCGGCGTTGAGGGCGTACTCGGCCATCGTGTCATAAGCCACGTAGCCCGGCGCCCTGGCGGTCTTGGACGCCGCCGCGGTGCCGCCCAGCAGCGGATGGTTGACCGACGCGCCGCGCGCGCCGGCGGCGATGCGCAGCTTGGGCGTGAACTGGTAGCTCAGCCAGGCCGCCCCGGTGTGCTTGGGCGACAGGCCCACCGGCGCGCCGACCAGCGTCGTGTAGCCGCCGGTCGGCGTGACGGCGGTGCCGACCTTGTCGATGACGGCCTTGTGCAGGTAGGAGTAGGAGAGGTAGATCTCCAGCTCCGGCGTGATGCGGCCGACGACGTCGAACTCCAGGCCCTGCGAGTGGCGCTTGCCGCTCAGCACGGGGTAGGTGCCGGCGAAGTCCGAGTCGGTCGTGCGCTCGTTGTACTTCTCGGTGCGGAACAGCGCGGCGCGCGTCGAGAGCCGGCCGTCCAGCCAGTCCAGCTTGGCACCCAGCTCGATGTTGCGGCTCTTCTCCGCCGGCACGTCGGCGGTCTGCTGCGTCGTGTACTGGTAGGTGTCGGCCGAGGTGTTGAAGGACGTGCCCCAGGACAGGTGGTAGGACTGGCTCGCCGTGGGCTGGAACAGCAGGCCGGCGCGCCCGCTCCACAACGACGGGTAGGACAGCCGGCTGGGCGTGCTGCCATTGGACTGGTCGGTGCCGCTGTTGGCGTAGGTCACGTTGGTCATGTCGGCCTTGACGCGGTCCCAGCGCAGCCCGCCCAGCAGCTTCCACTGCGGCGTCAGCGCGACCAGATCCTGCGCGTAGGCACCGAAGGACTGGCCGGCGTAGTCGCTGGTCTTGCGGTAGACCGGCAGCGCCGCGGTGACGCGGCCGTTGTTGGGCTGGCCCACGACGACCGTGCCCTTGTTGTAGTTGGTACCCACCGTGCCCCAGGCGCCGAAGCGGTTGGCGCGCTCGTCGGCGAAGTCCACGCCGGCCAGCACCTCGTGGCGCAGGCCCAGGCCTTGGAACGTGTTGCTGTAGTCGCTCTGGACGTAGCTGCCGTCGATGTCGTCCTTGCGCGGCGACAGGCCCAGCGTCGAGAGCACCGTCGTCGGGCTGAGCGCGGCCGCCGTCATGCCGGTCGGGAACACGGCCGTGGTGCCCCAGGAGTCGCGCTTGTAGTTGCCCTTGCGGAACTGCGTGCGCAGCTCGCCGCCGCCGTTGAAGCGGTGCGTCCAGGAGCCGGTGCCGTAGAAGGCGCGGCCGCGCAGATAGTCGCTGGCGGTGCCGTAGAAGTTGCCCGGGTCTATCGCCGCCGCCACGCTGCCGTCGAGATAGCGCAGGCTGGACATGGGCCGGTTGTCCACGTCCAGGTAGAACAGTCCCAGCGTGAACTGGTCGTCGCTGTCCATGCCCCAGCTGATGGTGGGCGCGATGCCGCGCTTGTCGATGCGCGCGCCGCCGTTGTCGGCGGCGTTGAACATGGCGTTGATGCGCACGGCGGCGTCCTCACCCAGGCGCTTGTTGAAGTCGACCGTGCTGCGCAGCGCCTCGCCGGAACCCAGCGTGGTCACCACCTCGGTGAGGTCGACCAGCTGCGGCTTCTTGTTGACCTGGTTGATGACGCCGCCCGTGGAGCCGCGGCCGAACAGCATGGAGGCCGAGCCGCGCATCACCTCGATGCGGTCGTAGTTGAAGCTGTCGCGGTCGTACTGCGAGGGGTCCTTCATGCCGTCGATCAGCAGGTCGCCGGTCGTCGCCACGGGGAAGCCGCGCATGCGGATGTCCTGGTCGGTGCCGTTCTCGGTCGCGGCGAACGTGATGCCGGCCGTGTAATGCAGCGCCTGCTTGAGCGTCTCCAGCTTGGCGTCGTCGATCAGCTTCTCGGTCAGCACGGTGACGGACTGCGGGATGTCGCGGATGTCCTGCTTGCCCTTGCCGATGCGGGTCTCGGTGGTCTGGTAGTCGTCCTTGCCCTGCGCCTCGGCGCTGGCCCTGGCGCGCACCGTGGGCAGCACGCTCTCTTCCTTGGCGGGTGGCTGCTGTGCGGGGGCGGTCTGCGCCAGCGCGGCCGCGGCGAAGCCGAAGCCGGCG
The DNA here is from genome assembly GCF_019237615.1 of Roseateles sp. Lineage (GTDB taxonomy): Bacteria > Pseudomonadota > Gammaproteobacteria > Burkholderiales > Burkholderiaceae_C > Pelomonas. The sequence continues at coordinate 41,555 of NZ_JAFAGT010000057.1, read as the reverse complement.
GCCAGCGCGCCCAGGGGCAGCAGGGCCGGGGCCGTCAGCTGAAGGGATTTCTTGTTCTTGCGGGACATGGATTACTCCGATGGATCGTGAATGGGCATGGCTTTGCCCACGACGGCGTCCGGCGCGTCCACGGCATGGCTACTCGGGGGAAAGGGCGGGGGGTCAGCGGTCGACTTCGTAGGACATCGGCGCGATGACCTCCCACTCGACGGGCTGGCCGTTTTCCATGTACGGCGCGAAGCGGGCGCTGCGCATGTCCAGCAGCGCCTGCTCGTCCAGCCGGGCGAAGCCGGAGGATTTCGCCAGCGTGATCTCGCGCGGCTGGCCGCGCGCGTCGACGACGACGCGCAGGTGCACGACGCCCGATTCGCGCAGGCGCTTGGACATCAGCGGCACCGTCATGCGCGGCTCCCTCAGGTAGCGCACGGCGCTGGCCGGGATCTGCTTGATCCGCGGCGCCGGCGGCGGCGCGACCTGGACGACGGGCGCGGGTGCCGCCTGCACGGGCACGGCGACCACCGGCGGGGGCGGCGGCAGGGCCGCGACGACGGGCGACGGCGCGGGCGCCACGGCGATGGCGATCAGCGGCGGCTCGATCAGCGTCGTGGCCGGGACCTTGAGCTCCGGCATGGCCACAGGAGGCGGAGGCAGCGGCTTGGGTGGCTCGGCCGGTGCGATCAGGCGCACCACCACCGGCGCCACGCGGGCCACCGCGCGGCGCATGTCCTGCATCTGGCTCAGGGCCCAGAAGCCCAGCAGGTGCAGCGCGGCGATGCCCACCAGCAGCAGTCGGCGGCTGCGTGGCGGCTGCGACAGCTCGGCATAGCCGGGCCGCGGCTGCGCCACGTGCGACACGGCCAGCCGGGACGGTGCGGCAACCGCGGTGGGGGCGACAAAGGCGAGCGGCTTCACGGGCAGGGAGGGGGTTCGATTCGGAAAAATCTTAACACGAATGCGAACGATTCCTATTTGAAAGTGCGGAACTGCGGCCGCCATGCGACACCGCGGCGGGCGGCGCCCGATATGCTCGCCCCATGACCAAGGTTCTCGTTCGCTGGCTGTTGCTCGCCGGGGCGCTGCTGCTGGTGGCCCACCTCTACCCGGGCGTCGTCGTCAAGAGCTTCACCTCGGCGCTGATCGCGGCGCTGGTGCTGGGCCTGCTGAACACGCTGCTGCGGCCCATCCTCGTACTGCTGACGCTGCCGGTGACGGTGCTGAGCCTGGGGCTCTTCCTGTTCGTCATCAACGCGCTGATGTTCTGGGCCGCCGCCTCGATGCTGGACGGCCTGGCCGTGACGGGCTTCTGGGCGGCCCTGGTCGGCTCGCTGATCTACAGCCTGTGCGGCATGGTCATCGACACCGTCATCGAGCGCCTGTTCCCGCAGTACTGAGCGAAGGCCTCAGTTCGGCAGTTCGACGTCCGGCGGGATGTAGCGGCCCTTGTACATCTCGGCCAGGATGGACTGGCGCTCGTAGACCAGCGTGCGCAGGCGCGCGTCGATGACCGAGGCCTCGACCTGGTCGGCATCCGGCCCGCGCGACTGGCGCAGGCCCGAGCGCAGGCGGTCGATGGCGCCGTTCAGGTCGCCGGCCGCGGCGCGGGTCTCGGCCTGGGCGCGCACGGCGCGCAGCGGCTGGCCGAGTTTTTCCCAGACCAGCGAGAGCTCATGCCAGGCCAGCGCATCGTGCGGTTCCAGGCTGACATGGGTCTGCAGCGCCTCCGCCGCCTCGCGCAGCGCCGGGCCGGTGGTGGACGCGGGCCCGGACGCGAGCGCCAGGCCCACGCGCTGCAGCAGCATGGGGCGGGACTTCTCGCCCTGCAGCGTGTCCAGCGCGGCGATGCCTTCCATGGGACGACCGCGGGCCTCGGCCAGCTCGGCGCGCAGATAGGTCAGCTGCCGGCGGGCCGCGACGGTCTCGGCGGGGCTGGGGTTGATGAGCTGCAGCGTCACCTCGGCGCTGCGCAGCGAGGCCTCGGCGCGGTCGAAGTTGCGCAGCTTGATGGATGCCAGCGCGGCGGCGTAGCGGGCGCCGAGCTGCTCGTAGCCGCCAGCCTCCTTGATCGTGCGGGCGCCGGCGTCGTAGTTCTCGAGCACCTTCCAGGCGTCCACGCGCGGGTCCATCAGCACGCGCGAGCGGGCGGCCATCAGCGCATGCTCGGCAAGCCCCCGTGGACGCACGAAGGGTTCCAGCGCGAGCTTGGTGCGGGCGTCGCCGATGCGCTCGCTGGTCAGCGGGTGGGAGCGCAGGTAGGGGTAGGCCCCGTTGTCCATCAGGTGGTAGGCCTGCTCCATGCGCTCGAACATGCTGACCATGCCGCTGGGCGCGAAGCCCGCTTCGGTCATCACGTTGAAGCCGACGCGGTCGGCCTCGCGCTCCATGTCGCGCGAGAAGTTCAGCGACAGCTGCGTGGCCGCGGCCTGGCCGCCGACGATGCCGGCATTGGCCATGTCGATGTTGCCGCGCGAGGCGGCCAGGACGCCCAGCAGCAGGCCGGCGATGGCGATCATGCTGTTCTTCGAATCGCCAGCGATGCGGCGCGCGATGTGGCGCTGGGTGATGTGCGACAGCTCGTGGGCCAGCACCGAGGCCAGCTCGTCGCGCGAGCTGGTCATCGCGATCAGGCCCAGGTGGGTGCCGACGAAGCCGCCCGGCAGCGCGAAGGCGTTGACGCTCTTGTCGCGCACCAGGAAGGGCTCCCAGGCGAAGCGGGACTGGGTCTCGTCGCCGATCTGGCCCAGCTTGCGGGCCGCCTTCACGAGCGGGTCCCAGATGCCGTCCAGGTACTCCTGCAGCAGCGGGTCGAGGACGTAGTCGGGGTCGATGCGGATCTGGCGCATGACCTGGTCGCCAAGGCGCCGCTCGGTGCCCACGTCCAGGTCTTGCGAGACCGAGTCGCCGAGGGCCGGCAGGTTGACCTGGGCATTCAGCGGCGCGCCGGGCAGGGCCAGCGTCGCCGCGGCGAGCAGGCTGAGCAGGGGACGGTGCAGGGACTTCTTCATCGGGCAGGGGCGCGAGCCGTGAGCGAGCCTCCTATGATGCCTGCAACAGCTTGCCCCTTTGTTTCCAGGCATGACGACCCCGCTCACCCATTTCGACGCCCAGGGCCAGGCCCACATGGTGGACGTGTCGGCCAAGGCCGAGACCCACCGCATCGCCGTCGCCGCCGGCGAGATCCGCATGCGGCCCGAAACCTTTGCGCTGATCGCCAGCGGCACCGCCAAGAAGGGCGACGTGCTGGGCGTGGCGCGCATCGCGGCCATCCAGGGCGCCAAGCGCTGCGCCGACCTGGTGCCGCTGTGCCATCCGCTGCCGATCACGCGCGTCGCGGTGGAGTTCGACCTCGACGCGGCCGGCAGCCGCGTGCTGTGCCGTGCCCAGGTGGAGACGCTGGGCCGCACCGGCGTCGAGATGGAGGCGCTGTGCGCCGTGCAGGTCGGCCTGCTGACCATCTACGACATGTGCAAGGCCGCGGACCGCGGCATGGTCATCGCCGACGTGCGCGTGCTGGAGAAGCAGGGCGGCAAGAGCGGCGACTGGCGCGCCGCGGGCTAACGCAGCGTCCGCCAGTCCAGCACGCCGGAGGCCGGCTGGCATTGCGGCATGGGCGGCGCGGAGGCGGCCTCCTCGCAGCTCGCGAACCAGGTGTCGCCGGTCGGGTTGCGGAATTCGCGCAGCCGGTCCGCGACATAGCGGGCGCCCTCCACGTTGCCGGTGGCTTCCAGCGAGCGCGACCAGTGCATCAGCAGCCGTGCATCCACGAGGCTGAAGGCGGTGCGGCGCGTCGCGGCGAGGGCCAGCCTGCCGGGCGGGAAGCTGGTGGCGGCGGCGTAGTCGGCCTGGTGACCGAAAAACGGCGAGCGCTGGCCCGTGGCGATGCGCTCGTTCAGCGGCGCGGCGTCGGCCGGTGGCGCGTAGATGACGACGATGCGGTGGTAGTCCCAGACGGCGAACGCGCTGCCGGCGATCAGCAGGCTGCCGATCAGTTGCCAGGGGCGGGCCGAGGCAGGCGCCGCGTGGCCATCCCCTGCCGGCAGCGCCAGGCCCAGCGCGAAGCAGGCCGGCAGCAGGAAGTAGGCATACCAGAGCGGGTACTCGAGCAGGCTGTGCAGCGCGATGGTCAGCACGATCATCAGCGCGGCACGGCGCAGCGGCGCGTCCTCGCCGGCCCGTGCAGCGCCGCGCCAGGCCTTGTACAGCGCCCAGGCCAGAAGGGCCAGTACCGCGCCGGCCCAGGGCAGACCCAGCTCGACGGCCAGCTGTGACGCCAGGTTGTGCGTGTGGTCGAAGAATGCGATGGGGCGGGTCGGGAAGGGGGTGAGGCTCCAGGCGACGTTGAACTCGCCCCAGCCCACGCCCAGCCAGGGGTTGGCCAGCGTCAGCGCCCAGGCGTCGCGCAGGATGGCCAGGCGCGATGGCGAGCCCGCGCCCTCGGCCAGGCGCGAGGCCGCGCCGAAGGCATGCCCCTCGGCCGACCATTGCGCCATCAGCCACCAGCTGACGCCCAGCATCAGCGGCGTGGCGAGCAGCGCCAGGCGGGCGGGGCGCGACAGCTTGCGGTCGACCATGCCCCAGACGGCCAGCATCGCGATGCCGATGAAGCCGGTCCGCGAGGCACTCAGCACGACGGTGAAGACGCAGGCGAACAGCAGCGGCGCCAGCGCCCGGCGCCAGCGGCGCTTCTCCGTGATGAAGACGGCGGCCACCGCGGCCCACATCATCAGGCTGGCGAGGTGGTTGGGCTGGCGCAGATTGCCCACCGCCCGACCCGGGATGCCCGAGCGCGCGATGACGTTGCCATCGGCCCAGCCGGGCATGAAGACCTGCACGAGGCTGACGGCCACGCTGGCCAGGCCGGCCGCGAGCAGGCCCCAGCACAGCGCCTCGGCGGCGATGCCGCGCTGCTCGCGCGACAGGCCCTGGGCCATCAGCAGCACGGCCAGGCCGGCGCCGATGATGGCTGCGGCGCCCAGGCCCAGCGACGCAGGCAGGGAGCGCCAAGCCACTGAACTCAGCGGCGCGACGAGAAGCAGCGCGAGCGCCAGCGCCGCGGGGCTCTTCAGGCCCCGGCTCCAGTCGGGCGTGGCGCGAGCCCAAAGGATGAGGGCCAGGCCCCAGCCGGCGAGGGCGAGGAGCTGGTTGTAGAGCGTCGCCGAGGGGGTCTGGTTGAAGGCCAGCAGAGGCGGCAGCGCCGTGGCGATGACGAGGCCTGGCAGCGCGGCTTCGACCGGGGCGGAAGTCTGGGAGGGCATGGGCGCGGATGATGGCATGGGCCGCGCCTCCCCTGCCTTGAAGCGTGTCAAGGGCCGGCGGCGTCGCACACCTGCTGGCCTAAAGCAAAAAAGCGGAGGCTCAGCCCCCGCTTTTTCTTCAAGACCGGTCAGGTTACTTGTTGTTCTTCTCGATGGCCGTCTTCAGCGTCGCGTTCGTGATGCCTGCATCGGCGGTCGCGTTCCAGGTCACTGCGGAGTCGCCGGCGGTCGGGGTGAACGTGATCGTCTTGCCACCCAGATCGCTGCCCACCTTGGTGGAGTCGTTGAACGTCAACGTGATCACGCCGTTGGCACCGGTCTTGACCGAGGCAACTTCGTTGCTGGGCGCTACTCCGGCGGCGGTATCAGCCGGAACGCCGTTGGTGCCAGCAGTGCTGCAAGCCGCGAACGTCTTGTCGCCGGTTTCCTGCGAGCACAAGGCGATGGCGGTCTTCCACGGGTCGGCCACGGAGATGGCGTTGCCGACCTTGGCCTTGGCCGTGTAGTCCTTGTACTGCGGAATCGCCACGGCAGCCAGGATGCCGATGATGGCGACGACGATCATCAGTTCGATCAGGGTGAAGCCTTGTTGGGCGCGTGCTTTCAGGTTCATGTCAGTACTCCAGTCGAAGTGGGTGGGAGGAGGGCACGTCCAAGATACGCAGGGGGCGTGCCAGCTTTTTCGGGCCGACAACCTGTGCGAAATCGCACGGATGGGCGCCTCCGGGCGCCGGCGCCTGACAAAAAACGTCACTTCGGACTGGCGCGTTATGTCACCCCGGCCCGTCGGGTCAAGAAACGTCAGGCGAAAAAATGGCGCCTCGAGGGCGCCAGCGACGGGGCAAGGCGGGTTCAGAGCTGCATGGCCTGCCCGGCCTGGAGCGCGCTGATGCGGTGCGGGCTGCCGAGCGCATGCACGCCCTGCATGACGGCTTCGACCTCGCCGGGCTTGATGTGGGTGATGCGCACGTCGACGCTGCCGGCCAGCTGCGCCAGCTCCTGGCCGAGGTCGTGCGGGCAGAGGTGCTGGCTGACGTGGGCGACCGCGGCCTCGTCGTCGCTGAAGGCGGTCTCGATGACGAGGTGGGACAGGCGCAGCGCGGCCAGCCGGCGCCACAGCGCCGGGTTGGGGCCGGTGTCGCCGGTGTAGACCCAGTGGGCGTGGCCGGCGGCGGCGCCGGCGTCCAAGGCGAAGCCGACCGCCGGCACGGTGTGGGCGGCCGGCAGCACTTCGATGATGCGACCGCCCAGATCCAGGCGGTCACCGATCTGGAAGGGGTGCAGCGAGAGCACCGGGGCTGCGGCCGTGGGCAGCGCGGTGAAGTCGGGCCAGATGACGCCGTTGAAGACGTGCCGGCGAAGCGCGTCCAGCGTCTCGGGCAGGGCGTGGACCTGGATGGGCGGGCGGCCGGCGGCGACGCGCAGGCGCAGCACGGCATCGGCCAGCAGCGGGATGCCCAGCACATGGTCCAGATGGGAGTGGCTGAGCAGGATGTGGTCGATGGCGGCCAGGGCTTGCAGCGGCAGGTCGCCCACGCCGGTGCCGGCGTCGATGAGGACATCGTCGTCCAGCAGGAAGGCGGTGGTCTTGTAGCCGGCGGCAATGGCGCCGGAGCAGCCCAGGACGCGGATGTTCATGCGGTGCGTGGCTTGGATGGGGTGCCGCGCTTCGGGCGAGGCTGATGCCCAAGAATGTACGCAGGCCCCGATTAACCGTGACGGTCGGATTACCGAGTTGGCGAACCCCTGTGCGTGAGGAAATCACACGCCGCCGCGAAGCTGGCGGGAGTGCCTCAGCCCTGGATGAACTGCATCTGCGTGCCGGCCAGCTCGATCAGGTCGCCGGTGCGCAACGCGATCGATTCGCCGGTCAGCGGGATGCCGTTGACGCTGGGGCGCTGGGCACCTTCGACATGCGCGAAGACGTAGCCGGTGGGGCGCTTGGTGATGGAGGCGACCTGCACGCCGGGCTTGCCCAGCGTCGTGACGACCTTGGTCAGCGAGACCTCGCGGCCCGCCGCGGCGCCCGTCAGCACCTTGATGGCGGCCGGGCCGATGCCGGCGGCGCCGTTGCCCAGCGCACCGAAGGCGGAGGTCAGGCCCAGGTTGGCCGGCGCGCCGGACCCGGGCTTGAGGATCATGGTCTTCTCGTAGTCGCCGCCGTCGCTGAGCAGGAACTTGATCTTGTACTTGCCGATCTCGACGGTGTCGTTGTCGGCCAGCAGCTGCTTCTTGATGGCCTTGCCGTTGATGTAGGTGCCGTTGGTGGAGTTGAGGTCTTCGATGAAGACGTCCGCACCGACCATCTGCAGGACGGCGTGCTCGCCGCTGATGGCGAGGTTGTCGATGACGATGTCGTTGTACGGCCGCCGACCGAGCGTGGTCTTGTCCTTGGTGATCTGGACCTCCTTGATCACCACGCCGTCGAGCGAAACCACCAGTTTGCCCATGTATGACCTCAAGTTCTGTTGTGCGCGCCGCGGCTCTTCAGGCGACGGAGTCTTTGCCGCCACGCCGACCGAAGGGCCACCAGCCCCGTCCTTCGGTACGTTGGCGGCCCTCGGCGCGGGCCAGGATGAGCGCGATGTTATCGCGGCCGCCGTTGTCATTTGCCGCGCCGATCAGCGCGCGCGCCGCCTCGGGCAGCGCCGGATTGCCGTTGAGCAGGTTGGCGAGGCTGTCGTCGTCGAGCATGTCGGACAGGCCGTCCGAGCAGAGCAGATAGGTGTCGCCGGGCTGGACCTCGTGAAGATGCAGCTCCATCAGCACCGTGTCCTCGACACCGACGGCGCGCGTGACGAGGTTCTTGTTGCTGGAGAAGGCAGCCTCCTCGACGGTCAGCAGGCCGGCGTCGATCTGCTCCTGCAGCAGCGAGTGGTCGCGCGTGATCTGCGTGAGGCGCCCCGCACGCAGGCGGTAGGCGCGCGAGTCGCCGACGTGGCCCAGCAGCAGGCCCTCGGGCCGGAACACGCCCAGCACCAGCGTCGTGCCCATGCCGGCATAGCGCGGGTTGGTGTTGGCGGCGTTGAAGATGGCGCGGTTGGCGTTGTCGACGCAGATGTCCATCGCGCGCTTGACCTCGCCGGCGCGGGCCTCGCGGCCACGGTCCTTCAGCCAGCGACCGAGCTCGCTGCTGACGAAGCTGGTCAGCATCTGGCTGGCCACCTCGCCGGCGTTGTAGCCGCCCATGCCGTCGGCCAGCACGGCCAGGCCGGCGGCCTGGTCCAGCGCGACCGAGTCCTCGTTGTTGTCGCGCGCACGGCCCACGTCGGTGGCGCTGAAGAACTCCAGGGTCATGAGGCTTGGCTGGGGGCGGGCGGCGCGGCGGCGGCGGGGGAGCGCGGATTCTGCCCTGCTTCCTCGGGCGTCAGGCGCAGTGTTTGTGCGAAGGTTTGCGCGAACGCCGGATCCTGCTGGAGCGCGGCGGTTTCGGGCGGGGCGGGCTCGGCCTGCAGGGCCATGACGAGGACGGCTTCGAGGTCGCGCGCCATCTGCTCGCCCGAGGGGTAGCGCAGCTCGGGGCGCTTCTCGAGGGCGACGGCCAGCACCAGGGCCAGGGGTTCGGGCAGGCTCGGGCGGTGGGTGCGTACGTCGGGCGCCGGCTCGGTGGCGATCTGCTGCATCAGCCGCGCCATCGAGTCGCTCTGGTGCGGCAGCACGCCGGTCAGCAACTGGTAGAGCAGCACGCCGAGGGAGTAGAGGTCGCTGCGGCCGTCCACCGTCAGGCCGGCGAGCTGTTCGGGCGACATGAAGGACGGCGTGCCCAGCACCAGGCCGGTGCGCGTGCGGCTGCCGTCGCCGACGCGGGCAATGCCGAAGTCCATCAGCTTGAGGCCGCCGTTGACGCGATCCAGCATCACGTTGGCCGGCTTGATGTCGCGATGGATGACGCCCTGACCGTGCGCATAGTGCAGCGCGCGTGCCAGGCGGGCGCCCAGCTGCACGACCTCGCGCGTCGGCAGCAGCTGGCCGGCCTTGGTGAAGAGGCTGAGGTCGCGGCCCAGCACGTACTCGAGGGCCAGCCAGGCGTCGCTGCCGTCCTGGCCGGCGTCGACGACCTGCAGGATGTCGGCATGCTCCAGCGCTCCCGCTGCGCGCGCCTCGCGCATGAAGCGTTCGCGCACGTCGGCAAGGTCTTCGGCCGAGAACTCGCGGCTCAGCGCCAGGCGCTTGATGGCAACCTGGCGGCCCGTGGCGCGCTGCGTGGCCTTGTAGACGATGGCCATCGCGCCGCGGCCGATCTCGGCGCCGATGTCGTAGTCCTGCAGGCCGGGCGCGCTGCCCGCGGCCTGCGGCGGCGCTGCGTCGGGTGTTGGTGGCTCATCGGGCGGGGGCAGCGGCGCGCGGGGCGGCGCGTCCGCGCCGCGACCGATGAGGCGCTGCCAGAAACCGGGTTTGCCGCTAGCCATGCCGGCGATCTTAGGTCGCCTCGGGCCTGCCGCGGCGCGCCAGCGCCAGGCCGGCGGCCACGACGAGCAGGGCGCAGCTGATGCTGACCGCGTAGTCCAGGCCCTGCATATGGGTCTCGAACCAGCCATGCACGGCCGCGTCCGTCGTCGCCATCTCGCCGGCGACGAAGCCCAGCAGCGCCGCGCCCAGCGTGATGATGGCGGGGAAGCGCTGCATCAGCTTCAGCAGCACCGTGCTGCCGAAGATGATGAGCGGAATGGACAGGCCCAGGCCGATGACCAGCAGCGGCACGTGCGCGCCCTCGGGCGCACTGTTGGCGGCAGCGGCGACGGCGATGACGTTGTCCAGGCTCATGACGAGGTCGGCGATGAGGATGGTGCGTATGGCCACCCAGAGGCTGCTGCTGGCCTGCACGTCGGCGTCGTCGTCGCCGTCGGCCAGCAGCTGCACGCCTATCCACAGCAGCAGCAGGGCGCCGACAAGCTTCAGCCAGGGCAGCTGCAGCAGCTGCACGGCGAACAGCGTCAGCGCCACCCGCAGCACGATGGCCGCGCCGCTGCCGAAGACGATGGCGCGCTTTTGCTGGTGGGCCGCGAGATTGCGCGCGGCCAGCGCGATGACGACGGCGTTGTCGCCCGACAGCAGGATGTTGACCCAGATGATCTTCAGCAGCGCGATGAAGAAGGCGGCGTTCAGCAGGTCCATGGAGCGGGCAAAAAAAAGCCGCCGGTCACCCCGGCGGCTGGTGTCGGGGCCAGGCCCGATTACAGCAGGCCCTTGAGCAGGCGGCCCATCTCGGACGGGTTGCGCGTGACCGTGAAGCCGCACTCTTCCATGATGGCGAGCTTGGCATCGGCCGTGTCGGCGCCGCCGGAGATCAGCGCGCCGGCGTGGCCCATGCGCTTGCCCGGAGGGGCGGTGACGCCAGCGATGAAGCCGACGATGGGCTTCTTCATGTTGGCCTTGCACCAGCGGGCGGCTTCCGCCTCGTCGGGACCGCCGATCTCGCCGATCATGATGACGGCGTCGGTGTCCGGGTCGTCGTTGAAGGCCTTCATCACGTCGATGTGCTTCAGGCCGTTGATCGGGTCGCCGCCGATGCCCACGGCCGACGACTGGCCGATGCCCAGCTCGGTCAGCTGCGCCACGGCTTCATAGGTCAGCGTACCGGAGCGCGACACGACGCCGACGCGGCCCTTGCGGTGGATGTGGCCGGGCATGATGCCGATCTTGATCTCGTCCGGCGTGATCAGGCCCGGGCAGTTGGGGCCCAGCAGCAGCGTGCGCTTGCCGCCGGCGGCTTCCTTGGCCTTCATCTTGTTGCGCACTTCCAGCATGTCGCGGACGGGAATGCCTTCCGTGATGCAGATGGCCAGGTCCAGGTCGGCCTCGACGGCTTCCCAGATCGCGGCGGCGGCGCCCGCGGGCGGCACGTAGATGACCGAGACGGTCGCGCCGGTCTGGCCGGCGGCTTCCTTGACGGTCGCGTAGATGGGAATCTCGGAGAACTTCTCGCCGGCCTTCTTCGGGTTCACGCCCGCAACGAAGGCGTTCTTGCCGTTGGCATAGGCCTGGCAGCCCAGCGTGTGGAACTGGCCGGTCTTGCCGGTGATGCCCTGGGTGATGACCTTGGTGTCTTTGTTGATGTAGATCGACATGGTGAGGAACTCCTGGGCTTTACTTGACGGCGGCGACGATCTTGGTGGCTGCTTCGGCCATCGTGTCGGCGGCGATGATGGGCAGGCCCGATTCGGCCAGCATCTTCTTGCCCAGTTCTTCGTTGGTGCCCTTCATGCGGACGACCAGCGGCACTTGCAGGTTCACGGCCTTGCAGGCGGTGATGACGCCTTCGGCGATGGTGTCGCACTTCATGATGCCGCCGAAGATGTTGACCAGGATGCCCTTGACGGCCTTGTTCTTCAGCATGATCTTGAAGGCCTCGGTGACCTTCTCGGCCGTGGCGCCGCCGCCGACGTCCAGGAAGTTGGCCGGCTCGCCGCCGAACAGCTTGATGGTGTCCATCGTGGCCATGGCCAGGCCGGCACCGTTCACCACGCAGCCGATATTGCCGTCCAGCGAGATGTAGGCCAGGTCGAACTTGGAAGCTTCGACTTCAGCCGGGTCTTCTTCGTCCATATCGCGGTAGGCGACGATCTCGGGGTGGCGGAACAGCGCGTTGGCGTCGAAGTTGAACTTGGCGTCCAGGGCGATCAGGTTGCCCTTGGAGTCGCAGTTCAGCGGGTTGATTTCAACCAGCGACGCGTCCGTGTCCATGTAGCACTTGTAGAGCTTGGCGAACAGGTCGACGGCCTGGTCGACCGAGTGGCCGCTCAGGCCGATGGCGGCCGCGATCTTGCGCGACTGCGCTTCGGTCAGGCCGACCAGCGGGTCGATCATCTCGGTGATGATCTTCTCGGGCGTGGAGTGAGCCACTTCCTCGATGTCCATGCCGCCTTCGCTCGAAGCGATGAAGGCGACCTTCTGCGTGCCGCGGTCGGTCACGAGCGAGACGTAGAGCTCGTTCTTGATGTCGGCGCCGTCTTCGATGTAGAGGCGGCGGACCTTCTGGCCTTCGGGGCCGGTCTGGTGCGTGACCAGCTGCATGCCGAGGATCTGCTCGGACAGCGTCTTCACGTCATCCATCGAGCGGGCCAGCTTCACGCCGCCGCCCTTGCCGCGGCCGCCGGCGTGGATCTGCGCCTTGACCACCCAGACCGGGCCGCCCAGCTTCTGCGCCGCTTCGACGGCTTCCTGCACGGTGAATGCCGGGATGCCGCGCGGCACGGGCACGCCGAACTGGCGCAGGATTTCCTTGCCCTGGTACTCGTGAATCTTCATAGGGGTCTCGCTTCTGTGGGTATGGTCAGGATGCGGATGGGGGCACCGCGTCGACCTGGGCGGACGGGCGGTACCAGCGGGGGTAATGGATCTGGACGGCCGGACCGTCGCTGCGCAACGCGTGGCAACGGTCGAGCTGGAAGGGCGGGTGCTCGGCGGCCGATTCGTCGCCCGCGCCCTCCTGCGTGGAAAGCACCTCGCCGGCCAGGGCCTGGATCACGGCGGTCGGCAGCACGCTGCAGAGCTCGGTCAGGTGGGTGCAGCCCAGCGTGCCCGAGAGGCGTTCCTTGACGGCGCCGCGGAAGCCGCGCATCAGGTTCAGGCCGGCGAGCTGGGCGTAGGCATTGCCGTGTTCCTCGCACTGGCCCGGATAAGGCATGGCCAGGGTCACTGAGCCGGCGGCCAGGATGTCGAGTTCGGCATTGATGACAAGGCCCAGCACCATTTCATGCAGTGGTTCACCGGCCGGTCGCAGTGTGCCGCCGACGGTGACATCGCGCGTCTTGGCGTCGATGAGCCGCGCTTCCACGTCGAACTGCCCGTCTTCGCGCGCAAACACCTGCACGTCGATGGCACGGCGGTGCATCAGGCGACGCGGGTTCGAGGCGAAGGGGAGTGGCATGGACAGGGTCGGAATCGCGAACAGGCGCAAAGTGGCCGGAGCGGGCAAAAGACGCCGGCGGCCTAGGGTTTACGCAGGGCGGGACTCTAGCATGTTGCGACGCAGCGGGGCTTTCGGCCGGGTTCTGGCCGCCGGCGAGACAGCGCCGCCGGGCTCAGTCATCGGCCTCGAGGCCGCGCAGCAGACGCCGGACCACGTCGCCGGAAAAGCCCCGGCCGGCCAGGAAGCGGGCCTGGCGCGCGCGCGCCGCGGCGTCCTGCGGCGGTGTGTCGCCGAACTTGCGCTGCCAGATCAGCCGCGCCCGATCGAGCTCGCCAGATTTCAGTGCTGCCTGCTGCTCGGCATCCAGCGCCAGGCCGTGGCGGGACAGCTCCTGGGCGATGCGCATCGTGCCGAAGCGGCTGGCGCGGGCGTGGATGCGCGACTCGACGAAGCGGGTCTCGTCGAGATAGCCCTGAGCCTGGAGCCAGGCGAGCAGGGCGTCGACGTCCTCGGTTGGGTCGGGACCGGCTTCGGCGGGTTGAGCGGTCTCGGTGGCAGATGTTTCGGCAGCCTGCGCTGTCGCCAGTCTTGCCTGCTCGCGCGCAATGCGAAGCAGCTTCTGGCGCAGCTCCGACGCGCTGTGCTCGCGCTGCGCGAGCAGGGCGATGGCCCGGGCCTTGAGTGACAGCGGGGCGCGCATGCTCAGCCCGCTTGGCCGGCGTCGAGCGGCAGGCCGGTGCGGGTATCAACGGTGAGCGCCGCGCGACCGGGCAGCCCTTCGCGCCAGGACGGCGCGGCCTGCACGTCCGACCAGTATTCGTCGATCCGCACGATCAAGCCGGCCGCGAGGGTGAAGAAGCTGTTGGCATAAAAACTCGCCTCGCCATGATCGACGCGCACCAGCGAATGGACGCGGCCGTCGGCCAGCGCGTTGCATTCGAGCAGGCGGAGGGCCCAGCCCTCGGGATAGACGGCGTTGACGCGGACGAAGGCCGCAGCGCCGTCAAAGCGCTCGCGCGTGACCCACCAGGTGGCTTGCGCCGCAGGACTCAGCAGGGCTCGGACCTCATCCCAGCGGCGGGCCTCGATCAAGGCCCAGAACCGGTGGATCCGGGCCTGGGGTGTCACCGGCTTACTCTTCCGCGCCCGCGGCTGCGCCGATCTGGACGATGCCGAGCGATTCGCGGATCTTGTTTTGGCTTCGGCCCGGCCGCGATGCGGCCTTCACGCACGCTGCGCGTGCATGAGCCTGCGCCGGAACAAGATCCGGATTCACTCTTCGCCCGAGGTGGTGGCGATCTGGACGATACCGAGCGACTCGCGGATCTTGTTCTCAATCTCACGCGCGAGCTCGGGGTTCTCGCGCAGGAACTCGCGGGAGTTGTCCTTGCCCTGGCCGATCTTTTCGCCGTTGTAGGCGTACCAGGCGCCGGACTTGTCGACGATCTTGGCCACCACGCCCATGTCGATGATCTCGCCCTCGCGGCTGATGCCTTCGCCGTAGAGGATGTCGAACTCGGCCGTCTTGAACGGCGGGCTGACCTTGTTCTTGACGACCTTGACCTTGGTCTCGGAGCCGATGACTTCCTCGCCCTTCTTGATCGAGCCGATACGGCGGATGTCCAGGCGCACCGAGGCGTAGAACTTCAGCGCATTGCCGCCGGTCGTCGTCTCGGGCGAGCCGAACATGACGCCGATCTTCATGCGGATCTGGTTGATGAAGATGACCGTGCAGTTGGTCTTCTTGATCGTGGCGGTGAGCTTGCGCAGGGCCTGGCTCATCAGGCGGGCCTGCAGGCCGGGGAGGGCGTCGCCCATCTCGCCTTCGAGTTCGGCCTTGGGCGTCAGCGCGGCGACCGAGTCGATGACGATCAGGTCGACCGAACCGGAGCGCACCAGCGCGTCGACGATCTCGAGGGCCTGCTCGCCGGTGTCGGGCTGGCTGATCAGCAGGTCGGGCAGGTTGACGCCGAGCTTCTGGGCGTACTGCACGTCGAGCGCGTGCTCGGCGTCGATGAAGGCGCAGGTGCCGGAGAGCTTTTGCATCTCGGCGATGACCTGGAGCGTGAGCGTGGTCTTGCCCGACGATTCCGGGCCGTAGATTTCGATCACGCGGCCGCGCGGCAGGCCGCCGACGCCCAGGGCGATGTCAAGGCCCAGCGAGCCGGTGGAGACGACCTGGATGTCCTCGATGGCTTCGCCCTCGCCGAGGCGCATGATCGAGCCCTTGCCGAACTGCTTTTCGATCTGGGCCAGCGCGGCCTGCAGGGCCTTGGCTTTTTCGGTGTTGAGGGCTTTGACGGGCGCGTCCATGAAGTTCTCCTGTGGGGTCGGTGCGATTATGGCGGAATCTGTATGTTTGTACAGTAGTTCGAGCAGGACTTTCTGCCAGCCGGGGCAGTCCGTCGCCGGGTTCGATGTCTGGCGTCATCCTAGGACGATGGTGGCTCACTGGATGAGCCAGACGGATCTCGTGGCAAACCCTGAGGCCGCAGCTTTCTAGAATTGCCCATCACCTCGAGGGAAGAGCATGCGCATCCTGATTGCCGAAGACGATCAAGTGCTGGCCGACGGCCTGCTGCGCGCGCTGCGCGCGTCGGGCTATGCGGTCGACCAGGTGTCGAGCGGCAGCGAGGCCGACGCGGCGCTGGCCGCGCACGAGTTCGATCTCGTCATCCTTGACCTCGGCCTGCCGCGCCTGCATGGCCTGGACGTGCTCAAGCGTCTGCGCGGACGCGGCTCCAGCGTGCCGGTGCTGATCCTCACGGCGGCCGACAGCATCGAGGAGCGCGTCAAGGGCCTGGACCACGGTGCCGACGACTACATGGCCAAGCCCTTCTCGCTGCAGGAGCTCGAGGCGCGCGTGCGTGCGCTGACGCGCCGCGGCCTGGGCACGGCAACGAGCATCATTCGCCACGGCCCGCTGGCCTTCGATTCGGGCGGGCGCGTCGTCTACATCAATGAGCAGATGGTCGAACTCTCGGCGCGCGAGCTGTCTCTGCTCGAAGTGCTGCTGCAGCGTGCCGGCCGGCTCGTCAGCAAGGACCAGCTCGTCGAGCGCCTGTGCGAGTGGGGCGAGGAGGTCTCGAACAACGCCATCGAGGTCTACATCCACCGCCTGCGCAAGAAGATCGAGCAGGGCCCGATCCGCATCGCCACCGTGCGCGGGCTCGGCTACTGCCTTGAGAAGATCCCGGGCTGAATGAGCGCCCGCACGGCCGTTCCGAAAGGCGCCGAGCCCGGCGTCGCCGACAAGCCGGCCAAGCCGCAGCGCTCGCTCTTCGGCGAGATCCTCGACTGGATGCTCGCGCCGCTGCTGCTGATCTGGCCGATCAGCGTGGCGCTGACCTGGCTCGTCGCGCAGGGCATTGCCAACAAGCCCTACGACCGCGAGCTCGGCGAGATGACGCGCACGCTGGCCCTGCGCGTTGCGGCCCAGGCAGCCGCGGATGCCGGCCACCCGGACGCCGCTCAGGTACGCCGTTACGCCATGGCGCCCGAGGCGGCGGCTTTCCTGCGCGCCGACGCCAGCGACACGGTCTTCTATCAGGTGCGCGGGCCGCAGGGCGGGCTGCTCAGCGGCGACGCGCGACTGCCCGCGCCCGGCGACGACGACGCCGCCGGCCCCGGCGAGATCCGCTGGCGCGACGACGAGATCGCCGGCGAGCGCGTGCGCGTGGCCTGGCTGCACGTGCTGCCCGACGGCCAGGTCGAGAGCCGTGCCGAAGCACCGACCGCGACAGCACCGGTCAGCCTGCTCGTGCAGGTCGCCGAGACGACGGGCAAGCGCACGCGCCTGGCCAACGAGATCATCAAGGGCGTGATCCTGCCGCAGTTCGTCATCCTGCCGCTGACGGTGCTGCTGGTCTGGCTGGCGCTGGCGCGCGGCATCGCGCCGCTGGGCGAGCTGCAACGGCGCATCCGCTCGCGCGACAGCGCCGATCTCTCGCCGATCGACGAGCGCCACGTGCCCGAGGAGGTGGCGCCGCTGGTGCGCGCCATCAACGAGCTGCTGGGGCGGCTCGACCAGTCGATGCGTGCGCAGAAGCACTTCCTGGCGGATGCCGCGCACCAGCTCAAGACGCCGCTGGCCGGCCTGCGCACCCAGGCCGAGTTCGCCCAGCGCGAGGTCGACGAAGGCCGCAGCCAGCCGGCCGACCTGATCCGCTCGCTCGAGCAGATTTCGCTGTCCAGCCAGCGCGCCGCGCACATGGTCAACCAGCTGCTCGCCATGGCACGCGCCGAGGACAAGGAGCACGCGGCGCGGCGCAGTGAAGTCAACCTCGCCGAATTCGCCATCGAGACCGTGCGCGACTTCGTTCCGCGCGCGCTGGAGCGGCGCCTGGACCTCGGCTACGAGGGCCCCGACGCGGACCGCGCCCAACTGCGCGTGCTCGGCCAGCCGCTGCTGATCCGCGAGCTGATCCGCAATCTCGTGGACAACGCGCTGCTCTACACCCCGCCCGGCGGCGTCGTCACGGTGCGCGTCATGGAAGACCCGTTCGGCCAGGTCAGCGTGCTGCAGGTCGAGGACACCGGCCCCGGCGTGCCCGAGAGCGAGCGCGAGAAGATCTTCCAGCCCTTCTACCGCGCGCTCGGCACGAACACCGACGGCTCGGGCCTGGGCCTGGCCATCGTCCGCGAGATCGCCGAGCAGCACGAGGCCGAGCTCCTGCTCGACGACACGCGCTCGCGCCGCGGCCTCGCCGAGAACGAAGGGCCCGGCGCACGTTTCACGGTCCGCTTCCCGGCGCGTCCGGCGGGGCGCTGAAACGCTTCAGCCGAGGCCGAGGAAGCGCCGCATCGCGTCGAGTTCCTCGGCCAGCGCCGCCTTGAACGCAGCGCTGCGCGGCGTCTTGCCGTCGACGAAGCCGAGCTCATGGATGAGCCGGCCGTTCTCGACGCGCAGGTTCGCCCAGCCGCGGATGTCCTCGCCCCAGAGCAGCGGCAGGGCGTAATGCCCCATCGTGCGCTTGGCCGCGGGCGTGTAGGCCTCGAAGCGGTAGGGCCAGCCCCAGAAGAGCTCGAAGCGGCGCCGGTCCCAGACGACCGGGTCGAAGGGCGCGAGCAGGCGCAACTGCGCGTCGCAGCGATGGCGGGCGCTCGACGGGTTTTCGTCCGTCGGCCAGAACCAGGTCACGCCGTCGACCACGGCATGGGCATAGCGCTGCTTCGCGGCCTTGACGGCGGCGCGCATCTCGACCTGCAGCTGCGGCGCACTGCCGCGCAGCAGCGTCGTCAGGTAGCCCAGGCTGGGTGCGGGCAGCGGGGCGTAGAGCTGGACGACGCGGTCGAGCAGGGCCTCGGCGCGCCCGCGGCGTGCGGCCGGGCTGTCGTCCTGCGGCGCGTGCTCGACGGCCTCGTAGACGCGCGTGCCGGCGTCGCGCCGCTTGACGCGCAGGTGGCCGCGGTAGTGCAGGCCGTCGAGCAGCTGCGTGCTGACGTTGAGCTCGCCGCCCCAGTAGCCGGGCATGCGGCCGTGGTGGGCGAACTCCTCCAGCAGCGACTTCGGGTGCGTCGGCCCGCGCTCGCGCACGACTGCCAGCAGTGCTTCGGCCTGCGCGCGTGTCGTGGCGTCCCAGGCGCGCCGCGCCGTGCGCGGGTGCATCAGCGGCAGCCAGTCGCGCGGCACGAAGCCGTAGTTGACGAAGCAGTCCTCCTCGACCTGAAGCCGCGGATAGCGCTGCTCCAGCTCGCCGGCGCAGTAGTCCTTGACGCGATGGCGCAGGATCAGGTCCTGGGCCCGCGCCGGCGCGCGCATCGGGTCGGCCTGGACGAAGCCCAGGCGCTTGAACGCGCCCTGGAGCGTGGTCGGCGTGAACAAGCTGCGCGCGATGGCGTAGCGGCGCAGGGTTTCGAGGTCGAGCGGCTTGGGCATGGCGGGATTGTGACGAGACGACAACCGTGTCTTGTCAGTTGGAAGGAATTGCGGGCCGAGCGCTGGGCCGCTCCCGAGCCGGCCCCCGAAGGTTTCTTGCGGCTCAAGGCCGCAAGAAATCTCGTCCCCTCGGGGGACCGCCCAGGCGTGCGCGCGTCCAGCGGCGCGCCTGGGCGAGGGGCTAACATTCCTCCGTTATGTACAACGCCTTCTTCGGACTCCAGCAGGACCCCTTCTCGATCGCGCCCGACCCGCACTACCTCTTCATGAGCGAGCGGCACCGGGAGGCGCTGGCCCACCTGCTCTACGGCCTCGGCGGTGGCGGCGGCTTCGTGCTGCTGACCGGCGAGATCGGCGCGGGCAAGACGACGGTGTGCCGCTGCTTCCTCGAGCAGGTGCCGCAAGGCTGCCGCGTCGCCTACGTCTTCAATCCCAAGCTGACGGTGCCCGAGCTGCTCGCCACCGTCTGCGAGGAATTCCACATCGCCCTGCCCGAGCCGCTGCCGCAAGGCGAGAGCGTCAAGCCCTACGTCGATCGCATCAACGCCTTCCTGCTCGAAGCGCACGCGGCGGGCCAGAACTGCGTGCTCATCATCGACGAGGCGCAGAACCTCGCGCCCGAGGTGCTCGAACAGCTGCGCCTGCTGACCAACCTCGAGACGCAGGAGCGCAAGCTGCTGCAGATCATCCTGATCGGCCAGCCCGAGCTGCGCACCATGCTCGCCCGGCCCGAGCTCGAGCAGCTCGCGCAGCGCGTCATCGCGCGCTATCACCTCACCGCGCTTTCGGCCGACGAGACCGCGCAGTATGTGCGCCACCGCCTCGGCATCGCCGGCCTCAAGGGCGAGACGCCCTTCGACGACCGCGCGCTGGCGCTGCTGCACAAGCTCTCGCGCGGCGTGCCGCGGCGCATCAACCTCATCGGCGACCGCGCCCTGCTCGGCGCCTACGCGCAGGGCCGCGCCCGCGTCGACCGCAAGACGCTGGCGCGCGCCGCGGTCGAGGTGTTCGACGACGCGCATGTCGCCACGCCGGCCTGGCGCCGGGCGCTGCCCTGGGCGCTGGGCGCGGGCGTGATCGCGACGGCGGCCTGGGCCGTGGGCCAGCAGATGCGGCCTGCGCCGGCGCCCCTTGTCGTCGGCGCCAGCAGTCATGGCGCAGCGGCTTCCGCGCCGCCACATGCGGCCTCGGCGGCCTCGGCGGCCTCGGCGCCCGCCGCGGTCGACGCCATCACCGACGCGCCGGCCACACCCGACGCGGCCTGGCAGCAGCTCGCCGCGCGCTGGCACGTCACGCTGCCGGAGCACACCGAACTCTGCGCTGCCGCGCCGAGCCAGCAGCTGCAATGCTTCCAGGGCGACGGCGGGCTCGCGCAGCTGCGCCTGCTCGATCGACCGGCCGTGCTCAAGCTCGCCGACGCGGACGGCCAGCCGGCCTTTGCGCTGCTCGAATCGCTGGACGGCCAGCAGGCGCATCTGCAGCTCGGCGCGCGCCACGTCACCGTGACGCTGAGCGCGCTCGCCCGCCAGTGGCACGGCGAATTCACGACCCTGTGGCGCACGCCGCCCGACTACGCCAGCGGTGCGGCCGCGCCCGCCGTGCTGCAGTGGCTGGACAAGGGCCTGAGCCAGGCGCTGGGCCAGCCGCCGGCCACGGCGCGCGCAGGCAGCAACGCGGTCCGACGCGAGCGCATCGCCGCCTTCCAGCGCGGCCAGGGCCTGCCGGCCGATGGCCGCGCCGGACCGGTCACGATCATGCAGCTGGGCCGGCTGCTCGGCGTCGACGAGCCGCATCTCCAGGAGCCGCACTGATGTCCTACATCCTCGACGCCCTCAAGCGCGCCGAAACCGAGCGCGAGCGCGAACGCGGTGCGGTCCCGACGCTGGGCAGCAGCTCTTCGACCAGTACCCCTGCCGCGCGCAACCTGCTCGTACCGGTGCTGATCGTGCTTGTGCTGCTGCTCGCCGTGGCCGCGCTCTATGCCTGGCTGCGGCCGAGCGCGCCGCCGGCGGTTCACGAAATCGTCCGAGAGGCGGCGCCGCCACCGCCCATGCTTGTTGCGCCGCCGCCGCTTGTGCGGCCCGCCCCGGTCGCCACGGCGCCTGCCGCGACGCCGCAGCCCGTGCCAGCACCGGCGACGACGACGACGATGACGATGACGGCGCAGGCCGCCGCCGTTCCCGCGCTGGCCGAACTGCCCGCGGCGACGCGCCAGGGTATGCCGCCGCTGAACGTCAACGGCGCCGTCAACGCGCCCGCGCCGGCCGACCGCCTGCTGTTCGTCAACGGCCAGGTGCTGCACGAGGGCGACAACATCGCGCCGGACCTGCGCGTCGAGACCATCGGCGTGCACAGCGCCCAACTGTCGTGGCGCGGCCAGCGCTTCCGCGTCGACTACTGAGGGAAACCCGAGGCTGACTTTCGATACGCGCCGCCGAGGCCCTAAGGCGGCTATGGTGCGCGCTTCCCGCGAATTTCCGGAGTGCTTCGCCATGCCTTCACCGACCCGCCAATACCGGCACCTGCTCGCCCTGGCTGCCGCCGCCGCCCTGCACGGCGCCGCGCTCGCCCAGACCGCCGGCCTCAAGCCCGACGTCGACACCAGCGTCTCGCCCTGCGCCGACTTCAACGCCTATGTGAACGACCGCTGGGTCGCCGCCAATCCGCTGCCGGCCGACAAGACGCGCTGGGGCAGCTTCGACAAGCTCAGCGAGCAGAGCCGCGAAGCGCAGCGCAAGATCGTCGAGGCCGCCGACCAGGGCGCCGAGCACGCCAGGCCGGGCTCGATCGAGCAGAAGATCGGCTGGCTGTACCGCTCGGCCATGGATGAGTCGCGCATCGAGAAGCTCGGCGCCGAACCGATCAAGCCTGAGCTGAACAGCATTGCCGCCCTCCAGACCGAGGCCGACGTCGTCGCCTGGCTGCGCAAGATCCATGCAAACGGCCAATCCATTGGGTTTGCCTTTTATGCAGGCGCGGACTACAAGGACGCGCGTCGCCAGATCGGCTTCGCGCGCCAGGGCGGCCTGGGCCTGCCCACGCCTGATTACTACGGCAAGCCGGAATACGAAGCGGTGCGCAAGGCCTACGTCGCGCACATCGCCAAGCTGTTCGAATTGACCGGCGCGGCGCCCGACGCCGCCGCGGCCAAGGCCGACGCGGTGCTGGCTTTCGAGACCAAGCTCGCCGCGGCCTCGCTCTCGCGCGTCGAGTTGCGCAACCCGAAGAACCAGTACAACTTCGTCACCGTCGCCGAAGCCGACAAGGTCACGCCGCACTTCGAGTGGGCGGCCTATTTCAAGTCACAAGGCGTCAAGGTCGACAAGGGCTTCTCGCTTTCGCAGCCCAAGTTCTTCGCCGCGTTCGACGCGCAGCTGGCCGATGCGCCCGTGGCGCAATGGCGCGACTACCTGGCCTTCCACGTCATCGACGGCGCCTCGACCTATCTTTCCAAGGCCTTCGAGGACGAGAACTTCGCCTTCTACGACAAGCTGCTCAACGGTCAGCCCGAGATGTCGCCGCGCTGGAAGCGCGCGCTTGACGCCGTCAACGGCGCGATGGGCGAGGGGCTCGGCCAGCTCTACGTCAAGGACTACTTCCCGCCCGAGGCCAAGGCGCGCGCCCAGGAACTCGTCGTCAACGTGCGTGCCGCGCTCAAGGAGCGCCTCGAGAAGCTCGAGTGGATGAGCCCCGAGACCAAGCAGCGCGCGCTCGAGAAGTGGGCCACCTTCCTGCCCAAGATCGGCTATCCGGACAAGTGGCGCAACTGGGACGGCCTGAAGGTCAGCGGCGACGACTTCTACGGCGACATGCGCGCCGCCCGTGCGTTCAACCGCCACTACAGCCTCGCCAAGATCGGCAAGCCGACCGATCGCTACGAGTGGAGCATGACGCCGCAGACCGTCAACGCCTACTACAGCCCGTCGACGAACACGATCAACTTCCCGGCCGCGATCCTGCAGCCGCCGTTCTTCTACGCCAAGGGCGACAACGCCAGCAACTACGGCGGCATCGGCGCCGTCATCGGCCACGAGTCGCTGCACGGCTTCGACGACCAGGGCAGCCAGTTCGACGGCCAGGGCAACAACGCCAACTGGTGGACGACCGAGGACCGCGAACGCTTCGACCAGCGCGCCGCGCGCCTGGTGGCGCAGGCCGACGACTACGCGCCGCTGGCCGACCATCCGGACAAGCACGCCAACGGCAAGCTCACCCTCGGCGAGAACATCGCCGACCTCGGCGGCCTGAACGTCGCGCTCGATGCGCTGCTCAAGGCGGACGCTGGCAAGCCCGATCCGATGCTCGACGGCTTCTCGCGCGAGCAGCGCTTCTTCATGAACTTCGCCAGCGTCTGGGCCAGCAGCATCCGCGACCAGGCCCAGCTGCTGCGCCTGAACACCGACCCGCACGCGCCGAACGGTTTCCGCGCCACGGCCGCGCCGTCCAATATGCCGGCCTTTGCTCAGGCCTTCAGCTGCAAGGCTGGGGATCCGATGGTGCGGGCGGAGGACAAGCGGGTGGTGATCTGGTGATCGGCTGAATCCACGCAAAAGGGCCGCACGACGTGCGGCCCTTTTTGTTGGTGGCGGGTGGAAGGCTTTGTGGCATCGGCCGGCCCTTCGGGCCTTGACTTCGCTGGCGCGAAGTTAGCCTTTGCCGCAAGGCTGCCGGTCCGCTTCGCGGATGCTGGCCTTACAGGCCAGCCGCTGCACGCAGCGCGGCTGCCTTGTCCGTCCTCTCCCAGCTGAATTCGGGCTCCTCGCGCCCGAAATGCCCGTACGCCGCCGTCTTGGAGTAGATCGGACGCAGCAGATCCAGCATCTGGATGATGCCCTTGGGCCGCAGGTCGAAGTGCTCGTGCACCAGCGCGGCGATCTTCTCGTCGGAGATCACGCCCGTGCCTTCGGTGTAGACCGTCACGTTCATCGGACGCGCCACGCCGATGGCGTAGGCCACCTGGATCTGGCACTGGCGGGCCAGGCCGGCGGCGACGATGTTCTTGGCCACATAACGGGCTGCGTAAGCGGCAGAACGGTCGACCTTTGTCGGATCCTTGCCCGAGAACGCGCCGCCGCCGTGCGGGCAGGCGCCGCCGTAGGTGTCGACGATGATCTTGCGGCCCGTCAGGCCGCAGTCGCCCTGAGGGCCGCCGATGACGAAGCGGCCGGTCGGGTTGATCAGGTACTTTGTGTCGGCCGTCAGCCAATCCTTGGGCAGCACCGGCTTGATCAGTTCCTCACGGATGGCCTCGTAGAACTCGGGCGTCATCTTGTCGCCCAGGCTCATTTCCGGCGAATGCTGCGTGGAGAGCACCACCGTGTCGATCGAGTGCGGCTTGCCGTCCACGTAGCGCATCGTGACCTGGCTCTTGGCGTCCGGGCGCAGGAAGGGCAGGCGGCCGTCCTTGCGCAGCTGGGCCTGGCGCTCCACCAGACGGTGGGCGTAGTAGATCGGCGCGGGCATCAGCTCGGGCGTTTCGTCGCAGGCGTAGCCGAACATCAGGCCCTGGTCGCCGGCGCCGGTGTTGAGGTGGTCGTCCGACGCGTGGTCGACACCCTGGGCGATGTCATTGCTCTGCTTGTCGTAGGCGACGAGGACCGCGCAGCCCTTGTAGTCGATGCCGTATTCGGTGTTGTCGTAGCCGATGCGCTTGATCGTGTCGCGCGCGACCTGGATGTAGTCGACGTGGGCGTTGGTGGTGATTTCACCGGCCAGGACGACGAGGCCGGTGTTGCAAAGCGTCTCCGCCGCCACGCGCGAACGCGGGTCCTGTTCGAAGATTGCGTCGAGAATCGCGTCCGAGATCTGATCGGCCACCTTGTCGGGATGGCCCTCGGAGACGGACTCGGATGTGAAGAGGTAGTCGTTCGCCACTTTTAAACTCCAGAAAATTGATTCCAACGGCGTCTGCCGTTGCCTGGGAGTCTTCTCGGGCGCGGCGAACGCTTTAGCAGAATTTGTGAATCGCCCCGCAAGTTGTTCAGTAACTCGGCGATGGGCGCCATTATAGAAATGTCCCTGATCTTTCGTGTGCTCTCCCGGTGGCCACTGCGGCTTTTGCACGCCATCGGCGCCGTGCTGGGCTGGATCACCTTCCTCGCCTCGCCGACCTACCGCCAGCGCTTTCGCGCCAATGTCGTGACGGCCGGCCTGCCCTGGGCGGCCGCGCGCCCGGCCGTGGCCGGCGCCGGCCGCATGGTCGCCGAGCTGCCCTGGCTGTGGCTGCGCCCCGACGGCGAACTGCTCGGCAAGCGGCTGCGCTGGGAGGGCTTCGAGCGCCTCGAGCAGGCCGTCGCGGCCGGGAAGGGCGTGCTGCTGCTGACGCCGCACCTCGGTTGCTTCGAGATCTGCGCCCAGGCCTATGCCGAGACCTTCGGCGAGCGCGCGCCCATCACGGTGCTGTTCCGCCCCGCGCGCAAGGAATGGATCCGCGGCGTCGTCGACAGCTCGCGGGGGCGCCGCCATCTCGAAACCGCGCCGGCCAACCTCGCCGGCGTGCGCCAGATGATCCGCGCGCTGCGCGCCGGCCGCACCGTCGGCCTGCTGCCCGACCAGGTGCCGCCCGAGGGCCTCGGCGTCTGGTCGCCGTTCTTCGGCCGGCCGGCCTACACCATGACGCTCGCGCACCGGCTGATCCAGCAGACCGGCGCGACCCTGGTCCTGCTCTGGGGCGAGCGCCTGCCCAAGGGGCGGGGCTATGTCGTGCACGTGATGGAGCCGCCGGTGATCACGCCCGAGCTCGGGCCGGAGGCGGCCACCGCCGTGATCAACGCCGCCATGGAATCGCTGATCCTCAAGGCTCCGGGCCAGTACCTCTGGGGCTACCACCGCTACAAGAAGCCGCGCGGCCTGGACATTGGTGCCGCGCCGCCTGCCGAGGCGCGCTCGTGAAGGGCCGCGCCTCGCATTTCGGAGCGCGCGCGCTGATCGCGCTCCTGTGGCTGCTGCACTTCCTGCCGTTGCCTTTGCTGGCCTTGCTGGGCCAGGGCCTGGGCGCGCTGCTGTGGCACGCCGCGCGGCCGCGCCGTCGCATTGCGCTGCGCAACCTGGAGCTGTGCTTCCCCGAGCTCGACCCGGCCGCCCGCACCCGGCTGGCGCGCGAGCACTTCGGCTGGATGGGCCGCGCCATGCTGGAGCGCGGCCTGCTCTCGTTCGCCTCGGCGCGCCGGCTCAAGCGGCTCACGCACTACGTCGGCGACATCGAGCTCGCCTCGACGTCCGACAAGCCGGTGATGTGGCTGACGCCGCACTTCGCCGGCCTCGAGTGGGCCGGACCGCTCCTGATGCTCGAGCAAAGCTGCCCCGGCATCAGCATCTACCAGCGCCAGAGCAACCCCGTCTTCGACGAGGAGCTCAAGCGCTCGCGCTCGCGCTTCGGCCGCGTCGAGTTGGTGAGCCGCCATGACGGCATCCGCCAGGTGCTGCGCCGCATCCGCGAAGGCTGGGTGTTCATGAACCTGCCGGACATGGACTTCGGCCTCAAGGACGCGGCCTTCGTGCCCTTCTTCGGCGTGCCGGCGGCCACGCTGCTCGCGCCCGCGCGCATGGCAGCCAGCCTCGACATGGTCGTGCAGCCCATCATCGTGACCATCCTGCCGGGCGGGCGCGGCTACCAGGTCGAGGCCTGCGCACCGCTGCAGGGCTACCCGAGCGGCGATGCCGCGGCCGACGCCGCCTTCCTGAACCGCTGGCTCGAAGAGCGCATCCGCCGCAACCCGGCGCAGTACCTCTGGGTCCACAAGCGATTCAAGACGCGGCCCGAGGGCGTGCCCTCGGTCTACCGATAATGGCGCCATGAAGCTGTCCTTCACCAAGATGCAGGGCGCCGGCAACGACTTCGTCGTGCTGGACGCCACGCGCGCGCCGCTGGCCCTCGGCCCGGCGCAGCTGCGCCATCTGGGCGACCGCCGTTTCGGCGTGGGCTGCGACCAGATCCTCGTCATCGAGCCGGCGCGCAGCGCGGGCCTGGACTTCGCCTACCGCATCTTCAACGGCGCGAGCGGCGAGGAGGTCGAGCACTGCGGCAACGGCGCGCGCTGCTTCGTGCGCTACGTCGTCGACAAGGGCCTGACGAGCAAGCGCAGCATCGAGGTCGAGACCGTCAACCGCCGGCTGCTGCTGCGCCTGAACGACGACGGCCGCGTCAGCGTCGACATGGGTCCGCCGGATTTCGATCCGGCCAGCCTGCCGTTCGATCCCACCGGCCTCGTGCCGCGCCTGGCGGGCGAGCAGCCGCTCTGGACGATCGACGGCGCCGAGTTCGCAACCGTTTCCATGGGCAATCCGCATGCCGTGACGCTGGTCGACGACGTCGACACCGCGCCCGTGCTGGACTTGGGCCCGCGCATCGAGACGCACCCGCGCTTCCCGCGCCGCGTCAACGTCGGCTTCCTGCAGGTCGTCTCGCGCAAGGAGGCGCGCCTGCGCGTGTTCGAGCGCGACGCCGGCGAGACGCTGACCTGCGGCACCGGCACCTGCGCAGCGGTCGTCGCCGGCATCCGCATGGGCCTGCTGGACGCCGCCGTCGAGGTCCACACACGCGGCGGCGGCCTGAAAATCGAATGGTCGGGAGGCAGCGTCATCATGACCGGCCCGGCCGAAACTGTTTACGAGGGAGAGATCGAGCTGTGAGCCAATCCGAAGGCACCCAAGGCATCACCGAACAGGACATTGCCGATTTCCTGGCCAACACCCCCGGCTTCTTCGAGCGCCACGCCGAGCTGCTCGCCACCATCCAGCTCACGCATCCGCAAGGCCATCGCGCCGTGTCGCTGCAGGAGCGTCAGGCCGAGATGCTGCGCGCGCGCATCAAGGGCCTGGAGCAGAAGATCATGGAGATGATCCGCCACGGCCAGGAGAACGTCGGCATCGCCGACCGTCTGCACAGCTGGACGGTGGCGCTGATGCGCACGCCGGCCGCGGCCGACCTGCCCAAGGTGCTCACGCGCGAGCTGCGCCACCAGTTCATGATCCCGCAGGCCGGCCTGCGCCTGTGGGGCGTGGCGCCCGCGCATGCCGAGGCCGAGTTCGCCCAGGCCGTGAGCCCGGACGTCAAGAGCTTCGCGGCCAGCCTGACGCAGCCGTACTGCGGCATCAACTCCGGCTTCGAGGCCGCGCGCTGGCTCGGCGAGGCCGAGAGCGGCGGCACGGCGACCTCACTCGCCCTGATCCCGCTGACGCGCGAGGTCGAGGTCGACGGCGTGCGCCAGCAGCAGAGCTTCGGCCTGCTCGTGCTCGGCTCGCCCGACCCGACACGCTACACGGCCGAGATGGGCACCGAGTTCCTCGCACGCATCGGCGACATCGCCAGTGCCGCGCTGACGCGATTGCTCGATGCCTGAGGCCGGCGCGCCGCTGCCCGAGTTCGGCGCCGCCTGGCTCGAACAGCTGCGCGTCACACGGCGCCTCGCGCCGCGCACGCTGGCGCTCTACACCGGCGCGCTCGAACGCCTCGCCGCGCAGGCCGCGCGCGACGGTGCCGACCTGTTCAAGCTCGGCAGCCACCACCCGCGGCGCTGGGTCGCGCGGCTGCATGCCGAGGCCGACCTCTCGCCGCGCTCGATCGCCTTGCTGCTCTCGGCCTGGCGGGGCTTCTACCGCTGGCTCGGCCGCGAGGGCCGCGTCGTAAGCAACCCTTTCGACGGCCTGCGCGGTCCCAAGCCGGCCAAGCCGCTGCCCAAGGCGCTGTCGGTCGACGACGCCGTGCAACTGGCCAGTTACTCGGTGGAGGGCGCCGACGTGCGCAGCGAGCGGCTCGCGCACGCGCTCGTCGAGCTGCTCTACGGCGGCGGCCTGCGCGTCTCGGAGCTCACGGGCCTGGACGTGCAGGCCTCGCGCGAGGCGCTGGGCTGGATCGACCTCGACGCCGCCGAAGCGCATGTGCTCGGCAAGGGCAACAAGCGCCGCAGCGTGCCGCTCGGCGGGCCGGCCATCGCCGCGCTGAAAGCCTGGCTCGCGGTGCGCGAGGCGCGGCCGGAAGAGGCGGCGCTGTTCACCGGCGCACGCGGTGGGCGGCTTGGCGCGCCGCAGGTGCGCAAGCTGCTCAAGCAGCGCGCCATCGCCGCGGGCCTGCCGACGCACGTTCATCCGCACATGCTGCGCCACTCCTTCGCCTCGCACGTGCTGCAGTCCAGCGGCGATCTGCGCGCGGTGCAGGAGCTGCTCGGCCACGCGCACATCACGACGACCCAGGTCTATACGTCCCTGGACTACCAGCACCTGTCCAAGGTCTACGACGCGGCGCATCCGCGCGCCAGGAAGAAATGAAGAAGTCCACTCTCTGCGCGGCGCTCGCCGCCGTGTACGGCGCGGCGCTGCCCGCCGCGGCCTGGGCCGATGCCCCCGATGGCTCGCAGGCGCCCTTCGCACGCGTCGGCGCGTCGCAGCCGGCGGCCGTCGAAGCCAGCACGACGATGCTGCGTCTGCCGAATGGCCAGCGTGTCGGCCTGCTCGGCATGAACTACTACGTCGCCGTCACCGACGACTGGGGCTTCGGCCCGAGCGCCTACGGCGCCGCGCAGGGGCATTACGGCGGCCTCATCACCTTCGGCGCCACCGCGCAACGGCGCTGGCGCCTGAGCGACAACACGCACTTCGCGGCCAGCCTTTATGTCGGCGCGGGTGGCGGCCTGAGCTCGCAGCAGGTTCACTTCGGCGGCGGCCTGATGCTGCGGCCCGAGATCTCGATCCGTACCGAGGTGGGCGCCTGGTACGTGGGCACCTCGCTTTCCTATGTCAGCTTCCCCAGCGGCAATGTGCGCGGTGGTGGCCTCGGCGTGGTGGTCGGTCGGTCGCTGAACTTCAACGGCTTCCTGGCCGACGACGTCGACAAGCCCGGTCGCACGAGCGCGCGCACCGGCCTGGGCTTCGATGAAGTGACGCTCTTCGGCAGCATCTATTCGCCACGCGCCGGCTCGCTCAACCGCAGCGGCGAGCAGCAGACCGGCCACATGGGCGCGGCCGGGGCCGAATTGCGCCAGTACTTCGTGCCGGGCAGCTGGTGGGGCATCGAGGCCGCAGGCGCGGCACACGGCGGCGCCGATGGCTACATGCAGGGCATGGCGGTCGCTGGCCAGGACTGGGCCCTGGGTACGCCCAATCTGCGCGTGGGCGCCGAGCTCGGCCTGGGACTGGGCGGCGGCGGCAACGTCGATACCGGCAACGGCTGGCTCTGGCGCGCCGGGCCGACGCTGCGCTGGATCACGCCCTGGGGCGTGTCGGTGCAGATGGATGCCGGGCTGCTCGAGGCGATCTCGGGCCGTTTCTCGGTGAGCTTCGTGCGCGCAGGCCTGGCCTTGCCGCTGGACTTTGGCGCCATCGGCCGCGAGACCGACAGCGGCATCGTGCGCGAGCAGAGCATGAGCCTCGGTGTCGAACACCTGAGCCGCGTGCGCTTCAAGGACGGCAGCGTGGACGCGATCAGCCCCCTGGTCCTGACGATGGTGCACGAGTTGAGCCCCAGCTGGTATGGCGTCGCCCAGGCAGGCAGCGCGGCCTGGGGCCACGCCGGCGCGTACTCGATCGGCCTGTTCGGGCTGGGCGTGCAATCGCCTGTCTGGCAGCGCTGGCGCGTGGGTGCCGAGGCCCTCGTCGGCGCGGCCGGCGGCGGCGGCGTCGATGTCAGCGGCGGTGCCGTCGCGCAGGGCCAGATGTGGGCGCAATGGCAGGGCGAACGCTTGCGCTTGCGGGCCGGCGTCGGCCGCTGGCGCACGCTTCGCTCCGAGGCAAGCGACGGCCAGGCCTCGCCGCTCGTCGAGCTTTCACTGGGTTATGCCTACGGAGTGCTGGCGCGATGAAGACGATCAGGTTGCGCGCCGGCAAGGAGCGCTCGCTGCTCAAGCGCCATCCCTGGGTCTTCGAGAGCTCCGTGCACAAGGGCGGCGGCGACAGCGGCGAGACCGTGCGGGTCGAGTCGAGCGAAGGTGAGTTCCTCTGCTGGGCGGCGTTCAGCCCCGCTTCGCAGATCCGCCTGCGCGCCTGGAGCTTCGACGAGTCCGAGCGCATCGACGCCGCCTTCTTCGCGCGGCGCATCGAACGCGCCATCGCGCTGCGCGCGCGGCTCGCGATCGACTCCGACGCGGTGCGCCTGGTCCACGGCGAAGCCGATGGCCTGCCGGGCCTCGTGGTTGACCGCTATGGCGACACGCTCGTGGCGCAGTTCGGCGCGGCCGGCGTCGAGCGCTGGAAGAAACCGATCTGTGCGGCGTTGCTCGAGCAGACCGGGCTCACGCGCCTGTACGAGCGCTCCGACGCCAGCGTGCGCACGCTCGAAGGCCTGCCCGAGAGCACCGGCTGGCTGGCCGGCGAGGGCGCGACCGAGCTCACCATCCGCGAGCACGCATGGCGCCTCACGCTCGACGTCGCCGAGGGCCACAAGACCGGCTACTACCTCGACCAGCGCGACAACCGCCGCCGCTTCGCCGAGGTCGTGCGCCACTACGGCGCCAAGCGCGTGCTCAACTGCTTCTGCTACACGGGCGGCTTCTCGGTCGCGGCGCTGGCCGGCGGCGCGCAGGAGGTCACGAGCATCGATTCGTCGGCGCCGGCGCTGGCGCGCGCCAACGCGCATGTCGAGCTCAACGGCTTCGATGCGGCGCGCCACACCGCGCTCGACGCCGACGTGAACAAGGCGCTGCGCGAGTTCATCCGCGAAGGCCGGCGCTTCGACGCCATCGTGCTCGACCCGCCCAAGTACGCGCCGACGAGCGCGCACGCCGAACGCGCGGCGCGCGCCTACAAGGACATCAACCGCCTCGGCCTGCAGCTGCTCGAGCCGGGTGGCCTGCTGTTCACGTTCTCGTGCTCGGGCGGCATCAGTCCGGACCTGTTCCACAAGATCGTCGCCGGCGCGGGCCTCGATGCCGGCGTGGACGGGCCCATCCTCGAGCGCGTCGGCGCGGCGCCCGACCATCCACAGACCATCTGCTTCCCCGAGGGCGAGTACCTCAAGGGTCTCTTGCTGATGCGCGCCTGATGTCCGAGCGAAACGGTCTCCGAAGGTAAAACCGTTTGACGCCCGGACACGCGGCTTGGCAAAGTGGTGCCAAGACTTTCGTGTTCGGAGCAGTCATGAGTGTGGATCTGGTGGAGCCTGCCGGTCCACCGCCACACGATGCGGATTGGCAGGCTCTCGTTGACTTGCTGGCGCGGGCCGATGTGCGGCTCGACGGCGATCGCCCCTGGGATATGCGCGTGCATCACCATCCCGGCCTCGCGCGCCGCCTGTTCGGTGGCGCCTCGATGGCGCTCGGCGAGAGCTATATGGACGGCTGGTGGTCCGCCGAAGCGCCCGACCAGCTGCTCGAACGCCTGATCGCCGCGCGCCTCGCCGAGCAGCTGCACCCGCCGCAACTGCTCTGGCACCTGGCCAAGGCGCGCGTGTTCAACCTGCAGACGGCGCGGCGCGCCTGGCAGGTCGGCGAACAGCACTACGACCTCGGCAACGACTTCTACGCCGCCATGCTCGACGCGCGCATGGCCTACAGCTGCGGCTATTGGCAGCGCGGCGCGGCCAGCCTCGACGAGGCGCAGGAACACAAGCTCGACCTCGTCTGCCGCAAGCTCGGCCTGGAGCCCGGCATGCGCCTGCTCGACATCGGCTGCGGCTGGGGCAGCCTGATGAAGTTCGCGGCCGAGCGCTACGGCGTGCGCTGCGTCGGCGTGACGATCTCCGTCGAGCAGGCCGAGCTGGGCCGGCAACTGTGCGAAGGCCTGCCGGTCGAGTTCCGCCTGCAGGACTACCGCGAGCTCGACGAGCGCTTCGACCGCGTCGCCAGCATCGGCATGCTCGAGCACGTCGGCCACAAGAACCTGGACGCCTACATGGCGACGGCGCGCCGCTGCCTGGCGGACGACGGCCTGTTCCTGCTGCACAGCATCGGCCGCAACGACAGCAGCCACGGCACCGACCCGTGGATCCACCGCTACATCTTTCCCAACGGCGAGCTGCCCAGCATCGCGCGCATCGGCCAGGCCTGCGAGCCGCATTTCGTCGTCGAGGACCTGCACAACTTCGGCGCCGACTACGACCGCACGCTGATGTGCTGGCATGAGCGCTTCACCGCCGCCTGGCCGCGCTTCGAGGCCGAGCTCGGCGAGCGCTTCTTCCGCATGTGGAGCTACTACCTGCTGTGCAGCGCCGCGGCCTTCCGCGCGCGCGACATCCAGCTCTGGCAATGGGTGCTCTCGCCGCGCGGCGTGCGCGGCGGCTATCGGCGCCCCTAGTGCTCAAGCCTTGGGCAGCACGAGCCGCGGCGCGAACTTGGCGCGCTTGACGGCGAAATAGCTCTTCACGTTGCGCACATTGGCCTGCTGGGTGAACAGGCGCTGCGCTGCTTCAGCGTAGGCCGTCATGTCGGCCGCGTGGACCATCAGCACGAAGTCCGGTCCGGGCGAGACGCGCCAGCACTGCTGCACCTCGGGTGCATCCAGCACATGCTGCTCGAAGGCGTCGAGGTGCTCGGCGCCCTGGCGATCCAGCGTCACCTCCACGATGGCCGACAGCCCCGCGCCGAGCTTGTCGGGCGAGAGCAGGGCGACGCGCCGCTCGATCAGCCCGGCCTCGGTCAGCCGCTTGACGCGGCGCAGGCAGGTGGCCGGCGAAACGTGGGCGCGCGCCGCCAGTTCCTGGTTGGTGGAGGACGCATCCTCCTGCAGCAGGTCCAGCAGGCGCAGGTCCGTTGCGTCGAGTTCATTGGATGATTCACTCATTTATGAAGCATAGATGCAGGGAAATTTCATCAAATGATGAAGTAGAAATTATCAATCAAATGATGAAATATTTTGCAAGCAAATTGCCAATCGCGCTGCCTAGCATCCACCCATTCGAAATCCCGCAGGGAGTCCCAGCATGTGTGGCATCGTCGGCGCCGTCAGTCAGCGCAACATCGTTCCGGTCCTGATCGAAGGCCTCAAGCGCCTTGAGTACCGCGGCTACGACTCCTGCGGCGTCGCGGTCCACCAGGGCGGCGGCCTCAAGCGCGCGCGCAGCACCTCGCGCGTGGCCGAGCTGCTCTCGCTGACGGCCGAGGACGGCATCGCCGCCGGCACCGGCATCGCCCATACGCGCTGGGCCACGCACGGCGCGCCGGCCGTGCACAACGCGCACCCGCACTTCTCCACCGGTCCCGGTAGCGTGGCGGATGCGCCCGGCCGCATCGCCTTGGTCCACAACGGCATCATCGAGAACCACGACGAGCTGCGCGCCGAACTGAAGGCACGTGGCTACGTGTTCACGAGCCAGACCGACACCGAGGTCATCGCCCACCTGATCGACCACCACTA
Source organism: Roseateles sp. (assembly GCF_019237615.1). GTDB lineage: Bacteria > Pseudomonadota > Gammaproteobacteria > Burkholderiales > Burkholderiaceae_C > Pelomonas. Next base: position 7,291 of record NZ_JAFAGT010000057.1, on the reverse strand, counting down.
CGACGGCGACCTGCTCGAAGCCGTGCAGCAGGCGCTGCCGCGCCTCAAGGGCGCCTACGCCGTGGCCGTGTTCTGCCGCGACGAGCCGCAGCGCGTCGTCGCCGCGCGCGAAGGCTCGCCGCTGGTGCTCGGCGTGGGCGAGGACGGCACCGAGCACTTCGTCGCCTCCGACGCGCTGGCCCTGGCCGGCGTGACGGACCGCATCGTCTACCTCGAAGAAGGCGACGTCGTCGACCTCCAGCCCGGCCGCTACTGGATCAGCCACCTGTCAGCCGAACGCGGCCGTTACGAGCCGGTCGAGCGCGAAGTCCGCGTCGTGCAGGCGCACAGTGGCGCCGTCGAGCTCGGGCCCTACCGCCACTACATGCAGAAGGAAATCTTCGAGCAGCCCGTGGCCATCGCCAACACGCTCGACGCCGTCAACGCCATCAGCCCCGAGATCTTCGGCGACGGCGCCTACCGCGTCTTCAAGGACGTCGACAAGGTCCTGATCCTCGCCTGCGGCACCAGCTACTACGCCGGCCTCACCGCCAAGTACTGGCTCGAATCGATCGCCAAGATCCCCACCAGCATCGAGATCGCCAGCGAATACCGCTACCGCGACAGCGTGCCCAACGCCCGCACGCTCGTCGTCACGATCAGCCAGAGCGGCGAGACGGCCGACACCCTGGCCGCGCTCAAGCACGCGCGCAGCCTCGGCATGCTGCACACGCTGACGGTCTGCAACGTCGCCACCAGCGCCATGGTGCGCGAATGCGCGCACGCCTTCATCACGCGCGCCGGCGCCGAGATCGGCGTCGCCTCGACCAAGGCCTTCACCACGCAGCTCGTCGGCCTCTTCCTGCTCACGCTCGCACTTGCGCAGACGCGCGGCCAGCTCTCGCCCGAGCAGGAAGCCGACTACCTCAAGGCCCTGCGCCACCTGCCCGTGGCCGTGCAGGCCGTGCTCGCGCTCGAGCCGCAGGTCATGGCCTGGAGCGAGGAATTCGCGCGCAAGGAAAACGCGCTCTTCCTCGGCCGCGGCCTGCACTACCCGATCGCGCTCGAAGGCGCGCTCAAGCTCAAGGAAATCAGCTACATCCACGCCGAGGCCTACCCGGCCGGCGAACTCAAGCACGGCCCGCTCGCGCTCGTCACCGCCGAAATGCCGGTGGTCACCGTCGCACCGAACGACGCGCTGCTCGAAAAGCTCAAGAGCAATATGCAGGAAGTCCGCGCGCGCGGCGGCCAGCTCTTTGTGTTTGCCGATGCCGACACGCACATCGAAAGCGAAGCCGGCGTGCATGTCATCCGGATGCCGGAGCATTACGGCGCCTTGAGCCCCATCCTGCACGTGGTGCCGCTGCAGCTGCTGGCGTATCACACGGCGTGTGCGCGGGGAACGGATGTGGACAAGCCGAGAAACCTGGCGAAGAGTGTGACGGTGGAGTGAGCGGCCTCAGAACGCGTAGCGCGCCCCCAGCGAAAAGATAGACCGCGGCGTCAGCTGAACCCCATTGACGCGCTGATACACCGGCACCTGCACGTTGGCATACGTGCTCAGGCCACCCGTCACCGGCACCATGCCGCCCAGCGTCAGGTAGACCAGCGTGCCGCCGGTGGCGAAGGTGTCGGCCGCGGAGCCCGAGTCGCGCTTGGCGATGCGCAGGTTCAGCTGCGCGCTCGGCACAAAGCCTTCGATGCCTACGTAGCGCGCGCCGACGCTCAGGCTCAGGTTGTCGCCCGGCTTGTACGTGCCGCCGGCCATCGTCGAGTGCTCGAGTGCGGCCTGCACCGTCGCCTGGCCGAAGTAGCCCCAGTCCTCGTGGCCCTCGAAGGCGCCGAAGCCGTAGACGCCGAGGATGAGGTCGGTCGTGCCGGTGCCGCGCTGCAGGCCCGGGTCGACGATGCTCACGCCATCGTTGCCGAGCTGGTTCTTGCTGCCCGTGGGCAGCTTCAGGCCGAACTGCACGCCGAGGTCGTGCGCGTCGCGAAAGCCGAAATAGCGCCCGACCACGCGCACGTCGCCGAGGCCCGTGCCCGACGAGGTGTAGGCGCCGTTGTCCGGGTCGAAATCGACGCCATCGCTGCCCGTGCCCAGCGTCGCGTGGCGGCGGTCGATGACGGGCACCGCCACGCTCACGCCCCAGGTCTTGCCGTCGTTGTAGTCGGCCGTAAGGGTCAGGTAGCGGTTCTTTGTGTAGAGCTCGACCTCGGCCGGATCGCCGGTCTGGGTGTTGGTCAGGCCCGCAGCCCGCGTTGGCGCAATCGAGTGGGTACCCATCCACAGGCGGTTCTGGTCGAGCCAGTCGATGCGGGCGTCGAGCGCCCAGCCGGCGGCCGACGAGACGCCCTGGGCGTCCCAGTCGGTGTTGATGCTGCAGCCGCAGCTGGCGCAGGCCAGGGCGGACGAGCTGGCGAAGGCGGCGAGCGCGGCCGCGATAAAGGTCTTGTTCATACGGGTTCCTGAGCTTGCACGCATCGCTCGCCGTTTGCGGCAATGTCCTTGCGTGCAGATGCAATACGAGGCCGCCCATCCGGCGGCCGACGACATCGAGGACTCGCCAGGCGAGTCTCAGCTCAAGCTGGGCGGCGCGCGCGCCTGCGCGCTGCGCCAGGCGTAAAGCAGCCGCGGTGCGGCGAGGAAGGCGCGCGGCAGCTCGAAGCGCACGGGTGCCGGCACAAGCGCCAGCGCGGCGGGCGGCATGCCCAGCGCGCCCGCGCCCAGGGCGCAGTACGGGCAGTGGTCGAAGAGCTGCGCATGGGCCGGAGCCGCTGGCTGGTCGGGCGTGCCGTTGTCGACCTTGACCCAGCGCGAGCCGACCGCGCCGCAGATTTCCTGCCAGCCCGTGTTGGCATCGAAGGCCTGCGCCAGCAGCGGCGCCATGGTCATTGCCATGACGGCCCAGATCACCAGCCAGGTGGTGATGCGTCGGGTGCCGTGCCGCAGTTGCATGGCGCGGGATTCTAGGGCGTTCGCTCAGCCGGCCCGAAAGCGCGCAAAGACGCGGCGAAGCTCCGCCAGCAGGTGGGCGCCGGCCGCCGTCAAGGGCCGCTCCTTGCGAACGATGAGTCGCACCTTGGCGTTGCGGCACACCGGATACGCCAGGTCCCAGCTGCGCAGATCGCTCGATTGCAGATCGGCCGCGAGCGCCAGGCCCGCGCCCATGAAGGTGATGCCGTCGGTCGCCTGGACGAAGCGCCGCAGCGCCGCGACGGAATTGCTGCGAAAGCTCGCCGGCAGGCTCAGGTGCTCGGCGTAGGACAGCGCCTCGAGCAGTTGCGCGGCACCGTAGTTCGACGGCATCAGGCCGAGCGGGTAGGGCAGCACGTCCGCGAGCCGCAAGGGCCCGGGCGTCTTCGCCAGCGGGTGGCCGGCGCGCGCCAGCACCTTCAGCGGGGCCGGCGCGCTGGCCACGAACTGCAGGTCCTTGTGCGCCTGCGGGTTGTAGGCCACGCCGATGTGGGCGCGGTCTTCGGCGATCGCCGAGATCAGTTCGTTGACGGGCAGGGCGTCGATCGACACCGAGACCTGCGGATGCGCCGCGCAGAACGGCGCGACGACCTGGGCCAGCAGGCTGTCGATGAAGCCCTCGCTCGCGACGATGCGCACGGAGCCGGCGCTGATCGACTTGAGCGACTGCAGCTGCCCGGCCAGCCGCTCCTGGTGCGCCTGGCAGCCGCGCCAGTAGTCGAGCAGATGGGCGGCGGCCTCGGTCGGGCGCATGCCGCGGGCGCGGCGTTCGAACAGCGTCACGCCGAGCTCTTCTTCGAGCAGCGCGACCTGCCGCGTGATCACCGAGGGCGCGGTGTTGAGCGCGTCCGATGCGCCGCGGATCGAGCCGGTCTCGAGGACTTCGCGGAAATAGCGCAGGCGCTTCTGGTTGATGTCGCGCATCGTCGTGCCTTTGATCTTGTGTTGCCCATCAGGCAACAAAAACGATAGCAGATTGCTCTTGGTCGAACGATGGCGCGACCGGATCATGGCGTCCACACAGCAGGCATTTCGGCCCGCCAGGAGGGACTCAGATGGACTCGAACGCACTCAAGAGCCGCCGCGGCTTTCTTGCCGGCAGCGCCACGGCAATGGCCGGCCTCTCGCTCGGCGGCCTGATGATGGGCAAGGCGTGGGCGGACAGCGGCACCGGCGGCTTCGCCATCGCAGCGGCCTTCGGCGCGCTCAAGACCATCGACGCCGGTGACCTGCGCGTCGCCTACGCCGAGCTCGGGCCGGCCGACGGGCCGGCCGTGATCCTGCTGCACGGCTGGCCCTACGACATCCATGCTTTCGTCGACGTTGCGCCGCGCCTCGCAGCGGCAGGCTGCCGCGTGATCGTTCCCTATCTGCGCGGCTACGGCGCGACGCGCTTCCTGTCGGCCGAGACGCCGCGCAACGGCCAGCAGGGCGCCGTCGCGCTGGACATCCTCGCGCTGATGGACGCCCTGCACATCGAGCAGGCAAGCATCGGCGCCTTCGACTGGGGCGCGCGCACGGGCTGCATCCTCGCGGCGCTGTGGCCCGAGCGCATTCGCGGCCTGGTGTCGGTGAGCGGCTATCTGATCGGCAATCCGAAGGCCAACGCGAAGTCGGGCCCGGCCGCGGCGGAGTTCGCGTGGTGGTACCAGTCCTATCTGTGCACCGATCGCGGCCGCGATGGCTATGCCGCCGATCCGGTCGGCTTCAACCGCTTCATCTGGCAGCAGGCCTCGCCGCGCTGGCAGTTCGACGACGCCACCTACCTGCGCAGCGCGCGCGCCTTCGACAACCCCGACCACGCCGCGGTCGTCGTCCACAACTACCGCTGGCGCGTCGGCCTCGCGGCGGGCGAAGCGCGCTTCGACGCGATCGAGGCACGGCTTGCCACGGCGCCGGCCATCACCGTCCCGACGATCACGATGGAAGGCGATGCCAACGGCGCGCCGCATCCGGCGCCCGCGGCCTACCGCGCCAAGTTCACCGGCAAGTACCAGCATCGCCAGCTCGACGGCGGCATCGGGCACAACCTCCCGCAGGAGGCGCCGGCGGCGTTCGCGCAGGCCGTGCTCGACGTGACGCGTCTTTGATCCGGCGCACGGCCCGTTGCGCAGCCGCCTGGGCCGGCGCGCGCGCTCAGCCGCTATAGTCGCGCCCAGCTCCGGGGAGCCCTGACGTGCAATTCCTGCACCGGGCTGAGACGTGGTGGAAGCCACGGACCCGCTGAACTTGATCCGGTTCGTACCGGCGTAAGGAGAAGCTGCCGTGTCGCGTGCCCCCGGATCATTCCGCCTGCGCCTTCACGCCGCCCGCCACGCCAGCCCTGCCGCTTCACGCTCAGCCTCCGGTGCCCCACCGGAGAACCGCATGAGCACCGAAGCCCGACCCGACCCCATCGCCGCGCCCGAAGACCTCGCGCGCCGCCTCGACGCCAGCCGCGCCCCGCTGCCGGCCTCGCGCAAGACCTACGAGACCGGCCGCCTGCACGCCGGCCTGCGCGTGCCGCTGCGCGAGATCGCCTTGAGCAATGGCGAGCGCGTGAGCGTCTACGACAGCTCCGGCCCCTACACCGATCCCGACTGCGCCATCGACGTGCGGCGCGGCCTGCCGGCACCGCGCGCCGAGTGGATCGCGGCGCGTGGCGACACCGAGGCCTACGCCGGCCGCGGCCTCCAGCTGCCGGACGACGGCCTGCGCGAAGCCGCCCAGCAGGCCGCCTTGCGCGGGCAAAGCGAGGGCCTGCAGCGCACGCCGCGCCGCGCGCGCGCCGGCGCCAATGTCACGCAGCTGCACTACGCGCGCCGCGGCATCGTCACCGCCGAGATGGAGTTCGCGGCCATCCGCGAGAACGGCCGCCGCGCCTGGATGGCCGAGTACCTGCAGGACTCCGAGCGCGAACAGCGCCTGGCCGGCGACAGCCAGGGCGCGCAGCTGCCGGCGCAGATCACGCCCGAGTTCGTGCGCGACGAGATCGCGCGCGGCCGCGCCATCCTGCCGGCCAACATCAACCACCCGGAGCTCGAGCCGATGGTCATCGGCCGCAACTTCCGCGTGAAGGTCAACGCCAACATCGGCAACTCGGCGCTCGGTTCCAGCATCGACGAGGAAGTCGAAAAACTCGTGTGGGCGACGCGCTGGGGCGCCGACACCGTGATGGACCTCAGCACCGGCCGCAACATCCACACGACGCGCGACTGGATCCTGCGCAACAGCCCGGTGCCCATCGGCACCGTGCCGATCTACCAGGCGCTCGAGAAGGTCGGCGGCGTGGCCGAGGCGCTGAGCTGGCCGCTGTTCCGCGACACGCTGATCGAGCAGGCGGAGCAGGGCGTCGACTACTTCACCATCCACGCCGGCGTGCGCCTGCCCTTCGTGCCGCTGACCGCGCGCCGCCGCACCGGCATCGTCTCGCGCGGCGGCGCCATCCTGGCCAAGTGGTGCATCGCCCACCACCGCGAGAACTTCCTGTACACGCACTTCGAAGAGATCTGCGAAATCATGAAGGCCTACGACGCGAGCTTCTCGCTCGGCGACGGGCTGCGCCCCGGCAGCCTGGCCGACGCCAACGACGAGGCGCAGTTCGCGGAGCTGCGCACGCTCGGCGAGCTGACCAAGATCGCGTGGAAGCACGACGTGCAGACCATGGTCGAAGGCCCCGGCCACGTGCCGCTGCACATGATCCAGGCCAACATGACCGAGCAGCTCAAGCACTGCGACGAAGCGCCGTTCTACACGCTCGGCCCGCTCACGACCGACATCGCGCCCGGCTACGACCACATCACCAGCGGCATCGGCGCGGCGCTGATCGCGTGGTTCGGCTGCGCCATGCTCTGCTACGTCACGCCCAAGGAGCACCTCGGCCTGCCCGACCGCGAGGACGTCAAGCAGGGCCTGATGGCCTACAAGATAGCCGCCCACGCGGCCGACGTGGCCAAGGGCCATCCGGGCGCGCGCGCCCGCGACGACGCGCTTTCAAAGGCACGCTTCGAGTTCCGCTGGGAAGACCAGTTCAACCTCGGCCTGGACCCTGACACCGCGCGCGCCTTCCACGACGCCACCCTGCCCAAGGACAGCGCCAAGGTCGCGCATTTTTGCTCGATGTGCGGCCCCAAGTTCTGCTCGATGAAGATCACGCAGGACGTGCAGGCCTATGCCGCGCAACAGCAGGGCATGGCGGGCAAGAGTGCGGAGTTCCGCGCGGGCGGCGGGCAGCTCTACGTGCCGATCCGCGCCAGCGCCGACCAGCCCGCCGGCCGCTGAGGCGATATGGCACGCATCGCGATCGCCGGCGCTGGCCTGGCCGGCCGACTGATGGCCTGGGCGCTGGCCGAGGCAGGG